>JAFGSI010000073.1 GCA_016934715.1 Anaerolineales bacterium
AGGATCATAAAACCTCGCATTGTAATCCATCAACCCCAAAGCCGTGATCTTGCACCATACGAAGCCGATGCAGTTCGATGAGTGCGAGCCGCTGCTTGCCTAGTGGAATGACCAGCAGGAGAACGAGCGCGCCTGAAAGGTGAACATCGCCGACGTGTTCAGGTATGACGAGCGGGGGACCCTGCGCTCGACCAACCTGGCCATCAAGAGCCCCATGCGGGTCGCCGACCTGGAGCACCTGCTGCTCGCCGAGCTGACCGAGTCGTTTCTCGAGAAGGAACGCCAGATCGCGGCGTTGATGGATGAGATCCGGGATGTGCTGAGAGGAACGCGTTGAGAAAGATGTCCGGTGTCAGGATGGCGACTTTCTCGAACGGGTGCAGGATCAGCAGGTTCGAGTTCCCCGTGATGATGGCATCTGCTTTCCTGCAGATGGCAAGTTCGAGCAGCATGTTGTGCCGCAGATCATGGCAGAGCGAAGCGGTTTCAATCACATCCACCAGCGTGGAGGCCCGCACCAGCGCGACGATGAACTCGGAGCCGTTAGCGGAACGGGTGCGGGCAGGTCAAGACTGGATGGGATCATTCGGCCGGGAGGTTCCCATCAAGAAACCCGAAATGGATCAGCCCATCCAGGACGGCGCGCCCGGCCGGCAGCGAGCTGTGGTAGTGCCAGGGCTCGCGGGCGGCGGTCTTGAGTTCGTCGAGGGCGTTGACCGGGACAATGCCTTTGAAGCCCAGCTGGAACATCTCGAGGTCGTTGCCTGCGTCCCCGGCCACGACCACCTGTCCGGGGTCGAGACCGAGTTCCTGCTGCAGGAAGCGGACGGCCTCGCCCTTGCCCAGCCTGCCGGGGAAGACGTCGATGTAGTGGCTGTAACTGGCCAGGATGCGCCAGCGGTCATGACCGGCCAGCCTTTGTTCGAAGGCGGCCAGGCTTTCCGCCCGGCCGTCCCACAGGAAACCGGCCTGGTAGGGCGGCTGGCCCTCGGGAAAGTCCTGTACCCAGACCCCCTCGCCCACCCCCAGCCGGTAGACCTCTTCCAGGTCCCAGTGGTTCGAAACCCGTTGGGCGTACCGGCGGCCGGTGGTGTTGACCAGGTCGTTCAGGTCCACGATCTCGGTGCCGACGTTGGCGCAGATGTAATCCGGGCGCAGCAGTATGCCGGCCTTGATGTCGGTCAGCACGGACGAGATGTATCTCCCGGTCATGTAGGCCAGGATGAAACTCTTCCGGTGCGCCTGGCCCAAGGCGCGCAGCAAGGCCGTGCCGCATGCATCGCCCAGCAGGGTGCCGTCGATGTCACTGGCAAGCAGGAAACGCTGCTCGGGACAGGTGGGGTGCAGTGAACTGGTAATTGCCATGGGTGATAGGCGACTGTACTCGCAGGGACGATCCGTCAGGGTCTGATCCCTCCGGCGGGCAGGGGGAAAGCAGACCTGTCCAGCCTGCCGAGGGGAGTGGCACGCGCGCCCAAGATCCTAGCGCTCGAAAACAATCTTACCACTGTCTACAAGGATGGCATAGATGTTTCCATCAATGATGGCGTAGAGCAGAGACTCCTGCCAGCCGATGATCTCCGGCGCCGAGTAAAAGTCATCGTATACGCTGCGCAGGGCCACGGTCGTCTCGCTCCGCAGGGTGCCGTCGGCCAGGTCGATGGAGGTGATCACGATCTGGCTGGGCTCGGCCTCGAAGTGGATCAGCTGCAGGCCTTCGGGGGCCAGATGCCAGGTCCAGGCCGAGGTGTCATCATCCACCAGCCCGGACATCTCATCCGGCGGGTCGAGCGGGCTGGAGCCCTCGAGGGGCATCTGCCAGAGCCTTTCGCCCGAGACGCGCTCCAGCGCCCACAACTCGAAACGTTGGCTGCCGCGCGTCCGCCGGGCGCGGACCAGCAGCGTGTCGCCCGAGACGGCCAGGGGCACGAGATCATAGTCCTCGTCGGTCAGCAGGAGATGCATTTTCCCGCTGTCGCGTTCCACGGCATACAGCTGGCCGCCCTGGTTGAAATACAGCAGGTCGTCGGCCAGCAGGCCGGTGAAGCCGGACGCAGAGAAGGTGAACCAGTCGTCGGCCAGGACCTGCCAGGTGGTCTGGCCGGTCGCCAGGTCCAGGCGCTGGACGCAGCCGGGGGAGGAATCGAAGACCAGGTAGAGGGCGTTCTCGGCCTGGTCGTAGAGCAGGCCTGCACCGGGGTCGATCGTTGCCACCGAGCGCTCGTCCTGCTGGCAGGTGGGGGTGATCTGGCGCAGCTCGCGGCCGTCGACGGGGTCGATGAAGATCAGGCTGAATGTGGTCTCGTCACCGATGGTGTCGATGACCAGCAGGTCACCGCCCACCAGCCTCAGGCTGCGGTCGTATCTGGTCAGGCGCCGGCTCCAGAGCAATGTGCCGGTGGCGGCATCGTAAGCCTGCAGGGTCTGGTCGACGTTGCTCGTGACCACCCGCCCGTCCGTGACCAGCAGGTTTGAGTCCGAATAATTCAGGTTGTCGGGCATCCGCACCTGCCAGGCCAGGCTGCCATCCACCTGGCTCAGGGCCAACAGGTCTCTCTCGCTGGCGACGAAGACCAGCGCCTCGTCTCGGGCGATCCCCTGCACGTATCCGCTTCCCGGCAGGGGCTCACTTCGCCACAGCAGGCGGCCCGAAGCGGCATCGATCCGACCGACCAATCGAACTTCATCGTTGACATCATAGAACACGGCGGCCACATCGGGCGGGCTGTCCGGACCGGGAGGAAGCAGGACTGCCGGACCGTTGGCGAACAGGAAGGGGACGAAGGGGCTGCCGGGCCGGGAGAAGGCGAAGGCCAGGATGCCGCCCACCAGCAGCAGGAAGAAAACCGGCAGGATCCAGGTCAGACGGCTGCCGGCCTTGCCCGGCGTGGGCGCGGCTGTGGGCGCGGCCGAGGGGGCCGGCGGGGTCGGGAAGCCTGCCTCCGGCCAGATCGTCTGGCCGGCCTCGATCCGCTCGACGGCATAGCTGGCGCGCGCCATGCTGACATCGTAGATCTCCCGGTAGTGCCTGATGGCCTCCATCTTGTTCCCGGTGCGCAGGAGTTCCTGGATCTCCTCCACCACCTCGCGGCTGTCTTCGACGGCCAGCGGCGCCCGGGCCAGCTCGGAGGGTTCGGCCAGCCGCCCGGCCTGCAGGGCCTCCACGGCCTGCAGGGCTTCCTTCAAACCGACTGCATGGATCTCGCGGTAGCGCTTGACCGCCTCGAGGGTCTTGCCGCCTGCCGCCAGGATGCGGATCTCGTCCAGCACCAGCCCGGGCGCGGCAGCCGGATCCGGGACCGCGCCCGGCACGATGCAGACATTGCGGCAGTATCTGCAGCGGAGGAGGCTGCTTCGGCCATCGTAGTCCAGCGCTGCACCGCAGGTCGGGCAGGTCAGGGAGGCGGGTCGATTTTCGGACATGCTGGCTCCTCGTACCCAGGCTGGTTGGCGCCTGGTTTGAAAGAACACTCGAATGGGCTCACGCGCATCAAGATTGCGGGGGGACTGAGCCCGGGTCAGGATGGATCGATCCGCTTCGTGCCCCGGGGCCCGGCGGTCGGGCGCCAGGGCCAGCCCGGCCGGGCCGGCTCTCACCCATCTTCCGGCCGGCCGGATCTGCCGCCCTCATGAAAACTATCGACAAGCGAGCGGACCCGCAGCGCCTGGCGGGCCTGCTCGAAGTCCCACCCGGCGGGCAGGGCGGCGGAGATCCGCACCCTCCGGCCGGGGGGCAGGTCGAAGTAGTTGTCGCTGAACAGGACGTCCGCCTGCTCCAGTTTCAATTCGACGAAGCGCGCCAGGGTGGCGGAGTGGAGGTCGATGAGCAACCGTTCGCCGTCGCGGCGGAGTTCGGCCGCGATCTGCGGATCGGCCAGTTCGAGGTGCTTGCTGGGGGCGAAGGTCGCGACGCAGCCCGCCAGGCGTTCGTCTGCCTGCCACAGTTCGCAGACCAGCACGACCCGGCGGCGGTCGGCCTGGCTGAGACGCTCGCCGAAATCCAGGGTCCGGACCGGGGTCGTGGCCAGGGCGGCGGCGGACAGGGTCTCGCGGCCAGAGTCGCGCTGTTCGCCGGCGAGTGTTTCCAGCGACCAGCGCACCTCCCCGCTCCAGGCTTCGGTCGTGTCGTTGGTGACGAAGATCCCCATGCGGGCCCCGTCGTCCTCGACCGAGAGCAGCAGCGGGGCGTAGAAGCGCCGGGCGGCGTAGTGGAGCGCCTTCCAGCGCCCGTAGTAATCCAGGCTGGACCAGGAGGCCACCGGCCAGCAGTCGTTCAACTGCCAGATCAGCGTCCCGCTGACCCGTGCCCGGTTCCTGCGCCAGTGCTCGACCCCGTAACGGATGCCCTCGGCCTGCAGGACCATGCTCAGGTAGACCAGCGCCTGGAAGTCCCTGGGCATGCGGAAGGTGTCGGTCATCTGGGCGATCATCAGGCCGTTGCCCGAGCCGGAGCGCTGGTGGTGCTCCATGATGTAGGAGGTCATGTTCTGGTCCGGGGGAGCGGCGTAGGTCTGGATCGTTTCGTAGGGCGGTAGGGCCTGGAAGCCGAACTCGCTCATGAAGCGCGGGAACTGCTCGCGGTAGGCGGTGAAGGGCTTGCGCCCGTGCCAGACATCCCAGTAGTGGACGTCGCCGCGCAGCTGGCCGTTGGGCTCGCTGAAGGGGATGCCCGAGGAGGCCGAAGAGGGCCAGTAGGAGCGGTCGGGGTCCTCGGCGGCCACGACGGCGGGCAGGAGCTGGTGGAACATGCGGTCGTAGCCGGCCTTCAGGCGCTGGACGGACGGGTCGGACGGGTCGTTCCAGTGCCAGTCCGCCCAGCCCTGTTCCATCTCGTTGTTGCCGCACCACAGCGCCAGGCTGGCCCGGTGGCGCAGTCGGCGGACGTTTTCGACCGCCTCGACGCGCACGTTCTCGGCGAACGCGGCCTCCTCGGGATAGGTGCCGCAGGCGAAGACGAAGTCCTGCCAGACCAGGATCCCGTAGCGGTCGCACAGGTCGTAGAAGCGCTCGTCCTCATAGAAACCGCCGCCCCAGACGCGCAGCATGTTCATGTGGGCCTGGGCGGCGCTGCGGATCAGGCCTTCCAGGTGGGCGCCGGTCAGGCGGGTGGGGAAGGAGTCGGCCGGGATCCAGTCGGCGCCCTTGGCGAAGATCGGGATGCCGTTGACGACGAAGGTGAACGACTCGCCCCATGGGTCCTCTTCACGGCGCAGTTCGATGGTCCGCAGCCCGACCCGGTAGCTGCGCCGGTCGAGGAGCAGACTGCCTGCCTGGAGCCGGACCTCCAGATCATACAGGGGCTGGCTGCCGAAATCGTTCGGGTACCAGAGCTGGGGGTCCGCGATTTCCGCTCGCAGATCAACGACGGCGCCCTGCCTGGCGGCGGCTTCCACGGTCTGGGACTGGCCGTCGGGGGCGGTGATCTTCAAAACCAGGTCCTGTTCGATGGCGTCCCAGGCTTCGATCGCAACCGCCGCGTGGAGGGTGACCTTGCCGCCGGTGTGTGTCTGGCGGAGGTGGACGTCGTCCAACTTTGCCGTGGAGTAGCCTTCGAGGCGGAGATCCTTCCAGATGCCGATCGGGGGCAGCCTGGGGCCCCAGTCCCAGCCCCACTGGCAGGGGGCTTTTCGCAGGTGCGGCCCGCCGGGGATGTCGCCGCCGCCCCGCAGCGGTTTCTCGGCCTGGCGGGCCTGGATGAAGCGGAGCGGCGCGCGGAAGACGATCTGGAGTTCATTCCTGCCCTTGGTGAGGATGCCGTCCAGGGGATAGGTCCAGCGGCGGAAGGCGTTGTCGGCCATGCCGAGCAGCCGGCCATTCAGCGTGACCTCGGCCAGCGTGTCCAGCCCGTCGCAGACCAGGAACTGCCGGTCGGCGGCGAGCAGGGTCGCGGGCGCCGTGAACGTGGTGCGGTACTGCCAGTCCGTCTCGGCGACCCACTGGACCTGCAGCTCGTTGTCGGCCACGAACGGGTCGGGGATGCGCCCGAGAGCGAGCAGGTCGGTGTGGACGCCGCCGGGAACGCTGGCGGGGAGCCAGTCTTTTTCGCCGAGCTGGCGGAACTGCCACTGGCCGGCAAGAGGGAGGGTGAGCATAAGCGTGTCCTGGCCCAGGGAATACGTACCCGGTAAGTATAGCACAGCGACCGGCCTCACGCACGGGAGTCCCAGGAGCTCAAGGCCCGCCAGCCTTTCTGGGCCGGTCCGATGATCCGGGTCCTGCGTCCAGCCCGGTTCCTGCGCGGGAGGCCCGCTGGCGGGCAAGTGCTCTTGACTGGCCTGCGGGGATCGATGGTCATCCAACCGCGTGCACCCAAAAGGACGCCGAAGGAACCTGCAGACCGTTCAGGCTATCACTGGTGTCGCCAGGGCGACGGTCTCGGGCACCCTGAAGGACAGCCCGTTGATCGGCGAGGAGACCAGGCAACGCATCCGCGCCATCGCCGAAGAGCACCGCTTCCAGATCAACCTGCCGGCCCGGCGCTTGAGCGCCAGGGAAAGCCGTACGATCGCCTTCGTCCTCCACGGCTGTGACGACCTGTCGCTGGCCGAGATCCACGATCCGCCTGCTCGGAAAAAGGATGGGTGCGGGATCTCGAACGGTTGGCGGAATCTAGCCGCCGGCGATCATCGCGTGGACCTTCCAGACCGGATCCCAGGCCCCGGCTTCCATGTTGGAAAGCACGACCACGTTGATGTCCTCGGCCGGGAAGTAGCGGATGACCGCGCTGACCCCGGCGTTGATCCCCTCCTTCTGGCAGCAGACCAGCGTCCCGTCCGGTTTGACATAGAACCACAGCACGAAGCCGTATTTCTGCTCCCAGTTCTCCCGGTCGCGGTAATGGACCCGGGGAGCAAAGAAGGCCGCGGTCAATTCGGGGGAGAGCAGGCTGCCGCGCCGCGCGGCCCGCAGGAAGCGGTCCAGGTCAGAAGCGGTGACGTAGGCCCCGCTGTCGGGCGAGCCGACCGGTGGGTAGGAGTAGATGTTGCGCTTCCAGCCGATGAGGGTCCCAGCCTCGTCGCGGAGCGGGTCGCTGCCCTCGGCGGTCCGTTCATGGACCCGGTCCAGGCGCAGGAAGTCCGATTCGGCCATCCCGGCCGGCGCGAAGACGTTCCGCCGGACGTAGTCGCGGTAGCTCAGCCCGCTGATCTTCTCGATGCACAGGCCGAGCAGGATGAAGGCGCAGTTGCAGTAACGGCAGCCCTGCCCGGGCGGGAAATTGGGCGGCTTGTGGATGAACTGGGGCAGGAAGTCGGCCGTCTCTGTGACCATGTAATTGGGCCGGGTCTTCCACAGGTTCTCGTAGATCTCGCCGTCCTCCTCCTCGGCATCGTCACCGATGCCGGAGGTGTGGGTCAGCAGGTGTTCGACGGTCACCGCGCCGGAGATGGCCGTATCCTTGAGCCCCAGGAAGTCGATCACCCGGGTGCCGAGGGCCAGGTCGCCCCGGTCGACCAGCTGCAATGTGGCGACGGCGGTGAACAACTTGGTGACCGAGGCGGTGTCGAAGCGGGTCTCGAGCGTGTTGCGGATCCCCCAGGCACGGCTGGCATAGCCATACGCCCCGCTGAAGAGCTGTTCTTCCCCCCGGGTGACCAGGGCCACGCCGGAGAATTCGTCCCTGGCTTCCAGGTCCTGGAAGTATTTGTGCAGTGCGGCGGTGTTGAGCATACCGGGTTGGTCTCTCTTTCAAGGGGATGGCCCGCCGATGATGGCACAGGCGGGCCGTGCGGGATCACGCTCCCCGGGCTGAGGGGGGCGGAGTTCCTGGGGCCGTGGCTCTCCTGTGGCTCAGACCGACAGCGCCACCCGCAGCAGTTCGCCGGGCCTGGGCAGCAGGACGATCGTATCGGGCAGTTCGGCCTTCATCAGCCTGCGGAATTCCTGCAGCTGCTTCGGCGCGGCATGCATGGCCACGACCGCATGGGGCTGCAGGTCGCAGGCCATCTGCAGAGCATTCCTGGGCGAACAGGACGGGGATGGGTCTCCGACCGGCAGGAAGGCCACCTCGACCCGCAGGGCGCCCAGCGGGACAGGCCCCGAGTCGGCGCCGTGGAACAGGCGCAGTCCGTCCATCCGGACATGGAAGATCGTGATCGGCCGGGGGTGGATCCCGGTCACGGGGGTGATCTCGCAGCCGGCGATCATCAGGGGGGTGCCGGCCCGGGCTGTGTGCAGACCTTCCGTGACGCCGGCTGCCTGCATCGCCTCGGCCACCTGGGGCTCGACGACGAGCGCCGCCCCGGTGCCGGCCTGGATCCGGGTGCACGACTCGAGGTCCCAGTGGTCGAAGTGGGTGTGGCTGTGGAAGGACAGGTCGAGCTTCTCGAGCGCCGTGATCTCCTCGGCGAACAGGCTCTCCTGGCTCAGGTCGAAGGCCAGGACGTGGTCGCGGTAGCGCAGCAGGATGGCGGCGAACCCCAGGTAGAGACAGGCCAGTTCGTCATTTTCCAGGGCCATCTGATAGAACGCGCTGAGCGGGATGGGGTCTTCGCTGCGGCCGCACTCGTAGTCAGACATGTTCTCCTCCTTTTCTGCTGATAGCGGTGTTTCCGACCGGTGTCACGCAGAGTCCATCAATAGTATAGCACTGGAAATCGGCGGCCGCACCACCACAAAAATTCTGAACTCGGCACCGGCTCAAAGAGGGGCAGCCTGACCATGCTTGCTGCTTCTTGCAGGAAGAGCAGAACCGTAGGTGCCGTAAAGCAGGTGGTAGCAACGATTTCGGTTGGGATATTTCCGCAGGACCCTGTACGTGCGGGGCTGCCCTGCCTGGATCAGTGTCGCCGATCGGTGGATTTTTGCCCCCGGGTTCCCTATTCCTGGCCTGGGAACAAACCGGATTTGGTACAATGGAATCGGGTTGCATGAATTGACCCAGGAGGATCCTCCCGCCGAGAGACATGCTCGTGCAGCACCACGATAACGACAGGAGAAAAAGATGGTCAAATCGAAATCTTACACCCGTTACGTCTGCCAGCAGTGCGGGCGCGTCGCGGCCGGCTTCATGGGCAAGTGCCCGCAGTGCGGTTCGTTCAACTCGATGGTCGAGGAGGTCGTCAGCGACAGCCCGGCCTCGAGCAAGGGCCGCGGCCTGGGCGGACGCTCGGTCCCGCGCACCCTGGCCCAGGTCTCGAGTGATTCCGAGGAGCGCATCGGCGTACCGATCGGCGAGTTTGCGCGCGTCCTGGGCGGAGGCCTCGTCCCGGGCTCGATCGTCCTGGTCGGCGGCGACCCGGGGATCGGCAAGTCGACCCTGATGCTGCAGATGGCCCTGGCGATGGCGGACAAGTTCAAGGTCCTGTACGTCTCGGGCGAGGAGTCTGAGCGCCAGATCAAGATGCGCGCCAACCGCATCCTGGCCGACAGGAGCTTGTCCCCCGACGGTTTGTACCTGGTCACCGAGACCGGGCTGGACGCCATCTTCGAGCACGTCCGCACGGTGGCCCCCGACCTGCTGATCGTCGACTCGATCCAGACCGTCTATCTGCCCGAACTGGATTCGGCGGCCGGATCGGTCTCGCAGGTGCGCGAGTGCGCCAACCGGCTGCGCGAGCTGGCCAAGGCCTCCGGGCCGGCGGTCTTCGTCATCGGGCACGTCACCAAGGAAGGCACCATCGCCGGGCCGCGGGTCCTGGAACACATCGTCGACACGGTCCTGTACCTGGAGGGGGACCGCTACCAGGCCTACCGGCTGCTGCGCTCGGTCAAGAACCGCTTCGGGGCCACGGCCGAAGTGGGGGTCTTTGAGATGGCCGAACGCGGCATGGTCGAGGTGAGCAATCCCTCGGAAGCCTTCCTGGCCGAACGGATGATCAACGCTCCCGGATCGGCCATCGCCGTGACGATGGAGGGCACCCGCCCGCTGCTGGTCGAGGTCCAGGGGCTGACCTCCCCGGCCCAGTTCGGCAACGCCCGCCGCACGCCCAACGGGGTCGACTACAACCGCCTGCTGATGCTGGCGGCCGTGCTGACCCGCCGGGTGGGGCTCAAGCTGGCCGAGGCCGACATCTTCGTCAACGTGGTCGGCGGGCTGAAGGTCGACGAGCCGGCTGCCGACCTGGCGATCGCCGCGGCGGTGACCTCGTCGATGCGCGACGTCTCGCTCAAGGCCGACACGGTCCTGATCGGCGAGGTCGGGCTGGCCGGCGAGCTGCGCATGCCCGGGCAGATGCCGGTCCGGCTGCGCGAGGCGGCCAAGCTGGGCTTCAAGACCGCCATCGTCCCCAAGCGGCTGCGCAAGGGCGAGCCCTGGACGGCCGACCTGGTGATCGTCGAAGCGCGCTCCGTATCCCAGGCCCTGGAGGCGGCCCTGGTGCAGAAGGACCTGCCCAGGGGGCGCAAGGTGGCCTAGCGTTCGGCCGCCCGGGCGGCGGAGACCCTTGCCTGTCTTGCGCATGCCGGCTGCAAGGCAGGCCTTTTCATAATCGCGGGTATAATTTCGCCAATGAACAGCCTCCTTACCCTCCCCGTCCTTTCGCGCATCCGCCGCAACCACGGCCTGGAGCACGCCACCCTGACCGTATTGGCGCAGCGCTTCCCCTACCGCCGGATGGCCGGGATCTCCTTCCCGGGTGGTTTCTTTCTCGTGGGCGATATCCCGAGCGAGGACCTGCGCGAGGCTGTCATCGTGGCCCTGGCGCGATTGAACAACGGCGAGCGCCACCTGGCCGTCCATCCCCACTGCGGGACGAATTATGCCGTTGCGGGCCTGGCTGCCGGCCTGCTGGCCTGGCTGGGCATGTCGGGGACGAAGACGCGCCGCGACCGCCTCGAGCGCCTGCCGCTGGTCGTGTCCCTGGTCACGCTGGCCTTCATCGTCACCCAGCCCCTGGGTCCCGTGGTGCAGAAGCGCATCACCACCTCCGGCGACCCGCAGGGACTGGTCGTGGTCGACGTCTCCCCGGTCCCCTTTGGGCGCCTGTCCCTGCACCGGGTCACAACGCAAAATTAATCCGCGGACACATCGCATCGATCCCTGTTCTGCAATGCCTGCCTCGATCCTCCTCCTCCACGGCACCGACGAGTACGCCGTCCGCGAGCACCTGCACAAGCTGCAGGCCGGGCTCGACCCTTCCACGGCGGACATGAACCTGTCGCGCCTGGACGGCCGCAGCCTGTCCTTCGAGGCGTTGAACACGGCCGTCAAGGCGATCCCCTTTCTTTCCCCGCTGCGGCTGGTGATCCTGACCCATCCCTCGGCCGTGGAGCGCAGCCGCCTGACCGAGCTGCTGGAGGGCGTCCCGCCGACGACCGTCCTGGCGCTGGTCGAGGCCGAGACCCTGCGCGCCGACCACTGGCTGGTGAAGTGGATGGCCAAGGCCGGTCCCCGGGCCGAGCTGCACCTGTGCGCCATGCCGCGCCTGCGCGAGATGCCCGGCTGGATCATCCACGAGACGAAAAAGCAGAAGGGCCAGATCGCACCGGCGGCGGCCGCCCGCCTGGCCGAGATGATCGGCGAGGACACCCGGGTCGCCGCCCAGGAGATCACCAAGCTGCTGACCTACGTCGATTTCCAGCGCCCGATCAGCGAGGCCGACGTCGAGGCGGTCAGCATCGTCAGCGCCCAGGGTTCCGTCTTCACCCTGGTGGATGCCCTGGGAACCGGCGACGGCCCCAAGGCCCAGCACGTGCTCCACCAGCTGCTGCAGGACGAGGACCCCTTCTCGCTGTGGGGCATGGTCATCCGCCAGTTCCGCCTGCTGCTGCAGGCGCGCGAAGTGCTCGACGAGCGCGGCGGGGCGAGCCAGATCCAGAAAGAGCTCGGGCTGCACGAGTTCGTCGCCGGGAAGATCGCCACCCAGGCCGGACGCTTCAGCCTGCCGGCGCTGGAGGAGGTCTATCACAGGCTGCTGGAGATCGACGAGGGGGTCAAGACGAGCCAGGTCACGCTCGACCTGGCCCTGGACATGCTGGTGGTGGACTGGACGAAAAAATAGGGCGGACCGGCGGTCCGCCCGGTTCATTGCCGGGAGCCTTCAGGCGGCGAAGACCGGAACCAGCCAACCCAGCAGCCCGCCGACGGCCAGATTCCAGAAGATCTTGTCCCCCAGCAAGGGGGTCCTGGTGATCACTGCCAGCAGGGTAAATGCGAGAGCCGCCCCGAAGGCCAGGGCGCGGAAGCTCGGCAGCCCCATGCGCCCATGGATCAGGCCGGCGACCAGGCCGAACAGGAAGGCGACTGCGACCAGGCAGGCCAGGATGATGAGGAAGATCGTCAGCGACGGGGCAGTGGAGGCCTCCGGGCCGGTTCCCCGGAAGAAGGCCACCAGGGCCTTGTTGCGCACCAGGGCGTGGATCGTGAAGACGACTGCCAGGGGGACGGCGGCCAGCAGGCCGGATGAGATGTTGGACATGTTTTTCTTTCCTTTCCTTGTGTGAGAAGGTGACTGTCCCGGGTGGTTCCCAGGACACTGCCGCTGAACAGGCGGCGCCCGCCTGGCTCAGGGGACGAATCCGAGCAGCCTGCGGACGGCGGCATGGATGTCCCCCGGGGGCAGGTCCAGCCATTGCCGGTCGTAGGTCAGGTTGAGGCCGTTGAACAGGCCGAAAAAGAACATCGTCGGGATGATGGCGTCCGAACCGGCGGGAATGCTGCCTTCGGTCTGCCCCTGGGCCACGATGGCCGCCACGGAGCGGGTGTAGCCCAGGCCGATCTGGGGCATAGCAAAGCCCAGCTGGAGGAAGAGCGCATCGCCGCCGTGGCCCAACAGGGAAAGCATGATCTTGTTGAAATCTCCCCGCTGGCGGGCGTACTGCATGACCCCTTCGACCAGCAGGTTCACTTTTTCGACGGCCGAACCCGGACCGGCTGCCGCCCCGGCCAGGACCTGGCCGAGGCTGTCGAAGCCATCCGCCAGAACCGCCTTGAGCAGGTCCTCCTTGCTGGCGAAGTGCCAGTACACGTTGCCCGGGCTCATACCCGCCTCGGCGGCCACCTCCGCGATGGGGCAGTTGAAATATCCCTGGCGGGCGAACAGCTTGCGGGCCGCGTCGACCAGGGCGGCCCGGCTCTGGGCGCGCATCTCTGCGCTCAACTTCTTGCTGCGTGGGGACATGTCTGCTCCTGTTTATGACTGAATAATGGTTCAGTGAACGAGATTTTATCACTGAATACTTATTCAGTCAATGGGCGAACAGGAGCCCTCCGGCCCGGTTAAAAGCGGGACGGGCCTGCTGCGCTGGAAAGCAGGCCCGTCGGAAGCGATCGCCGCCGATCCTTATTGTCGCATCGGCTGGCGCTTCCAGTAGGTGACGGTGCGCCACAGCCATTCGACCGGCCCGAAGCGGAAGCGCGCCAGCCACCACGGGCTCCACAGCATTTCGATGGTTAGAATCGCGATCGTGACCAGGATCCCCAGGGCGGCCCCGATCCCGTACAGGCCGAAGCCGTAGCCGTAGAACAGGAGCGTGCAGAGGATGGACTGCATCAGGTAGTTGCTGATCGCCATCCGCCCGGCGGCGGCCAGCGGCGCCAGGCGCTGCTTCCAGGCCGGGCGCTCGGCCAGCAGGGTCAGGGCCGAGAGGTAGAAGAAGGCCAGGGCCGGCGCGCCGAAGGTCTGCCCGGTGACGGCGATCAGGTTGATCAGGTCAGGGACGGCGCGGTTGGAATATTCGCCGGCGATCACGTAGATCAGGTTTCCCGGCACGCCGATGACCAGCCCCCAGACCAGCCACCTGCGGAAGCGCGGCAGGTGGGCGGGGATGTTGGCGAAGATGCCGACCTTGCCGGCCCACACGCCGAGCAGCATCATCGCCAGGACGTTGAAGCCCATGAAGGGGAGCGCTCCGAACATGGCGTTCATGTCAACGGCGCGCTGGGCGGTGATCTCGGCGTAGGTCCCGGAGGCATAGACCTGGTCGGCCTGGGCCGCCAGGGAGGCGTAGATGCGGGTCTGCTCGCCGAACTGGGCATCGATCACCGCTGCACCCTCGGGGGACGTGTTTGCCAGGGCGAGCAGTCCGGCGATCGCGGCGTTTAACAACAGCGGCAGCAGCAGGCAGATCACCGCCCAGACGACCAGCGTCTTCGGCCTGGCCTTGCGGAAGAAGAGCAGCAGGATGAAGCCGAGCAGCGAATACAGGATCAGGATGTCGCCCACCCAGATGAGATAGGCGTGGATCAGACCGAAGATCAGCAGGGTCAGCATGCGGCGCAAGTAGATCGGCCCGAACTTGAGCCCGCGCTTTTCGATCCGCTGGTAGATGATCGCAAAGCCCAGGCCGAACAGGAACGCGAACAGCGAATAGAACTTGCCTTCCGCAAAGAACGCGATGAGTCCAAAGGCCAGCCGATCGGCCAAGTTGGAGAATTCCATCTCGGTCAGGATGGCAGTGTAGATCGTGTTGTTGAACACGGTCATGTTGACCAGCAGGATGCCCAGCAGGGCAAAGCCGCGCAGCATGTCGATGGTCTGGATGCGCTCGCCGGGGTGGACCGGGCCGGCGGTCGCTTGTGGGGTGGTGTCCATGTTTCCTCCTCTGATTTGGTACGTACTTGAATATTATAGCGCAGTGTTCACTGCGAAGGGCGGGGGGGCTGAAATCGAACGGCATGGTCTCTTTTGGCCAACAACCTTCCAGCGGGAAGGAGAGAAAGAACACCATGCCGCTTGCCCTGGACCAGTCTTCTGTACGATAATTGCGGCAGGATATGCACGCATGATTCGCCTGACCGCAGAAAGAACAGAAGATGGATACCCCGATCAAAAACCCCCCGCTTTTCGTCTGAAACTATTCTCTCCGCCCCGACTGATCCAATCGGCAGAACTTTGAGCACATCTGCCGCCTGGAGCAGTCCTGGAGCGAGACCCCGGCCAGCTGGAACTCCCGGTGGGGCTCCCCCGGCGCTTCCGGGACGGGCGACGGGAAAACGGATCCCACCGGCTGCACGGCTTTCTCGGACAGTGGCTCGGGAGGCACGGTCAAGACCCGGCGCCTGCCGCCGTGCAGGCAATGGCCAACGGCGACCGCACCAAGGATAATCCGATTCGATAAAAAACCACGGACCCGGTCTCGCTTGGCGATCGGGTCCGTGGCTGTTCAATTCAGCAGGATCTTCTCGATCTCCTGCAGTTCAGCGTTCGAGAATTTCAGGTTCTCCAGCGCCTTCAGGTTGGTCTCGAGTTGTTCCACGCTGCTGGCTCCGATCAGGGCCGAGGTGACCTGCGGTTTGCGCAGCACCCAGGCGATCGCCATCTGGGCCAGCTTCTGGTCGCGTTTCCAGGCCATCTCGTTCAGCAGGCGGACCTTGCTGAGGCTGGCGGCCACGTCGTCCGTGGTCAGCCAGACGTGGTCGGTCTTGGTGGCCCGGGCACCCTCGGGGATGCCGGTCAGGTAGCGGTCGGTCAGCAGGCCCTGGGCCAGCGGCGAGAAGACGATGCATCCGGCGCCCTCCGCTTCGAGCACATCCAGCAGGCCGTCCTCGACCCAGCGGTTGAACAGGTTGTAGGACGGCTGGTGGATGAGCAGCGGCGTGCCCAGGGAATGCAGGATCTGCGCCGCCCGGCGGGTCTCCTCGGGAGAATAGGACGAGATCCCGACGTAGAGCGCCCGCCCGCTGCGGACGATGTAGTCCAGCGCGCCCATGGTCTCCTCGAGCGGTGTCTCCGGGTCGGGGCGGTGGTGGTAGAAGATGTCGACGTAGTCCAGGCCCATGCGCTTGAGCGACTGGTCCAGGCTGGCGACCAGGTACTTGCGCGAGCCGAAGTCGCCGTAGGGTCCGTCCCACATGCCCCAGCCGGCCTTGGTCGAGAGGATCAGTTCGTCCCGGTAGGGGCCGAAGTCCAATCGCAGGAGCTTGCCGAGCGTCTCCTCGGCCGAGCCGGGCGGGGGTCCGTAGTTGTTGGCCAGGTCGAAGTGGGTGATGCCGTGGTCGAAGGCGTAGCGGGCCATGGCACGCCCGTTCTCGAACGGGTCCAGCCCACCGAAGTTGTACCACCAGCCGAACGAGATCGGCGGCAGTTTCAGCCCGCTGCGCCCGACACGGCGGTAGGGCATGCTCGCATAGCGTTTTTCAGAAGCCGTGTACATCCTCTACCTCCTCTACAAGTTCTCAGCCGGTTTCTCCTGTTTGGTCGCCAGGATCACCAGGCCGCCCAGTTTGCGGAAGGCCTCCCTGGAGATCGGTTTCAGGATCGGCCATTGAACCATGGGCGCCAGGGCGTGAAAACGCGTCTCGCTCAAGCGCGCCCGCAGGTAATCGTCTTCGATCAGTGCAATGGTGA
Source organism: Anaerolineales bacterium (assembly GCA_016934715.1). Classification (GTDB taxonomy): domain Bacteria; phylum Chloroflexota; class Anaerolineae; order Anaerolineales; family Villigracilaceae; genus JAFGSI01. The sequence continues at coordinate 16,227 of JAFGSI010000073.1, forward strand.
AATATCTCTTGAACGTCGAGAAGATGGTCCGGCGACTGCGATACGTGCAGTAGTTGTCCAGGAAATCCAGGACTTTCCGGGTCCAGCCTTCGGGGTCGACGTGTTTGAATTTTCCCAGCCCAAGTTTACGCAGGGTCAGGGCGTAAGGATAGCGCAGGTGAGAATCCCTGGGAAAGCGGTGCAGAAGCGGGATCCCGCAGTGGCCCTCGCGCCAGACATCCCGGGATGGGAAAAGATGCAGGCTGGCGCAGCCCGGTTTCAAGACCCGCCAGATCTCACCCAGCACCTGCTCGAGATCCTGCACATGTTCGAGAACCTGGTTGGTGAAGACGAAGTCGAAATAGGCGTCCGGGAAATCCAATCGGCCGTGCTTGATCTCCCGGATGAACGAACCCAACTGGCCGGAATCCTGGGCCGCGGCGCGGGTTTGGTCGCTCTGGAAGACTTCGGCGCCGAAGATGTTCAGGCCCCGCTCCCTGCCGACCCGCACCGTCTCGCCGCGCCCGCATCCGTAATCGAGGATCGTGCATCCCGTTTTTGCAGCGCACTGCCGTTCGGTGAAATCAAGGACGTAATGGTAGTTGACATGCAGCCCGGATGGTTCAGGTAGGTCCATGGATGGCTCCCGTGGAAGATTTTCTAGAACAGTCGATCCTGGGCGGCCGGGGTTGACTCCGCCGGCCCGGCCCAGCCGTAGACTTTCAGGTTCACCCGGCCGCGCTCGTCAAAGGCCACGCCCTCCTCTTCGAGCAGGCGGCGCTGGGTCTCGGCGCCCGGGCGCAGGCTGATCTCGCCCCGGGCGTTGATGACCCGCTGCCAGGGAACGTCATCCGGGCAGCCGGCCATCGCCCCGCCGACCCAGCGCGGACCGAAGGCCCGGTAGGCCTTCTCGTCCACGCCTTCCGGCGCCTCCAGCAGGCGGGCGATCTGGCCATAGGTGGTCACCCGGCCAGGCGGCACCTGGCGGACCAGGTCCCAGACCTGGTGGTTGAAGAGGATCGCGTCAGGAGGCGAGCTGAATCGAGGCATCGGTTTCCATCCTTCCCAGGCAAAGCCGGGTCAGGCCCTGGCTGGTGACGAGCGCTTCCCGGCGGAAGCGCTCAAAGACTTCCCGCAAGCAGCATCGCCCGGTTCGGGGCGGGTCAGGACCGAGCGCGCTGCGTTCGAAGGGGGCCTGGATCGCCTGAGGGGCGTGATCCCGGCGGGGGCAACCTGTTCGGCCTTGGTCGTGCAGCGTTGGACAGGTTTCATGCGAGGAATTCCCGGGCGACCACCCGGTATGCCGGGCGGTACAGGGTCTGGTAGGCCGCCGAGTGGTGGGCGGCGGGGAAGCCCTGCGCCTTCATTGTAGCAAAAAACGCCTGGATCGCCTCCCCCATCGGGGAGGGCGATGACCGCGCCGCGGCCTGGCCGTACTCGCCCAGCACTTCCGTGGCGCCGCGCCACTCGTTGGCGGTCTGGAGAAAGGCCTGCAGCAGGACCTGCGGGTCCTGCCCCGCCTGGACGTAGGGCCGCAGGTGAACGCGCACCATCCGCCCGTCGGGCGAGATCGGGTCGAGCAGCGGGTCGTCGGGGCCGGGGCCCATTGCGGCCAGCTCACGCGCCAGCCAGGCCTGGGCTGCGGCCGCGTCTGTCACGGCGTGCCCGGCCCCCAGGGCGGCCTGGAACAGGAGCTTGTAGATATCCCGCGCTTCCATTTTGGGATAGCGGCGGAGGTGGTCGGAGAGCAGGTCCGTTATTTCCATTCCCATGTTTTGAGCGTTTCCAGCGCCTGGCGCGCCGTCAGGTCCAGCTGCAGCGGGGTGATCGAGACGAACCCGGATTGGATGGCGCCGTAGTCGGTGCCCTCCTCGGGGATGCCGATCGGGAATTCGCCGCCGATCCAGTAGTAAGGCCGGCCGCGCGGGTCCTGGCGGGCGTCGAGGGCGTCGCGGTAGACCCGCAGTCCCTGGCGGGTGACGACCAGGCCCTTGATCTGCTCCAGCGGCAGGTAGGGCACGTTGACGTTCAGCAGGATGCCCTCCGGCAGGCCTTCCGCCAGGGCTTTGGCGGCGATCCTGCGCCCGACCACCGCCGCCGCGGCGTAGTCCAGCGGGCCGTGGAAGTTCTCCGGCGAATGGAGCGAGACGGCGATCCCTGCCACGCCGGCGATGACCGCCTCCATGGCGGCCGTGACCGTCCCGGAGTAGGTCACGTCGTGGCCGATGTTCTCATGCGGGTTGATCCCCGAGACGACCAGGTCGATCTTTTCTTTCACGACACCCAGCAGGGCCAGGGCCACGCTGTCGGATGGGGCCCCGTCGGTGGTCAGGGCGGGGGAGCCGTCGGCCAGGGTCACTTGGCGGACCCGCAGCGGGCGCTCCATCGTCTTGACATGCCCCGAGGCGCTCCAGTTGCGGTCGGGGGCAAAGACGGTGACCTGGCCGATCTGGCGCAGCTCCTGCGCCAGGGCCAGCAGCCCCGGCGCCTGGACGCCGTCGTCGTTGGTAACAAGGATGTGCATCACTCCACCTGTATTTCGAGAGTTGAAGGTGATTATATCCCACGCCTGGGGGAACCGGGACGGCTCCCGCGGCGTCCAGATGGCAGAGCGTCTTTCAGGAGATATAATCGTAATATGAAGAAAATCGCCCGCTTGAGCATGTGCCTGTTCCTGCTGACCGCCTGCGGCGGCGCCCCGCGGCCCACCGCGGCCGGCCCCGTGGTGCTGATCTACGTGCAGGCCGACCCGGCCGGGGCGCCCGAACTGGTCAGACAGGCGCCCGGGGTGGCCGCGCGCGAGATCCTGCCGCTGGCCTTGCCCGCCGAGTGCGGGGTCTACAACCTGGCCGCCGCAGGCCACCAGCTGGCGGTCGAGCTGGCCTGCGGCGGCGGACCGGCCGTGGTGCTGCTCGACCTGGCGAGCGGGGCGGCCTCCTATCCGGTCCGGGACCGCGACAGCCGCCTGCTGGCCTGGTCGCCGGATGGGGCCTTCCTGTACCTGCAGACCGACACCTACGGCGACGGGACGGTCGTCCGGGTTGCGACCGGGAGCGGCCGCCTGACCGAACTGTCCCTGCCGGCCGGGACCTACGACCTGGCCGTACTGCCCGACGGCGACCTGCTCTACTCGCTGACCCGGGGAATCGGTTTCGGTTCCGAGGTCTATCGGGCCGATGCGCGCGGGGGCAACGCCCGCCTGGTGCTCAGCCAGCCGGGCGACATCGTCGCCTATTTGCGCCCCTCGCCCGATGGAAGCCAGGTGGCCTACATCCTGATCCCCGACACGCAGGTGCCCTTCTCGGTCGGCGGGCTGTGGTTGATGGACGCCGGCGGCGGGGATCCGCGCTTCCTGGCCGAGGCCGACGCCGGCCACGGCTACGCCCCGGCCTGGTCGCCCGAGGGGGACCGGATCGCCTTCGTCGTGCGGGCCAACCCCGCCGATGCCCAGGCCGATCTCACCCCCGGAGCGCTGCGCAGCAACCTTCACCTCTACGACCTGCGGGATGGATCCCTGCGCGCCCTGACCGATCTTGCCGATGCCGTGGTCGAAACCCCGGCCTGGGCGCCCGACGATTCGGCCCTGGCATTCAACGTGATCATCGATGGTACAATTCATGTGTGGGTTTACGATACCGCGACCGGGACCCTGCGGCAGGTCGGTGAGACGCCATCCTGCTGCGCGGTCTGGGCCACGGGGAGGTGAGGCTGGATGTCATCACGATTGCGATGCGGACTGGCGCTGGTCCTGGTCCTGCTGCTGGCGGCAACCGGTTGTGGGGGCGGATACGCGGCCGAGCCCCCGCAGGCCCCGCCGTTGCTGCTCGAGCCGGTCGAATCGCCCACGCCCCCGCTGCCCGAGGCGACCGCAAGCCCTGAACCTCTCCCGCCCGAATCCCCCGTTCCCCCCCCACCGACCGAGACGCTGATCGTCATCCCGACCTCCTCCCCGCTGGCCACCCCCGCGCCACCCGAGCCGCGCACCGGCGGCGCCGGGCCCGGCATCTGGACCGACCTGCCGACCTACGTCGAGTCGCAGCCGGGGATGTTCTTCCAGGTCGACTTCGATCCCGAACTGTGGCTGCTGGTCGAGGACACGCAGGGCTTCCCGCTGCTGGCCAGCCTGGTCCTCCCGGGCTGCACCATCGAACTGACCGCCGGGCGCGGCCTGGCCCCTGATTGGACGGTGGAGTCTTCTTTCCGCCCGGTCGGGGACCTGATCTTCGAGGTCGTCGTTGCCAGCCAGAACGGGCAGGCCCGCTTCGTCAACTACTACGGCGGCGACGGGATCGTCTTCACCGGTTTCAAGGTCAGTTTCTCTGAACAGATGGACGCCTGCCTGCAGGCTGCCGAGATGGTGCTGGCCAGCCTGCGTTCCACCCCTGCCGAGCCGACTCCCACCCCGTAACCCTCCGTCACCGTGGACCGTTCCTCTCCCGCTCCCCGCTCCCCCTGGAAGGCCCTGACGTTCAGCCTGCTGGCCGGGCTGTTGCTGCCGGCCCTGTGGGCGCCGCTGCGGGCTGTTGTGGCCCGGCCAGGGTTTGTTCCCGGGGCGCAGATCGTCGAGCCGTTCCTCTACCCGCCTTTCCCGGGGACGGCCTCCGAGGAAAGCGTCTTCGATCACACCAGCCCCAACTACACCCAGTACGACACCCGCATCGCGGTCTACAGCGGGGACGAGGCCCGCCGGGATTGTCCCAGCCCGCCGCCGGTCGGCCCGGCGCCGCCGGGCGGCTCCTGCGACGCCGGTTCGGGGATCTACTGGTCGTATTCGCTCGGCGACTGGATCGGCTACAACGGCCACGACGGCACCGACTTTGGCCTGAACTACCGCCCGCTCTACGCGGCGGCCGACACCAACCGGGTCATCTACGCCGGCTGGCACAACCCGATGGACCACCGCTACGGGCTGGGGCTCTACGTCCGGCTGGGGCACCCCAACGGCTACAACACCTCCTACGGCCACATGAGCGCCGTGGCGGTCCAGTCGTGCTCGCCGGCCGGCTGCACCTGGATCTCGCACGGCGAGATGATCGGCTACAGCGGCAACACCGGCAACTCGTCGGGCCCGCACCTGCACCTGCGGGTGGTCAACCCGGCCGGCAAGGTCGTCGATCCCTACGGCTGGATCGGCGAGACCACCGACCCCTGGCCCTACAACCAGGCCAACTCGCTGTGGGTTCAGCTGCCGCGCATCGTGCCCTACTGGAGCGGCGGCGCGCTGATCCTGCCCAGCGGGGAGGCGGAACTGCCCTATCCCGAGCCGGTCACCAGCGGGGTGGTGGTCGACGACGGCGGCCCGGGCTTCCTCGAGGACCCGCCCGGCTGCTGGGTGGTGAGCGGCACGGTGGCCGGGCAGAGCTACAACAACAGCATGCGCCTGGTCTCCCCGGTCCTGACCGCCAACTCGACCTGCGACGCCTACTGGACATTCCCGGCCGGCCAGCCGCCCGGTTTCTATGCCATCTATATCCGTGTCCCGGCGGTGCACGCCACCAGCGAGGCCGCCGTCTATACCATCTTCCATGCCGGGCGCCAGGACACCGTCCACGTCAACCAGATCGTCTTCCCCAATCCCTACTATGTCACCGACGGCTGGGTCTACGCCGGGCGCTACGAGTTCACCGCCGCCGGCGGCGAGTTCGTCTACCTGCCCAACCGCACCCAGGACACCCCCGACACGGTTGCGGGCCGTGAACTTGGCGCTGACGCCGTGCGCTTCGCGTTTGTCAGCGGGCCGTCCCCGACCCGCACGCCCACCTCCACCCGCACGGCCACGGTCACGCCGACCCCCTCGCACACCCGCACCGCGACCCGCACGCCGACCCCCTCACACACCCGCTGGCCGACCCGCACCCGCACCCCGACCCGCACGCCGCCCTTCTCCCTGCCGGCCGACTGGCCGGTCTACCGCAGCGACCACGACGGCTACGAGTTCTACTACCCCGCCAGCGCGACCGTCACCAGCGTCGACCCGCTCCACATCGAGATCCCCTTCGCGGCCGGCACGACCCTGCGGGCCAAGTGGATGGAAGTGCGTGTCAGCCGGGGGACGTCCCCCTGCCTGAGCGGCAACCCCGGGCGGACCTCTTCCGCCTACGTTGTCATCGGCGGGGATCGCTTCCTGCGCGAGATCGGCCAGGACGCCGCCACCGGCAGCGTCTTCGCCTGGACGTCCTATTCCATCGCCCGCGGGGACGTCTGCGTGAGCATGACCTTCGTCCTGCGCTCGGCCAATCCGGACGTCTTCACGACCCCGCCGCCGGCTTATGACCGGGGAGCCGAGTCGGCTGTCTTCACCAACATCGTTTCGACTTTCAACTGGCGGCCCTACACCCCGACCGCCAGCCGGACCCCGACCGCCACCCGCACCCCGACCGCCACCCGCACCCCGACTGCCACCCGCACCCCGACCCGTACTCCGGGCCCCTCGCCGACCCGCACCGCCACCTGGTACCTGACTGCCGACTGGCAGAACCTGCGCAGCGAGACCAGTGGGTTCCAGTTCTTCTACCCGCCCGATGGGGCCCTGTCCGGCGGCGGGGAACCCCCGCTGCGGATCGACCTGGCCTTTGCCCCCGGCACGAACCTGGTGGAGAAGTACCTGCAGGTGGTCACCAGCTCGGTTTCCAGTTCGACCACCTGCCGCAGCCCGCTGCACGGGCGTTTGTCGTATACCACGGTCTACATCAACGGCAAGCGCTATTTGCGCGAGACCGGGCGCGAGGCCGGCGCCGGCCAGGTCTACGAGTGGACGGCCTATTCGACCACCCGCGGCCGGGTCTGCGTCAGCCTGAACTTCGTCCTGCACTCGGCCAACCCGGATCATTTTCCCACCCCGCCGCCGGCCTTCCACCGGGGGGCCGAGTCGGCCGTCTTCGCCAACATCGTCTCGACCTTCGACTGGCTGCCCTACACGCCCACCCCGACCCGCACGATCACCCCCACCCGAACCGTGCGTCCGACCGACACCCGCTGGCCGACCCGCACCCCGCGCCCGACCAGCACACCGCGTCCGACCCTCACCCCGTCCAACACCCGCACGCCGACCTTCACGCGCACTCCCACCCGGACGCCTGGCCCAACCCCCACCCGTACCCCGACAGCCACCCGCTGGCCGACGGCCACCTGGCGTCCGACCGACACCCGCTGGCCGACCCGCACGCCCACGCCGGTGCGGATCACGGTCTATTTCACCGATGACAACCGTGTCGTCAGCGGGACTGCCCCCTACGAACTGGCGGTCACGCGCGAGCTCGCCGGCCCCTTGACCTCGTATCCCGAGGCGGTCCTGACAGCCTTCTTCGCCGGCCCGACCGCGGCCGAACAGGCCCGCGGCCTGACCCTGATCTCCAGCGGGTTCAGCGGTTTCTCCGAACTGCGCATCCTGGACAGTGTCGCCCATGTCTACCTGGTCGGGACGTGCCAGTCGAGCGGGGCGAGCTACACCATCGCCCAGCCGTTGATGCGCAACCTGCTGCAGTTTTCCTACATCCGCTGGGTCAAGATCTACGATCAGAACGGGACGACCGAGAATCCTACCGGGCGCTCGAATTCGCTGCCCGGCTGCCTGCAGCCGTGATCGTGGCCGTGGAATCTCGAATATAATGGGGCGCATGGCAAAAACGCTCCTGCGTTTTTTCAAACGATCCCTGACCTCCCTGGGTGCAGCCCTGCCTGACCGGGCCCTGCACCAGCTGCAGATGCTGCTCAACTACATGCGCCTCGGCCGCTGGACCCGGCGGATGGGCTTTCGCTTCGCGCAGCGTTTTCCGCAGCGCGAGCAGGTCTTCGCCGTGGCAGCCGAGCGGATCAAGGAGAAGCGAGTGCTCTACCTGGAGTTCGGGGTCTACACCGGCAGCAGCATGCGCTGGTGGTCGGCGGCCCTCCAACACCCCGAAGCGCAGCTGCACGGCTTCGACAGCTTCGAGGGTCTGCCGGAGGCCTACGATGACGCCGGGGGCAAGTACACCAAGGGCTGGTTCTCGACCCGCGGCCAGGTCCCGCAGATCGACGATCCGCGCATCACCTTCCACAAGGGCTGGTTCGAGCAGACCCTGCCGGAATTCGAACTGCCCGCTCACGAGATCCTGCTGATCAACCTGGACGCCGATCTGTACTCCTCGACGAGCTACGTCCTGGAGCAGCTGCGCCCGCACATTCGGGCCGGGGTCTACGTCTACTTCGACGACATGTCACGCCCCGACCATGAGCCGCGCGCCCTGGAGGAGTTCCTCGTCCGCAGCGGTCTCACCTTGCGACCCCTGGCCGCCGATGTGACCCTCAACAATGCCCTGTTCGTGTGCGCGGGGTCTCCCGGAGAAGCGGCGTGACCAGGATGATCGGATCGCGATCCCGGTTCTTGCATTGCCAGGTCCGTTCCGCTCTCCAAAAAACCTCGTGGAATCCGCCCTCTCCCCTTTCCCCCAGCGCGTATGGTACGGAAGCTGTCCGAAGTGTGTACGCAAAGGTGGTCCGGCGGCGAGTGGCAAAAGGGAACGAGCAGTGCGCACCGTATGCCCAGCGCCGCTCAAACGGGCGGCGCGGGCATTGGCAGTGAGGATGGCGCCATCCAGGGTCCATGCAACCGCGCTCCAGGACACCGCTGCCGATCAGGTCTCCAGCGGCGTGAAACCGGGCATAGCCTTGTCCGTAGACACAGCCCGCACAGGATGCTCGGCGATACACCACGCTGTTAAACACGGACCAGAGCGCTGCCTTGCCCCATCGTTGGTAATGCAACGGGCCCCCGCAGGCGCAGGGGATCTCCGTTTCCGCTCCTGCGGCCGTGCTCTTCAGAAAGCAGGCCAATGCTTGTCGCCCGATTTGGCGCAGCCTTTCGCGCATGGCCAACTCCACATCACCGATCAACGCCTGTTCCTGGCCTTCCGCTTCTATCGCTTCCTTCACCACCAAGTGCCGCTCTAGTTGCGTTATACGAGGATCTGTAAATGGATGATACACCTTCACTTCAGCCACTGGTAAGCCGTATTCACTGCACAAGCAATCTGAAAAGCGACCTGGAACGAGCCGTAGAGGCAATAGGAGGGTGGGATTGGTTTTGTCGTGAGGATGCTGTCCTCGTAAAGCCAAATTACAATTCGCCTCATCCTCCTCCCGGCAGCACTGCACCTGATTTCCTCCGATCAACACTCCAGCTACTCCAAGAACATGGAGCAGAAACTATTTTCATCGGCGAATCAACCTCTTATTCAAACCATCGCAAGGTATTAGAACAAACTGGCGTATATCAAGTGGCCCAGGATATGAAAGTGCAGGTAGTGATTTTTGATGAAGACGGATGGGAAAATGTTGTCGTTGGCGGGCAGTACCTGAAAAGAGTAAAACTGGCCCGTCTCCTCAGCCGTGGTAATCGCATTGTCTATCTTTGCTGTCCGAAAACCCATCATGCAGCGCAATTCACCGGAAGCCTGAAATTGGGGATGGGTTTCGTGAATAATTGGCAGCGTACTCTGTGGCACTTCGGTCGCTTGCAGGAGAAAATCGTTGACCTGAACCTGGTGATCAAACCTGACCTGATCCTTGCAGACCTACGGCGTACTTTCATTACCGGCGGGCCAGCGACAGGGGAGTTACGCGAGCCCGGTTTACTGATGGCGTCACGTAACCGAATAGCCATCGATGCAGAAGCAATTAAAGTGATCCAAGGATTTCCTGGGCATAACCTGCCCCCCACGATTGAAGAGGTGGTTCAGATCAAGAGAGCGATTGAACTTGGCCTGGGGCCAGAAGAAGGCTTGTTTTACCGGACGGTTGTGAGATAAGCCTCACGCTGCCCGGCATCGGTTCCACCGGCCGGGGCGCACGCCCCGCGAAACAGCGGCGCGTTCCCTGAGTTTCGTGCCAGGATGATCGTGTCGGCTCGCCAGTCTGCCCCGCCGGTGCGCGAAACCGTTCGCCCGCTTTTTCCAAAGGGGGAAAGAGGAAAAAGGCTGAAAATGAACTCCGAAAGAGCAAACCGGCCATGCGATACGGCCGGTTTTTTCCTTCCCGGGATGTTTTTCTTTGTTTGGGCAGGCTTCGCCCCCCTTTTACTCGCCGGAGCGCTTTCTTGTCCCGCAGCCGCGCGGCAGAACGTTGCGCGGCTTACTTTTTCGCCGCCTCCTTCAACCAGGCCACCACTTCCTCCTTGGTGGGAAAACGCGCCGAGCAGACCAGCTTCTCGTTGACCACCAGGCTGGGCAGGATCAGCACCCGGGCGTATTTGCCGATCTCGGTCGGGTCGTTGACCTCCCGGATCTCGCTGTTCATTTCTGGATGCCCGGCCTGGACCTCGTTGAGGGCGATCTGCACCAGGCGGCGCAGGGCGTAGCGTTCGGGGTATTGGATGCCGAGGATCTTGATATGAAGCACGATGCGGTCCTTTCGGCTGCGGTACACTGGGCGGTCATGCCGCCGTCGATGACCAGGGTCTGGCGGGGACGAAGCTGGCGCCCTCCGAACGAAGCGATACGATCGCGGCGGCGATCTCCTCCGGCGCGCCGGGCGCCCCGACCGGCTGCATGAACTTGACCACTGTCTTCTTGACCTGCGGAGTGCCCAGGTGTCGGTCAGCCAGCGGCCGGGGGGAAGCGCATCCTGCCGTAGGACATGGCCCTGACCCGCAGGTCGTGCACGGCCCGATCCACCATTGGAGCGCGGATCAGCCGTTGAGCTTCACAGCGATGATGCGCTCGAAGTCCTCGTCGCTCGTTTCGAGCAGCGGGTTGGACCCGCCCTCGAAGCCGGCCGGTCGATGATGTCCTGCCCGGCGGGATCATCCACATCGGCGATCACCACCCGGTCGCCCAGACGGGCGAGGACCCATGCGGTGGTGCGCCCGCTGCTGCAGGCCCCGCCGGTGATCCAAACCACTCTCGCTTCCGGCATATCTCTCCTGTGGGCAGCCCAGGGTTCGCCAGGTGCCGGTGGTACTGCTTCTTGCAGAAATTTGCTGAACTGAAGGTGCCGCGCAGCAGGCAGGGCCGACGATAGTGGTCCGGGTATATCCACAGGCCGTCGTAAGCAGGATTCTAACATCCTCCACCGCCCCCAACAACCCTGCCGGGAGGAAATCCTGACACTCCCCCTGCTTCCCCCGTGCTGGTGCAGGCCAGCAGGCCAGCGAAGGCAGGGGGTTCTTGCTCGGCGCAAGCAACGGGGGCCCGTGGCAAAGGCTCTCCTCCGCCCCAGGGGTCGGCGATCCATGAGGATGCGCGCTGGAACACAGCCATAGGGTCCATCCCGGGCGCGGGAGCAGATGCACAACGCAGCGGGTGGATGATGCTCGATCGCCCAGCGCAACTGTTCTTCTGGTTCTCGATCGATGGTTTGAGGATCGCGAGAGGTGTTCCCCCGACAGCGGCAACCCAGGTTGTATGGGGCCATCGCGTTGGCAGGCGGGTCCTCCGCCACGGGAATTCCTGGCGCAAAAAACGGGATGCGCGACCTTGGTCGGGCATCCCTGCCAGCGCGAGGATGGCAGCCCCAAATTCCTGAGCTGTTAGGGAAGAGATCGCTTTCAGGCGCACATCCACACCGTTGCCCGATCCCCCGCGACGAACCTGGGGACACCGGACCACATGCCCTTTGCAGGAGCAGCCAACGTGGTGGTTGCTTTTGAAATCAGAACTCCTGTTTTATAGGATAGGGGAGCCATCGCGTGCAAGGCCCAAGATCCGGCGCGGTGCACCGCTGCCTGATCTCCCCCGGCCTGCACGCCGGGGCTTTACGGCGGGATCTGGAAAAACAGGGACGGAGCCCGTCCCTGTGGGAGGCTTGCAGACGATCACGCCACGGCCTGCACCAGGCGGGGCTTTTCCATGCGCTGGCGGCTCTCCAGCGCCAGCCGGCGGATGTGGGTCATCATGTTCTCGGCCACTTCGTGCACCCGTTCACGGTCTTCGACATCACCCTGATAGGCAAGCGGCTGGCCGATGGTGACGTTGTACGGGCCGTGCAGGTACCAGTGGCCCTCGATCGCCTTTCCGCTGACCTTCGAGCGGATCGTCCAGCTGCGCTCGCGCAGCAGGTGGATGCCGATCGGGACGACCGGGATCCCGGTTCGCAGCGCAAGGCGGGCGGCCCCGGTGCGCGGGCGGTGGAATCCGCCGTCAGGGCTGAAGGTTCCCTCGGGAAAGATGCCGATCGAGCGGCCCTCCCGAAGCGCCTTTTCGGCAGCCTCCAGGGCCGCCGGGCCCTGCCCGGTGACGACCGGGATCTGGCCGGTGCGGGTGATGTAGGGGCCGAAGATCGGGACCTCGAAGGCGCTGGCGGTGATCAGGACCGAGACGTGGTCTCCGGTGAGGATGTGGATGAGGAACGGATCCATCGCACTGGGGTGATTGGCGACGAAGAGCTTGGGCCCCCCCGGGAGCTCTTCATGTTGCCGGACGTTCATCCGCAGCATCAGGCGCGCATAGACGCGGATGGACAGGCAGATCAGATTGTAGTATGGATTGTTGGTCAAGATCGAGTGTGTCCCTTTGTGTTGAGGTGTGGTGGAATGCTCCCCGCCCTTTCGGAGGAAGGGTAATTCATCCAGATGAGAACCGGATTAATAGGAACTTACAACTTGGGAAGGTCCAGGCCGGAGGGCGGCAGGTTGAAGGTCAGAATCCCTGGTAAACGAACGGTGCCGCGGTATCGGTCAATGCCGTCAGCCAGAATGCCAGGCCGGCCAGGGCCAGGGCAAGCGCCTGGATCCAGCGCGGCCATTTCAGGAAGGCCAGTTCGTCCTTGTACTGGACGGCGTCCAGCAGCAGGGCGGGGGCCGTGAAGATCGCCAGCTGGAGCAGGGGGTAGATCCAGGGCATCCAGGTGCGCAGATCGTAGCGGCCGCTGGCCAGGAAACGGGCCAGGTAGACCCGGTAGTCGGCCAGTTGCCACTGGGCCGGGTCGATCAGCGCCTGGAGGAACTGCCCGACGGTGCCCAGGTCGAACCGAAAGGGGACCCAGGCAGCCGCGACGCAGGCGAATACGACCAGGGCGGCAAATGCCTGGCGTCCGCGCGGCAGCTGGTCGGGGGACCGACGGCCGCCGCGCAGGGTCAGCAGGCGCTCGGTGACCAGGTACAGACCGTGCAGGCCGCCCCAGACGAGCATGTTCCACGACAGCCCGTGCCACAACCCGCTGACCAGCATGGTCGCCAGCGGCGGGAGCAGAAGGTGCACGACGGCCCTGCGGTTTGGGAACCGCCTCAACAGGGACCGCGAGAGGGGGAAGAAGATGTAGTCACGCAGCCAGTTGGACAGGCTGATGTGCCAGCGGGTCCAGAACTCGTTGAAGTTGCGCGAGAAATACGGGACCCGGAAGTTGGGACTCAGTTCGATGCCCAGCAGGCCGCTGACCCCGCGAACGATACTGGTGTAACCGGCGAAGTCATTGTAGAGGGCCAGGGCAAACGCCAGCAGCCAGGCGAGCAGCAGGGGCGTCGCGGATGTCGCAATGGCGGCGGCCAGGTCAGAGGGCAGCATGGCGGTCAGCCCGTCGGCCAGGATGACCTTGCGCACCAGCCCGAACAGGATCAGGCCCAGGCTGCGGGACAGCATTTCGCCGGTCGGCTTAGGGGGTGTCTCCAGCCGGCGGAGAAAAGTGCCTGCCCGCTCGATCGGCCCGGAGAGCAGCTTGGGGAAATAAAAGACGTACACGGAGAATTTGAGCAGGTCTTTTTCGGCTTCGATCCGGCTGGCATGAACGTCGACGAGGTAGGATATGAATTGGACCGCGAGGAAGGACAGCCCGACCGGTACGAGCAGTTCCAGGCCTCCTGCCCCGGTCTGGATCCCGAGCCGATCCAGGCCGGAGGTCAACACGGGGATGAAGAAATCGAAATATTTCAGGATGACCAGGGCGGCGACATTCAACAGGATGCCTGCCCACAGCAGGACAGGTTTCCGACCGGCAGCCAGCTTCCTGCCGATCAGGTAGTTGGCCAGACCGATCCCGGCAAGGATGAGAAGGAATGTCCATGACCAGGAAGCCAGGAAGGCGAGCGATCCCAGCAGCAGCCACAGGATGCGGTAGGTCCTCGGCAGGAGCCAGAAGATGGCCGCGAACAAGACCACACCAAGAAAAAACCAGGTCGTGGTGATCCCCATCTTATGGTTGTCCCGAAATGAGCTGCATTTCGATGAGTTGGTCGGCGAGGTAGCTGCTGAAGTAGGGAGCCCCCAGGTAGTTCAGGTGTTCGAGATCTGAATGGCCATCGGACGGAATTGGCAGGCTGAAGTCGGCCGGGATGAAAATCCCTCCCGCCTGGTGGATCGCGGCAGCCACGGCTTCCTCAAACTGCTGGTGTTCTTCCATCCCTCCCATGCATTCGATGGCGGTGGGGTGGGCCGGTACTTCGGCGATGATGACCTGGGCCCCATGGGCCTGCCCCAGTGCGATGAGGGCGCGGTACTGGTCGAACTGGGAAGCATCCAGCTCGAACTCTGCGTACACGGCGCAGATCGGGTACCAGGGATCTTCCGCAGTGAGCTGGCTCCCGATCGTGACGATTTTTCGATCGGGTTCATACCCGGCGTGCGTGGTGACCAGGCTGCGATGCATCCGCGTGTAGAGCGTGTCGGGGAAGTCGGCCCGCATCCAGTTGCGGTAGGGCAGGTAGGCCTGCAGTGCGCTGGAATGATCGTACAGCCAGCCGGAAAAATTAACATCGCCGCGCCGGTAGCGAACCCAGGGGTCCTCCAGGAATCGATATTCGGTAGCCGGCCGAATGACGGTGACAAAGTCGCGCACCCTGACCACATAGATCAGCACCTGGGGCTGGGATTGTTCGAGCAGGAGGGCGGCGATCTCCCGAATGGTATACACGGTCATCCCTTCGACGCCAAAGTTGAACACCCGCAGACGGCCGCCGGTCTGGAGATGAACCCCCCAGGACATGGTCACCGGATCGACACCGGTGTTGGCCAGCGAATTGCCCAGGATCAATACATCCACGCCGCCTTCCTGGGCGATGTATTCCTGAAAGCGGAACCACTTGATCTCGAACTGGGTGTGAAAGTTCCCCACAGAGCGATAGGCAGGCAGATGAGCTGCTGCCCAGGGGGTTCGCACCAGCCCTTCAATCCCGGCAGCCAGCAGGAGCAGGAAAACGCCCGCAAGCAGCAGGCTGGGCAGGATCGGTTTTGGCGGGGGCGTCGATTTCATGGTCGAGAACGCCTGGCACCTGGGCAGGCGAAGGTTCCCGCGATTATACCGCATGGTCAGCCTGTCCGTTCCAGGTTTATGTGTTTGTGCGAAAAATGCACCCCCACTTCTTCAACATTCTTCGCAAAGGAGGCCAGATGGCCGACCTCGACACCGAAAAGGCGCAACCAGGCGGCGGTGCTGGAGCGATGCGAATCCAGGCCATTCTTCCTGGGCGCCGATCCTGGACGCAGGCAGCCAAAAAAACAAGGCCAGCACTTTACGCAGGGCAGTGTCCTGGTCGCGAAGTGGATCGTGCCGCTTGGGAAAACCAGCGCAAACCTGTTGAAGCGCGCCCAGGATACCGGGTTTGTGAAGTGGCCAGCGAAATCAGGGATGCAACTGGAGTTACCCCGTTTTA
>JAFGSI010000074.1 GCA_016934715.1 Anaerolineales bacterium
CAGGGTGTCGGCGACGATCTTCATCGCCCCGCCGCCTGCACCGCCCAGGAGGCTGCCGCTGTTGCCTCCGCCGCTGCCCAGCATGAACGGTGCATAGATGTCATCGTAAGCCACGCCGCCCGCCGCGCCGGTCCAGCCGAGACCGCCCAGGCCGCCATGGCCGGCTCCCCCTGCGCCATTCAAACCAGAATCACTACCTTCCCCGGGTCCGCTTGAGGCCGGGTAACCCAGCCCGTTGGCGTGGATCATGCCGCCGGTTTCGACCGTGATGGTTTGGGCGACAATCGTCACACCTTCACCAGTCGATGGATTTCTGGGAAGCTCGAGAATCCCCCCGCTCTGGATGGTGATGCTGGTATAGGTATGCGTGCCGGCCGCCAGGCTGCAGGTGGCGCTGATCACCAGGTCGGCATCCGTGGGACAGGCCTCCGCCTGCCGGGGCACGAGCAGCGGGGATGCGCCGACGAGCTGGTCGGTCACCTCGGCCATCCGGGCTTCAGGATGGGTGAAGACCGGCGCCTGATAATCGCCCTCTTCGACCGGCATGACATTCGCCGGTTCGGTCGTAAGTGATTCAGCCGCCCTCGCGGTCGGGACGCCGATCATACTCGATGACGTTAATGAAACAAAGACAAGTGCACTGACAACCTTGTTTCCCAACCCCAATGCGCGCTGAATCGGCTTCGGCATGTCTGCCTCTCTATTCTGTTTTGATTTCGTTCTGCTGGTTGTACCCGTAACACTAAACGCTAATGACCCACCGGTATAGCAGATGAGACTAGAATAGGTCAGAGAAATTCGCGAGTCAAGTGCAGAAAGTCACATTAATCATGTCGACGCTGAAAGCAGTGTCGAATTCCCCCAGGGCCCCTGATGATCGGTCCCACTACTGGTACAGGATCGGCTCGAGGCGCATATTCGCCTCCCCCACCAGTTCCTTCAGTTTATTCATCAACTCGGGACAGACCCGGGTCGTATCGTTGGGAAAATCGATCAGGTGGCCCTTGCCGGTTTCGAAGATAAACAGCTGGAAGCGGTCCTTGCCCGGGTAAGAGATGAACATCCCGTGCAGGCGGCTGATGCGGCGGATGTCGCGCTGCGAGTCGCCGGTCGGGCGCAGGGTGATGGTCACCATCTGGGGCGGGTGCTCCTCGTCCACCTGGGCCGGGCGCGGCGGGGGGGGCGTCCTGGGCATCGAAATGACCTCCGCCGTGGCCTGGGGTTTGGCGTGCACAGCCGCGCTCGGGGGTGCGGCTTCCCCGGTGGTCAGCTTGCTGACCGTCACAGGCGGTTCCTCCGGCAGGTCCGGTTCGTGGACGACCAGTTCCGGGTCGACCAGGCCGGCCTCGGCGGGAGTGTAGGTCTCCCACTCAGGCGGGGCCTCGGGCGGCGGTGGGCCGTCGCCATCCCAGCCGGCCTCGGCCGCGCCGGCGAAGGCAGGAGATGGTTCAGCGATCTGCCGCTGTGGCGGCCCGGCGGGCCTGCGGTCCGGACCCTGGACCAGGGGACGTTCCTGCAGGGGTTCCACCAGTTTGATCTCGGTGCGGATGTTGTCGACCAGCACCTTGGACGGGGTCGACTGGGCGTCGGCCTTGCCATCGACCAGGATGAGACCCCCGACCTCCAGGATGAACTGGACCTTCTCCCAGGTGCGCGGGAAGAGGACCAGTTCGACCGTTCCCTGCAGGTCCTCGAGCGTGACCCAGCCCATCATCTTGCCGGTCTTGGTCTGGTGCGGGCGGATGGCCGAGATCATCCCGGCCATGTGCACCGGCTCCTGGTGGGCCGCCTCGCTCAAGGTGGCAGAGGTGTAGTTCACCACCCGGCGGATGGTTTCGGCATAGGGCGTCAGCGGGTGCTCGGAGACGTACATGCCGATCAGCTCGCGCTCCCAGTTGAGGGCCTCACGGCGGTCGGCCTCCGGGACCAGCGGCAGGTGGATGGCCTCGGTGACGCCGGTGTGGACCCCAAAGAGCGACAGCTGTCCGGCCTCGGCGGCGCGATGGTGCGAGGAGCTGACCGCCACGACCTGGTCGAGGCCCTCGAGCATGGCGGCCCGCGTGCCGAAGGCGTCCAGCGCCCCGACCTTGACCAGGCATTCCAGGGCGCGCTTGCCCACCGCCCGCAGGTCGACCCGCCGGGTGAAGTCGTCGAGGTTCTTGAAGGGCTTCTTGCCGCGGGCCTTGCAGATCAGTTCGACCGGCGCCAGGCCGACATTCTTGACCGCCCCCAGGCCAAAACGGATGGCAGGCTTGCCCTCCACGTCCTGGATGTCGAAATCCCAGCCGCAGGCGTTGATGTCCGGCGGCAGGATCTCCACGCCCATGCTGCGGGTGTCGGCGACGTAGTAGGCCATCTTCTCGGTCTGGTTCTTGGTCACCGAGAGCAGGGCGGCCATGTATTCGACCGGGTACTTGTGTTTCAGGAAGGCGGTCTGGACGGCGATGATGCCGTAGTCGGCTGCATGGCTGCGGTTGAAGCCGTAGCGGGCGAACTCCTCCCAATCGGTGAAGATCGCCTCGGCGGTGGGCTGGTCCATGCCCTTGGCCACCGCCCCCTTGACGAACTTGAGGCGGTGCTTCTCAATGTCGTCTTTCTTCTTCTTCGAGATCGCCCTGCGCAGATCGTCGGACTCGGACGGGTTGTAACCGGCCAGGTCGATCGAGGCCCGCATGATCTGTTCCTGGTAGATCGGGATGCCGTAGGTGTCCTTGAAGATCGGCTCCATCAACGGGTGGCGGTATTCGACCTCGGATGCGCCGTGCATGCGGCTGATGTAATCGGGGATGAATTCCATCGGCCCGGGGCGGAAGAGCGCCACCATGGCGATGACGTTCTCCAGCGACTGGGGCTTCATCTGCACCAGCCACTTGGTCATCCCCGATCCTTCCAGCTGGAAGACACCGGCGGTATTGCCTTCCCCGAGGAACCGGTAGGTTTCGGGGTCGTCGGTGGGGATGTTGCCGAGGTGGTAGTCGATCGCATGGCGGGCGGAGATCAGGTCGCAGGCCCGGGCCATGACGGTCAGGGTGGTCAGGCCGAGGAAATCGACCTTGAGCATCTTGAGCTTCTCGAGGATGCCCATCTCGAACTGGGTGACCGTCTTGACCGGGGTCTCCTCCGAGTTGCTGGTCGGGCGGTGCAGGGGCAGGTACTCGATCAGCGGCCTGTCGGAGATGACCACGCCGGCGGCGTGAGTCCCGGCGTTGCGCACCACGCCCTCCATCTGGGAGGCGGTGTCGATCAGCTCGTGCAGGTGCCCGCTTGAGGCATAGGCCGCCTTGAGGTCCGCTGACTGGGCCAGGGCGTCCATCAGGGTCACCGGCCTGCCAGGGATGTTGGGCACCAGCTTGGCGACCCGGTCGACCTCCGGCAGGGGAATATCCATCACCCGCGCCACATCGCGCAAAGCGGCCCGGGCCCCGAGCGTGCCAAAGGTGATGATCTGGGCGACCTTGTCCTGGCCGTACTTCTGGACGGTGTACTCGAGCATCTCGGCCCGCTTGTCGTCGGGGAAATCGAGGTCGATATCGGGCATCGAGATCCGGGCCGGGTTGAGGAAGCGCTCGAAGATCAGGTCGTGCTGGATCGGATCGACCAGGGTGATGTCGAGGGTGTAGGCAACGATCGAACCGGCCGCCGAGCCGCGGGCGTTATACCAGATGCCGCGCTGGCGGGCATGCCGGCAAAGGTCCCAGACGATCAGGAAGTAGGCATCGAAGCCCATCTGGTGGATGATGCCCAGCTCGTATTCAAGGCGTTCACGGACCTGCGGGCTGCCGGCAGCTTCCCGATAGCGGCGCAGGGCCCCGTCCTCGCACAGCTGGCGCAGGTAGGATTCGGCGGTGTGGCCCTCGGGGACCTCGAACTGCGGCAGGCGGTAGTCCTTGACATCCAGGTCGACGTTGCAGCGTTCGGCGACCAGCAGGGTGTTGGAGAGCGCCCCGGGGATATCGCCGAACAGGGCCGCCATCTCCTGCGGCGAGCGCAGGTAGTAGGATGGGTCTTCGTAGCGCATCCGGTCGGGGTCGGAGAGCAGCTTGCCGGTCTGGATCGCCAGCAGGATATCCTGCAGGCGGGCGTCGTCGGCATTGATATAGTGGACGTCGTTGGTGGCCAGGTAGCGGGCGTTGTAGCGCTGGCCGAACTCGAGCAGCTGCTTGTTGACCGCTTCCAGTTCCGGGACAGCGTGCTGCTGGAGCTCGATGAAGAAGTTGTCCTGGCCGAAGATCTCGTAGTACCAGTCCAGCGCACTGCGGGCCTGTTCGACCTGGCCCTGGCGCAGCAGGCGCGGCACCTCGGCCGACAGGCAGCCGGAGGTGCAGATCAGGCCCTCCGCGTGGTGGGCCAGGAATTGCTTGTCGATGCGGGGGTGGTAGTAGAAGCCGTCCGTCTGGGCGGCAGAGGTGATCTTGAGCAGGTTCTGGTAGCCAGCCTGGGTTTCGGCCAGCAGCAGCAGGTGGGTGGAGCGCTTGTCCTCCTGCGGGTCGCGTTCCTGCATCGAACGGGAGGCCAGGTAGGCCTCCACGCCGATGATCGGCTTGACCCCCACTTCCCGGGCAGCGTGGTAGAACTCGATCACCCCGAACATCGTCCCGTGATCGGTGATCGCCAGGGCCGGCATCGCCATCTCCCGGGCACGCCGGACCAGCTTCTTGATGTTCGAGAAGCCATCCAGCAGGGAGTAGGTGGTGTGGACGTGAAGATGGGCGAAGGACATCAGGCGGATCGGGGCAGAACGGTTGGGGGTACGCTGTCATTATAGCACGGATGTGCGGCAGCCAGGATGAGAGAACCGGCCGAGATCCGCCCGGGGACCTTGGCCGGGCACGCCCGAACGCGGACGAACAGCGCCGCCCTGTGTCCCGGCCTTTCGGCGCTGGCATACAGGGCGGCGGTGAGCCGTGATTCACCCTGGCGGTGCGGCTACGCGTCGTCCACTTCTTCGTCCTCTTGCTCGTCTTCGTCTTCATACAGGTATCCGCTGTCCTTGAGAGCCTGGACATCGGCGGCCTCCATCCCGTTGGCCTTCATCTCGACCAGCTCGTCCACTTCGATGTCGGGCATGATCTCGCGCACCTGGCGGACGAAGTCGGGGGTGACGGCGTGGATGGCCAGCTCGCAGAGTTGCTCGACCTCCAGGTCCTCGATCCCTGCAGCGCGCATCGCCTGCAGGTAGTCGGGGGTGACGTTGTGCGCCGACAGCTCGACCAGCTCCTCGACCGCGAACTGGTCCAACCCGGCGGCGCGCATCCCGTTGATGAACTCGGGAGTCACGCTGTGACTGGAGAGCTCGGCCAGATCCTCAACCTCGAAACTGTCCAGGCCAGCCTGGCGCAGGGCCCGGAGGTAGTCGGGGGTCACGTTGTGCACGGCCAGTTCGACCAGATCCTCGACCGCGAACTGGCCCAATCCGGCGGCGCGCATCTCGCCGATGAACTCGGGAGTCACGTTGTGGTTGGACAGCTCGACCAGCTCCTCGACCCCGAACTCGTCCAGCCCGGCCAGGCGCATGCCGCGGATGAAGTCCGGGGTCACGTTGTGGGTGGCGCACTCGACCAGCTCTTCCACATCGAAGTCTTCGATGCCGGCCTCGCGCAGGGCCCGGAGGTAGTCCGGGTCGACGTTCATGATGGCACACTCGGTCAGGTCGTCGACATCCAGGTCGCGCAGGCCGGCCTCCTGCAGGGCCCGGGCGAACGCGGCGGTGACGCCGTGGATGCGCAGGTTGACCAGGTCGTCCACGTCCAGGGAAGCCAATCCGAGGCCGGCGATCCCGGCCACGTACTCGGGGTTGACGTCGTGCAGGCGCAGCTCCTGCAGTTCCGGCAGGCTGACCCGCAGGATGCCCAGGCGGCGCAGTTCGGCCGCCAGGCTGGCGCCCTCGGCGGGCGAGTAGCCGGTGGCACTGACATCCGGCGCCAGGCGCACCACCGCCGGCCTGGGCTTCGGCTCGCTGGCCGTCAGGGCCCTGAGCAGCTGCTCCCCCTCCTCGGCATTGATCTTGCCCTGGGCGATCATTTCCAGGATTTGCAGTTGTTCGTTCTCGTTGGACATTTTCGACTCCTGAGAGGATCAGGCTTGCTCGCCCAGCTGGTTCAGCAGGCGGGTGGCTTCCGGGACGTCGATCTCCGCCCGGCTCAATCGGGTGAGGATCTCCTGCCGGCGGACGGGCAGTCCCTCCGGGTCCGGTTCGACCTCGAAGCCCAGTTCGGCGATGACCTCGTCCAGCCGGCGCCGGATGATCCAGTACGATTCGTCGGTGGCGCGTTCCATTTCCTTGACATTGCCGCGGTTGCGGATGAAGGACTCGAGAAAATGCAGGCTCTCGTTGGACAGGCGCAGGAACGGGTTGATCTCGTACAGGCCGACCACGTTGGTCTCGCAGCGGGTGCAGCTCAACTGGGTGACGACCAGCGGGGCGGAACAGCTCGGGCATTTGCGCGGGACGATGCTCATCGGGGCTCCCTTTGAGGCGAGTCTAGCACCTTTTTGTCCTTAAGTCAATATATTTGGTATAATACCAAATATATTGACCTACCCTGACGATCTTCCCGGGAGGCCTCCCGCGCCACCCCGGGAACAAGATGTGCTATCATCAGGACGACAAGGAGAACCCCGCATGACAGACAACCAGGTCATCCGCACCATGCGCAACCACCGCTCGGTGCGCAAGTACAAGAAGGACCAGCCGCCCGACGAGATCGTGCAGGCCATCGTCCGGGCCGGGCAGCAGGCCCCTTTCGCCTCGCAGATGTACAGCCTCCTGCTGAGCCGCAAGAAGAAGGCCCCCTTCGGTGCGCCGCTGTGGTTCACCATCTGCGTGGACGCCCACAAGATGGAACGCTTCATGAAGGTCCGCGGCTGGGAACGGGTCACCAACGACCTGGGCCTGCTCCTGCTCGGCATCCAGGACGCCGCCTACATGGCCCAGAACATGGTCGTGGCCGGCGAGAGCCTGGGGCTGTTCTCCTGCTTCCTGGGAGCAGCACCCTATTTCGCCGAGCGGATCGCCAGGGAGTTCAAGCTCCCGCCGCGCGTCTTCCCCCTGGTCCAGCTGGTGATGGGCTACCCCGACGAGGACTTCCCGCCCCGCCCGCGCTGGCCGATGTGGTTCACGCTCTTCGAAGACCGCTATCCCGAGTTCAGCGACGAGCAGGTCGCCGAGGCGATGGAGGTCATGGACCAGGGCTACCTGGCACAGGGGTATTACAAAAAGCAGAAAGCCAGGATCCGCCTGGAGGGCGGGCGGAAGGAGACCTTCACCTACGAGGATTACTCCTGGACCGAGCACATCGCCCGCAAATGGGGCCAGTGGGACCCCTCTCCGAAGGAGCTGCTCGAGCAGTTCAGAAAGCGCGGCTTCGACCTGACCGGCGAATAGGTACCTGCCCCCCCTTCAGAAGCAGCGTAAATGCCTCTCCGGGAGCGCAACCAATCCAGCGCGCGGACGTAGAGAGATTATAGCAACAACCATCCAGAAGGAGAGAAAGCATATGAAAACCAGGCAATTCTTCCTGATCCTCGCTGCGGCCGCCCTGACCCTGAGCACGATCGCCTGCGGGACCATCAACATCGACTTCGGCACCGAGACGGTGCGCGGCTCGGGCGATATCACCACCGAAACCTACCAGGTCAGCGGCTTCGACCGCGTCGCCCTCGGCGGCGCCGGCCGCCTGGAGATCATCCAGGACGGCAGCGAGTCCGTCACTGTCCAGACCGACGACAACCTCCTCGAGTACCTGGTCGTCGAGGTGCGCGGCAACACCCTGCACATCGAATACGACGACGGCGTCTCGCTCAACCCGACCCTGATGGTCGTCACCCTGCACGCGCAGGATCTGGAACGGGTCGAGGCCTCCGGCGCCTGGGAGGTCGGGGCCGAGAGCCTCACGGCGGCCTCGTTCCGCATGGACGTCAGCGGGGCCGGCAACGTCCGCATCGAAGACCTGACCGCCGAAAGCCTCGAAGTCAACCTCAGCGGCGCCGGGCAGGTGGAGATCGCCGGCCAGGTGGCCTCCCAGGAGATCGCCATCAGCGGCGTCGGCCGCTACGATGCCGGCGACCTGCGCAGCGAGACGGCCCAGATCACCATCAGCGGCACCGGCAATGCGGTCGTCTGGGCCACCGAGACCCTCGAGATCACCATCAGCGGCGCCGGGCGGGTCGATTACTACGGCACGCCGCAGCTCACCCTCCAGGAGTCGGGCACATCCGACGTCAACAGCCTGGGCGAGAAGTAGTCACCCCCTTCCGGCGCCTCAGAAAATGCCAGCCCCTCCCACCGCGGAGGGGCTTTCGATCCCCGGGATCGTGTCAGGATCGTGTAAGCGCCAGAGGCCTTGCTGCCAGCCTGATCACAGCCCGCTGGCAGCTTGACCAGTAGTCGCTGTCAGGCAGGGTGGGTATGATAGGAGCATCTACCAGACCAGAAGGAGATGCCACCATGAACACCCTCACCCGCCAGCGACCAGCGCCCCACCGCACCCGCACCCGGACAGTCCAGGGGAAGAGGTTCCTCCCCAGGGTCAGACTCCTCCTCCAGGCCCAGGGCGCCAGAAGTCCCCCCGATCAGCCGAGCGGGGGGACTTCCGCGGCACCCCGCCTCAGCCGTATTCTTCTTACTCTCCTCTTACACCGCTATGCTATAATGCCTCCCGAAAGGCACACCCCATGCTGCAATCCTTCGTGAAATTCTTCGGGGGCGACCCCAATCGCAAAGAAATCGAAAAGATCGCCGCCATCGCGCTTCAAGTCAACGACCTGGAGCGCGCATGCGAGGCCCTCAGCGACGAAGCCCTGCGGGCCAGGACGGACACCTTCCGTCAGCGAATCGCTGCAGAACTGGAAGGCCTCTCGGACAAGGAGCAACGCCGCCAGGTCCAGCAGGCGGTATTGGATGAGCTCCTGCCCGAAGCCTTCGCCACTGTGCGCGAGGCCGCCAAACGGACCATCGGCCAGCGCCCCTACGATGTCCAGGTCATCGGCGGCGTGGTGCTGCACCAGGGCAAGATCGCCGAGATGCGCACCGGCGAGGGCAAGACCCTGGTCGCCACCCTGCCGGTCTACCTGAACGCCCTGACCGGGCGCGGCGTACACCTGATCACGGTCAACGACTACCTGGCCCGCCGCGACGCCCGCTGGATGGGCGCCATCTACCACTTCCTGGGCCTCTCGGTCGGCATCCTGCAGATGGCCGCCGTGACCGAGAACGGCAAGAAAGCCTTCCTGTTCGACCCCGAGCGCGAGCACACCCGCGAGGACCAGCACCAGATGCGCATGGTCGACCGCCGCGCGGCCTACGCCGCCGACATCACCTACGGCACCAATGCCGAATTCGGCTTCGACTACCTGCGCGACAACATGACCATGAGCCTGGAGGCGCGCGTCCAGCGCGGCCACCACTACGCCATCATCGACGAGGTCGACAACGTCCTGATCGACGAGGCCCGTACCCCGCTGATCATCTCCGGGCCGGCCTCCGGCGACGTGTCCGAATACGGCCGGATGGCCCAGCTGGTGCGCCAGCTGAACCCCGAGGACTACGAGGTCAGCGAGAAGGACCGCGCGGTGAGCCTGACCGAGATCGGCACCGTTCACGTCGAACAGCTGCTCGGCCAGCCGCTGCGCGACCTCGAGCGCCCCGAAGACGTGACCCCCGAACAGGCCCGCCTGCTCGGCTTTCTGGAACAGGGCCTGCGCGCCCAGCACCTCTTCCGGCGCGGCAAGGACTACCTGGTCCAGGGCGGCAAGGTGATCATCGTCGACGAGTTCACCGGGCGGCTGATGCCCGGCCGGCGCTGGTCCGACGGCCTGCACCAGGCCGTGGAGGCCAAGGAGGGCGTCAAGGTCGAGCCCGAGAACGTCACCTACGCCACCATCACCCTGCAGAACTATTTCCGCATGTACGAGAAACTCTCCGGCATGACCGGCACGGCCCTGACCGAGGCGGAGGAGTTCGACAAGATCTACAAGCTGGAGGTCCTGCCCATCCCGACCAACCTGGAATACCAGGCCTTCGGGTCCGGGGCGCCGCTGGTCGAGGTCAAGACCAGGGACGAGAACGGCTATGAGTACGCCTACTTTGCCCGGGCCGACGACCCGCAGAAAAATGTCGTCTTCTGGCGCCGCAAGGACTTCCCCGACGTGATCTACCGCACGGTGGAGGCCAAGCTGCGCGCCATCGCCCGCGAGATCGTCAGCCAACACGTGCGCGGTCAGCCGATGCTGGTCGGGACGACCTCGGTCGAGGCCTCCGAACGGCTCTCGATCCGGCTGCGGGCCGAGCCGGTGCGCCGCCTGATGCAGGTCCTGCTCATCCGGCACGCCTGGTTGGAGGCCAACGCGCGGGTCGAGGACGGCCGCCTGATCCCCGAGCTGGTGCCCTTCAATAAGCCGGTCGACCAGCTGCGGCCCGAAGACCTGCGCCCGATGGCCAGGGATCTGGGCCTGTCGCTCAACCCGGAGGAGCCCGCCAACCTGGCCCGCCTGGCCGAGATCCTGGGCCTGGACCAGGCCGACCAGGAGCGCCTGAAGACCGTCCTGCAGGGCGGTGTCGCCCACCAGGTCCTGAACGCCCGCAAGCACACCGAAGAGTCGCAGATCATCGCCGGGGCGGGCGCCTTCGGGGCGGTGACCATCGCCACCAATATGGCCGGCCGCGGCGTGGACATCAAGCTCGGCGGCGAGCTGGCCGAGGAGGTCCTCAACACCGTCAACCGGGTCCTGCACCGGATGGGGCATGAAAATCCCTTCGCCATGACCCTGGAGGCCCGCCGCCAGGCCCTGCGCCAGGCCGACCCGGCCGAGTTCGGCATCTACGAGGACGAGGTCAAGTTCTTCCTGCAGCACTTCGAGGACATGGAACACGTCCGCCAGCTGGGCGGCCTGTACGTGATCGGCTCGGAACGCCACGAGGCCCGCCGCATCGACAACCAGCTGCGCGGCCGGGCCGCCCGCCAGGGCGACCCGGGGGCCTCGCGCTTCTACCTGTCGCTCGAGGACGACCTGATGCGCATGTTCGGCGGCGAGCAGGTCAAGAACGTCATGGAACGCTTCAGCATCGACGAGGACTTCCCCATGCAGGTGCGCATGGTCTCAAACATCATCGAGCAGTCACAGCACCGGGTGGAGGGCGCCAACTTCGACGTCCGCAAGCACCTGCTCGAATACGACGACGTGCTCAACTCGCAGCGCATGCGCATCTATTCCCAGCGCGACCGGGTCTTCGCCAAGCAGGACCTGGGCGAGGACGTGGAGGCGCTCATCGGCCAGGAGGTCAAGGGCCGGGTGGCCGAGGCCGTTGCGGCCGAGGAGGGCTGGCGCCTGGTGGCCTGGCTCGACCAGGTCCAGCCGACCTTCATGACCCCCGATGGGCTGTTCCCGTCCTTCACCTACAAGCTCCTGCTCGATGAGATCGGTGGGCTGCCGGCCGACCCCATCCCGGTCCTGCTCGACCTGGCCGCCCGGGCCCTGGAGGCCGACCAGATCCGCTTCGTCGCCTGGAGCGGCGACCTGATCGACCGCACCGGGACCGGCCTGGAGGAACAGCTCGAGGAACGCCGCGACAGCCTGGACACCTTCTTCGACGCTTTGCGCGACCGCGACGAGACCGACACCCGCCGCCCGCAGGACCTGCTCGATGAACTGCAGCAGACCGTCCACATCCAGCTCCGGCTGAAGGACGACCAGCTGCGCCTGCTGGCCGAGGGGGCGCACGAGTTGAAGGACGCTCTCGAAGGACCGATCAGCGCCGCCCTGACCGCCATCGCCATCACCCGCCTGGTGGGCGCCCTGGAGGCCCGCCTGGGCGAAAAGCTCGAGCTGAACCCCGGCGAACTGGGGCAGCAGGGTTGGGAGGCGATCGCCGCGCAGGTCGAGGCGCACCTCGAGCAGGTCCTGGCCGCCCGCCAGGAACGCCTGCTGGGGGGAGACGGCCAGATCGGGCGCGACCTGAAGGCTGCCATCGAGCGCCTGTCGGGGCCGATCGACGAACAGGCGATCCTGAAGCTGCTCAACCTGATGACCCAGGGCTCGCGCACCTCCTTCGACGCGCGCACCCACCGCCAGGTACGCCAGGTCGTCGTCCGCCTGCACTACGGCTACCTGGCTGGCGAACTGCTGACCGGCGCACCGGCCGAGCAGCTGGAAGCCGACGTGCTGGCTCACCTGGCCGCCGCCCGGGAGGCCCAGCGCCTGACCTGGGGCCAGTCGGAGTTGAACCGCCTCGGCGAAAGCGCGCCCGCCCTGCCGGCCGAAGAACTCGGCACCCAGATCCAGAACCAGATCTACCGCCAGGTGCTGCTGGGGGCGATCAGCGAACTGTGGGTCGACTACCTGACCCGGGTCGAGGGCCTGCGCGTCTCGATCGGGCTGGAGGCTTACGCACAACGCGACCCGCTGGTACAATATAAGAGTCAGGCCTCCGATATGTTCCAGACCCTGCTGGCCGACATTCGTGGAGCGGTCGTCAACCGGGTCTTCCGTTTCCAGCCCCGGACGATGGCTGCCGCCCAGCAGGCCGCCCAGCTCGAGGGCGCGTCAGAAGAACCGGGATCCGGACCCGCCGCGGCGCAGGAGTCAAAGAAGAGGAAGAAGCACAGGCGCCGCCATTAACCACCCGCCTATGACCGAACCGCTGGTAGAGTACCCATCCCTGCCCAAGATCGAGCTGCACCGCCATCTCGAGGGTTCGCTGCGCCTCGAGACGATGCTCGCCATCGCCAGCGCCCACCAGATCACCGTCCCGGACAACATCGTCCGGCTGCGCAACCTGGTCCAGGTGCAGAGCGACGAGCCGTTCACCTACCAGAACTTCCTGGCCAAGTTCGCCACCCTGCGCCTGTTCTACCGCTCGCCGGAGGCCATCCACCGCATCACCCGCGAGGCGGTCGAGGATGCCGCCAACGACAACGTCCGCTACCTGGAACTGCGCTTCACGCCGGTGGCCCTCAGTCGGGCCGAGCGCTTCCCGCTCGAGAATGTGACCGATTGGGTCTGCCAGTCCGCCCAGGAGGCCGCCCGGAAGTTCGGCATCGTCGTGCGGCTGATCGCCTCGGTCAACCGCCACGAGCCGGTCGAAATGGCCGAGCAGGTCGCCTGGTTGGCCGCCGAGCGGATCGACGACGGGCTGGTGGCCCTCGACCTGGCCGGCAACGAGGCCGAGTTCCCGGCCGGGCCGTTCCTGGGCCTGTTCCGGGAGGCCCGCCAGGCCGGCTTGAAGGCCACCATCCACGCCGGCGAATGGGGCGGGGCCGCGAACGTGCGCGAGGCCATCGAGGAATTCCAGGTCGGCCGCATCGGGCACGGGGTGCGCGTCCTGGAGGACGAATCCATCACCGCCCTGGCCCGCGAGCGCGGCACCACCTTCGAGGTCTGCGTCACCAGCAACTATCAGAGCGGTGTGGTGACCGCCCTCAAAGCCCACCCGCTGCAGAAGATGCTCGACTGCGGCCTCAACGTGGCCCTCGGCACCGACGACCCGAGCATTTCGCAGATCACCCTGAGCGACGAATACCGCCTGGTCTGCGAAAGCCTGGGGCTCACCAGCGACGTGTTGAAGCAGCGCATCCTGGCCGCTGCCGAGGCCGGCTTCCTGCAGGGCAGGGAACGCGACAGGCTGCTGGCCCGGCTGCGCAAGGAATTAAACCTCCAGTAATCGCCCACCACGCAGGCCGAAAAGACGACCGAGGCGCACCTTCGCGCCTTTTTGATCTCCGTGGTGCGAACCTCACCGTGATAAGGAAGGCATGTCATGCAGGATCTTTTTAACGCTCGCCACAAGCTCAC
Source organism: Anaerolineales bacterium (assembly GCA_016934715.1). Lineage (GTDB taxonomy): Bacteria > Chloroflexota > Anaerolineae > Anaerolineales > Villigracilaceae > JAFGSI01. Next base: position 13,789 of record JAFGSI010000074.1, read on the forward strand.
CACCCAATACGGAACCTACACCATCTACCGTTTGAAAGCCCTCGAAGAAGCCGGCCTGACCCGTCTCAGCCGGCTGCCCTTCTCGATCCGCATCCTGCTCGAGGCCGCCCTGCGCCAGTGCAACCAGGTCGAGATCACCCAGCAGGACGTGCGCACCATCGCAGCCTGGACCCCGCAGGCGCAGGGGGAGTCCCGCCCGGGATTTCCGTTCCTGCCGGCCCGCGTGGTCATGCAGGACTTCACCGGCGTCCCGGCGGTGGTCGACCTGGCGGCGATGCGCGCCGCCGTGGCCCGCCTGGGCGGCGATCCGCAGCGCATCAACCCGCTCGTCCCGGTCGACCTGGTCATCGACCACTCGGTCCAGGTGGATTTCTTCGCCACCCCCGACGCCCTGACCCGCAACGCCGAGATCGAGTTCAGCCGCAACCGCGAGCGCTACGAGTTCCTCAAATGGGGCCAGCAGGCCTTCGCCAACTTCCGGGTCGTTCCGCCGATGACCGGCATCGTCCACCAGGTCAATCTGGAGTACCTGGCCGGGGTCGTCGTGACCCGCCAGGACCCGGAGGCTGTCCTGCCGGTCGCCTTCCCCGACACCCTGGTCGGGACCGACTCGCACACCACGATGATCAACGGCCTGGGCGTGGTCGGCTGGGG
>JAFGSI010000075.1 GCA_016934715.1 Anaerolineales bacterium
GCGCATCCCCTTGCTCGATGCACCTGGCCCGGTAGTTTCCGCAGCCTTGTCTGCTAGGCTTCTTCGTTTCGGCGGCGGGTCACACCGTGCAGCACCAGACCCAGCCCGAAGAAGCCCAATCCCAGGTTCAGGAAGAACCGCGGCCTCACGCTCGCCAGATCGTCCGCCAGACCCGTCACCGGGATCAGCACCAGGTCCCCACCACCACCGGTCGGCGGAGGCGGCGAGTTCCAGACAAAAGGAAAAAAGAGGATCCTGGCGTCACGGCAGAAGAATCCTTTGAAAAAGGTGCCTGTGCCTGCCCACCTGTTTCCAGGCGTTTGCGCGTTTTTCCGCGCAGTTCGCTGGCCGCACTGATCAGCGCCGGTTGTTGGTACCTGGCGTTTTCCTGAACACTACGCGGTCGATGATCCGACGATTCTCTTCTACAAGCAGTCTCCAGCAAGGGGATGCTCACCTGGTGCGCGTGGCGAGTTGGTAACCCACGCTGCGATAATTGACGACCAGTGAAGGCGCGGCCGGATCATCTTCCAATTTCTGGCGCAGCGAGAAGACAACCGTTTTCAGGTGACCACGGTTCTTGGGATTATCTTCCCCCCAGATGTGCCCCGTGATGACTTCATAGGGCACATTGCGCGGTGCATGCTTGGCGAGGATGGAAAGCAGTTCGAACTCGCGCTGATGCAGGCGCACCTCCCTACCCCGGATGGTCACCTCGTGGGATTGGTGGTCAATGCGCAGGTCGATCTCCGGGAAGACTTTGACTCGCGCCGTGCTGCTGCTCTGCGTTTGACGCAGGACCTTCTTGATGCGAGAGATGATTTCAGGGTTGTAGAAGGGCTTGAAAATGTACTCATCCAGCCCCATCTCCAGGCCGCGGACCGCGTTCTCGCGATTGGCACTCGCCGTGACCATGATCACGGGCGCGCTGGTGATGCCACGCAGGAGCTGGTACACCTCCCACCCGTCCACGTCTGGCATCATCAGGTCAAGCAGGATCACATCGGGGCTGAGTTCGGCACACTTCTCCAGGGCCGCCCGGTGGTCACCGGCGCCAGCGACATCGAAGCCGGACTTACGCAGGAGCAACTTGATCATGTTCAGATAATCAAGATTGTCATCAATAATCAAAATGCGCGGCCGGACATTCTCGGATTTCATATCCAGATCGACGCCAGAAACGGATATCTCAGAACCGCCGGCTGAGAATGCAGGATTCATGGTTGCCATATTCTTTCCACCTCAGGTACAATAGAAAACAGTCATAAAAGGTTATTATACGATTATTTAGATATTATTGGTCGTATTATAGGTATTTTTTCCGATTTGTCAAGTGCTCATTTTGAGAAGCGGCCATGACCATTCCCCCTGAGATCATCCTATACGCTACCCGCTGGTGCAGCGACTGCCGCCGGGCGCGCGCCTTCCTGGACCGCCACCAGGTCCCCTACCGCTGGATCGACATCGACCGCGACCAGGCGGCGGAGAAGATCGTGATCGAGATCAACCGCGGCATGCGCAGCGTGCCCACACTGGTATGGCCGGACGGCTCCACGATGGTGGAGCCGTCCGAGAGCGAACTTGCCGAAAAGTTGAGATTCACGCGGGTCTAAGCTACAGCCCGCGCTCAGATCTGCGGCTGGCTTTCAGAGCGAACTTCGAACAACGCGATCAGCTTACGGGCGATCACTGCCAGGGTCACCCCCATGGACAGCACCCCTGCCAGGACGAAAAGAAGGAACCGCCAATCGAGGTAATTGACGATTGCGGGAGGCCGGCTTTCGATGCGATGTCCCAGTGTGTCAACGAACTCGCGGCGCGGCGCCAGAGGACGCAGGACATTTTCCAGGCGTCCTTCCAACACTTCTTCATTCACATTACGTTCGGCTTTCATGTCTCATTCTCCTGCAGGGTAGATCACCAGACCGACCGTCCCGGGCCCCAAATTGGCAGCCACGGCAATGGAGAGGTCGGTCAGGATCGCCTCACGGACATTGAACAATTTTCGGGCCCGGATCAGCAGGTCCTCGGCGGCACGAGGATCACGGGCATGGACGGCCGCCACGTTGACCGGCTGCCGGTCGAAGCGGGCCTGGAGAAGTTCCACCAGGCGGTTGATGGCCCGCCCCCGGGTCCGAACCCTCTCGGCCATCTCGAGCACGCCATCACACAAGACAACGATCGGTTTGACGTCCAGCATCGAGGCCAGAGCGGCCTGGAGGGTGCCCACCCGACCGCTCATGCGGGCATAGCGCAGGCTCCCGAGCGTCAGGACGATCGAGACGTTTCGTCGGATTTCTTCCATCCGTTCCAGGATCTTGTGGATACTGGCCCCGGCCTGGTCAAGCAGGCGTGCTTCGCGGCACATCATCCCCAGGGCGGCCGAACCAGATCCCGAATCGAATGGATAAAGGCGGAACTTCTCTCCCAGATCGCGCGCCGCGCTGACAGCCGAGTCGAAGGTCCCGGAGAGTCTGCTGGTCACATGCAGGGACAGGATCGTATCCCCGGCCCGGGCAATCCGTTTGTACAAGGCCTTGAACTGGAACGGCGTCGGCTGGGAGGTCTTGGGGATCGTGCCACTTTCGTCGACCAGGCGATAGAACCCCTCGTTCGACAGATCCACACCCTGGAGATAGGTGTGCTCTCTAAAGTGGATATTGATGGGCACGACCTGGATGTCGTACTCCTGCTCCCAGCCGGGCGGCATGTCGGCAGCGCCGTCGGTGACAATGCGAAGCATACTCGATCTAATCTCCTTCGGTCAGGTCGGTTTCGTCGACCTGGTCACGGAGTGCCAGAAGCGTGCGGTGATACAGGCTCTTGACGGCGCCCTCACTGCGGCCCATGATCTGGCCGACCTCGGCATTCGAGAGGTGCTCGACGAACTTCAGGATCAGCAGCTGTTGACGTTCAGCCGGCAGGCGGCGGATCAGGCGCAGGAGTGACTCACGTTCCTGGGTAACCATCAGGCTGACCTCGGGCGCGGCACCCTTGTAGTGAAGTGTGGGTGCATCGGAGAGCGGAATCTCCTGCCGACGGCTGCGGTCACGGTGCCAGTTGGCCACCAGGTTGTGAGCAATCCGGTACAGCCAGGCCGAAAAGGGCACCCCGCGATCAGTGTAATTCTGGATGTGATTCAACGCCCGGTAGAAGACACGCGCGGTCAAATCCTCGGCGTCGTGGACGTTGCCGGTGCGATAGTAGACGTAGTTGAAAATGCGATCTACATAGCGCTCGTACAACTCCCCAAACGCATCCTGATCACCTCGCGAGGCACGCCGCAAGACTTCTACTTCTTGGTACTCCGGCACAGGGCTCACCTTACCGGAGAGGTTTGCAATGCTTAACCCCTCCGGGTTTCAGAAGTTTCCGATCGAGTATATCATGATTGAGTTTTCATCCCAAACGCATTATAATGGATACGCAACGGGCCACACCCGTCAGCCCGGGGATGAAAGGTTTCGACGGAAGAGGCTGGTCCCGGAATGCGAGCCGAGAGGCGCCGAGCTCGTTAAACCAGCGCAAACAATCAAGTGCCAACCGCACTTCCTACACCGCTATGCCCCTCGCTGCGTAAGCAGTAGAGAGTAAAACGGTCGGTCTCCTTCGATGAGGCCGCGTCCACCTGTCCCGTGCTCCACCCGGTGATGGGACTGGGCGTCACAATGGTGGAGTGCCGCACACGATGCCGCTAAGGGTGCGAAAGAGGGCTTTCGGGTCCGAGCGGCTGGCCGCAGGTCGATTTTGCCGGCCGAATGACCTGTGGTGACGAACCTCAACCGGCTACGCTCGTAGATTTCCGTGGGTCGAGTCTTTCGGACGCGGGTTCGATTCCCGCCATCTCCACTCTTGAAAGCGCGCCTGCCCGGGCGCGTTTTCGATTCGGCCCGTCTGACTGTGGCTGTCGCCATCCGCTCCGGTCGCCTGGGGTTTGGGCGCCATCGAGACCCACCTGGGTCCTCCGTTTTTCTCCGCGGCCTCTGGGTCTCCCGTTCAGACGGCTGTGGATTGGTTGGAGGGGATAAAAAACCATCCCCAACTGGCGCACGGATTCAAACAATCTGTGCTATATTTCACTTTAATGATTCCTGGTCATGATGGAGCCGATTCTTTTCTGACCCAATTTTTTCTCGAGGAGAAAATCCCATGAAGCATCGTGCAGTTTTGATCGTATGGTCCCTGCTTGCATTGGCCCTCCTGAACGCAGGCTGCAATTCCCCGGCCGAACTCCTGCCCTTCCTGAACGCAGCCACCGAAACCCCCACAAACACTCCAACCCCCGTCCCGACCGCCACGAACACCCCGATGCCAACCGCCACCAGTACGCCAGACCACGCCGCGACCCGGGCCGCGCAATCTACGGCACGGGCCGTACAAATCCTGGAGGAATTCAAAGAGGCGATGGATGATCTCGATATCGCCACCGATACTGGCCAACTCGGTTGGGCGCAGGAAGAGCCCATTACGATCAGGTTGAGCGGAGCTTCTGATCTCGCCTACGAGAGACTTGCGGATGGCCTGGAGGCCTCCGATTTCATCATCCAGACAGACATCGTCTGGAGTACCGAAAGCATGATCCAGTGCGGGATCATCTTCCGGGCCGATGCACGCTTCGACCGGGGGAAGCACTACGAGTTCTGGTTCCTGCGATTCTCAGGACTGCCGCTGTGGGAGATCTCGTTTTGGGAGGGGTTCGAATACATCGCATCGAGCAGCAACGGTGCCCGTTCCTCCAGTGCCATCGACCAGCGGAACAATGCGAACAACCAGATCACGATTGTCGCTGTCGACAATGAGTTCACGGTCTACATAAATGAAATCAGACAGGGACGCTATTTCGACTACAGCGACCTGGCCGATACCGGCACGTTCGGGGTCGCCGGGTTCCAGGATGCGCGTCGCTCCACCTGCGTGTACGAAAACACGGTGATTTGGGTCTATCGTTAGGATGCCATTCCTGCGATCGAACGGCCGCCTTCCCAGGCGGCCGTTTACTTTTTTTCTACCCGACGTTAACGTAATTCTTGCATCCATCGGTTATCCTAGGAACATCTGAAATCTTCAGCGCCCTCAGGCGCGTTGCCACATTAAATTCAAGGAGTATCACATGGGAAAAGTCATTGGCATCGATCTGGGCACTACCAACAGCGTGGTCGCCGTGATGGAAGGCGGACAGCCGACCGTCATCACCACCGCCGAAGGCGGGCGTCTGTGTCCCTCAGTGGTCGCCTTTAACAAGAACAACGAGCGCCTGGTCGGGCAGACCGCCAAGCGCCAGGCGGTGATCAATTCAGAGAACACCGTCTATTCGATCAAGCGCTTCATGGGCCGCCGCTACGACGAGGTGGAATCTGAGCGCAAAATGGTCCCCTACGAGGTGGTCGAGGGCCCGCAGAACGAAGCCCGGGTCAAGATCCCTGTCACAAACCGCGAGTACAGCCCGCAGGAGATCTCGGCCATGGTGTTGGCCAAACTCAAGGCCGATGCTGAATCGTACCTCGGGCAGACGGTCAGCCAGGCTGTCATCACCGTCCCGGCCTACTTCAACGACAGCCAGCGCCAGGCCACCAAAGACGCCGGCAAGATCGCCGGGCTGGAAGTGCTGCGCATCATCAACGAACCGACCGCCTCGGCCCTGGCCTACGGCCTGGACAAGAAGACCAACGAGACCATCCTGGTCTTCGACCTGGGCGGCGGCACCTTCGATGTCTCCATCCTGGATGTCGGCGAGGGCGTGATCGAGGTCAAGGCCACCAACGGCGACACCCACCTGGGCGGCGATGACTGGGACCAGCGTATCGTCAACTGGGCCGCCGATGAATTCAAGCGGGACCAGGGCATCGACCTGCGCCAGGACCGCCAGGCTCTCCAGCGCCTCAGGGAAGCGGCGGAGAAGGCCAAGATCGAACTCTCCAGCATGACCGAGACCGAGCTCAACCTCCCCTACATCACCGCCGATGCCTCCGGGCCGAAGCACATGGTCTTGAAACTGACCCGTGCCAAGTTCGAGCAGATGACCGAGGACCTGCTGCAGCGCTGCCGCGGCCCATTCGAGTCTGCCCTCAAGGATGCCGGGATGAAGGCCGGAGAACTGAGCGAGGTCGTCCTGGTCGGCGGTTCGACCCGCATGCCGATGGTCCAGGAACTGGTCCGCAAGCTGGCCGACGGCCGGGAGCCCAACAAGGGCGTCAATCCCGACGAGGTCGTGGCAGTCGGGGCAGCCATCCAGGCCGGCGTGATGGGCGGGGAGGTCAAGGACATCCTGCTGCTCGACGTCACCCCGCTCTCGCTGGGCGTCGAGACCCTGGGCAGTGTAATGACCACCATGATCGAGCGCAACACGACCATCCCGGTCCGCAAGACCGAGACCTACTCCACCGCCGCCGACAGCCAGACGGCCGTCGACATCCACATCCTGCAGGGTGAGCGCCCGATGGCCAGCGACAACATGTCCCTGGGCCGCTTCCGCCTGGACGGCATTCCACCGGCGCCGCGCGGCATCCCGCAGGTCGAGGTCACCTTTGACATCGACGCCAACGGCATCCTGAACGTGACCGCCAAGGATAAGGCCACCAGCCGCGAGCAGAAGGTCACCGTGACCGCCTCTACCAATCTGAGCAAGGACGATATCGCCAAGAAGGTCGAGGAGGCCAAGAAATACGAGTCGGATGACCGCAAGCGGCGTGATCTGATCGACGCCCGCAACACCGCTGACAACCTGGCCTACCAGACCGAGAAAACCCTGCGTGAGTTGGGCGAAAAGGTCGCCGCTGAAGAGCGTACAAAGATAGAAGAGAAGGTCGCCGACCTCAAGCAGGCCGCCCAGGGCGACGACCTGGGCAAGATCAAAAAAGCCAGCGAGGACCTGGAAAACGTCCTGCACGCCCTCAGCCAGCAACTGTACTCCCAGGGGCAGACCCCGCCCGAAGGCGGGCCCCAGGCGGAGGGTCCGCAGACGCCTCCGCCCGATGACGGCGACGTCATCGACGGTGAAGTCCGCGACGCCTGATCGACATCCCCCTCCCGCAGGTTCCGGACCTGCGGGAGGATTTTGATATATAATCATCCCCATGCGCAAAAAACCGACCAAAATCAAACCCCTGTATATCGTCCTGGCCTGCCTGGTGCTGGCCTTGATCATCTACAACCTGCCCCCGGTTCACGATCGATTGGGCTGGCGGGTGGAGGAATTCTGGACCGACGTGCGCTTCTTCTTCAATCCGCCCGATGAAGCCCTCTTCGTCCCAACCCAGCAGACCGGTGCAGACGCCATCAACACCCCGGCTCTGACAACGCTCGAGCCCACCGCCACGCACACCCCGCTGCCGACCGACCTGGCCACCCCCACTCTGACCCCGACCCCCCTGCCGCTCTACGTGCGCCTGTCGGGTGTGGTCTACGTCGACCAGGCCAACCGCTGGAACTACTGCGGCCCGGCCAACCTGACCATGGCGCTCAACTTCTGGGGCTGGAGCGGGAACCGTGATGACGTCGCCGCGGTGATCAAGCCCGGGCGCAACGAACCCGGCGACGACTTCATCGAGCGCGGCAAGTATGACGTCAACGTCATGCCCTACGAGCTGGTCGACTTCGTCAACGACGAGACCGAGTTCCGGGCCCTTTGGCGCTACGGCGGGACCATGGAACTGCTCAGACACCTGGTGGCCAACGGCTACCCGGTGGTGGTCGAGAAGGGCCACTTCGACACCGACTCGACCGGCGCCTACACCTGGATGGGCCACTACCAGTTCGTCACCGGCTACGACGACGCCGACGGCACCTTCCTGGTCCAGGACACCTATCACAACGGGCCCAATCACCTGATCGCCTATGAGGAGTTCGAGCAGAACTGGCGGGCCTTCAACTTCCTGTTCTACATCGTCTACCCGCCCGAGCGGGAGGTGCAACTCTATGCCCTGCTGGGCAGCTGGGGTGATCCGACCTGGGCCAACCGCCAGGCCCTCGACCGCGCCATCCAGGACACCCAGACCCTGACCGACACCTGGGCCCTGTACTTCGCCTGGTTCAACGTCGGCACCGGCCACAACCTGTTCTACGAATACGCCGACGCCGCCAGCGCCTACGACCAGGCCTTCCAGATCTATGCCACCCTGGGCGATGACAACACCCGGCGGCCCTACCGCATGCTCTGGTACCAGACCGGCCCCTACCGGGCTTACTACTACTCTGGCCGCTACCAGGATGTGATCAACCTGGCCACGATCACCCTCGACAGTGTCCGCTATGGCCCGGTGCTGGAGGAGAGCCTGTACTGGCGGGCCCTGGCCGAATACGCCCTCGGCGATTTCGTCAACGCCTACGCCGACATCCGCCGGACGGTGTACCTCAACTCCAGCTTCGACCCTGGCTGGGCCACCATGCAGGAGTGGGGGATCACACCCTAACGACAAAGGCATACGATGACCACCCAACCCGCCCAGACCGCCAACGGGCCCATCGGCCATGTCGTCCTGGAGCAATACCTGCCCGAAGGGCAGCGCATCCTCAGCGACCCGCTGGCCCGGCAATTCTCGCCAGCCAGCACCCGCTTCCTGGTTGCTTTGCTTGCGCTCAGACCACTCCGCAGCTTGTTGTTCAACATTGCCAATAGAGTCGCCCCAGGCATCTCGGGCGGGATCCTTTGCCGCAAACGCTTCATCGATGAGAAACTGGCTGCCGCGCTCGACGCCGGCATCCAAACAGTCGTGATCCTCGGGGCCGGGCTTGATACCCGTCCCTACCGCCAGATGGAAGCACCCGGGGTCCGGTTCTTTGAAGTCGATCTGCCCGAAAACATTGCCTCTACACGTGACCGGATCACGCTGTTGTTCGGCGCCATCCCGGCGCATGTCACCCTGCTGCCGGTCGACTTCGACAGGGATGACCTGGATACCATTCTGGCCCGAGCCGGATACACCCCGGACAAGCCGGCCTTTTTCATCTGGGAAGGTGTCACCCAGTACATCAGCGAAAAGGCGCTCCACAAAAGCCTCGCATTTCTATCCAGGGCGGCGAAAGGCAGCCAGGTTGTCTTCACGTACATTCGCAAGGACTTCATCGCGGGTGAACATTTTTACGGGCTGGAGATCCCCTACAAACAGCTGCGGGGCAGGCAGCAACTCTGGCGCTTCGGTATGGACCCTGAAGCGGTTGCCTCCAGCCTGGAGGCCTACCGCTTGAGGGTCCTTGAACACGTCGGCAGCCAGGAATTCCAGACCCGGTATGTCGCACCGACCGGCCGAACCCTGCCGGTGATGGAGATCGAACGCAGCGTCCACGCGGTCAGAACATGAAAATCCTGCACTTTGCTGACGCCCACATCGACATGGCCAACTACGGTCGCCACGATCCTGAGACCGGGCTGCCGTTGCGCGTGCTCGACTTTCTCAAGTCGCTCGACGCGATCGTCGAGGCGGCAATTGCGGAGAAAGTCGACCTGGTCCTTTTTGCCGGGGACGCCTACAAGGACCGCGCCCCGGCCCCGACCTTCCAGCGCGAGTGGGGCCGGCGCATCATGCGCCTCTCGCGTGCCGGGGTCCGGACCCTGCTGCTGGTCGGCAACCACGATCTTTCCCCGGCCCTGGGCCGGGCCCATGCCATCCAGGAGTTCGAGACCCTCGAAATTCCACATGTCCGCGTGCTGGCCAAACCGGTCTTCCTGACAGCCGCTGACCTCGGCCTGCCGCTGCAGGTGATGGCCCTGCCATGGGTCTCTCGCTCGGGGCTGGTCGCCGCCCTGGATGTCAGCGGTACCGCAAAAGAGGCGGTCTTTGACCAGATCGAGAACCGCCTGGCCGATCTGATTGCCGGCTGGTTCGAGCAGGTCGATCCCGGTCTTCCGACGATCCTGACCGCCCACGCCTCGGTCCAGGGAGCCAGTTACGGCTCCGAGCGGACCGTTATGCTGGGCGCTGACCTGGTCCTGTCGGGCTCGCTGGTGCGCGACCCGCGCTTCGATTACGTGGCCCTTGGACATATCCACAAGCCGCAGAACCTGAACCAGGATGCCCACCCGCCGGTGATCTACCCGGGCTCGATCGAACGAGTCGACTTCGGCGAGGCCGGCGACGACAAGTTCTTCGTCATCGCCGAGGTCACCAAGGGCCAAACCCGGGTCGAGTGGCGCAAGCTGGAAGGCATCCGCCCGTTCATCGACCGGCGGGTCGAGCTCGAATCGGCCGAGGGCGTGACCGCGGCCCTCACCGCCGCCCTGCCCGAATCGGCCAGCATGGATGGGGCGATCATCCGGCTGACGGTCAGCTACCCGCGCGAGTGGGAGACGCTGATCGACGAGCCGGCCCTGCGGGCCCACGCTGCCGGGGCCTTCGAGTTCCATCTCATCAAGCGCCCGCAGGTCGAGGCCCGCATCCGCCTGCCCGCTGACCAGACCGTCAGCAGCCTGAGCCCGCTGGAACTGCTCGATCAGTACTGGCATGCCGTCCATGCCGACGAAAACGACGAAGAAATGGCCGCCCTCAACAAGTTGGCCGCCGAGATCGTCACCGGCGACGAGGATGCGCCCTCTGATTTGCCATGAGCCTCCGCCGCCTCCCCACCGCGTTCCTGCTCCTACCAACCACTGGCTGCATCGCCCCACCTTCCTCCACCCTCTCGCCTGTATCCACAGGAAATCTGTCCACTCTCTCTTCCGAACAGGCCGCGACCTGGCGGAGCCTGCAAAAATTGAATGCTTCCCCGTTGTTAGGGCTGTGGTCAGGATCCACGCAGCTGTTCATTCCAGCCTGCACTCGCCGGGGCAAAAATCAGATACACTCGGACCCATGCGCCATATTTACATCTCCCCCCACTTCGACGATGCCGTGCTGTCCTGCGGCGGGCTGATCTCCGCCCAGGCCCGCCAGGGGAGCCCGGTAGAGATCTGGACCGTCTTCGCCGGCAACCCACCCCCTGGCCCGCTCTCAGCCTTTGCCCTGGAAATCCACGCCCTGTGGGGCACCGGCAACGGCGAGGAGACGATCGCCCTGCGCAAGGACGAGGATCGCCTCGCGGCGGCGCGGGTCGGAGCCAAGGTGGTCCATTTCGAGTTCCAGGACTGCATCTACCGCCGCGGCCCGGACGGGGAGCCACTCTATCCTGAAAGCGTCTTCGTCGCCCCCCACCCCATCGACACCGGTCTGCCTGTGAGAATTGCCGCCGCCCTGGCGTCCGAACTGCTGCCCGGTGATATGCTGGTCGGTCCACTGGCCCTCGGTGCCCATGTCGACCACCTCCTGGCGCGCCAGGCGCTCGAAAGCCTCGGCCGTCCGCTGCTGCAATACTATGCCGACTTCCCCTACCTGGTCAACTACCCGGAAGCGCTGTCCCTGACCGTCGGAGAGCTGAGCGAAGAGTTCTTCGCCATCGGCGAAGAGAGCCTGGAGGCCTGGCTCGAGGGGGTGGCTGCCTACGCCTCGCAGTTGAGTTCATTGCTGCACGAGAAGGAAGGCAGCCTGGAGGAGGCCCTCCGCCTTTACTGGGCCGAACGCCGGGGGATCTGTCTATGGCGGGCATGATCATGCATTGACCCAACCACCCATTGTCGATCGAAGACCAGAACCTGTTAATCGACAGATTTCACTTTCCTCTCTCCGGTGGGGATGTTCCATAGGGGCAGGCGCTCTTGACAGAAGAATACATCTCCAACAATCGCGTTTCCGCTCCAGTCATCATCGTTCTCCTCCCCCTTGTAATCGGGTTCCGTAGTACGGGGCACGGACATGCACCCATGCACAGGAGCATGCCATCGCAGGGACCAGAACGGGGTGTTGCCCGATGGCACCGCCAACAGGAATGGGGGTAGATTCGGATGCGACTTCCCTGCAAAGTGACACCAGCAAGGCTATTTTCTCCCACGAATCGAAAAACCCAGCGCGTCTGGTACAGACCCAGGTGACGGATGATCGATGAGGCAGAGAATCGTGATGCCGCAAAGTCAACTGTTCCTGTCAGGAACTTGCTTTTCGAACAAAATCATGTATAATAGCGGCGCGGATCGGAAGCCAAACGCATCTCTTTTACAGAGATGCTTGATTTTTTACCAGGAAGAAGAATATGCCACCCACATTCCTGACCAAAGAAGGTTTTCAAAAACTGCAGGATGAGCTCGAATACCTGCGTACGATCAAACGCCAGGAAGTCGCCAACCGCCTGCACGAGGCGATGGAGGGCGGTGAGCTGATCGAGAATGCTGAATATGAGGCTGCCAAGAACGAGCAGGCCTTCGTCGAAGGTCGCATCCAGGAACTGGAAACGATCCTGGCTTTGGCGCGCATTATTGACGAGAACGACAAGAAAGACAACAACGGCCTGATCCAGGTCGGCTCGACGGTGGTCATCAAAGAAGGCAATGCCAAGCCCGAGAAATATACCATCGTCGGGGCAGCCGAAGCCAGCCCGCGCGACGGGCGCATCTCGAACGAATCGCCGATCGGCAAGGCCATCCTCGGCCACCGCGCCGGTGATGAGGTCACCGTCGACGCGCCCGGCGGCACGTTCAAAGTCAAAATCACCAAGGTCGAATAGGCCCGGGGCAAGCCCGTTCAGGCCCCGCGCATCCTGCCTGGGAAGCGCGGGGCTTTTTTTATTCCACCCTCACTCAGCTCCACTCGTCCTGCGGTCAATATCAGGTAAAATAACGCACAGAAAGGTCGTTCTTATGCCGGAATACACTTCCCTCGAAAAGATCCGCCTTGCCAAGATCGAAACCCTGCGCCAGGAGGGCTACGAGCCCTACCCAACGCGCGCCGAGCGAACCCACACCAGCCTGGAGGCCGTTTCCGCCTTCGAACAGGCCGAGAAGCAATCCCCCGCCGGCCAGCCACCCGAGGTCAAAGCGACCCTGGTCGGGCGCATCCGTGCCACCCGTCCGATGGGCAAGCTGACCTTCGCCCACATCGAGGACGGCACCGGCCGTATTCAACTGTTCTTCCGGCTCAACGAGATCGGCCAGGAGCGGGTCGATTTCTTCAACCAGCGCTTCGACCTGGGCGACTTCATCCAGGCCTCCGGCACCCTGATGCGCACCCGCACCGGCGAGGTGAGCCTGCTGGTTCACGATTACAAGATGCTGGCCAAGGCGGTCAGCCCGCTGCCGGCCGCCAAGGACGAAACCCTCGAGGATGGGACGGTCGTCCGGCACGCCGCGCTGGAGGATCCTGAACTGCGCGCCCGCCAGCGCTACGCCGACCTGGCAGTCAACCCTGATGTCCGGGATACGTTCCGCCGGCGGGCCGCCACCGTGCGGGCCCTGCGCGAGTTCCTCGACGAGCGCGGCTTCCTGGAGGTCGAGACCCCGATCCTGCAGCCGCTTTACGGCGGGGCGGCCGCCAAGCCATTCGTCACCCACCACAACGAGCTCGACCAGGACATGTACCTGCGCATCTCCTTCGAGCTGTACCTCAAGCGCCTGCTGGTCGGCAACCTGGAACGGGTCTACGAGATTGGGCGCGACTTCCGCAACGAGGGCGTCTCCTTCAAGCATAACCCCGAGTTCACCCAACTGGAGTTCTACTGGGCCTACGCCGATTACCTGCAGGTGATGGAACTGACCGAGCAGATGGTCGCGGCTGTCTGCCGGCAGGTGACCGGGAGCCCGCAGGTCACCTACCAGGGCCAATTGCTCGACTTCACCCCGCCCTGGCAGCGGATGGCGATGTGCGACGGCATCCTGGAAACCTCCGGGATCGACATCGATGCCCACCCCAACGCCGACTCGCTGCGCGAGGCGATCGTCCGGGCCGGCAAGCAGGCCGACCCGGCGGCGACGCGCGGCAAGCTGATCGACTTTCTGCTCTCCGAGTTCCTCGAGCCGACCCTGGTCCAGCCAACCTTCCTATACGACTACCCGCGCGATATCTCGCCGCTGGCCAAATCCAAGCCCGGTGACCCGCTTACGGTGGAGCGCTTCGAGGGTTACGTGTCTGGCTTCGAATTGTGCAATGCCTTCACCGAACTCAACGACCCGCTCGACCAGGAACAGCGCTTCCTGGAAATGGGCCGCGACTACGATGCCGACGACGAGCAGCAGCACCCGATGGACAAGGATTACCTGCGAGCGATGCGCTACGGCATGCCGCCCTGCGGCGGCTTCGGCCTGGGTGTCGACCGGCTGGTGATGCTCCTGACCGACAAGCATTCGATCCGCGAAGTGCTCCTGTTCCCGCACATGCGGACGGGGGAAGACTGATCGGAAAAACACGGAGGAGGGCCCTCCGTGTTTTTCTTTCCTCGAGGGGGGAACATGCCCGAAGCCCTTTCCTGTCCGTCATGCGGCACGCCGCCGGGAAGCTGGCCCGGCAAGACGATCCTGCGCTGCAGGTTCTGCGGACGACCGTCAGCCTGCCCGAGAACCAGACCGTGACCAGCCCGGCGCTGGCGGCTGGCCTGCCAGCAGGCAGGCTCCCTTCAGCGGCGATCCCGACCAGATCGGGCGGCAGGTCGAGGACCTGTTGCGCCGGGACCAGAAGAGCGAAGCCATGCGGGTCTGGCGCGGGGCGAGCTACCTCAGCCGGAAGGAAGCCAAGGATGCCATGGCGCGGGTGGAGGCCGGCCTGGCGTTCGCCTTGCCCTCCGCGGATACCCCGTCCGGGCCGGCGCTGGGCCCCAATCCGGTCAAGAAAAGCCCCACCAAACGAGTGCAGCAACGAGGCATGTTGGCCTGCGTCGTGGCAGTCGCGGTGACCCTGGCGACACCTGGTTGCATGCTGGCAGCCTGGTTCGTCCCGGGAGAGGTGAAATTCTTCGAGAATCACTCGGGCTATCAGAAATTTGCCCCGCGAAGACCCGCGGGGCAAATTGAATCTTGCGGGAGGACATCATTCGCCCGCGCGCACATAATACGCGTATACCTGGCAATACAGTTCCCCGGCCAACAGATCCTGTTCCTCAACGTACAACCTGTCATCCGGTTGCAGTTGCAGGGTCAAGAGCAGGGACTGGTTGATCTCGACCATCGTGTGCGTATCCACGATGCGCATGGCATCCAGGTCGAGCGCCAGTTGTTGCGAGGCGATGTGCTCGTGCAATCCCTCGACAATCACCAGCGCCGGGTCGCCGGTATCACGGAGGATCAATTCAGGCGGCCAGAAACTGGCATCCGGGACACACATCTCGCCAGGCGGGGGGTTGTTGAACAGCGCCGTGACCGTCCCCGGGTCGATCACCCATCGACCGTAGATGGACAGGCCTGGGGTAGCCGTCGCGGTGGGGGACGGCTCCAGCGTAGCGGTCGGAGCCGGGGTCGGAGATGGTAGGCTGGTTGGCTCCACAGCCGCAGACGTCGCTGCCGGAGGGATACTGGTGGCTGTCGGCGAGGGCGTCGGTGTGGCCAGATTGATAACCACGAGAGTGGCCGCCGTCCCAGCGGCTGCAGTGAACATCCAGGTTGCAGCCCGCGCCACCGATCTGCTAGGAACGATCTTCTTTCTACTCATCCTCACTCCTCTCAATGATTTTGATTCAGTTTACTCCCGCGGGCGAAAGATCCAACCTTTCAAACCCATTACACTTCCAGGCATTCCCCGCCACGAAAAACACGCCGCAAGCCACCTTCGTGGTGTAAAATATCAGCGATGGACGAAATCGCCCTCATCCAACTGGCCCAGAAAGGCGACCTGGATTCCTTCAACCGCCTGGTGCTGGCCTACCAGGACGCCCTCTTCAACACCACCCTGCGCATCCTGGGCGACGAGGACCTGGCCGCCGACGCGACCCAGGAGGCCTTCCTTTCAGCCTTCCGGGCGATCAACACCTACCGGGGCGGCTCCTTCAAAGCCTGGCTGCTGCGCATCGCCACCAATGCCTGCTACGACGAACTGCGCCGCAAGCAGCGCCGCCCGACGACCCCGCTCGAGCCCGAGACCGACGACGGGGAGGAGATGGAATCCCCGCGCTGGCTGGCCGACCCGTCGGACTCGCCGGAAGAGGAGCTCGAACGCGAGGAACTCGAACACGCCATCCAGCACTGCCTGAACGACCTGCCGGCCGACTTCCGTTCGGTGGTCGTCCTGGCCGACATCCAGGGTCTCGACTACAGGGAAGTCGCCACTGCCCTGCGCAAGCCGCTCGGCACGATCAAGAGCCGCCTGGCACGCGCCCGCCTGCGTCTGCGTGAATGCCTGCAGGGCTTCCGGGAACTTTTACCTGCCGCGTTCCGTCTGGAAGAGGAACGTGCCACATGAAATCACCCACTCTGCGCGACCTGGATCTACTTTCGGCCTACCTGGATGGAGAACTCCCCCCGGCGGAACGAACGCGCCTGCTGACCCGCATCGAGTCGGACCCCGCTCTGCGGGCCGCCCTGGACGATCTGCGCCAGGTACGGACCGTGCTGCGCCGCACACCGCAGCGCCGGGCCCCGCGCAACTTCACCCTGTCGGCGAAGATGGCGCGGATCAGGCCGCCGGTGCCGCGCCTGGTGCCGGTCCTGTCGTGGGTTTCGGCCGTGGCCACGCTGCTTTTCGTCTGCACCTTCGCCGCCAACCTGTTGCCGATCCTCGCAGGCCCGCTGGCCGCGGCCGAACGGCCGCTGCCCGGCGTCGGCGGCGGATACGGCGGCGGAGACGGGAACGCGCCCGAGGCAGCCTACCTCGAGGAAGAGGCTGCCACGGAAGCACCCGCCGAGATGGAGACCTTTGTCATGGAAGCCCCCATGGCGCCCGAGCCCACGGCCGGCACCGAGCAGATGGCCGATTCTGGTATCCCCGACCAGACGGCAACCGCCGCCCCGGCAGCCCTGGCCCCGGCGCCCGAACCGACAGCGGCCGAGCGCCAGAGCGATGATCAGGCCAACGGCGCTGTGGAGGAAATGCCTTCTCTGAAAGAGCCCGAGCCGCGGCTGACACCGCTGCAGACCGGACTGCTGGCTCTGGCGCTGATCCTGGGCGCCGTCGCCCTGCTGGTCCGCGGGGGGCGGATCTGGCAGTTCAAGCGCCGTAGCCGTAAGTAATCCAACCCTCGATGCGCAAAGACGCCGGCCTTCCCGCGTCTTTCTTGTTGGCCCGCGGGGGAGGCCGGCGAGTGCGGTCTCTCGCAGCGCGAGTCTGGACCCGGCGCGGCCTGCGTTGATCCGCATCCGGTCGATTATGTGGTTTAATCCCGGCATGACTTCCACCATCCGCCCTGCTCGAGAATCCGATGTCCCCGCCTTGACCGATCTGTGCACCCAGCTCGGTTACCCGTCCACACCGGAGCAGGTCACCCACCGCCTGACCGAAATCCTGCCCCGCCCCGACCACATCGTCTTCGTAGCCGAGATCGCTGGCAAACCGGTCGGGTGGGCCCATGTCAACCTGGTTCCGGTCATGGTGCTGGACCGGCTGGCTGAACTGGCCGGGCTGGTCGTGGACAAGAACTGCCGCCGGTCGGGGGTCGGGCGAGCCCTGCTGAGCGCCGCCGAGGACTGGGCCCGCCAGCGGGGCTGTGCCGAGCTCTGGCTGCGCTCGAACGTCATCCGCACCCAGGCCCACCAGTTCTACGAATCGCTCGGCTACCAGCGGATCAAGTCGCAATTCACCTTCGTCAAGATCCTGGCCCAGCCCTGGAACGATCAGCAGCCAGGCCCTTGACCAGCGTGCTACAATAGAAACAGGGAAAGGAGATGCCATGACCTCGATTGCTCCTGTCCGCCCGTCACCGATCGCCGGGACGTGGTATGAGGGCAATGCCTCCGCCCTGGCGCGGCGGGTCGACGAATACCTGGACCAGGCCGAACTACCCGAACTGCCTGGAGAGGTCGTCGCCGTCATCGCCCCGCATGCCGGGTACACGTACTCCGGGCCGGTGGCTGGCTACGCCTTCGCCGCCGTGCGCGGCCGCCGCGTCGACCTGGCAGTGGTCGTCTCACCGATGCACCAGCCCTACGCTGAGCCGCTCCTGACCAGCGCCCACGCCTCCTACGCCACTCCCCTGGGTGAAGTCCCCCTGGACAAAGAGGCCCTGGCGGCCCTCGACGCTGCCCTGCAGGCTGACCTGGGCCAGGGCCTGACGCCGGTGGCCTACGATCGCGAGCATTCGCTCGAGATCGAACTGCCCTTCCTGCAGCGTGCCCTGGAAGGCGATTTCAAGCTCCTGCCGCTGATGCTGCGGGCCCAATCGGCGCAGATCTCACAGGGCGTCGGCGCCGCCCTGGCCGAGGTGCTGCGCGGCAGGAACTTCCTGCTGGTCGCCAGCACCGATCTGTCGCACTTCTATTGCCAAGCGGAGGCTGTGGCCTACGATCAGGAGATGCTGCGCAGGGTGGAGGCCTTCGACCCCACAGCGGTCTTCGCCGCCGAGGTCGAAGGCAAGGGCTATGCCTGCGGTCTGGGCGCCCTGACCGCCGTCCTGTGGGCCGCCCAGGGTCTGGGCGCCGACACGGTCAGGGTGCTGCGACACGCCACCTCCGGCGATGTGACCGGCGATAACGCATCGGTTGTCGGGTATGGGGCAGCGGTGGTTTTGAAGAGCAGGTGAACCAGAAGAAACGGAAATGCTCCATCCTGCAGAAACCGCAGGGCCGCATCGCCCTGGCGGGGTTGAAAGGGTGCATCCGGGCTGGCCTGCACAATTTCATCAACAGGACGCTACGGCCTGTTGACCGGCCGAAGGGTCGAAACGATCCCCTGCAAGAGGTCGTACCCCGCCGGACTCGAGAACTCGAGATAGCGCTCCCCGACAGGCGCGTAGGCGACGAACCAATAGGAGCCATCCTGAACCTGGAGGATGAAGCTGGCTCCCGGCCAGCCACCGGCCAGGGTCAGGCTCTCCTCCACCAGCACCGTCGATCCAGAAGCCTCCCAGGCAAGCCTGCGCTGGGTCAAATAGGCCGGCAGATCGCCGACCGGCTCCCAGCGGTACAGCACCAGGGACAGGACCTGCCCTTCGGGAGCGGTGAATTCGAGCAAATCGGCCCGATCGCCGAGGGTCTGCAGGCCTGAGGACGTCCAGCGAACCGGATAATCGAACTCGAAACCGATGGCCTCATCCCGGTAAGGGACCGTCTCGAAGGAATACACCAGCCGGGAAGCAGGCGTCTCGGTCGGGATGGTCGTTGGGATCTCGATCGGGAGGCCAGGTGCTTCCGTCGCGGTCGCAGCGGCCCCACAGGCCGAGAGCACCACCAGCAGAGCCAGGGACAGTATCACGGGATTGCGAAACATGGGAATCTCCTTGTGGCGTGAATGCTTGCGGGATCCAGACGCCGGAGTCTACCACATTGTTCCCGAATCGGACACATATACTCCCATTAGCGCCTCCCCCCGGCAAATCCCGGCCGAGCAGTTATAATCCATCCATGGTCTATGCGCGCGTGGCGGTCAACGTACCTGCCGTAACGGGGGAATTCGACTATTACCTGCCCGACGATCTGGCAGGGCGGGTCGGTGCCGGTTGCCTGGTGAGCGTGCCCTTCGGGGCCCAGACCGTCCAGGGCGTCGTCCTGGACCTGGTCCCGTCGGCGGCGGTAGCCGAGACCAAGCCGGTCAGCGACCTGCTGGACCCCCAGCCGGCCCTCAACGCGACCCAGATCGCCCTGGCACGCTGGATGGCAGACTACTACCTGGCCCCCCTGGCAGCCATGGTCGGCCTGATGCTGCCCCCCGGGCTGGCCCAGCAGGCTGACAGCCAGTATGCAGTCAGCAGCCACCCGCTGTCAGCGGCCGCTGGTACAGGTCCAACGGCGAAAAGATTGTTGGCATTGCTCACCGAACGCGGCCCGCTACGCGG
This sequence comes from Anaerolineales bacterium, assembly GCA_016934715.1. Lineage (GTDB taxonomy): Bacteria > Chloroflexota > Anaerolineae > Anaerolineales > Villigracilaceae > JAFGSI01. Next base: position 19,705 of record JAFGSI010000075.1, read on the forward strand.
CCGGCAGATCGACCGGCACTTCAAAAACGTCGACTGGCGCAAGTCGGCCGAAGCGCTGGTGCGCCGCGGGGCGCTGACCCGCACCTCGCTCCTACCACCGCCGTCTGTTCGGCCCAAGACCGTGCGCACCGCCCAGCTCTCCGTCCCACCGGCCGAGGCCGAGGCCGCCCTGCCTGACCTGGGCCGGACAGGGGCCACCCTGATCCGCCGCCAGGCTGCGCTGCGCTTTCTGGTCCGCGAGCCGCAGGCCGTCAACGTGGCCTGGGTCTACGCCGAGAGCGGTTGTAACCTGGCGGACCTGCACGAACTGGCCGAGCGTGGGCTGGTCGTGCTGGGCGAGACCGAGATCTGGCGCAATCCGCTGGAGAAGTTGGAGAGCGACCTGGAGAAGAGCACCCCGCCGGACCTGACCCCCGACCAGCAACGAAACTGGCAGGTGATCCAATCGGCCATCGCCGACTCGCCAAATCGCCCAACCCGCCCCTTGCTCCTGCACGGTGTGACCGGCTCGGGCAAGACCGAGCTCTACCTGCGGGCAGTTGCCGAGGTTATCCGGCGCGGGAAGCAGGCCCTCGTCCTGGTCCCCGAGATCGCCATCACCCCCCAGATCGTACGCCGCTTTCTGAGGCGCTTCCCCGGGCAGGTCGGGCTGGTACACTCCAGGCTCTCACCTGGCGAGCGCTACGACACCTGGCGGCGGGCACGGGCCGGGCTGCTCAAGGTCGTCATCGGACCGCGCAGCGCCCTGTTCACGCCCCTGCCAGACGTGGATCTGATCGTCCTGGACGAGTGTCATGACGGGGCATATTCCCAGTCCGAGCCGCCATTCTATCACGCCGTAACGGCCGCCCGCCAGTACGCCCGCCTGTGCGGGGCAGTCTGCATTCTCGGCTCGGCAACGCCGTCGCTCGTGCAACGCTATCAGGCCGAGAGCGGCGAGAGCCTGCGCCTGGTCCTGCCCAGGCGGATCGCCAACCCCGCCCTGCCGCCCGTCCAGGTGGTTGACATGCGCCTCGAGCTGAAGTCCGGCAACCGGGGCATCTTCAGCCAGGCCCTGGTCGATGCCCTGGGCGAGGTGCTCAAGAAGGATCAGCAGGCAATCCTGTACCTCAACCGGCGCGGCACGGCCACCTACGTCTTCTGCCGCGACTGTGGCTATACGGCCAGGTGCCCACAGTGCGACACGCCGTTGACGTTGCACGTCGAAGCGACCCACCGCCTGACCTGCCACCGCTGCGGCTACAGCCGCCAGATGCTTGTGACCTGCCCGGCCTGCGGCAAGACCCAGATCCGCGCCTACGGATTGGGCAGCGAAAAGGTCGAGACCGAGGTCGCGGCGCTCTTCCCCAATGCCCGAACCCTGCGCTGGGACTGGGAGACCACCCGTCAGAAGGAGGCCCACGAGATCATCCTGGGCCACTTTGCCGCCCAGCGTGCCGATGTGCTGATCGGGACTCAGATGCTGGCCAAGGGTCTCGACCTGCCACTGGTGACCCTGGTGGGTGTGGTGCTGGCCGATGTGGGCCTCAACCTGCCCGACCCCTTCGCCGCCGAACGGACCTTCAACCTGCTGACCCAGGTCGCCGGGCGGGCCGGGCGCTCGGCACTCGGCGGGCGGGTCATCCTGCAAACCTTTCAGCCCGAGAACGAGGTCATCCGGGCCGCGGCGCACCACGACGTGGACGGCTTCTACGCCACCGAACTGGAGGCCCGCCGCCAGCTCGGCTACCCGCCCTTCTGCCGCCTGGTACGCCTGGAATACCGCACCCTGGATCCGGCAAAGGCCGAGGCAGAGGCGCGCCAGATGGCCGGCAGGCTGGGATCCTGGCTGGCAGCCGACGATCGGAGACAGACGACTCTCATCGGCCCAGTACCCTGTTTCTTCAGCCGGATCGACCGCTGGTACCGCTGGCAGGTCGTCCTGCGTGGCCCCGACCCGGCCTCGCTCCTGCGCGGCAGGAGGCTGGACGGTTGGCGGGTGGAAGTCGATCCGCTGAGTCTGCTTTAGCCAAATACGCACCCGGCGTATTCCGCCAACCCGGTCGCAGCGGCTCGCCTCCTGCTGGCCGGCGCAGGCTCCTGCCTGAGGCGCACCTGCCGCTGGGCTTTCTCAGCCTGACCGGCGATATCCGCGTGATCCTCTTGTCTACTCGCCCGAACAATTCCTCAACCGGACCTGGTAGACCTGGATGAAAGTCAGAAGAAAAACAACTGGTGAAGATAACCATTGAAGTGGAACCGGCAAGTTTGCTATAATCACTTCATCACTGATGATCCGGAGGTCTCCCCATGCAATCCTTCTCGCGCGGTTGGTCGTTCCTCAAGCAGGCCTGGCAGATGGCGGTCAAGGACCGCGATCTGATCAAGCCTTCCATCTACTCGCTGATCGTCGGTTTCATCGTCTCGATCGTCTTCATCGTCCCGCTGGTGGGTGCCGGGTTCCTGTTCGGCGCCGAGAGCACTGTGGGCAACGTGGTGATGTTCATCATCGGGGCAGCGATGATCTTCGCCCAATACTCGGTCGGCTACATCTTCTCGGCCATGACCGTCTACCTGATCTTCGGCTTCCTGGCTGAAGGCGACGGCCGGATGGACAAGGCCTGGGCGGTGGTCAAGCGCGATTGGTTGGACATCCTCAGCCTGGCCGGGGCCTCGACCGTCGTCAACCTGATCAGCAGCGCCGTGCGGGGCAAGAATCGGAACAGCGGCGTGCGCAACTTCCTGGCCGGGACAATCAACGTCGTCTGGACCGAAGCCGCCTTCCTGCTCCTGCCGGCCATGGTCATCGAGGACATCAATCTGAAGGATGCTCTCAAGCGGATCTACCACATCATCAAGAACAACCTGCTGCTGGTCGGCATCAGCACGATCGGGGTCAAGGCCGTCAACGGGCTGATCGGCTTCCTGCTCGGGGCAGTTGGCATTGGCCTGGGCTTCGGCGTTGGGCTGGGAATCGTCTCCTTGGCCGGGACCGAGCAGGTCTTCGGCTGGGTGGCTGGCATCAGCCTGGGCGTGATCATCGCCGGGACCTTCATCATGGTCGCCACCGTGGTCACCTCCTATACTGCCACTGCCTATCACACCTGCCTGTACCTGTGGGCCCGGGAGGCCGAAAAGGCCCAGGAAAGCGGGCAGCCGATCCAGGTCGAGGCGCCCGCTCCGCTGCGGGCCGTCCTGGGAGATTGATGCAGCCGGGTCCGCACAACATCGTCCTCTCCTGGGACGACGTCGACCGCCTGATCGACGCGCTTCTACCCAAGTTCCGCGGCGAGTTCGACAGCCTGCTGATGGTGACCCGCGGTGGGATCATCCCCGGCGGGATGCTGGCCGAACGGACCGGCATGACCATCCTGCTGACCGCGGCGGTCGATTTCCCGGCCCTGATGCAGGCCGAACGGACCTCGATGCTGGCCTGGCCGACCTTCCTGCAGTTCCCGGCCGACGACCTGCTGACCGGCCGCCGGGTCCTGTGCGTGGACGACGTTTGGGGCTCCGGGCGGACAATGACGGCGGTCAAGAACCGGGTCTCGGCTGCCGGCGGCTTCCCCGAGACCTGCGTGCTGCACTTCAACCCCTACCGGTCCCTGTTCGGCAGCACGCGCCCAGATCATTACGCCGATGTGACCGAGGCCTACGTCATCTACCCCTGGGAGATCGACCGCGGCGCCGACAAGATCCTGACCGGGACGATCGAGTAGGGTTGAAATTATGCGCCTGTTGAGAGTCGAAACCACGGAAAAGCTGGCCGCCCTGCGCCAGAACATCTACTTCGATCACCTGGACGAGGAGAGCCTGGCGCGGGTGGCTGATTGCGTCAGCCTGCGCCTTTACGAGCGCGGCGAGATGCTCTTCATGGAATCCGGCCCCAGTGCCGGGTTGTACATCGTACAGGAGGGCTGCATCAAGCTCTACCGTCTCTCCCTGCAGGGCCGCCAGTACATCGTCCGGCTGTGCCAGGAGACCGACACCTTCAACGAGGTCTCGGTCTTCGACCAGGGGGGCAATCCGGTCAACGCCGAGGCGCTCGAGGCCAGCCGGGTGTGGACAATGGAACCGGGGTGCATTCGCGGCATGGTGGGGATCAATCCCGATTTCGCCCAGAAGGTGATCGACAACCTGTGCCAGAACCTGCGCCACCTGGTGCAGACGGTCAGCGAGATGGCCTTCTACCAGGTGACTCACCGCCTGGCACGCTTGATCGTCCAGCTGCCGCCTGAAGAACCGGGCGGGACCCACCTGACCCAGGACCAGATCGCCGCCCGCCTGGGAACGGTGCGCGAGGTCGTCGCCCGCTCGCTGCGTGAACTGGAACGCTCCGGTGCCATCCGGACCGAGAACCGGCGCATCACCATCTCCGACCCGGTCGTGCTGGAACAGTGGATCCAGGGACCCTGGAATTGAATCGGGCAGCAGGACCTGGCCCCGTCCTGCACTCACGCCGCTGGACATGTGCAGCTGCATCCGGCGGTTCGGCCAGTGCCAGGGGAATGAAGCGGGCCATGGTTGGCGGTCTGTGCCAGGATCCGTCCAGAATCCCGCCAGGCGTGGAACTGGATTCCCTGATCAAATCCGTCTTTTCTCGAAACGGTCACCCTTCATGGTGCGGCCGGCCGGCGGCCCCGCTGCAGCTGCCAGCCCATATCCACGAGGGGAACGGTGAGCAGGGCCAGGGCCAGGCCGAAGAGCGGCCAGTTGAACCAGGCGGGCAGCGCCTGACGGACGGCCTGTTCCCCCCTTAGCAACACCTGCAGGGCGGTCGCCATGAAAGTGAACAGCGCCAGCCCGACCCCGACAAGATTCAAGATCCACGCCCACCAGTGCGGCCAGGCAGGATCCCGGGAGTGCTCGCCCAGGGCGGCCAGCACCCCCCCGATGATCAGCAGGAGGGCAATGAGCACCGGGGCCAGCACCGGGCCCCACCAGGGCAGCGGCACCAGGAAGAGCACATCCCAGTCCAGCACGGAGGTCGGCCAGCCGCTCAACGGGACCAGGAAGATGTAGTAGAAGATATCCCACGTGCCGAAGGCGATCAGTGAATAACCCGCCCGGCCGCGCCAGGTGCGGCCCGCCAACCAGCCGACCGCCCACAGCATCACCAGGGTCGCCACTTCCCGGCCCACCTCGATCCCGCCCAGACCTGCTGAGACAGGCAAGGGATCGGCCTGGTAGGGGTCCAGGCGCCCGATCAGCACCCGGAGATACACGACGACCGCCGATTCGACCCAGGCCATGGCAATGGCATAGGCAGCGACAGTGCCAAGACGTTTGAGCAAGTCACGCATCATGAAACTTCCTTTCGTGATAACAGAGGATGGTGGAACTGCAGCCAGAGGAAGCTCCGGGGAAAAAATCTGCACTGGCCAGCATTATCAGGGGGGAAGGGTGTCAAATTCTCTGCTCCCGGTATCAATTCCTATCAATCTGCTCACCGGATCTCCTTCCGGCGTCGATCCGGGTCGTACCCCCTTTCGTCAACGCCCCCACCAGGCACACCCAAAGAAGGGGCGACCGGCTGGTCGCCCCTTCTGTACTGGGTTGTGGAGGATTCTTTATGGCACCGGGGTCGGAACCGGGTCGAGGGTGTAATAGACACCGGTTTGCAACAGGTCCGGATGACCGCTGGCCTGGGCAGCCAGCATCTGGGCCTGGCGGGCCAGGTTGGTCGCTTCGGCCAGGATGGAAAGGGCATACTCAGGGTTGTGGAAACCCATGCTGTTCTCGGCCGAGACGAAATCCCACAGGAACTGGGCCTGGCGGTGTAAGGCCCGGGCCTCTTCGAGCAGGACCGGGTCGGCGTTCGGATCGGCGGCGGCAGCCAGCAGGGCGGTGATGGCGTCGATGATGGCATCCTCGGCGGCGATCTTGGCTGTGAAAACCTGGGTCTGGATTGCGGCCACCCGCCCGGTGACGTATTCGACGTCAGTGTGGCACTGGCCGCAGGCCAGTTCAGGATTCAACAGCGGGGAATGGATATCGTGGCTGGAGTACTTCATCGCCCCATCGCTGACATAGGGCATATGGCAGTCAGCACAGGCCACGCCCGCGTTGGAATGCGTGCTGGCGGCGGTGAAGAATTCGAACTCGGGATGCTGGGCCTTGAGCAGCGGCGTGCCGGTGCCTGGGTAGGTCCAGTCGCTGAATGCAAGCTCCTGGTAGTAGGCATAGATCTGGTCGATACGCGTGCCATTGGCCCACGGGAAGGTCAGGATCCTGTCATCCCCGACCATGTAGTACTCGACGTGACAGTTGGCGCACACCACGGTGCGCATCTCCTGGCGGGAAAAGTCGCGCCAGTCAATCCCCTGGACTTCGAAGGCCGCCTCAAGGGAAGGGTTGGTGACCACCAAGCGCATACTCTCAGCATCATGGCAGTTGGCACAGCCAATGGTCTGGTCGATCTGCTGGCCCAGTTCGGCGAAAGGCATGCTGTCAAAGGCGGCCAGGCCCAGGTCATTCCACAGGTCGGGATTGTTGGAACTCTTGCAGGAATAACAGGAGCCGGGGGTCGTCGCATCGACGCGGGCGATGGCACGCACGTCGGTCAGGGCGAACTCGTGACCGCGGTCATCATTGTATTCGCGGCTGAAGGAGTAGCCGGTGAACAGGATCACCTGGCGCGGGTCGCGCTCGAGGTGCGAGAAGCCGCTCGAACCGCCGTAGACGGTGTCGGTGTTGTTCTGGCCGGTCAGCAGGAAACTGGCATACTGGTTGGGAAAATTTAATCCCCACTGGGACGAATCCGGCTCGAGGGGAGCAATCGTGACGATCGGCTGGAAGGCGCGCTCCTGGGGCGGCTGGTTCTTCAAGTAGACCAGGGTCCCGATCAGCACCGCCGCCAGAACGATGATGATGCCAACGAGAATGAACGTGGTGTATTTCTTCATGGATAGATCTCCTTATCGTGATAAGGAACCAGGGACATGCCGCGCTCGCCGTGGGCGACGCTGCGATGACAGTCCCAGCAATGACGCTCGAAATCCTGTGCCCCGACCATGATCCCCTCGACCGTGCCGCTGTGACAGCGAACACAGTTGTCCTGGATGATGGTCTGGCTGTGCCCGGTAGCCCGGATGCGAGCCGGATAGGTACCGGTCGAAAAGACGAAGACATCGTGCATGCCCGAACGACCCTTCTCGTACCAGTAGGACAGGAAGTTGTCGTGCGGCAGGTGACAGTCGGTGCAGGCCGCCCAGGACTGATGCCCGGCATGAAACCAGCCTTCATACTGGGCGTCCATGACATGGCAGTTGTTGCAGGTGGCCGGCTCGTGGGCCATATAGGCCGGCGCGTCGGTCGCCCAGGCGAAGACGCCCAGAGCAGCAAACAGGACCGCGATCCCGGCGATCAACGGCCAGTGAGAGGACAACGTTTTCATCAGGTACATTGTAGCAAAAAAAAGCCGCATGGTTGTGACTTAGGTCACACTCCCCTGATAACGCCGCCCCTTCCAGGTGACGCCCCGACCAGAGAGCACCTTCCAGGTCGAGGCGAACATCATCGCCGCGAAGACCGCCGCCCCGAGCGGGACCGTCAGGGCGTAGCCGCCCGGGAGGTGCATATCCTTCAAGACCAGGATCCGCCAGAAGATCAGGGTAGCCCACAGGGCGGCCGCTTCGGCCGCGACCAGCGCCCCGGCCCCCGGGCCCGCACCGAACAGCGTGATCCCGCCCAGCCACCAGGCCAGGCCGCTCGCCAGCCAGACCGGCAGCACCAGGGCGGCCATCAAGCTCAGGAAGGCCCCCAGGGCCCCCAACAGGAGCATCCCGGCCGAGCCCTTCAGGCCAAGGAAGATGTTCTTGGTCCAGCCCTCCCACATCTCGGGCAGCGAGGTGTACATGCGTGTGCGGGCCACCTGGCGCCCATCGGCCACCACCAGCCGGTAGCCAGCGCGTTTGAGCAGCACGGCCAGGTCCTTGTCCTCAACGATCGAGTCGCGGATGGCCGCGTGCCCGCCGATGGCGACATAGATCTGACGGCGGATGAAGATGAACTGGCCATTGGCAATTGCATCCGGCTTGGACGGGTCGTTGGCCCTGCGCGGGGTGAACCCGACCGACAGGGCGGTGAAGACCAGCGGCAGGACGACCCGCTCCCAGAAAGTCTTCATCTCCTGGGCGGTCATGATCGTGAACAGATCGGCACCGGTCTCGTCGGCGCTGTTGTGGACTGCAGCCAGCGCCTCGGGGGCCGCAAAGGTATCGGCGTCGATGAAGCACAGCCACTCGCCGCGTGCCTTAGCAACAGCCTGGTGCAGGGCGTGGGGTTTTCCGGCCCAACCCGGGGGCAGGTCCACTCCCGCAAGGACCTGCAGGCGCGAGTCTCCGGCGGCCAGTTCGGCCAGGATCGCCGGTGTGGCGTCCGTTGAGCGGTCGTCCAGGACCAGCACCTCGAAATCCTGCCAGGTCTGGGACAGCAGGGCCTCCACGCAGCGCCGAATGTTGCGTTCCTCGTCGCGAGCCGGGACGATGACCGAGATCAGCGGACCCTGCGCCGGCGGTGGGACCGGGGTGACAACCACATCCAGATGGTGCCGGGTGTGCAGCCAGGTGATGATCACCACACCGGCCAGGCAGGCCAGGGTTGATAACGCCAGGATGAGCATCAGCTTATCTCCATGATCACCAGGGGTTCTGGCATGCGCGTTCAAAGGCGCTCAGGCTCATGGCAGGCTCCACTGACGTACTGCAGCATCGAGCCCGCCCGAGAGCAACTCCCCGTCCGGGCCGAAGGCCAGCGCGGTAACCGGCCCGCCGTGCTGGAAAACTGCCACCTGTTCGGCGGAGAACGGGTCCCACAGGCGGATGCTCCCATCGCTCGAGCCGGCCGCCAGCCAGCGGCCGTCGGGGCTGAAGGTGACCGCCCAGGTGTAGGCCGTGGGGTTGGCGGTGTCCGGGCTCAGCAGACGACCGGTCGGGGTGGATCGGTCCTGCAGATCCCACAGGCGGACGGCGGCGCCCATCTCGGCCGCAGCCAGAAGGGTATCGTCTGGGCTGAAGGCCAGGGCGAAAATAGAGGCATCGCCATCCAGGAAGGCCATCAGGCGGCGAGTCGCGGGGTCGCGCAGGCGGATGTCCTGCTGGTCGACCAGGGCCAGCAGGTCGCCCCGGGCCGAGAAGGCCACCGCCGAGGATGTGTAGGCCCGGCCGATCATCGCCCCAACCTGCGCGACCTGGCAGCCGCCCGTCAGGACGGAGGACACATCCCACAGCCAGACAATCGCGTCGTTACCGGCCGAGGCCAGCCAGGTCCCGACGGGGTGAAAGGCCAGGCTGTTGACTCCCTGGGGGTGGGCATCTTCGACGACACAAACCCGTGCACCGTTCCGGTAATTCCAGAACTGGAGCGAGCCATCCTTGACCGCCAGGGCTAGCAGCGGCCGGGTCGGGTGGAAGACCAGCCGGTTGGTCCAGGCCCCAACCGGCAGGCGGGCCACCACCTCCCTGGCATCGTAGACGAACACATCGTTCCCGGCAACGACCGCCAGCAGGGCCCCATCCGGCGAGAAGGCCAGATCGAGAACCAGGGCCTGGGCTGGGTACTGCAGGATGGCCGCGCCGTCGGGAATCGAGGTTGGGGAAGGGATTGCGGTTGGTGGCGAGGTCGGCGTCGGGGAGGGAAGAGGGGAGGATCGAGGCAAGGGATCAACTGCAGAGCCGGCACAGCCAGCAGGAATCAGGAAGATGAGCAATGCAAGAAAGAGCCCCGCATGGTTCCTCACCAGGTTCATCCTGGCCCTTCTTTCCAGGGGCTGAAACACCCGACTTTGCATTCCTTCACATCACCCGGACCGTCGAATTGCCCCCCCCCTTTTCGACCTCGATCCGGTTCGGGAAGGCATCCTTCAACTCGTCCATGTGGGTAATGACCAGGATCTTGGCAAAGTCGCTGCGCACGGCATTGATGGCCTCGATCAAACGCTGGCGGCCCTGGGTATCCTGCGAGCCGAAGCCCTCGTCAATGACCAGGGTCTGCAGGCGGGCCCCCTTACGACCGGCCAGGACCCGGGCAAGCGCCAGGCGGATGGCAAAGTTGACCCGAAAGGCCTCCCCGCCCGAGAACATCTCATAGTCGCGCGCCCCGGCCCCATCGCTGATCTGGATGTCGAGGGTCTCGCGCAGGTCGTCACGCTTCCTATCCCTATACTCAGCCTGGGTGACGAAACGCACCGACATCGTCCCGTCGGAGAGCCGGTCGAGCAGTTCGTTGGCCCGGGCCTCGATCTCGGGCAGGGCCTGTTCGATCAGGAGTGCCGGGACGCCATCCCGTCCGAAGGCCCGCTCGAGCGACTTGTGGCGGCCGACGGCCAGGGCCAGTTCCTGGCGGTCGGTTTCCAGGCGGGTCCTGCGGGACCGCAGGTCGTCGAGCACGCTGACCTTCTGGCGGGCCGCGCCGACTTCCTGATCGAGACGATTCTCCTGTTCCTGCAGGTCGAACAGGGCCCGCTCGGAAGACTCCAGCTCGGGCGCCGCCAGGTCGGCGGCCGCCAGGGAGGCAGCTGCCTCGGCATGCTCGGCCTGCTGACGATCGATCTCCACCTTCAGGTCCCTGATCTGCGACTGCAGGTTAGCAATCTCATCCTCGAGGGGTTTGAGCGCCGCCCGGGCCGATTCGAGCCGCCGGAACTGCTCCTCGGCACTGCGGGCTTCCCGCTCGGACTGCCGGGCCGCCTCGTGGGCCGCGATGTTGTAACCGATGGCGGCCAGTTCTTTGTCGACTTTGGCCAGCTGCTTGCGCGCTTCGGCGGCATATTTTTCCTTTTCGAGCAACTTCTCGATCCCGGCCAGGCGTTTGGCGCCGACTGTCTGCCATTCCTTCTCCAGCCGTTGGAGCGCCTCCAGCCGTTCCGTCAGCTGGGAGACGACCGCCGACTGGGCCAGGCGCACATTTTCGGCATCGCTGAGCGCCCCACTCTGGGCCTCAAGCTCCTTGAGCTTCCCGACCAGCATCTCAACCGCAGACTTGTTGGCCCGCCAGCGGTCTCCCATCTCCTTGCCCTCGGCCTCGATCTGGGTGATGGTGCTCTGGCGGTGCTCGGGGCTGAGCGTCTGCCCGCACAAAGGACAGACGGCACCGTTGGCCTCCTTCAAGCGGTCGAGACGGGTCTTGACCGTGTCCATCTCGGTTTTCAGGCGCTCGTTCTCCAGGCGCAGTTCGGTCTGGCGATCGCGCCCGGCCTGGAGCTGGACTTCCAGGTCGAGGCGCCGGGCGAGGGTCACCTCGGCCTCGGCCAGGGAAGCCCTGGCCGTCTCCAGTTCGGCCAGCAGACCGTTGACCGCAGCCTGCTGGCTGCTGACCGCCTCCGCATCCGAGCGCAGCCGGCGCCCCTCCTCTTCCAGGCGGGCCCGCTCGACAGCGATCTCCGCCAGCAGGGGCAGGCGCTCCTGCTCGTGCTCGCGGAACTGCCCGGCGGTCGCCTCCCAGCGTTCGAGTTCTGCCCGGGCGGCCTGCCAGCCCTGGTAGGCTGCCTCGACCTCGGCAGCATGCGCCTGCAGGTCAGCGTATGAGTCCCGCTCGGCCTCCCGCCCGGCGAGGCGCTGGCGCAAACCGGCGAGGCCGGCGTTCGAGCGGTCCAGCCCATCGGTCAGCTTGCGCACCAGTTCGCGCTGCGCTTCCAGGACGGCGTGCACCTGCTTGACACTTGCCAGGGCGGCCTCCTGCGCCTTGCGGCTGTCGCGCAAACCCGCCAGCTGCTGCTCCAACGCCTCCAGGTGGGACTTGCGCTGCGGCTCCTCGGCCAGCTCAGCCTCGATCTCTCCCAGGCGCCCGTCGATACCATCCAGGTCGCGCTCAATGGCTTTGCGACGCCCGGCTGTGCGCTCCCGGTAGACCTCCCAGGCTTCCAGGCCGAGGATATTGCCCAGAATGTCCTTGCGCCGGCCAGGTGACTGCTGGGTGAACTGGTCGGCCTTGCCCTGCAGGAAGAAGGCCGCGTTGACGAAGGTTTCGTAGTCCAGGCGCAGGACCGCCTCAATGCGGGCCTGGGTCTCGCGCAGGGTCCGTTCGCTGAGCGGACGCCACTCGGCTGGCTGATCGTTGCGCGCTGTTTGCTGGATCTGAAATTCAAGCTGGGTGGTCCTGCCGCGCGGCAGGGTCCGGATCACACGGTAGAGATTGTCTTCGTACTGGAAGGTGAAGGCCACCTCGGCGGATTTGACATCCGGATGGGTATTGATCAGCGAATCGTCGCGTTTGCGGGCCTGGCCGAAGAGCGCCCAGGTGATGGCATCGAGCAGCGACGACTTGCCGGCCCCGTTTGGGCCTGAGATGCAGGCCAGGTCGAAGGAACGGAAATCGACCTCGGCCGAGTCGCGGTAGGAAAGGAAGCCGGAGAGTTTCAGGTGGATCGGGATCACAACACTATTTTACTGCCTCTTGGTCCATTCGGCGAACCCCCTGGGCCGGTTGCAGGAAATCGCTCCCCCGGCACCACGCAGGAATAGTATCGATCCACAGCAACCATACGACAACCCCTGCCAACCGGGCCGGTACACCCACCGGCTGCAATGGGATGTCAACGAACATTTCGAAGAAGGCCCGCCGTCCGACGCACCGGACGACACGAACCTTTCCATTTCTCGGATTCGCCGATCCGCAGCGTGCTTGCCCATCCATCCAAGTGATGTTATCATATCGCGGTGCTCCAATCCGATAAACGCCTGCGCACCCGCTTCATCCTGACCATCATCGCCGTGGCGACCATCCCGTGCTATTGCACCGGCTTCGTCGCCGTCGCCCTGGCGCCTGGAGATTCCACCCCCACGTCCACTCCGACCGTCACGCCGACGATCACCGAGACCCCGCTCACGCCCGAGGTCACCGGGACAGCCACCGCCACCGTGACGCTCAGCCCAACCGGCACGCTGACCGAAACCCCGACCCCCAGCCTGACCCCCACCCCAACTATCACCCTGACCCCCTTCCAGCCAGCCACGTCGACGTTTACGCCCACCTACACGCTGATCCCCACACAGACCTTCACGCCATCCTACACGCCCTCGAACACACCGACGGATACCCCCACGAATCCACCTACCAACACCCCCTCTCCAACGGAGACACCGGTGACCCCGTAATCCAACCTGACCAACCATTATGCCTGAACTGCTTCCCTTCCTTAAAGACCTGCTCAGCCTGCCCGGCCTGTCCTCCTATGAGGAACCGGTCGCCAAGGCCATCCGCACCCACTGGGCGCCGCTGGTGGACGAGGTCGGCCTCAGCCGTCTCGGCTCCCTGCACGGCCTGCGCAAAGGGACGGCCAAGTCGCCGCGCCCGGCGCTGATGATCTGCACCCACATGGACGCCATCGGCCTGATGGTGACCGGCATCACCTCCGGCGGCTTCCTGCACATCACCCAGGTCGGCGGGGTTGATCCCCGGGTTCTGCCCGGCCAACTGGTCGAGGTCCACGCCAGCGGCGAAGGCGGGACCAAGATTCTGCCAGGCGTGGTCGCCCAGCCGCCAGGCCGGCTGCTGCCGCCCGAGCTCGACGACGGTCCGGTCCCGCTCGAGCACCTGCTGGTCGACACCGGCCTGCCCGAAAGACAGGTCAAGGCCGTGGTGCGGGTCGGCGATCTAGTTTCGTTCGCCAGCCGGCCGGTCGAACTGGCCGGCGAGACGATCGCCGGACACACCCTCGACAACCGGGCCTCGGTCGCCGCCCTGACCGTCTGTCTGGAGGAACTCCAGGGGCGCTCCCACGCCTGGGACCTATGGGCGGTTGCATCGGTCCAGGAGGAAGTCGGTCTGATCGGAGCCCAGACCTCGGCCTACGCCCTGCAGCCGTCCCTGGCTCTGGTGGTCGACGTCACCTTCGCCAAGGGCCCCGGGGCCAACGACTGGGAGACCTTCCCGCTCGGTAAGGGTCCAACCCTGGTGATGGGTCCCAACATCCATCCAGCAGCCCACAAGGCGCTCAAGGACCTGGCTGACAGACTAGAGATCCCCTACGCCATCGAATACGCCCCGCGCCACACTGGCACCGATGCCCACGCCACCCAGGTCGCCGCCGATGGCATCCCCACCGCCCTGTTGTGCATCCCGCTGCGCTACATGCACACGCCTGTCGAAGTGGTGGCACTTAAGGACATCCAGCGGGTTGGCCGGCTGATGGCCGAATTCACCGCCGGGTTGGCACCGGACTTCATGGATACGATCACCTGGGATAATTGAACATGCCCGCGATTGGAACCCCGCAACTCAAACTGCTCGAGAAGCTGTGCAACGCCGTGGCCGTCTCCGGCGACGAGGGCGAAGTGCGCCAGATCGTCCTGGAAGAGATCAAGGGCCACGTAGAGGATATTAAAGTGGATGCCCTGGGAAACGTCCTGGTAACGAAGAAGGGCACCACCGCCAAACGCCTGCGGGTGATGGTCTCGGCCCATATGGACGAGGTCGGTTTCATGCTGGTCGCCGACGACGGCGAGGGCATCTACCGCTTCGAACCTGTCGGCGGGCTGGACATCCGCCAGCTGGTCGGCAAGCCGATCTGGGTAGGCAGGGAACATACTCCCGGCGTGATCGGGGCGCGCCCGATCCACCTGACCACCGCGGAGGAGCGCAAGCGCAAGATCCCGCTCGACAACCTGCGCATCGACCTGGGCCCGACCGGCAAGGCCAAACTCGGCGACCGGGCGACCTTTGCCACTCAATTCCAGCGCAACGGGCCGGTGCTGATCGCCAAGGCCCTCGACAACCGCTTCGGCGTGGTCACGCTGATCGAACTGCTCAAGCATGCGCCCCCGAACATCGACCTGCTGGCCGCCTTCACCGTCCAGGAGGAGGTCGGGCTGCGCGGTGCCAAAGTGGCGGCCCATGCCCTCAACCCCGACCTGGCGATCGCAGTCGACTCGACCCCGGCCTTTGACCTGCCCGCCTGGGATGACGAGCCGAGCTCCTTCTACAACACTCGCCTTGGCCTCGGCCCGGCGATCTACATCGCCGACGGGGCCACGCTCTCCGATCCGCGCCTGGTCCGTCACCTGACCGCGACCGGCGACGCCGGGAAGATCCCCTACCAGTTCCGCCAACCGGGTGGCGGCGGGACCGACGCCGGGGCAATTCACAGGGCGCGGGCCGGCATCCCATCGGTCTCGGTCTCCGTGCCACACCGCTACGCCCACACCGCAGCCTTGATCGCGCGGCTCGACGACTGGAAGAACACCCTGACCCTGCTGCATGCCGCCCTGGCCCACCTGACCCCCTCCGTGCTGGCCGGGGAACGGGCCTGAGAACCTAGACAAGGAATGGATTGATCGCCCTGGTCGGGTCGGGTGCGTACTTGCCCGGCATGGACTCCGTCGACCGCCACCTGCTGGCGAACTGCTGTGCGGACGGCCACCAGCCGAATGTGGCCTGCCTGCCGACTGCCGCTGACAATGAAGGCGAGAGCCTTACCCTTCCAGTGTAGCACTCATCTTCTTCAAGGAGATTTCCATGAAACGACTGATCCAGACACTGACCGAGACCTTCTCCCCCTCTGGCTACGAGGGCGCCATTCGCGATGTGATCCGCAAAGAAGTCAAGCCGCTGGCCGCTGAACTGCGCGTCGATGCTCTGGGCAACCTGATCGCCCGCAAGGGCACCAAGGGCGGCAAGCGCATCATGATCGCCGGCCACATGGACGAGATCGGCCTGATCGTCAACCACGTGGACGAGAATGGCTTCCTGCGCTTCACCACCATCGGCGGCATCCGTCCACACACCCTGACGGGCGGGCGAGTCCGCTTCATGGACGGCACCCCGGGCGTGATCGGCACCGACTTCAGCAAAGATGCCGGCAGACTCCCTGCAGTCGACCAGTGCTTCATCGACATCGGGGCGACCAGCGCCGGGGACTGCCCGATCAAGGTCGGCGACGTGTGCGCCTTCGAGCGCCCTTTCCTTGACCTGGGCAAGCGCCTGGTGGCCAAGTCAATGGATGACCGCATTGGCTGCGCGGTGATGATCGAGACCATGCGGGCCCTGAAATCCAGCCCCCACGAGGTCTATTTCGTCTTCAGCACTCAGGAGGAGGTCGGGCTGCGCGGCGCCCAGACGGCGACCTTCGGCCTGGACCCCGAGATCGGCATCTCGATCGACGTCACCCTCACCGGAGACACCCCCAAGGCACGTCAGATGGCCGTCAGCCTGGGCCGGGGACCGGCAATCAAGATCCGTGACGGCGGTATGCTGGCCGATCCACGCGTCGTCGATTGGATGATCCGCAGCGCCGAAAAGGCCCGCCTGCCCTACCAGCGTGAGGTCCTGGAAGGCGGGACGACCGACGCCAAGGCGATGCAGGTGAGTCGCGCCGGGGTCCCCGCCGGCTGCATCTCGATCCCCAGCCGCTACGTCCACTCCCCGTCGGAGATGGTCGACCACGACGATGTGCAGAACGCCGTCAAGCTGCTGACGACCATGTTGAGCAAGCCGGTCGAACTCTAACGACTCTCACAGAATGAAAAACAGCAGAGGCTTCAAAGCGCTCTGCTGTTTTTTTGTCACGGTTTCTCCATCAAGGCAGGATTGTTATCTGGTAAATATCCCCGTAATCCCCGGCCGGGTAATCACTCCAGCCATCGTTGATCTCCTCTTCGATGAGCAAGATCGTGATGATCTCATGAGCCTGCAAGGACCATTCCCAGATGATCCCGTAATAGCCTTCGCAGACGTTATCAGCATTCGAGTATCGAATCTGGGCCAGGTTCTCCTTGAACACCCGGTACCCGTCGACATACAGGTCGAAATCCATGTGTTGCAGGTTCTGGTCCAGGACCGTCTCGGTGGTCGTACACCACCCAACCGTAATAACCACCGGCTGGTCGCGGGGAATGGTCGCCTCCCAGAGCAGCACACCGGGAGTCTCGGAGCCATGCCAATCAGGAACGAATGCGATCAGGTGGGGATAATCACCTCCCCGCCGGGGGTCGAAAGCCTCAACCACCAGCCCGAAGGGTTGCTCAGGGACTGTCGGGATCTCGGTGGGTAATGGGGCCATAGTCGGTTCCTCGCGGACCGAGGTCTCGGTGGGTGCCTGGGTTGGAGGCGCAGAAACGAGCGGGCCCGGCTGGAAGTAAAAGATCAGGCCGCTGCTCAGGGCGAGCAGGACACCGCACAGGCAGAGCACAATGACTGCGCCGAGGATCCAGAGCCAGCGCTGGCTCCGGGCGGGCGAGGAAAGCATAGAAGCGTTCATAGCTTTTCTCCGTGGAAATTTTGTCGTTGTCATTTACGAACGACTGATGATCGAAACCAAATCCAAGAGACAGTCACTTCCCCGGGGGCCGCTCCATAAAAAAACAGGCCCCGCTCGGGAGCCTGTCTGCGATCGACGTTCTTATTTCGTCTTTTCTTCTTCGTCGTCCTTCTTGGGCTTCTTCATGCCCCAGACGAGCACGGCCACGACCAGGCCGATGCCGAACAGGCCCAAGGCCGAGGGGGCATACGGCAGGAAATAGGCCAGCGCCACTACCAGGCCGATGATGCCCAGGTAGACAGCGATCTGCAGTTGCCAGGCCTGCTGACCCTTGCGCAGGAACTCAAGGGTCAGCCAGCCAGCCGCCACACCGATCGCGGCCAGGCCGAGCATGCGCAGCAGGGCGCCAAACAGGTCGATGATTTCGTAAATGATTGGATCCATTGGTTTTCTCCTCTTCTATCTAGTTGGTTGGTTAGGTCCAGGCCCAGATCATCCACAGGCCTATCATCACTAGCCCTATTATAAACCGAATCACAAAAGCCCACCCGCATCCGACCATCATGCCTTTCATGGTCGTGAACGCCTTCTGGCTGTCCTTCAGGCGGACCCATTCAGCCAGGTAAAGGGTCCCGATTGCCGCCAGGATGCCGCCCAGGATCGGAAAGAGGAAGTTCCCCAGCAGGGCCGCCAGCAGCGCCAGTCCGATCGAAAGCCAGGAGGCCCCCTGCTTGCGGCTCTGGGTGGCCATCAGCAGGTTGTCGGCGAAAGATCCGGCGATCATCAGCACGGTCATGATCGCGAACATGATCCAGCCCAGGGTTCCGAAGCCGGCGTAGATCCCGTAGCCCAACGCCGCGGCCCAGATGATCACCAGCCCCGGCAGGATCGGGACCACCAGCACCCCCAGTCCGAGAAACATGAACGTCAGGACCATCGCGTAGACCAGGGTATCGGAGGTCAATTTCAACCATTCAGGCATGCAAGTGTCTCCTCATCATCATCGAACCCATCGAAGCAAGCTTGGTTACGCCCGGATCACATCAATCCCGCCCATCCACGGGCGCAGGACCTCCGGTACGACCACCGAACCGTCGGCCTGCTGGTAGTTCTCCAGGACAGCGATCAGGGTGCGCGGCATCCCCAGCCCCGAGCCGTTGAGGGTGTGCACGAAGCGGATTTTCGACCCATCGGCCGGGCGATACTTAATGTTCGCCCGCCGGGCCTGGAAATCGGTCACGTTCGAGACCGACGAGACCTCCAGCCACTCCTCCAGCCCGGGCGCCCAGACCTCGATGTCGTAGGTGATGCTGGAACCGAAGCCCAGGTCACCGGTGCACAGCTGCTTGACCCGGTAGGTGAATCCCAACTGGGCGCAGGTCTCCTCGGCATGCGCGCGCATCTTTTCGAGCATGTCATTCGACTCTTCCGGCTTGCAGAGCACATACATCTCGACCTTGTCGAACTGGTGGCCGCGCTTGATCCCGCGCACGTCGCGCCCGGCGCTCATCTTCTCGCGCCGGAAGCAGGGCGTGTAAGCGGTGTAAAGGAACGGCAGGTTGGACTCGTCAAGAATCTCGTCCATGTGCAGCCCGGTCAGCGGGACCTCGGCCGTCGGGACCATCCACAGGTCGTCTTCGACATCGTGGTACAGGTTGTCGACGAACTTGGGCAGCTGCCCGGCCCCAAACAGGGTCGCCTCCTTGACCATGAAGGGCGTGTACTGCTCGGTGTAGCCCTGACGGCTGTGCAGGTCGAGCATGAAAGCGATCAGCGCCCGCTGCAGGCGCGCCCCGGCGCCGGTGAGGACGTAAAAGCGCGAGCCGGTGATCTTGACCCCGCGCTCGAAATCCAGGATCCCGAGCGCCGGCCCGAGGTCCCAGTGGACCTGAGGTTTGAAGTCGTACTCGGCGAGTTGGCCGACTGTGCGCAGGACGACGTTCTCGTCCTCGCTCTTACCGAACGGGGTGCGCGGGTCGGGCAGGTTGGGTAGCGGGGCAACCAGGGCCTGCAGTTCGGCTTCTACCGCAGTCACGTCCTTGTCGAGGAGGACGATCCGGTCACCCACTTCCCGCATGGCATCGATTTTTGCCTGGCGGTCGGCGGCGTCTTTCATCCTGCCGATTTCCTTCGAAACGGAGTTGCGCTCGGCCTTGAGGGCCTCCACCTGGGCCAGCAGGTCGCGGCGGCGACCGTCCAACTCCAGGATGCGGTCCACCGGAGAGGGGTCCATCTGGCGGTCGCGCAGCGACTTACGCACCAGGTCAGGTTGTTCGCGGATGAGAGTCATGTCCAACATTGTGCACCTCCAAAGGCAGCTGTCAGCGGCCGGCTTAATGATGAACGCCCCTCCATGTTGCAGGACGAGGGGCGTCTCGTGGTGCCACCTGCTTTTGCCCCTCAGGTCCTTCGGACCGCCTCCCGCATTTCTCCGGAACAGGGGAGGCCAAATGGGGCCTCGGTCTACGCGCTAACGGGCGCTCCCGTCCCTCTTACGGCCGCAATGCGCAGACGGGTGTCCGCGCAACGGCCCCTGCGAGGGCGACTGCCTGCGAAGCGGATCGCATCCCGCTGACAGGCGACCGGAGCGGATTTCGCCGCTCTTCCGCCTGCCTCGCACCGGCCAGCAGGTCTCTGGACAGAGGTCGACGGCTACTCATCTCCGGGTGGGTCGTTGATGGCATGATTATACCAAACCCAGGCCCTCTCCCCGGCCTGACTTTTCGGTTCAAGATTGCCTGGGTGGACCCGGCGGTGAATAACCAGGATCTTTTTTAAGAAGCGGAAATTGGTTGGCGCAAGTCACAACCGTTCTCCTCAGGCCGCAGGCCTTAAGGCAGGATGCATGACTCACTCGTTGCCCATGAACTCCTCGGCCGTGGCATGGCCCGGCTGGCTGATGCCCTCACGCTTGAGAGCCTTCCACACGGTCAGGAGGATGATCTTGATGTCCAGCCAGAGCGACCAGTTTTCCACGTACCAGACGTCCAGGGAGAATTTCTGAATCCAACTCAGGGTGTTGCGTCCGTTGACCTGGGCCCAACCGGTGATGCCGGGCAGGACGTCGTGGCGGCGCATCTGCTCGGGGGAATAGCGTTCCAGGTACTGCATCAACAGCGGGCGCGGCCCAACTATGCTCATCTCACCACGCAACACGTTGAACAGTTCGGGCAGTTCGTCCAGGCTGGAGGCGCGCAGGAACCGCCCGAAGCGGGTCAGGCGTTCAGCGTCGCCCAACAGGGACCCGTCGGGGGCGCGGCGGTCATTCATCGTACGGAACTTGAAGAGGGTGAATGGCACCCCCCGGTACCCCGGGCGGACCTGGCGGAACAGGACCGGGGTCCCGTGGGCAAGGCGCACCATCATGGCCAGGACGAGCAGCAGCGGCGAGAGGCCGAGCAGGCAAAGGGTTGTCCCGAGCAGGTCGAACAGGCGCTTGGAGGGCGGGATGCCGGTGGGGAACATGCAATCATTCTACCAAATGTTTGCCTTTGTGGTATATTCTGGTAGCGGAGGAGAGTGTCAACTACTACCGACTGGACGCCGGTAGCTTGCAGCCAGACCATAGGCCTGCGGAAGGCTTCGCCTGCCGCCATCGGCTGGTTAGAAAAGCCCGACCGGCACCCGGCCGGCATCTCAATTCAAGGCTGCAAGGGATTCACGGAACAGCAAGGATGACAAATCGAATTGCAAACGACGAGGTCCATTCTTGTGGCTGAAAGCCCGTCCTTGTGCGGCTCCTCCCTCGGCCGAAAGCCGGTGGCGTCCGCCGCCTGGTCTTCCAGGCAATGAGGAAAGAGACCATGAACGAGCGCATCCTGATCATCGAGGACGATCCCGCCATCCTGAAAGTTCTGCAACGCGGACTGGCCTACGAGGGCTACACGGTCGACATCGCCACCGACGGACGCATGGGTCTTAACCTGGCGCGCGATCGGCGCCCGGACCTGGTCATCCTGGACTGGATGCTCCCCGGTTTGGACGGGCTGGAAGTCTGCCGCCGGCTGCGCACCGGGGGCGGTCTGCCGATCCTGATGCTGACCGCCAAGGACACCGTTCAAGACCGCGTCCAGGGGCTTGACGCCGGGGCCGATGATTACCTGGTCAAGCCGTTCAATCTCGACGAGTTGACCGCCCGGATGCGGGCCCTGTTGCGCCGCACCCAAACTGAGCGTGTCCAGGTCTACCAGTTCGGCGACCTGACCATGGACAGCTCCTCCCGCCAGGTGACCCGCAACGGCCGCCAGATCCAGTTGACCGCCAAGGAATACGAACTGCTCGAACTATTCCTGCGCCACCCGCGCCAGGTGCTCACCCGCGAGGTCATCTTCGATCGCGTCTGGGGGTACGACTTCGGCGGCGAGAGCAATGTGCTCGAAGTCTACATCCGCTACCTGCGTCAGAAACTCGAAGCCGAAGGAGAGCCGCGTCTGATCCACACCGTGCGCGGGGTGGGCTACGTCCTGCGAGAGAACCCCTAGATGTCGCTGCGTGTCCGTCTGACGATCCTCTACTCGGCGCTGACCGGGGGAATCCTGCTGTTGTTCGGCGTGCTGATCTATGTGCTGGTCAGCATGTTGTTGATTAACCAGGTGGAAGACAACCTGCTCCAGACCTTCAACGACATCATCGAGAACACCCGGGTTGACTCGGTCGGCGACCTGAACGTGGTCACCCTGCCACAGCTCGATCTGACCGCCAACGTTTACGTCCAGATCTGGGATGCCAACGGACGGCTGCACAGTTCCTCGGCCGGGATCAGTCGCTTGCAGCAGCCGCTCGACCCACAGGGCTTCCAGTCGCGGACCCCGCTCTATCGGGACAGTTACATCCAGGCGGCCCACCTGCGGGTTCTGACCGTCCCACTGGTGGTCGGCGCGGAACGGAGGTCAGCCGGTGTCATCCAGCTGGCCGCCAACCTGAACGTCGTCGACGCCGCCCGGACGGCACTGCTCCAGATCATCGCTGTGATCGCCATCGTCTCCATGACTGTGGCGGCGGTGGCATCCTGGTTCACCATCGGGCGAGCCCTGGCCCCGATAAGTGCCGTGACCGAGATGGCTCTCAACATCGCCCGCGCCGACGATCTGTCCAACCGCATCCCCTACCAGGGCACTGCGGACGACGAGATCGGCCAGTTGATCACCGCCTTCAACGACACCCTCGAACGGCTCGAGCGCCTGTTCACCTCCCAGCAGCGCTTCCTGGCCGATGTCAGCCACGAACTGCGCACCCCGCTGACGGTCGTCAAGGGCAACGTCGACCTGCTGCGCAAGATGGGCTGCGCCGACGAGGAATCGCTCTCCAGTATCGAGGACGAAGCTGACCGCCTGAGCCGCCTGGTCGGTGACCTGCTGCTGGAGGCGCAGGCCGAATCGGGCAAGCTGCCGCTCAAATTCACCGATGTCGAACTTGACACCCTGCTGCTCGACGTCTACAGGGAGATGCGCATCCTGGCCCGTGACCGGGTCAAGTTGAAGGTCAGCCAGATCGACCAGGTTCCGGTCCTGGGCGACCCCGACCGGCTCAAACAGGTGTTGATCAACCTGGTCTCGAACGCCATCAAATATACTCCACCCGGCGGTGAGATCATCCTCAGCCTGGGCAAGGTCGGAGAGCAGGCCCGCCTGATCGTGCGCGACACCGGCCCGGGCATCCCGGCCGAGGACATGCCGCACATCTTCGAGCGCTTCTACCGTGCTGAAAAATCCCGCACCCGGTCCAAGGCTGGTGGGTTCGGGCTGGGACTGTCAATCGCTTACTGGATCATTACCAATCACGGGGGACAGATCGAAGTCGCTTCGCAGGAGGGCGAAGGCACAACCTTCTGCATCTGGCTGCCTTTGTTGCGCAGTCAGCGATCGGAAAGCAGCATTCCGTCAGAGTAACAAGAGAGAGTTTCAGGGCAGGCCCAGACGCGCGCGCGCCTGGACGCACAGGCTGGTTCCTCCAGCAGAGAGCCATTCCTGCAGCCGGTCGCTCGATTCCGCCCCGCTGGCAGCCTCGGCATAGATGCCATTGCCCCAGTAGGTGTAACGCTGTGTCTCGGAGGCCCAGCTGGACTCCCAGCGCCCGATCACCCCGATCCCGCCGTTGTACCCGGCGAAGGCCAGGCGCGGGTCCCCGCCGGCAGTCGCCAGCGAACGGCGCAAATAATCCAACCCGCGCAATGCATTGGTGGCAGGGTCGTAGGGATTCTCCCCGGCGGCGAAATGGTAGGGCATCACCTGGAACAACCCTGCCGCCCCGGCGCGCGAACGGGCCTGCGGATCACCGCAGGATTCGATCTGCATCACCGTGGCGGCCAGGTTCGGATCCAGCCCGGCCGCGGCCGCCCAGACAACAATGCGGTCAGCCCAGAATTGGATCTCGGGAGTGAAGACCGGCGACAGTCCGCCCTCCCCCGGGACGATGGCAGGTGTCGCCTCCACAGCAGCTGCCAGGTCGCCCGGAGCGGTCGTGCCGGACAGGTCGAAGGTCAGGACGGCCATCAGCAGCCCCACCAGCAGGACAGCCAGCGGGGGCAGCAGGAAGCCAGACAGACAACCGCCTCCGGTGGAGGAGGCGGCTGCCCGAGCGGAAGGAGGGACGGAGCGGGGCGAAGACATGGCTCCAGCAACAGGCTAGGAATGGCGCGGGTTGTCGACGTACTCAGCCTCGCGGGCAGAGCGGGCATTCATCGACAGGTTATGATAGGTCGGCTCGGGGCGGGCCGCATAGGAGGGCTCCGGGCGGGCCTTGGGCGCCGGGCGGAAGGCGTTGTTGACAGCCGGACGGCGACTGGGATTCAACTGGCTGGCCGGACGCAGGGCTGGCGTGGTGGCGTTGCGCGGGCGCGACTGGGAGGTCTCCAACTGGCTGAAAAGGCGCTCCCCGGCGATCGAGAAGGTGCCAATGATCAGGACCCGGATCAGCCAGACCATGACTGCCACGAAGACCGGCACGACCTTGATCAGGGTCTCATGGGAAATCACAGCGGAGTTGACGGTCGCATTGTTGACAATGGCTGCCTTGACCCCCCACCAGGTCAGCAGGGCGTTCATCCCCGCGGCCAGCAGCCAGGCTCCGAAGAGGTACCAGACCTCGGCGGGCTCGTCGCGGCCCTTTTCAGGAGTGAACAGGCGGGCAATGCCGGCGAAGTCGATCCCGCAGAAGGCGATCGCCAGGATGGCGGCCCAGCGGATGCCAGCAAACCTGAGGTCGCCGAGTACATCGGTAAGTGCGAACTCGGTCGTGCTGTAGTTGAAGATCTCGAAGGCCAGCAGGGCACCGATAATGATCAGCCCCCAGGCCAGCCCGCGGCGCAGGCTGAAGCCCTTGAACATGCTGCTTACCCGATTCTTACGAAAGAGTGTGTTCATAACGACCTCCTTTTCTATCGTTCAGAACAAACGTTCTATCTGCCAACAGTATAGAACATTTGTGCAGGTTTGTCAAGTACCCAATTCCTGGAATATAATGAGGTTGTTGCGCTTACCCGAATTCGAAACGAGCCACCATGGACCATTCCACTCCACGCCAGCATTACGATGACCTCCAGCAAAAGATCCACTTCCACAACCACTGTTATCACGTGCTCGACGCACCGGTGATCAGCGACCTTGAATTCGACCGCTTGCTGGCCGAGTTGAAGGCCATCGAGGCCGAGCACCCAGAATGGGTCACGGCCGCCTCGCCCTCCCAACGCGCCGGGGCGGCCCCGGCCGAACGCTTCGAGAAGGTCCGCCACCCGCGGCCGATCCTCAGCCTGGCCAATGCCTTTGGCGCCGACGATGCCCGGGCCTGGTTCGAACGGATCCGTAAACTGGATGATCGGGTCGAGACCTCCGCCTTCGTCGTCGAGCCCAAGATCGATGGGCTCAGCGTGGTCCTGCATTACCGCGACGGGGTCTTCGTCCAGGGGGCAACGCGCGGCGATGGCGAGATCGGTGAGGACATCAGCGCCAACCTGCGCACGGTCGGCGCCATTCCGCTGCGAATCCCGGTCCAGGCCGTCGCAGGGGGACCGGCAACCATGAACCGCGACCAGCCGGGGCAGCTTTCCATTTTCAAGAGTCCGGCTTCACCGTCCACCCTCTCCGGTCTGCCAGCCTATCTGGTGGTCAGGGGGGAAGCTTTTCTCATGATCCGGGATTTCGAGGCCCTCAACCAGCGGCTGGAAGAGGCCGGTGAGAAGACCTACCTCAACCCACGCAACACCGCCGCCGGTTCGCTGCGCCAACTCGACCCGGCAATCACCGCCGCCCGCCCGCTGACCCTGCTGGTCTACCAGGTCATCCATGCACAGGGCGGGGATGTGCCGGGATCGCAGTGGGAGACCCTGGAGTGGCTCAAGGCGCTCGGCTTCCCGGTCACCAACGCCGCCCGGCGTTTTTCGGACCTCGAGTCTGCCATCGCCTACACCGAGACCTGGGCGAAACGGCGTGACGAACTCGGCTACGAGGCCGACGGGATGGTGATCAAGCTCGACAACCTGGCACTCTCAGCCGACCTGGGCTTTGTCGGCAAGGACCCACGCGGGGCAGTGGCCTTCAAGTTCCCCGGCCGTGAGGTGACGACCTCATTGAAAGAGATCCGCGTCAACGTCGGCCGGACCGGGGTCCTGACCCCCTACGCGGTCCTTCAGCCGGTCGAGATCAGCGGGGTGATCGTAGAGCGAGCGACCCTGCACAACTTCGACTTCATCTCCGAGAAGGACATCCGGACCGGCGACCGGGTGCTGGTGAAGCGCGCCGGAGAGGTGATCCCCTATGTCATCGGGCCCGTGCCCGGCGTCCGCACAGGGGCCGAGCGCCCTTACGTGCCACCGGCGACCTGTCCCGCCTGCAGGCAACCGGTCGAGCACTTTGCCGGCGAGGTGGCCTGGTACTGCGTCAACGCCGCCTGCCCGGCGCAACTGGTGCGCAACATCGAGCACTTCGTCTCGCGCAGCGCCCTGGACATCCGCGGGCTGGGAATCAAGATCGTCGAGCAATTGATCGCCGAGGGGCTGGTCCAAGACGTGGCCGACCTGTACACGCTGCAAAAGGAGCAACTGCTCGAACTGGAAGGATTTGCGGATAAAAAAGCTGAAAATCTGATACAGGCGATCCGCGCTTCAGCGAATCAGCCATTGCAGCGGCTGCTCACGGCGCTGGGGATCCGCGGCGTCGGCGAGGTCGTGGCTGCCGACCTGGCGCGCACCTTCGGTTCACTCGACGCGCTGGCAGAAGCGAGCGCGGAGGATCTGCAAACACTGGAAGGCATCGGACCAAATATAGCCGCCGGGATCGTCGACTGGTTCAGCCGCGCCCAGAACCAGAAAGTGCTGGAGAAATTGCGCGCCGCGAGAGTCTGGCCGGTAAGCAGGCAGCCGTCAGCGGTCGGCGGTCAGCAACCGGGACCACTGGCAGGGATGGCCTTCGTGGTCACCGGGACGCTGCCGACTCTCAGCCGGGAGGGCGCCAGGGAGTTCATCGAGCAGCACGGCGGCAAGGTGACCGACTCGGTCAGCAAGAAGACAAGTTACCTGCTGCTGGGCGAGAATCCCGGATCGAAGCTGGAAAAGGCGCGGACCCTCGGAGTTGAAGTGATCAGGGAAGATGATTTGAGAAGATTATGCGGTTTGGAAAAAGATGCCTTTGGACGTCCTTCAAAATAGCAGTGTTCCCAACGTACGC
>JAFGSI010000076.1 GCA_016934715.1 Anaerolineales bacterium
GCCTCCTACGTGTTACCGCGGCTGCTGGCACGTAGTTAGCCGAGACTTATTCCTGAGATACTGTCCTTTCTCATCTCTCAGAAAAGCGCTTTACGATCCGAAGACCTTCATCGCGCACGCGGCGTTGCTGGTTCAGGCTTTCGCCCATTGACCAATATTCCCTACTGCTGCCACCCGTAGGTGTCTGGCCCGTATTTCAGTGCCAGTGTGGGGGACCACCCTCTCAGGTCCCCTACCCGTCGTAGCCTTGGTAGGCCATTACCCTACCAACTAGCTGATGGGACGCAGGCCCCTCCCGAAGCGCATTACTGCTTTAGTCATCAGATTCTAATCCCAATGACCACATGAGGTATTAGCAGTCCTTTCGGACTGTTATCCCACACTTCGGGGCAGGTCACCAACGCGTTACGCACCCGTTCGCCACTAAGAAACCTCCGTATTACTACAAAGGCTCTCCGTTCGACTTGCATGTATTAAGCACGCCGCCAGCGTTCATCCTGAGCCAGGATCAAACTCTCCGCAAAAAATCACTCTTGCGAGTGTGAGTTACGGAAAAAAGAACGACTAGGCTATTCTTCCTATCACTTTTCAGTTGTTAAGGTCCTGTGAACAAAGCGGGCTGAATTCTACCCGCGAGGTTCCCGCATGTCAAGACTTGGAGAGACGAAAGCGCCGATGTTCCTCGTTCAACATCGGCTCGTCAGACTGCAAAACCTGCTGGCTTGTGTCTCTGACGTGAGACGTTACTCAGTTATCAACGATCTGTCCAAGGTAGACGAGATCTGAGCGGGGTAAATGTGCTTGCCTATTATACGCATTTCGCCACGCTTGTCAAGTAATTTGTGGTTTTTGGACGGTTTTTTAAGGTTCACATCTCCTGCCGGCCGGTCAAAGCCCGCAGCAAGGTGTTCTGGTCGGCATATTCCAGGTCCCCCCCCACCGGAAGACCGCGCGCCAGACGTGTCACCTGGACCCCCAAAGGCTGCAACTGGCGCTGCAAATACATCGCCGTGGCATCCCCCTCCACGCTCGGATTGGTCGCCAGGATGACTTCCCCCACACCCCCCGAGCGGACCCGTTCCATCAAAGCGGCGATCTTCAAATCCCCAGGGCCGATTCCCTCGATCGGGGAAAGAAGCCCGTGCAGAACATGATACTTCCCTTGATAGGCCCCGACGCGTTCCAGCGCCACAACGTCCAAAGGCTCCTCGACCACACAGATGACCGAGCCATCCCGCTGGGGGTGTTCGCAGATCTCACAGCACTCACGCCCGGCCGATGTGATATTGAAACACACCTGGCAAAAAACAACCTTCGTCTTGAGTTCCGTCAACGCCTCGGCCAACTCGGACGAGATCTCCTCGCCTGCCCGCAGCAGGTAGAAGGCAAGCCGCGAAGCCGTCTTCGGGCCCACCCCGGGGAGACGCTCGAGCGCAAAGATCAGGTTCTGAATGGGACTAGGAAGCATTTTTACCTGCTTGGAGATACGCGGTGCCCCACCCCTGCACTAGAACGGCAACCCACCAGACAGCGGGCCCATGACCTCTTGCTGCAGCTGGCGTGACTTTTCCAGCGCCAGGTTGACCGCGGTAAGGACAAGGTCCTCGAGCAGGTCCGCGTCGACATCTTTCAATAATTCGGGATCGATCTCAACTGCTTGGCATTTCTGATCACCGGTCAGCGTGACCTTGACCGCGCCGCCGCCGGCCGTTGCTGTAATGGTCTCCTGTGCCAGACGTTCCTGCGCCTCGGCCAGTTGCTCCTGCAAGCGCTGGAGTTGCTGCATCATGCCGCCCTGACCGCCTCCTGGGGGACGATTGAATCCTTTTGCCATGATCTCTCCTAACCGGGACAAGACACCAGCCGTCCCTAATCTTGGATATCGACGATCTCCCCGCCAGCCTTGAGCGCCGCGGCAACCATGCCATCCACCTTGACGTCCAGCGGGGTGTTCTGCCTAGCGTTCGAAACCACACAGCGCACCGGGACGTCTGCGCCCAAGACCTCGGTGATGGCCTGGCGGGCGGCCTCGAGTTGTTCGGGCTTGTCAGCCTTCGAACGGACCACCTCGCTGGCAAACCCCAGGACCAGGATGCCATCTTTCACGTCCAGCAATTTACACGAGTTCAGCAGGCCGTCAAGGGCCGGGTTCTGCGGCTTGATCAGGGCCCGGATCTGCTTCCAGGCCTGGGTGACCTGCTCGAGGCTGACCTGCGAGTCCGGGCCGTCCACGGAGGGCTTGGGCGCCTCTTCCCGGCCCACGGCCTCCCCAACCGGCTCTGCGGCCTTCTTTGGTGCAGCCTTGCTGCCCGGTCCAGCCGCATCCACCGCCTTGCGGGGTGGCGCTGAAACCGCAGGGCGTGTCCCGGACACTTCCATCATCTCGGCCAGGGCCAGTTCGAGCGGCAGGGAAGGCTGCCAGCCGCTGCGCTGCTCGGACGCCGCCGCGTTGAAAGCCTTGATGATCCGCAGGACTTCGGCCGTGGAAAAGGCCTGGGCGTGCTGCTCGGCCTGGAGGCGCGCCTCGGCCGCCAGGTCCACCTGGGCCGCGTTGCCCATCTGGACCAGCAGCAGGGCACGCAGATAATCCACCACCTGGCGGGCCAGGGTGCGGGCGTCGGTGCCGCCGTCGAGGGCGCGGTGAATGGCATCCATACCGGCAGCCGGATCCCGCTCCAGGACCGCCGCGACCAGCTCGAGAACCATCTGGCTGGTGGCCGTACCGAGCACCGCCTGGGCCAGGCCGAGCGTGATCTCCTGTCCGGTCGAGGCCAGCTGGTCGAGCAGGGAGATCGCATCCCGCAGGCTGCCGGTCGCCTGGCGGGCGATCAGGGTCAGGGCTTCGGGCTCGGCCGAGAGCTTTTCATTCTCGACGATGGTCTGCAGCCGGACGACAATCTCGTCCACAGGCACCCGGCGGAATTCGTGACGCTGGCAGCGCGACAGGACGGTCGCCGGGATCTTGTGGATCTCGGTGGTGGCCAGGACGAAGATGGCGTGCGGGGGGGGCTCCTCAAGGGTCTTGAGCAGTGCATTGAAGGCCGAGGTCGAAAACATGTGAACCTCGTCGATGATGTACACCTTGTAGCGACCCTGGTTGGGGGAGAAGTTGATCTTGTCGCGCAGGTCGCGCACATCGTCCACGCCGGTCTGCGAGGCAGCATCGATCTCGATCAGGTCGAGAAAGCGGGCCTCGCCAACCGCCCGGCAGTGCGCACAGGCATCGCATGGACGGGCAGCCAGGTCCTCCTGCAGGCAGTTGACCGCTTTGGCCAGCAGGCGGGCGACGGTGGTCTTGCCGGTGCCGCGCGGACCCGAGAACAGGTATGCATGGGCAACGCGTCCGCCGGCGACCGCATTACGCAGCGTCTGGATGACGTGCTGCTGGCCGACGACTTCATCCCATTTTTGAGGGCGCCATTTTCGATAGAGGGCTAGAGACATTTCATTTACAATGAGCGATCAAGGAATACGATAGAGTGCCCGAAGTATACCCTGAGAATCGTACAGAGAGGCAATTTCGCCGGACCCCCAGGCCGGGGAAGGTCGCCCCCAGTACAGATCGACCGGGGTGTCCTCGCCGGAGATGGTATGGACCTGAACCGAGCCGCCTGAATAGAGGGTCAACTGCGGAAAGGTGTAGACGCCACCGCCGCCGGTCTGCAAACGCCAGCCGGTCAGAACGATCGATTCAGCGCCATTGTTCCTGACGACGGCAATTTCACTTTCTGCCGCGCCTGCACCGATGATGCTGACGATATCGACCCGGACCTCACCCGTGACCGGGGTCGCATCGGGCGCCAGCCGGAAGGGTGGCACTTGGGGAAGTTGAGCGCAATCGCTGCGATAGGTCCGGTCATAGAAGAACAGGATCATCCCCACCACGATCGCTGAAACGAGCACATTGAGCAACAGGTATCCGATTAACCGCCGGCGTTCCATACCTCGTATGATAGCACAACTTAGGGTCAATGGTGAGACAACGCGATGAATTTCACCTGCCAGACCGCATGGAAACAAAAAGGCAGGTTTTTGGCCAAATGGTATAGACAAAAATACTATTTTTTGTCTGTAGGAACCAGGGCCGGTTGCTATTCGACCTGAATCGGTGTATCATGTACTAAAGTCTTATTACCGAATGGACGCTTTTCACGCCTTCTAAGCCCGGGGTCGATAGGAGCAAAATCAATGGACACTGATGTCGGGAAATTCTGCCCCGCCTGTGGAAAAAGGAATCCTGCAGAGGCTGATGTTTGCCAGTTTTGCAAAACCCCGCTGGAAAAAATGCCTCTCAGGAACGATACCAGCACGATCAACCTGGGACGGGAGAAGACCGTCCCGGTTGCCGAGGAGGGGTCCATTGATGCCGCCACGGCTACCTCCCCACCCAAAGGGATCGCCATCTATCTGGCCGGTGACATCAAGCCGATCGCGGTCATGTACGAGGATGAGTTCATCCTTGGACGTGGCAGCGAGGGCAACGAAGAAGATGTACTCAATGAAACAATCATCGATCTGCGGCTGTACGGTGCCCTGGAGAAGGGTGTCTCGCGCCGCCACCTCATGATCCGGCGTAGCAGGGAAGGCTACGAAGCCATCGACCTGGGCAGCATGAACGGGACCTTCATTTACGAAAAGTGGCTGGCCCCGCACCAGCCCTATCCCCTTTACAATGGCACCCTGGTACGCATGGGAAATTTCCGCTTACTGGTTGCTTTTCGAGACCGGCCCAAAAGCTAGCGACTGGCCGGTCAGGTCGTGCACATGGTCCTTAACGGACGCAACAACCATCCTTCTGTAGAAGAAATCCTACGTCAGGCCTCCAGCGCGATCAAGGCCGGCCAGAAGGAACAGGCGCGTCGGCTGCTCTATCCGATCATCAAGAACAACCCCAACAACACCGCCGCCTGGGAGTTGCTGACCGGCGTCTGCTATAACAAGGACGAAGAGGTTTACTGCCTTAATCGTATTCTGACGCTCCAGCCGGGGCATGCCGGTGCAAGGCAGCGCCTGGAAAGCCTGCGCCAGGCTGCCCCCCCGGCACAGAGAACCGCCTCGCCGTCGCCGCAGCCAATCAAAGCGGCTGGCATACCGCCCGGCGGAACGCCAGCCAGGGCCCGGCCTCCCGCAGCCCCAAACCCGGCATCCCGTTCGAAGCGCAGGCGCCGCCGGGATCCCCTGGTGTATTTCATAGCAGCCTGCTTCGGGTTCTCCTGCATGTTGGTGGGAGGGATGGCCGCCTACAATGCCGGCTACCTCCCGCTTGGCGCTGGCAACAACGACCTGACCAGCAGCAACGCTCAGACTGCGACCGCCCTGGCCAACTGCCAGTACCTGATCGACCAGGCCATGCAGGCCTCCGACATCTACTGCGACCAGATCGGCCCCAACCAGGTCTGCTACGGTAATTTCACCATCCAGGCCGAACTCGACCCCGCGGCCGTCGATTCGTTCGAGGAACGCGGCGACATCATCCAGGTCCAGGAACTGCGCCGTCTCTCGGCTTCACCGCTCGATCTGATCACCCAGGAATGGGGCATCGCCGTCTTCCGGGTCGAGGCCAACCTGCCGCGTTCCCTGCCCGGCGAATACGTCACCATGATCGTCTTCGGCAACACCACCCTCGAAAATCCCTCCCAAAACCTGGAAACCTTCTATTTCTTCAGCGAACTGGGACAGATCGTCTGCCAGCAGGTGCCCTTCGACGGCATCCTGCTCAACGTCCCCGACGGTTCGGGGATCCAGTTCACCGTCAACGGCACCGAAGTGCTCCTGATGGGCAATGCCAGCCTGAACGCCACCGTCAACGGGGACCTGGAGATCGCCCTCTACTCCGGCACAGGCAGCGTGACCGCCGCCGGGCAGACCCAGAACATGGTCGCCGGCCAGCAGGTCAGCGTACCGCTGGGAGGTCCGAACGGCACCGACGCGGCCGGGCCACCGTCGGCGCCCGCACCCCTGTCTGGCGACCAGCTGGCCCTGTCCTGCGCGATGACCGGCCAGTTCTGCTCCGATTCCGAGATCCCCACCCTGGCGCCCAGCAGCACATCCGCTGGGCAGGCCAGCGCGACCGCGGGGCCGAGTGCCACGCCGTTCGCCTCGCCTACCGGAACCCGTACCCCGACCCGGACCCCGACCCGGACCCAGCCCCCACCGACCCAGCCCCCACCGACCCAGCCCCCACCGA
>JAFGSI010000077.1 GCA_016934715.1 Anaerolineales bacterium
CTCGGACGGCTCACCGGGCGACCTCGGCACGCGCACCGCCTCGATCACGCTCGACCCGGGAGAGCACGTCACCTGCACCTTCACCAACACGCGGCGCGGCACGATCACGATCGTCAAAGATGCTTACCCCGACGACCCCCAGGACTTCACCTTCCTGCGCAGCTTCGGCGCCAACTTCTCCCTCGACGACGATGCCGATGCCACCCTGCCGAATACGATCACCTTCCTCAACGTCCCGGCCGGCTCCCACACCGTGACCGAAAACACGGTCGTCAACTGGACCCTGACCGGCCTGTCCTGCAGCGACCCGACCGGTGGCTCGTCCGTGAACCTGGGCGGACGCACCGCCACCATCGTGCTGGACAGCGGCGAGACCGTCATCTGCACCTTCCTCAACAGCTACAATCCCTACCCCAACATCGGAATCGGGCCGGGAGACGGGAATACGACCCCGATCCCCGCCAACAATTCGATTACCCTGGCCCTGTCAACGCCGATCTATGCCCACGGGGGTAACGAATGGGATTTGATCTACTTTGAGATGTACAACGCCGGCTGCGGCGGCATCTGCATGGATTTTGTGACCATTCAAATCAGCGCCGATGGCAGCCTCTGGCAGACTGTTCTGGCCTATGGGGGCAGCCAGTACTCGAACTCCAGCCTCAATGGGTTCCCGGAAGTCGACGATCAATCGATCCCTGAAGCCGCTCTCGAACTCTCGCCCTACATGATCCATGCAACAGGCGTTGGCATCGACATCGACGCTCTCAGCCTGCCGCTTGTAAATTACTATTACATCCGCATCACCTCCCCGCTAGGTGATAATGACGGTGTCTGCGATGTGGACTCGATCCTGATCGTCCCATAGCTGAAAGCGGGAAGGAACCGAAAAGCCCTGACGGCACACCCGTCAGGGCTTTCGCTTTGCTTCAGGTCAAATCAGGTGGCGGCCACGACCGGGTTGCTGAGCCTGCCCAGGCCCTCGATCTCGACCTCGACCAGGTCCCCGGCCTTGAGCGGCGAAACCCCGGCCGGGGTCCCGGTGAAGAGCAGGTCGCCCGGCTCGAGGGTCATCACCGAGGAGACGAAGGCGACCAGATTGGGGACGTTGAAGACCATATCCCGCGTGGAGGCCATCTGGCGCGGCTGGCCGCCGACCCGGCAGGTGATCACCGCGTCGGCAGGATCGAACTCGGTGTCCACCCACGGCCCAAAGGGACAGAAGGTGTCGAAGCCCTTGGCGCGCGTCCACTGGTTATCCGAGCGCTGCAGGTCGCGGGCGGTCACGTCGTTGCCGATCGTGTACCCGTAGACATACTTCTGGGCTTCCTCGGCGGTGATATTGCGGCCGCGCTTGCCGATCACGACCACCAGCTCGGCCTCGTGTTCAACCTGCTGCGACTGCGGCGGCAAAACGATACTGCCGCCCGGATGGAGGATCGAGGACGGCGGCTTCATGAAGATCAACGGCACCATGGGCACCTCGGCATTGTGCTCCTTGGCGTGCTCGACGAAGTTGCGCCCGACGCACAGGATCTTGCTCGGCTGCATCGGGGCCAGCAATTGGACCGTGCCGAGCGGGATCTCGGCCTCCTTGCGGCGGTAGGTGCCGAACAGGTCGCCTTCGATCGGGCCGACCCTGTCCTCCAGGATCCAGCCGACCTGGGGGGCTTCGTTCTTGCGTTGGTAACGGACGACGCGCATGGGACCTCCAGGATTCGCGATAGCACGCAAAGTCTATCACAGTTTGATTAAGCCCGGCAAACAATCGCGGTATAATCCGGGCTGCCGGGCGCATAGCTCAGTTGGTTAGAGCGCATCGCTTACACCGATGAGGTCAGGGGTTCGAGTCCCTTTGCGCCCACTTCCCCCGCCACCCGGCGGGGGGTTTGCATTACAATACCCCTGGAGGGCTTCATGGAGACTCTCGACTACGGCAGACCATTCACCTTCCCGTTCCAGGATCGGGACTGGCCCAGGAAGATCCTGATCGCCAGCCTGCTGGTCATGACCATCGTCGGCATCACCCCCGTCATGGGCTGGACCCTGGAGGTCGTCCGCCGCCTCCTGAGGGGGGAAGAGGCCGGGCTTCCTGCGTGGAAAGATTTCGGTCCCCTGTGGCGCGCCGGTTTTCGCTACTGGCTGGTCAACCTGGCCTGGCTGCTGCCGCTGATCACGGCCATCCTTCTGCCGGTCCTGCCCCTGCTGCTGGCCGGCCGGATCCCCGATGAGCAGGTCCTGATCGGATTCGGCGCCCTGCTGTGCTGTGCCTTTTTCTTCCTTCTGCTCTATTCCACCGCCTACCTGTTCCTCCTGCCGGCCATGACCGCCCTGCTGGCCGATACCGGTTCGCTGCGCCGGGCGCTCAACCCGGCCAACGCCTGGCGCGTCGCCCGGCCGCACTTCATCCAGCACCTGCTCGTCCTGCTGATCGTCGCCTTCGGCCTGCTGACCGTGGTCGCCTTCCTGGCCCCGCTGACCCTGCTGCTGGGCCTGCCGGCGATGCTGGTCTACACTGGCCTGGTCAGCGCCCATTTCGCCGGGCAGCTGTACCGGATGACCGCGGCAGCCTCGCCCGCACCTGGATCCGGGTCTGGCCAGCCAACCGCGGCGACATAGGAACGCAGCCAGGCCCACACCGGCCCGAAAAATGAACAAAACCTTCCGGCGAGAATCCTTTTCCCTGAATTCTCGCCTTTCCCCACTTGACCCTGCTCCCCGCGAGGGCTACAATTCATGTATAACCCCTGCTGATCGTCGATCACCCAACCCAGGAGAAAACCATGTCTGATTATCTGTTCCGCGGCAGCCTCGCCGACCTCGATCCCGAAGTCCATGAACTCTGCCAGATCGAAGCCGAGCGCCAGGCCCGCAAGCTGATCCTGATCCCCTCCGAGAGCCAGGCCCCACTGGCCGTACGGGAGGCGATGGGCTCGGCCTTCCAGAACATCTATGCCGAAGGATATCCCGACGAAGAGACCCGCTTCATGAACGAGGCCGAGATCCTCGACTACCCGGCCCGCCTGGCCGATTTCCGGCGCAACTCGGACCCGCGCTACTACAAGGGCACCGAGTATGTCAACGCGGTCGAGGCCCTGGCCCGCCGGCGCTGCGCCGAGGCCTTTGCCGCCAACAACGTCAAACCCGAGCAGATCTATGTGAATGTGCAGGCCCTCTCCGGCGCACCGGCCAACAATGCCGTCTACGCTGCCCTGGTGCAGCCAGGCGAGACGGTCATGGGCATGAACCTGCTGCACGGCGGCCACCTGACCCACGGCTCGTCGGTCAACCGCTCAGGCAAGTATTACAACATCGTCCACTACGGCATCGACCCGCACAACGAACAGATCAACTACGACGACATCATGGCCCTGGCCCGCGAGCACAAGCCCAGGATGATCATCGCCGGGACCTCCTCCTATCCCTGGGTCCCCGACTGGCAGAAGTTCCGCCAGATCGCCGATGCCGCCGAAGCCACCCTGCTGGCCGACATCTCGCACCTCGGCGGGCTGGTGGCGGCCGGCGTGATCCCCTCTCCGGTCGGCTACGCCCACGTGATCACCTCGACCACCCACAAGAGCCTGGATGGGCCGCGCGGCGCCATCATCCTGACCACCGATCCTGCCCTGGCCAGGAAGATCGACCGGGCGGTCTTTCCCGGTGAGCAGGGCGGGCCGCACGTCCAGACTTTCGCCGCCCTGGCCCTGGCCTTCAAGCTGGCCCGCACCAAGCAGTTCGAGCAGCTCCAGCGCCAGACCCTCAAGAACGCCCTGGCCATATCCGAGCGGCTCAAGGAGCGCGGCCTGCGCATCCCCTACGGTGGGACCAACTCGCACATGCTCAACGTCGACTGCACCAGCGTCAAGGGTCCGGACGGCACCGCCCTCTCCGGCGACCAGGCCGCCCGCATCCTCGACCTGGTCGGGATCGTCGTCAACCGCAA
>JAFGSI010000078.1 GCA_016934715.1 Anaerolineales bacterium
GAAGTCTCTTTCGGTTCGTGTGCATTCCTGTCCGGTCTGTCGTCTCAACAGCGATCGAGACCAAAACGCCGCGATCCATATTTTGGGGTTGGGGCACCAATCCCTGGGCTACGCCCTAGAAGCTCCCGCCTTTCGGCGTGGGGAGTAGTCACCGGTTTCATGCCCAATGGTTTGGCCTCGCGCGGAACACTTGCAGAGGACGAAGGGAGGTGGAGATGGCAGCCGACATTTTCTTATGGCTGAATTTCGAAGCTCAAAAAGTCCTGGATCCCCATTTTCTTCAATCCCACCCGGAAGAGCGCCGGGAAAGCCATGATCCCGATCTCCTGGTCAATGAATTCGGGATTGACCAGGCGATATTCTTTTTTCTTCCAGTGTATCGAACAACTTCCTTTTGCCTTTACATTTTCATACCAGTCCACCTTCTTCCCGTACGTCAGAGCGATCACAAATCCATTCCTGTACGGTTCGGCGATGATTGGAATTCGATAACGTTTGCCGCTTTTACGACCGGTATGGCTCAATATTGCAAAATGGCCGAATTTCCTCCCAGAGATCTTGATCAATATCTTGTTCGTGAAATGTTTGTTCATCACCCTGATCCGATCGAGCGTTGCTTGTTTTATGGGCATTCCTCACTCCTGGTAGCGTGGATTTTGCAGGTGGCCCAAGGGTAGGACTTCGGGCGGCATCCCTGGAACGGAGCGCAGGGGGCAGAAGCCGACGTTGGGCCAAAAAACACACCTAAGAACCATTGGATGATGGCAGCTCTTGTCTTCTCTCCGGGATCAGCGGGCCTGCCCCTAGATCGCTTCACCCTTGAACTGGCTGAGGTACAGGTTGTAGTAGAAGCCCCTGCGGGCGAGCAGTTCCTGGTGGCTGCCTTGCTCGACGATCTGACCGTGGTCGATGACCACCACCTTGTCGGCGTCGCGGATCGTGCTCAGGCGGTGGGCGATGACGAAGCTGGTCCGGCCAGCCATCAACCGCAGCAGGGCGGCCTGGATGCGGGCCTCGGTGCGGGTGTCGACGCTGCTGGTGGCCTCGTCCAGGATCAGGATCGCCGGGTCGGCCAGGATCGCCCGGGCGATGGCCAGCATCTGGCGCTGGCCCTGACTCAGGTTGCTGGCCCGTTCGGAGAGCATGGTGTCATAGCCCTGCGGCAGCAGGCGGATGAAGGGATCGGCATCGGCCATGCGGGCCGCCTCGACGACTTCCTCATCGGTGGCCTCCAGCCGCCCATAGCGGATGTTGTTCCGCACCGTGGCCGAGAACAGAAAGGTGTCCTGCAGGACGATTCCCAGCCGGCGGCGCAGGTCGGCCTTGCGGATCGCCCGCAGGTCGTGCCCGTCGATCATCACTCCCCCGGCGTCGATGTCGTAGAAGCGGGTCAGCAGGTTGACCAGGGTCGTCTTACCGGCCCCGGTTGGACCGACCAGGGCCACGGTCTCGCCTGGCCGGACGTCGAGCGACATCCGCTTGATGATCGGCGTTCCTGCCTGGTAGCTGAAGTCCACCTCCCGGAAGCGGACCTCGCCGCGCACGGCCTCCAGCGGGAAGGCCTCAGGAGCGTCCTGGACCTCGGGGATCGTGTCGATGATCTCGAAGACCCGTTCCGCTCCGGCCAGGGCGGCCTGGATGGCGTTGTACATGTTGGCCAGCTGGCGCAGGGGGTTGATGAAATTGCGCCCGTAAGTGATGAAGGTGGCGATCACGCCCACAGTTGCCAGGTCCTGCAGGGCCAGCCAACCGCCCAGCCCGGCGATGGCGATCACGAATAAGTTGCCCAGCTGGTTGGTCAGCGGCATCAGCAGCAGGGCGTAGGAGTTGGCGTAGACCCCGGCCCGGTAGACAGCCAGGTTGCGCTCCTGGAAGGCCTCCACGACCGAATCGTTGCGCCCGAAGGCCCGCACCACCCGCTGCCCGCTGATCGCCTCTTCCATCACGCTGGTGATTGCCCCAAGTTCCCTCTGCAGGTCACGGAAGCCCCGCCGGGTGTAGCGGGCGACGAAGTTGGTGAACCAGAACATGATCGGCACGACCGCCAGCGAGGCCAGGGCCAGCCAGGGATTGAGCACGAACATGGCCACCAGGATGCCGCCCAGCGAGAGCACGCTGGCCAGCAGGGCGACCACGTTCTGCGAGACAGCCTGGTTGATGGCGTCGATGTCGTTGGTCAGGCGGCTCATCAATTCGCCGGCCGGGTTGGCGTCGAAGAAGCGCAGCGAGAGGGTCTGGAGGTGGCCGAACAGGTCACGCCGAACCCCCTGCAGGGCGCGTTGCGAGATGCGCGCCATCATCCAGGCCGAAAGGGTGTCGCAGGCATTCCCCAGCAGGAACAGGCCCAGCATCCACAGGGCCACCCGGGCCAGGCCGGGCAGGTCTTTCAGGGCGATGAAGTCGTCGATCGCCACGCCCATCAGGTAAGGGCCGACCAGCCCGAGGGCGGTCGAGACCAGCACAAAGACCAGCACGACCGTCAGGCCGGTCTTGTACGGCCCCAGATACGGCACCAGACGGATCAGCGCCCGACGCGGGTCGCGCGCCTTGTCGATCCGGCCAGGGTGGGCCGGGCCGCGACGGATGACACGGGTCCGATCGGGAGATGCCTGGAAGCTCATGCTGCACCTCCGGTGACCCCGTCCCCCAACTGGGAGGTGTAGATCTCCTGGTAGATCGGGCTGGATTGCAGCAGCTCGCGGTGGGTTCCCTGGGCTGCGACCCGGCCGTGCTCGAGGACCACGATCTTGTCGGCCTTGAGCACCGTGCTGATGCGCTGGGCGACGACGAAAGCGGTCCGGCCTTTCATCCACGTTTGCAGAGCTGCCTGGATCCTGGTCTCTGTTTCCACGTCAACCGAGCTGGTGCTATCGTCGAGGATCAGGATTGCCGGGCGGGTCAGCAGGGCCCGGGCGATGGCCAGGCGTTGCTTCTGCCCGCCCGACAGGTTGACGCCGCGCTCCTCGATGTGGGTCGCGTAGCCATGCGGCAGGTCCAGGATGAAGTCATGGGCCT
The DNA here is from genome assembly GCA_016934715.1 of Anaerolineales bacterium. Taxonomy (GTDB): domain Bacteria; phylum Chloroflexota; class Anaerolineae; order Anaerolineales; family Villigracilaceae; genus JAFGSI01. The sequence continues at coordinate 3,016 of JAFGSI010000078.1, forward strand.
GGGCTGCCCGTGCAGCGGCGGCGACCTCCTCGTCGGAGGCCTCCGGACGGCCGTAGCGGATGTTGTCGGCCACCGATCCGGAGAAGAGCACCGTCTCCTGTGGGACGATCCCGATCTGGGCGAGGAGCGAATCCTGCCGCACCTGGCGCACATCGACCCCGTCGACCAGCACCCGTCCTGCGCTGACGTCGTAGAAGCGAGCGACCAGATTGACCAGGGTGGTCTTGCCAGCACCGGTGGCACCCAGGATGGCCACAGTCTGGCCAGGCTCGGCGGTCAGGTCGATTCCGTCCAGGACGGTGGCGTCACCAGCCCCGTTGTAGCAGAAGTGCACGTTCTCGAAGACCACCCGCGGGCTGACCAGTTCCGGCAAGGCCGGAGCCTGCGGGTCATCCTGGATTTCGGGGATGGTCTCGAGCACCTCGTGGACGCGTTCGGTCGAGGCGATTCCCGCCGCCAGGACGTTGGCCAGGTGACCCATGATCATCAGCGGGCCGATGGTCGTCTGCAGGTAGTTGACGAAGGCCACGATCTGCCCGCTGGAGAGGTCGCCCCGGATGGCCTGGGCACCGCCGGCCCAGATCACGACCACGATGCCGATGTTGACGCAGGCGTTCAGGATCGGTCCCATGCTGGCCATGAACTGCATGACACGAATGTTGCGGGCGGTGAAGTCCTGGTTGGCATCTTCGAAGCGTTCGGCCTCGTGGTCAGCCCGCACGAAGGCCTTGACCACCCGCACTCCGGCGATGTTCTCCTGCAGGATGTTATTGAGCCGGTCCAGTTTCTGTTGGGCGGTCAGGAACAGCGGGCCCATCTTGGTGACGAAGAAGACGATAATCGCTGAGGTGACCAGCAGCAGCGGGAGCATGGTCAGGGCCAGGCCCTGGTCGGTGTTGAACATCAGGATCAGGCTGCCGATCATCAGCAGTGGGGCGCGCGTCCCGATCCGCAGCGAGACCTGGACCACGCGCTGGATCACATTCGAGTCGCTTGACAGGCGCACCATCAGCTGGCCGGTCTTCATCCGATCCAGGTCGCCGAACGAGAAGGACTGGATCTTGAGGAACAGGGCCTCCCGCAGGTCGCGCGCCACGCCCTCACCAACCTGGACAGAATAGATGTTATTCCCTACGGCCAACAGGGTGTTCAGGGCCGAGATGGCCAACATCCATCCAAAGGTTGAACCAACAACCTGGATGTCCTGCGCCAGGATGCCGTCGTCGATGATGCGCTGGACCAGGCGCGGAATGGCCAGGTCGAGCAGGACGACAATGACCAGCAGGACCAGTGACAGGGCGCTCTTTTGCCAGTAGGGTTTGATGTAGGGGAGCAGTTTGCGAAGTTGTCTCATGTGGATGCTCTGAGCGCCAGGTCAGACTGCCGGCACAGCAGTCTGGGATTGGACTGGCCGTGGATCCGTCGTTCCGTCTCTACGAATGCCTCGGGCGGGCTCAATCCTTGCGCCAGGGAGCCTTGCGCCTCATCCAGCTCACGTTGCTCGTTTCCCGGTTTGGGGACCGGGGTTTCCACGACCGCTGCAGTGTCGAAGCGGTCGACCAGTTTGTCGTTTTCGTCGGTGTTCAGCCGCCCGACGATCATCCGGCTGGCGTAGGTTTTGGACAGGGCTTGATCAGCGAAGCCATCTCCTGACGGGTACCACCAGGACGTCCAGGGTTCGACCACTGCCCCCGCCGCTCCCAGGAACTTCTACGCGAAGTCCTTTTCAATGAATGTAAACGAGATCGGTTCGGCACTCAAGGGACATCTTCCTGATTCTTTCGCAGTATATCATTGGTAGCAGGATCATGTCTGCCGCATCCAGCGCTTGACGGCCGCGTGAGGGTGTTCATAGGCCGCCATGATGTCCAGGATGGTTTCGGGATCGGGGTCGCACAGCAGTGCCTGGCGGTGTTCTTCGAAGATGAACCCTTCGGCGGTGGCCCGGTCGAGCATGGCCAGCAATGGGTCGAAGTAGCCGTCCACATTCAGCAGACCGACCGGCTTGGCGTGTTCGCCGATCTGGCCCCAGGTCAGGGTCTCAAAGAGCTCGTCAAAGGTCCCGTAACCGCCCGGCAGGGCTACGTAGCCATCGGCCAGGGCATACATGCGGGCCTTGCGCTGGTGGATCGTCTCGGTGATGTCCATGCGGGTCAGGCCGGCGTGGGCCAGTTCGGGAGTGTTGAAGCCCGCGGTGATGACACCGATGGCCTGGCCGGTGTTTTCCAGAGCTCCGTCGGCCAGAGCCCCCATCAGGCCGGTCTTGCCGCCGCCGTAGACCAGGGTCAGGCCGCGGTGAGCCAGTATGCTGCCCATCGCATGTGCAGCTGCCAGATATTTCTGGGGGATTCGATCGGCGGAACCGCAATAGACACATATGGATTTCATGATACCCTCGGAATGTGTTGCGAATGAACTGCCGAAATAGTATACTGCGGAGGGTGCGAATCGCCAAGTTCAGGTTAGAGTTTTATTAGACCAGGCATTGCCTGGCTTGACTCGGCCTCTGGCAGGGTCTAGAATAGTGAAACGAAAGAGGACGCATGGAATATAAGGACTATTACAAGATCCTTGGGGTCGACCGCAAGGCCAGCTCGGATGAGATCAAACGGGCTTATCGAAAACTGGCGATGCAATATCACCCCGATCGCAACCCTGGTGACAAGACCGCTGAAGAGCGCTTCAAGGAGATCAATGAAGCCTACCAGGTCTTAAGCGATTCCGGAAAACGCGCCCGTTACGACCAGTTGGGCGATTCCTACTCGCGCTGGCAGCGCTCGGGCGGACAGGATGACTTCAACTGGAACGAATGGACCACGTCCGGTGGTGGGATCAACGTCGAGGACCTGTTCGGCGATAGTGTTTTTTCGGACTTCTTCCGCAGCATCTTCAGCGGCGGGATTGGCGGTGGGGTGGTGCGAGGCCGCCAGCGGGCGATGGCTCCTTCCCAACTTGCCGTGACGATCACCCTCAAGGAAGCCTACAGCGGCACGACTCGCATCCTGCAATCGGACCAGCGCCGGATCGAGGTGACCATCCCGTCGGGGGCGCGCACTGGCACCAAGGTGCGGGTTCCGGGATCCGGGCCGCCCGGTCCGGGCGGCCAGCCCAGTGACCTGTATCTGGTCATCAATGTGGCCGAGGACCCCATGTTCGAGCGCGAGGGTGATGACCTGCATACCGAGGTGAATGTTGATGTTTTTACGGCCGTCCTGGGCGGCGAGGCCCGGGTCACCACCATGACCGGCCATGTCTTGCTGACCATTCCACCCGGTACCCAGCCTGAGCAGCTCTTCCGCCTTTCCGGGCGCGGGATGCCCAAGTTGCGCAACCCGCAGACCAAAGGCGACCTGTACGTGCTCGTAAAACTGCAGGTCCCGCGCAAGCTAAGCGGCCGGCAGAAGGAATTGCTTGAAGAAGCGAGAGATCTGGCTCACTGACAGTTCTTGGAATGGGACGCGGACGAGTGCAGGGGGCGCGGGAACACCATTGGGAGGATCCTTCAAATAGAAATCTGCGTTTCTTTGCCCAAATCCAGTTCCTGAACAAGGGCTTCGAGCGGTTCAGAAAAAAAACTCACCAGTCATCCAATGGAGTGCAATATGATGCGCAAGCGAATGCTTTTACCGGTAGTGATCTTCCTGACAATCAGCCTTCTGGCCTGCCAGTTCACCAGCCAGACTCCGGCTGCGCCGACCCTGCCGACGGTGATCCCGGCCCAGCCTGTGGCCGTGGACCTGGTCAACCAGCAGGATATGCTTGTCTCGCTCTACGAACGGGTCAGCCCGGGGGTCGTCTCGATCCGCGTCTCGTACAATGACGGTAATGGCTCGCTCGGCTCGGGCTGGGTCTACAACCACGAAGGCTACATCGTCACCAATCAACATGTCGTTGAAGGGGCCAGCCAGGTGGAGGTCGATTTCCCGTCTGGATTCAAGACTTTCGGGACGGTGGTCGGATTCGACCCGCACGCCGACCTGGCGGTCATCAAGGTCGATGTGCCCCCCGAGGAACTGCATCCGTTGACGATGGGTGATTCCAGCACGCTGCGCGTCGGGCAGATCGTGGTCGCCATCGGCAATCCCTTTGGCCTGAATGGGACGATGACCACCGGGGTTGTCTCGGCCCTGGGACGCAACCTGCCGTCCAATGCCCAGGTGACCACCAGCGGCTACTTCTCTGCCGGCGACATCATCCAGACCGACGCCTCGCTCAATCCGGGTAATTCGGGCGGTCCGCTGCTGAATCTGAACGGAGAGGTGGTCGGCGTCAACCGGGCCATCCGCACCGAGGGCTTCACCGACACCGGCGATCCGGTCAACTCGGGCATCGGCTTTGCCGTCTCGGTCAACATCGTCAAGCGGGTCGTGCCGGAGCTCATCGCTCACGGGCAATTCGACTACCCCTACCTGGGCGTATCGGCCATCGACGACCTTCCGCTGGAGGCGATCGAAGCGCTTGTACTGCAGAGTTTCACCGGTGCCTATGTGGTGACCGTCATCCCCGGCGGGCCGGCCGATCAGGCCGGGCTCCTGGCCGGGAGCGAGCCGGTCAACGTGCCCGGGTACGGCAGCCTCAACGCCGGCGGGGACCTGATTGTCGCCGTCGATGGACAGCCAGTGCGGCTCTTCGACGATCTGATCGGTTACCTGATCCTCCACAAATCGCCTGGCGACACTGTTGTCCTGACCGTCCTGCGCGGCAGCGAGTCGGTCGAGGTGATTATCACGCTCGGGACTCGGCCGTAAATCATCCCGAAAGGAAAACAAAAGGGAGAGCTTCTCGAAAGGGAGCCCTCCCTTTGCATTGGTTCTGGAATGTGCTCTGAGCGGACACCAGGCAAGGCCTGGCGGCAGGCGAAGGGCGCCGTCGTCAGGCGAAACGTTCTTCCTTCCAGATGTCAGCACTGTTGCTGTAGCCGGCCTTTTCCCAGAATCCTAAACGGTCCTGGCTCATGAACTCCAGCCCGCGCAACCACTTGGCCCCCTTCCACAGGTAGGGGGTCTTGAGGTCATCGCGGCCCGCGATCGCGCCGATCACCCCTCGCAGGGGAAAGCCGTGGTCGGGCGTGATTGGCTGGCCATCAAAGTGGGTTGCCAACAGGAAGTTGTCCTGCAGGACGATCTCCAGCGGCAGGTTGACGGTGAAGCCGTATTCGGCGTGCTGCATGACGTAGCGGGCCGCCGGTCTGGGTCGGATCAGTCCCTGCTCGACCAGGGTCCGCACCAAGACGCCCTCCCAGAGAGTATCGGCTTTGCTCCAGCGAGTCACGCAGTGCAGATCCATCTGGATCTGGGTGCGCGGCAGCTGGTTGAACTCTTCCCAGGTCCAGCTGACCTCCTTTTCGATCTCGCCCCAGATCCGCAGGTCCCAGGTGGCGGCGTTGAAAGGCGGCACCGGCCCGTAGTGTAAGACCGGGAATTTGATGGTCAAGGCCTGGCCAGGGGGCAGGCGATGCTCCTCGCGGATGCGGTCTTCTTCCTTGCGGCGGTCGGGGCCTTCTTGTGAGAACATATGCAAGTACTCCTTTCAAAATTATATCATCCTCCCGCACGTCCGGACCTGCGGGAGGATACCCCTTACGGTATAATCGCTTCCATGCGGCGTGACCTTCACACATCCCTGGCCTATGGCCGTCAGAAATCCCTGACCGGTAAACTGGCGTATTATCTGCTCAAACTGCTCGGTGTCGAGATACCCCTCTCGGTCCGGATCGGGGAGGATCTCATGATCCATCACGGCGGCTATGGGGTGGTGATCCATCCTCTGGCAGTCATCGGAAACCGGGTCCGCATTTACCCGGGCGTGACCCTCGGCCGGGCTGACATCCACCTCCCGCCAGAGAAATCCGCCTTCGAGGGCATCGTGGTCGAGAACGACGTCATCCTGTGCAGCGGGGCGAAGGTCCTCTGCAAACAGGGGATCCTGCGCCTGGGGCGCGGAACGATCGTTGGGGCCAATGCCGTCCTGTTCGAGTCGACCGGCGAGAACGAGATCTGGGCGGGTGCCCCGGCCCGACGGGTGGGGATGCGGAAGGAATGACCACCAGGCCTGGAAACCAGGAACTTCGCGGCCATCAAGCCTTCGCAATGAGCGAATCTCTATGACTCGTATTTGCATGATCCCGAGAGTCTCCGGTGTCGGTGGAATGGTCTCCTTTCAGGCCCGTTTCAGTGCTGCGCTGGAGCGGCGCGGCATCGGGGTCTGTCACGACCTGGACGATAGGGCCTATGACGCCGTCCTGTTGATCGGCGGGACGCGTAATCTGGTCGGCCTGGTACGGGCGCGCCGGCGCGGGGTCCGTATCGTCCAGCGTCTGAACGGGATCAACTGGCTGCACCGCCGCCGGCCATCGAGCCTGCGTTATTTCCTGCGCGCTGAGTACGGCCGCTGGGTTCTGGGCTTCATCCGCCGATGGCTGGCGACCGGCATTGTCTACCAGTCCGAGTTCGCCCGCCGCTGGTGGGAGGACTGGTTCGGCCTGACCCGTCTCCCGTCCTGCGTGGTTCACAACGGTGTCGACCTGGAGGTCTACACCCCCAGCGGGCCGCACGAACGCCCGTCTGAGCGCATCCGACTGCTGGTTGTCGAGGGGACGATGGGCGGCGGTTACGAACTGGGCCTGGAGACCAGCCTGCAGTTGGCGGAGGGGCTGGCGGAAAAATTTCCTCTTGAACTGATGGTCGTTGGCCGCATCACCCCGGACCTTCAGGCGGCTGTTCAGGCCAGTAGCCGGGTTCCGGTCTGTTGGGCCGGGCTGGTACCAGGCGAGCAGATTCCGGCCATCGACCGATCGGCGCACCTGTTCTACTCGTCCGACATCCACCCGGCCTGCCCGAACGCGGTTATCGAAGCCCTGGCTTGTGGTCTGCCGGTGGTCGCCTTTGACACCGGTGCGTTGCCCGAACTGGTACGTGGGGAGGCGGGACGGGTCGTCCCGTATGGGGCCGATCCCTGGAAGTTGGAACCGCCCGACGTTACGGCCCTGACCGCAGCAGCGGCAGGGATCCTGGCTGCCCCCGAGCATTTCCGTAGGGGTGCGCGGGCGCAGGCCGAGCAGGCCTTTGGCCTTGAGGAAATGACCGATCGCTATCTACGCGCATTGTTGGAGTGAAGCATGCATGACCCTGAAATTCTCGCCTTTTTGCAGCAGCACCTGCTGTCCATCCAGCACAACGATCTGGAAACCTATCATGCCACGACCGCCAAGGACCTGACCCTTTACGAGTGGTGGGTCACCCCGCAGCGCATCGACGGGTTACCATTCCACGATTTCATGATGGAGGCCAATGCCCGCCGCGGGACGGTCTTCGGCTCGGAGAACGATCCCGGCGGCGAAGTGCGCCTGGACCTGTCCAATCTTCACGTCCAACGCTACGGCGACACGGCCATTGCCAGCTACACCATGCTGGTCAGTGCCGAGACGCCGGCTGGTGTCAGGGTGGCGGCCCACAACGAGAGCCGGGTGATGGTCAAACGGGACGGAGCCTGGCAGGTGGTGCATGTCCACAAGTCCCCGGCCTGGCAGGCGCCGCACGTGCCTCCCACTTCCTGACGGATCGCGGAAAAATGCGAAAACGCTTCCTCTCCCTGGCGGCCTTCGCGGCCCGTATCCTGCCGAATTCCTTCAAGCGGGCGATCTACCGGATCAAGCCGCTGGCGGACCTGATCCGCGGCGGCCTGAACCGCGCCGCCCCGACCGGCCTGGCCGAGCAACGCGTCGCCGCCGGGGACCTGGCCGGCTTCACGCTCCTGCTTGACATGCAGACCGAGAAGGACTACTGGCTGGGCACCTATGAGCCCGAGCTGCAAGCCGCTCTGCGCGACCTGGTCCCACCAGGAGCGGTGGCCTACGACGTGGGCGCCAACATCGGCTATGTCTCGCTGCTGCTGGCCCAGGCGGTCGGCGCTGCGGGACGAGTCTTTGCCTTCGAGGCCCTGCCGGACAACCTTGAACGCCTGCGCCGCAACCTGGAGCTTAACGGTCTGGCGGCCCGGGTGACGGTCGTCGCCGGGGCAGTGACCGGGTCGGCCGGCCCGGTGCGTTTCTTCGTTCACACCTCGGGCGGGATGGGCAAGGCCGAAGGCTCGGTTGGCCGCCAGGACGAAGCCTACCAGTCCGCGATCGAGGTCCCCGGCCTGGCGCTGGATGAGTTCGTCTACGGCCAGGGCAACCCGGCCCCACAGGTGATCAAGATGGACATCGAAGGCGGGGAGGTGCTGGCCCTGCCGGGGTCGCGGCGGATCCTGACCGAAGCCCGCCCGCTGATGCTGATGGAACTGCACGGGCCCGAGTCGGCCCGCTCCGCCTGGGAGACCCTGACCGCCGCCGGCTACCGGGTCTGCTGGATGGAGCGCGGTTATCCCGCGGTTCCTTCGCCGGAGAGGCTGGATTGGAAGGCCTACATTGTGGCGAGACCAGGATGATCGACCGGAACTGGCACGGGTCTCACTGAGCAGGAAACCACCCATTTCCGTACTCATGTCATCCCCCTGAGGGATGGTGGACTCTGTGGCTGTATGGTGAAAAAAAAACTTACGAGCGTCGATTTCCTCTGGCTGGGGCTGATTCTGATGATCACCCTGGCGATCGCCTTCCTGTTGCCGGTCACGCCGCAGGATTACTGGTGGTACCTGCGCCTTGGGCGGGATACCCTGGCCGACGGGGCGGTCCCGACGGAGGATGTGCTGACCTGGTCGCAGGTCGGAACGCCGGTGGTCTACCACTCTTGGGGCGCGGCGGTGCTCTTCTGGCTGATCTACCGGGCCGGCGGCCTGACCCTGACGGTCCTGCTGCGCGGCCTGGTGCTGGCCGTATCGTACGGTCTGGTCTGGTCTGCAGCGCGCCGCCAGGGGGCCGGCGCGCGCGGGGCGGCGCTGGTCCTGCTGCTGGCCGTGCTGGCCACCAGCAACAACTGGTCGCTCCGCCCGCAGCTGCTGGCCTATCCGCTCTTTGCCCTGGCTTTGCTCCTGCTCTACCGCTGGCAGGCCGGCGAGAAGAGAACCGTCTACTGGCTGCCATTGCTCGGCCTGCTGTGGGTCAACCTGCACGGCTCCTTCGTTATGCTGATCCTGCTGGCGGGGGCAGCCATGGTTTTCGGCACAGGCGATCGCAAGACCCTCGGACTGGCCCTGGCCGGGATCCTGCTGGCCAGCCTGCTCAACCCACGCGGCTTCGGTGCCTGGACTTACGTCCATGACTCGCTGACGGCTGCCTCCAGCCAGGGATTCTCGGCGGAGTGGCGCCCGCCGGTCAATGATGGCTGGCAGATGAACCTGTTCTTCGCCTGGCTGCTGGCTTTTCCGCTCCTGTCATTCTGCGCGCCGCGCCTGCTCAGCCGTCTGGAGTGGACCTGGTTCCTGGGCTTTGGCATCCTGGCCCTCAGCGGCCTGCGCTATGTGATCTGGTTTGTTTTTGTTCTGGTTGTCCTGACCGCCGCGGCGCTGGGCGAGTGGGAGCGGGCCTACCTGGGGGCCGCACGGCTGGACCGCCCGGTCCTGAACTGGGCCCTGTCGGCGGCCTTCCTGCTCCTGCCGCTGGCGCTCCTGCCCGGCCTGCGTCAGGCCTGGTGGATTGCGGCCCCGCCGGCGGCGGAGAACACCCCTGCCGCAGCGGTCGAGTGGCTGGCGGAGCATCCCGACCTTCCCGACCCGCTGTGGAGCGAGATCGGCTTCTCCAGCTACCTGGAGTTCGCCCTGCCTGAACGCCCACCCTGGATCGACACCCGTTTCGAGGTTTTTCCGGTCGAACAATGGCAGAACTACCAGGCGATCACCGCTGCCGCCTGGGACTGGGAGCCGCGCCTGGACGCCAGCGGGGCGAACCTGCTGCTGGTCTCGCGGCTGTATCAGCCAGGACTGCTGGCTGCCCTGGATGTTTCCTCGACCTGGTGCGAACTTTACCGTGACGAAGTGGCCGTAATCTATCAGCGGGAACCCTGCCAGCCATGAACGCCAGCCCCGGTGAGAAGCGATGGCAGAATGGGCGGGCGGATCCAGCGGACATCCTCCCGGCTATTCCGCAGATGAGTGGCCGGGCCCTGGGCCTGGCGCAGCGGGTGTTATCATTCGGACTGCATTTCTCTTTTCAGAATGATGTCTTGGAATGGCGATGGATCGCGTGACTATCCCCGGCCGGCTCGGACTGCAGCAACGCGTGTTACCGTCCTATCGGGCCCCCTTCTTCGACGCCCTGGCAGTTGCCTGCACCGGCGGTCTGTCCGTCTTTGCCGGCGAGCCGCGCCCGAGAGAGACGATTGTCCCCGGCGCGCTGACCATTGCCCGGCATGCCCCGGCCCGCAATCGCCACCTGCTGGGCGGTCCGCTCTACCTTTGCCATCAGGGCGGCCTGCAGGCCTGGCTGGAAGACTGGGACCCACAGGCATTGATCGTCGAGGCCAACCCGCGCTATCTGGCCACCCCCTCCGCCGTGGACTGGATGCAGCGCCGCGGCCGCCCGATCGTTGGCTGGGGACTGGGGGCACCGCCCCTGGCGGGACCCCTGGCCGGGCTGAGACGTGCCTGGCGGCTCTCCTTCTTGCGCCGTTTCGACGCCCTGTTGACCTACAGCCGACGCGGTGCGGATGAGTACGCCGCCCTGGGCTTCCCCGCCGGGCAGGTCTTTGTCGCCCCCAACGCCGCGGCTCCGGCCCCGGACCATCCCCTGCCCGAACGTCCGGCGGTTTTTAACGGCCGGCCAGGGGTCCTTTTCGTTGGGCGTCTGCAGGCTCGCAAGCGGGTCGACCTGCTGCTGCACGCTTGTGCGGCCCTGCCTGCCGACCTGCAGCCCGAACTGGTCGTCGTCGGTGACGGGCCGGAGCGCCCGGCCTTGGAAGTGCTGGCGGGCCAGGTCTACCCGCGCGCGCAGTTTCCGGGCGCGAAGCATGGACCCGACCTGGCACCGTATTTCCGGACCGCCGACCTGTTTGTCCTGCCCGGGACGGGCGGTTTGGCTGTCCAGGAGGCCATGACCTACGGTCTGCCGGTCGTCATGGGCCAGGGGGACGGCACCAACGATGACCTGGTTCGCTCCCCTGCGGGGACGTCACCGGGCAACGGCTGGCAGGTCCCGCCGGATGACGCGCAGGCTTTGACCACTGTGCTGCGGGAGGCGCTGGCCGACCCTGCCCGTCTGCGGGCGATGGGGGCCGAATCGTACCGCATCGTGGCTGAGGAGATCAATTGGGAGCGGATGGTGGCGGTATTTGTGGAAGTAGTGAACAGCCTGCTTTACGCTGCGCCTTGAGATCGAGGGGCTGATTTTTCGTTCGGGCGGGCTGCAAAGAAGCAACTTTCAGGGCAGATCCCGTTTCTCAACCTCCTCGAGCGGAATGATCAGCCGGTCGACGATCTCGGGATCGCTCATGCGCTGCCCTCGTTTTCTCCGCGTCCCTCTAGATCCAGACATTATCCTCGGCGGTACGCTCGCCGTCGGTATCCCCTGTGTTGACCGTCCCGGCTGGCTCGACCAGCATCAGGTGGCATTCCCGGGTGGCCTGCGGCTTGTGCGCGACCCCTCTGGGTACGATGAACATCTCACCGGCCGCGAGGCTCACTTTCCCCTCGCGCAACAGGATCTCGGCGCTACCCTTCAGGACGAGGAATACCTCGTCGGTTTCGGGATGGCTGTGCCAGACGAATTCGCCCTTGAATTTCACCAGCTTGAAGTGATAGTCGTTCATCCGGGCGATGATCTTGGGGGACCAGTGCTCGGAGAACAGGCTGAGTTTTTCTTTCAGATTGATGGGTTGTGAGATCATGGTAGGCCTATATTCTGCGCAACATCTCCAGTGCGAAGACTTCAACAGCTTCCACCGTCGCCGGGTCGACCTTCTCGAAGGTGTCGGAGGCCTGGTGCCAGTTGGGCAGAATACCCTCGGGCGTCAGGCCGACGAAGGACAGGGTCGGGACTTTGTTGATCATCAGGCAGGTCCCGTCGGTGCCCAGAGTGGTGAAGGGCTTTGAGTAGGCGTTCCAATCGGGGTGCTCATCCCGCACTTCCCCGACCAGGGCCAGCAGTTCCGGCGACGGTTTCTGCGGCAGGACCATCCCCTCGACGGTGATGGTGCAGATCCCGGCTCCCCGGCCGCCGACGTTGTCGAAGTTTAGGGCGCTCAAGCCGGGCAGGTCGGCTCGATGCTTGCGCAGGAAGGCCTGCGTACCGTGAGCGCCGACCTCCTCACAGCCAGTACACAGGGCCCAGACCTCGACACCTTCGAGCGGGGCCTGGGCCAGATGCCCGGCCAGGCTGAGGACGATTGAGGCCCCGCTGGCGTTGTCGTTGGCACCGTGAGTGAAGGGCGTCGTGTCGGGCTGCCAGGTCAGGCCAAGGACGATCCCGAAGACCGGGACCAGGATCAGGGTCAGCCAGCGCAGGGGGGCAAAATCGACGAAGGCCAGCACGAGGTAGAGGACCGCGGAGAACAGGAAGGCGACCACGCTCAGGGTCGTCATCAGGCGGAAGAAGGTCAGCCGTTTGGGCGAGGTGAAGGCCCAGGGCGTGCGCTGGGTGTCGAGATGACCCAGGATCAGGATCCGTCGCTTGACTGGACCCCGGGCCGGCACTCGCGCCCAGACGTTCTGGCTGGTCCCCTTGCGGATCAGCCAGGTCAGCGGGTTGGGGATGAAACTGGCCTCCAGCAGGACCGACACACCGGTGAACAGTTGAACGATCCCGGCGGCCAGTGCCCCGATCTGCCCGCCGAACCAGAACAGGGCCAGGCAGACCAATGAGATCAGGGAGGCGATCGTGTACTGCCGCCAGCCGGTCACCGGAGCCTTGAACTCCTCCAGGTGGGTCTCCAGGCCGAGCGCCTCGAACATGGTGCGGGCATACTCAGCGGCCTGTTTCTCGGCCGGCGTGGTGGCACCGCGCGGTCCGAGGCTCTCGGACAGGTGCCGGATGTGTTGCATGGCGGTGCTGGGCATGGTTCACCTCTTTATAAGTGAAGCGGGGTTACGAGACATGTTCTTTTCTTCGCCCAGTCCTGCGCTTCACACAGGCAGGACTCCTCTCAGGGATGCTGATCAAGCCACGCCGGGTCGACCTGGAAGTTCTGCTCGATCTGGAGTTTCTTCTCGTCCGGCATCCAGCTGGCCCGGAGGGCGTTCAGGATCAGCGCTCGGATCTCATCCCGGTTGAAACCGAGGCGTTCCTCCAGCAGGCGGTACTCCCCGGCCAGTGAGTTGCCGAACATCTTGGGGTCGTCGGTGTTGATGGTCACCAGCAGTCCGGCCTCGAAGTAGTTCCGGACCGGATGGGCCTCAATCGAGGCGACCACCCCGGTGCGGACATTGGACAGCGGGCACATCTCAAGCGGAATCTGCGCCACGGCCAGGGCTGCCAGCAGGCCGGCGTCTTCGGCCAGGCGGGTGGCGTGACCGATCCGTTCGGTCTGCAGGACCTCGACCGCCGCGCGGATGCTTTCCGCCCCGGCGGCTTCGCCGGCGTGAGCCGTGGTGTGCAGGCCCAGGGCCCGGGCCCGGGTGTAGACCTCGCGAAACGGTTCAGGCGGGTGGGCTTGCTCCGAGCCGCCCAACCCGATGCCGATCACGCCCAGTTCGCCCAGTTCGGCCACCTGTTCGAGGGTCTTGAGAGCCTGCTCGGGGCCGAAGTCGCGCACCATGTCGGCGATCAGGGAAATCTCCACCTCCGGAACGCGCCCCAATCCGGCCCGGATAGCCTCGGTCAGGCGCCCGGGGGTCAGGCCGTGGCGGGTGAAGTCGGGCGGCGAGTAGAAGACCTCAGCGTAGCGTACGTTCTGGAGGGCCAGGTCGCGGGCGACCGCCTCGGAGAAGAGGGTGAAATCGTCGTACTCGCGCAGGAAGCTGTTCTTCCAGACCCAGGTCTCGATGAAGTGCGGGAAGTCGCGAAAGGCGAAGCGCGCGGTGAGGGCCTCCAAGCTCGGCACCGATGGATCGCCGCCGTACTTACGGATCAGCTCCCACAGCGCCGGGTAGGGAATAGCCCCTTCCAGGTGCAGGTGCAGTTCGGCCTTGGGGACTTGTTCGTGCCAACTGTTCGACAGGGTCATAGGATTTCCTCTTCATAGGCCTGCAGCAGGGCCAGGGTCTCGGGGGGCAGAGGCGTGTTTTTCAGGAGGTCGAGCAGGGCGTCGATGCGGGCGGCCAGTTGCGGGTCCGACTCGCCGCGCAGGGTCGCTTCGAGATCGTAATGCAGGGCCCGCAGGAAGGACTCGACTGCCTCGGCCGCCCGACCTGCGGTGAACAGAACCTCGCCTTCGGCCTGGAACAGGGCGGCGACGGCAGCCAGGCGGGCGGTGTCGAGGCCTTCCCCGGTGGTGAGCAGGGCATAGAGTCCCTGGTCGTCCAGGGTCTTGAGCAGTCCGGCGTCCAGACCGGTCAGCTCACTGAGGGACTGATCAATGAGTTGGCGGGCCTCATCGTACTTGCCGGCCTGCTTCAACCCCAGCACTCGGGCAAGGACGGCCACCAGGCGGTTGATCATGCGCAGGATGTAGTCTTCGCTAAACATGTTACTCCTTGGTCTCGTTGAGGGTGAGGGAGATGTTTGTCAAGCCCTCGGCCAGTTCTGAGGCGGACGGCCAGCCATAGCCAAGGCGCATGTACCGGCGGTCGCGTTCGAACCAGTGACCCGGCCCGACGAAGGTGCCGTACTTGCTGTTCAGGACGCGGTAAAAGGTCTCCACGTCCACGCCAGGGCGCAGGCGCGGGAAACAGACCACTCCGCCGGACGGTTCGACCCACTCGATGTCTTCTTGCTGCCCCATCCAGGCTTTTACTGTTTCGAAGGCTCTCCGGTTGCGCTCCAGGATGGGCGGCAGGATCTCGGCTTTGCGGGAGAGCACCTGCCAGGCGATCTGCTCGTCGATGATCGAATTGCAAATGAAGATCTGCTCCTTGGCGGCCAGGAAGATCTCTTGCAGGGCCGGATCGCGGGTGATGATCCAGCCGATGCGAATGCCGGGCAGGCCGTACGCCTTGGACATCGAGGCCACGCTGATGCAGCGTGGGCTGAGGCTGGCAGCCAGGGGTGTCGGGCCGGCGAAGTTCATCTCGCGGTAAGTTTCGTCGACCAGCAGGTGGCAGTCACGGCGCTCAGCCAGTGCGACGACGGCTTGCAGTTCTGCGGTACTCAGTGTCTGGCCGGTCGGGTTGTGGGGCGTGGTGATGCTGATCAGTCTCGTCTCGGGACGCACCAGGGACTCCAACCGTTCGAGGTCGAAGCGGAAGCCGGCCTCGAACTCCAGGTCGAGGAAGTCGATGGCGCAGCCGATGGCGCGGGGTGTCTCCAGGTTGGTGGCATAGTTGGGGCGGACCACCACCAGGTGGCTGTCTTGGTCGAGCAGGGAGGTGGCGATGATGAACAGGGCTGCCGCGGCGCTGGCTGTAACCAGCACGTCCTGGGCCGTGAAGCCGGTGATGCCGGCAACCAGCAGCTGGCGCAGTTCAGGCTTGCCCAGGTGGTCGCTGTATGCCAGGACGAGCGGTCCCAGGTCGAGGTTCAGGTCTGCCAGGCGCATGTCGCTCACTGAACTTTCGGTCAGGTTGCAGCGGATGTTGGCATATCCAACCTGCTCGGGTGACTCGATCTCGATGGGCATGCGGCGATAGCGCATCGTTATTTCTTTTCTACATACCAGGCAGCGACGAAGCCTTCAAAGCCCTGGGGGTCCCGGACCCGCAGCCACTGGCCTTGGACGCCAATCCTGGCGATGGCCACCTCGAGCGGCTCAAGGACATCCAGGACGGTCCCTGCGGGTTCGATTCGGCGGGTGGCGGAGTCGGGATCCGGGGCCTCGCGCAGACGCAGGCCGCCCGTGCCGATCGTCCCGGTGATGGTCACCGACATGCTGGCCGGGACGGCGTCGCCGAAGGTGACGAATTCGGCAGCCACGTAGCCGACCTTGCCGTCGGTCGTGCGAACATGCAGCCACTGGCCGGGCCGGCCAACTTTGGCCAGGGCTTCATCGTGTGGGTCGAGGACGGTCATCTGGCGCCCGGCCTTGACGATGCCCACGTATCCGCCCGCCAGGCCTGGCTGGACCCGCAGGCGCAGCCCGCTGGCTCCGACGTTGAGCAAGACGCTGGCGATCAGAGGCCCATCGTCGGGTTGTGGTTCTGGTGTGGGCTCGGGTTCTGGTACGGGTGTGGGCTGCGGTGTGGGCTCGGGTTCTGGTATGGGTGTGGGCTGCGGTGTGGGCTCGGGTTCTGGTACGGGTGTGGGCTGAGGTGCCGGTGCGGGTTCCGGTTCCGACCCGGGCTGAGGAGTGGGCTCGTCGGAAGATGCGGCGGCGTCGCCGAGGGTGACGTACTGGGCGGCGACATAGCCTTCCTTGTCGTCCTGCGTGCGGACGTGCAGCCACTGGCCAGCCTGGCCAGCTTTCACCCGGGCCTCGGCGGGCGGGTCTAAGATCACCATCTGGCGCCCGGCCTTGATGACCGCCACGAACGCGCCGCCCAGGCTGGGCTGCGAACGGACGCGCAGCCCACGGATCCCGACGCTCAGTACGACGCTGCCGATCAGCGGGCTCGAGTCGGGTGCTGGCACAGGCTGGGGAGTGGGTGCCGGTGCAGGCTGGGGAGTGGGTGCCGGTGCAGGCTGGGGAGTGGGTGCC
>JAFGSI010000079.1 GCA_016934715.1 Anaerolineales bacterium
GCGAAAGAATGCTTTCAACCCCAGATCCACTCGCGCTTGAACATCCTGCAAGACTTGCGAATACACGCTTTTCCATGCGGGATGTTCGGCTTTCCAGCCAGTGAGCAGTTGATGGGTTATGTCGATGATCTCGACCCCACCAACAACCTGGCCGAACGCCAGTTGCGGCCGGGTGTGATCATCCGGAAAACCAATGGCTGCAATCGGACCAGATCTGGAGCACAGACCCACTCGATTTTGGCCAGCGTTTTGGTGACTTGTCGGCAACACTCTGTTCCTATCCTTGACTATATGGGCAGTCTGCAACGCTTTGGCGAAACACCGCCATCATTGACTGCACCACCGTAACTCGATTCGACGCTAAACAAGTACATACGACCATGTTCCAGACTATGTCAAGCTTTGCGCCTTAGTTCCCCACCGCGTAAGCATGGGGCTTTACGGCGCTTTTTGGTAGAAGGCCGGTTATCGGCGGAGGGAGGACGCTGTCGGTTTCCAGGGGAGCGGGATTTGCACTGGCAACGGTTCCGTGCTAAAATCCGGTCGCTGATTGTCCAACTTTGTCTCGCCGGGCCTGTACTGCTCCGCGACCGTCAGGCCAGGCGAGAATCAGGTTCCCGGCGGTCTGACGTGTGTGACGCAGGATCGCTGCTCATAACCTGGAGGTGTTTTATGCGTTGGGAAGAACTGACTGGAGATCTGTTCCCTTCCGCGGTTCAAAAGGCGGAAGGGGTCTGTTTGCTGCCCCTGTCCTGTATCGAACGGCACGGCCATCACCTGCCGCTCAGCACCGACATGCTCATCGGGCGGGAGGTCTGCCGTCGGGCCGCGGAGCTCGAGCCGGCGGTCATTTTTCCGGACTTCATCTTCACCCAGATCCTCGAAGCCCGGCATGTCCCCGGCTGCATCGGCATCGCTCCTGACCTGGTCGTCCGCCTGCTCGAGAACGTTTGCGCCGAGATCGCCCGCAACGGCCTGAAGAAGATCTTGCTGGTCAACGCCCACGGCGGCAACGATTCGCTGATCCATTACTTTGCCCAGATCCAGCTGGCTGACCGGCGCGACTACGTTGTCTACGTGGCCCCGCCGCCTTACGTCGACCGGAATGCCGAGCAGGCCGTCCAGTGGGAAACGACCGTCGACGGCCACGCCGGCGAGCGCGAGACCAGCGCCATCCTGGCCATCCGTCCCGAGCTGGTCGATACTGCCGTCCTGCCTGGCGACGGCGAGGGCATGCCGCTCGAACGGCTCAAGCCGCTGCGCGAGCTGGGCATCGGCACCGGGATCTGGTGGTATGGGGATTACCCGACCCACTACTGCGGCGACGGCCGCCCGGCGACGGCCGAGAAGGGCGAGCGGTGGTTCGACCTGGTCGCGCAGAATCTGGCGAAGGTCATCCGGGCGGTCAAGGACGATCGTGAAGCGCTGCGCCTGCAGGATGAATTCTTTGGTAAGGTCGGGGCAGACTGAGCGAACGGGGTCGGCATCTCAGTGCCGACCCCGTTCGGAAAATACCAGGGATCGCTCAGGCCGGGTTGGGGACCAGCTCCAGGCCCTTCAGGCGTTGTTCGCTCTCGTAGGCCAGCAGGCGGACCTTGTCCATGATCAGTTCCGACACCCGCTGGACGTGTTCGCGATTCTCGACCTCGCCCTCGAAGCGGGCCGGCTGGCCGACGGTCACGGCATAGGGCCCGCGCAGGTACCAGCGCGCCTCGGTCTGCTCGCCCGTGATGCCTGAGCGGATGTGCGCGCAGCGCTCGCGGTGCAGGGCGATGCCCACCGGCACCACCGGGACCCCGGTGGTGAGCGCCAGGTGCGCCGCCCCGCTGCGCGGGACCCGGAATCCACCCTCCTTGGGGCTGATGCGGCCCTCGATGAAGATCGCCACCGAGTGGCCGCGCCGGAGCTGGCATTCCGCCTGCTCGAGGGCCTGGCTGCCCCGCATCAGCTGGACCGGGATCTCGCCGACCCGGCGCAGGAAGGTCCCGAAGACCGGCACATTGAAGGCTTTCTCGGTGATCATGACGTTGATGGTGTCGCGCGAGACCAGATGGATCAGGAACGGGTCGGTGGCGCTGGGGTGGTTGGCGACGAACAGTTTCGGGCCGGGGGGCAGAGACCCGTGGCGGCGCAGGTTGAAGCGCAGCAGGAGGGTGGCAAAGCTGCGGACGATGACCCAACTGAGGGCGTAGAGCGGTCTTTGGAACAAGATCTTCACCTTTCCCAGAACAAGATATCAGACAAAACCCTGCCGGGGTCGATTCGGTTCTCTCGGCAGCGGCCCGCCTGGCTTACAGTCACCCACCAGGTTTGATACAGGATACCTGTTCCCGGCCCGGTCTGCCTAATGGCCGGCTAACCGGTGGCTATCAATCCGGGCCGCACAAGAAGCTCCCCGGCACGGATCGTGGGCCGGAGAGCGGGTGCTGGAAATCCTTATCCAGCGAGGGGTTGTTTCAACAGGTTGCGCAGCACGGTGTGCAGGATGCCGCCGTTGCGGTAGTAATTCACTTCGATGGGGGTGTTCAGTTGGGCGGTGACCTGGAAGGTGATCACCTTCCCGTCAGCCCGGCGCGCCCGTACGGTCAGCGGGCTGCGCGGGGCCAGGCTCTCGTCCAGGCCTTCGATGTCCACGACCTCGCTGCCGTCCAGGCCGAGCGACTCGGCGTTCTGGCCGTCGCTGAACTTCAGCGGCAGGATTCCCATCCCGACCAGGTTGGAGCGGTGGATGCGCTCGAACGACTCGGCGATCACCGCCCGTACGCCCAGCAGCAGCGGGCCCTTGGCGGCCCAGTCGCGGCTTGAGCCGGTGCCGTATTCCTTGCCGGCGATGACGATGGCCGGGATGCCCGCCGCCTGGTATTTCATGGCAGCGTCGTAGATCGGCATTTCCTGGCCGTCGGCCAGCCAGCATTTCGTCCAGTTGCCTTCCCGGGGGGCGACCAGCTGGTTCTTGAGGCGGATATTGGCGAAGGTGCCCCGCACCATGACCAGGTCGTTGCCGCGCCGCGAGCCGTAGGAGTTGAAGTCACGCGGCTGGATGCTGCGGCCCTGCAGGTATTTCCCGGCCGGACTGTCAGCGGCGATGCTGCCGGCCGGCGAGATGTGATCGGTGGTGATCGAGTCGCCCAGCAGGGCCAGGACGCGGGCCGCCTCGATCGGCCGGATGGGCGGCAGCGCGAGGGCAAGATCCTGGAAGTAGGGCGGGTGGTGGATGTAGGTCGAGGCCTCGTCCCAGGCATACTCGTCCCCACCGTTGACCTCGACCTCCTGCCAGGTCTCGGAGCCCTTGAAGACATCGGCATAGCGTTCGGCGAACATGCTCGTTCGCAGGCTGGCGGCGACGGCCTCGGCGACCTCCGTCGAGGTCGGCCAGATGTCCTTCAGGTAGACCGGCTGGCCGTCCGTGCCGGTGCCGAGCGGGTCGTGGACCAGGTCGATGTCGACCGTCCCGGCCAGGGCGTAGGCCACCACCAGGGGCGGGGAGGCCAGGTAGTTGGCCTTGACCAGCGGATGGACGCGGCCCTCGAAATTGCGGTTGCCCGAGATGACCGCCGCCGCCACCAGGTCGGCCCCGCTGACGGCCCGGGCGACCTCGCTGGGCAGCGGCCCGGAGTTGCCGATGCAGGTGGTGCAGCCGTAGCCGACCACGTTGAAGCCCAGTTTGGCCAGCGGTGCGATCAGCCCGGCGGCCTTGAGATACTCGCTCACGACGCGCGAGCCGGGCGCCAGGCTGGTCTTGACGTAAGGCTTGACCTGGAGGCCCTTTTCGGCGGCCTTCCTGGCCACCAGCCCGGCGGCGACCATCACCGACGGGTTGCTGGTGTTGGTGCAGGAGGTGATGGCGGCGATGACCACCGCCCCGTGCTTCATCTGCAGCGAGCCGCCGTTGGTGCCGAAGAGGGCCTGGCGTTCCTGGGCCTCGGCGTCGAGTTCGTAGCCGCGCTCCTGCACGGGCGCGCCCAACGCGGCCTGGAAGGTGGCCTGCATCTCGTCGAGGGCCACGCGGTCCTGGGGGCGCTTGGGCCCGGCCAGGGAGGGGACCACCGCGCCCAGGTCCAGTGCGAGCGTATCGGTGAACTCGGGTTCGGGAGTGGCGGCGTCGCGAAACAGCCCCTGGGCGCGCGTGTAGCTCTCGATCAGGTCGACCTGCTCTTCCGGGCGGCCGGTCAGGCGCAGGTAGCGCAGGGTCTCGGCGTCGACCGGGAAGTAGCCCAGCGTGGCCCCGTACTCGGGGGCCATGTTGGCGATCGTCGCCCGGTCGGGCAGCGGCATCGTGTCCAGCCCGGGGCCGTAGAACTCGACGAACTTGTCGACCACGCCCTTCCGGCGCAGCATCTGGGTGACGGTCAGGACCAGGTCGGTGGCGGTGACGCCGTCGGCCAGCCGGCCGTGCAGTCTGAAGCCGATCACATCCGGCAGGAGCATATCCATCGGCTGGCCGAGCATGACCGCCTCGGCCTCGATCCCGCCCACACCCCAGCCGACCACGCCCAGGCCGTTGATCATCGTGGTGTGCGAGTCGGTCCCGACCAGGGTGTCGGGGAAGGCGACCGGCAGGACA
>JAFGSI010000013.1 GCA_016934715.1 Anaerolineales bacterium
AAAGGCATAACTGTCTGGCTGCACGAACATCATTATACGAGGATCATAAAACCTCGCATTGTAATCCATCAACCCCAAATCCGTGATCACGCAACGGACCTGTGTACCTGTGTAAAAAAACTTCCGTTTCTTGGCGGAAATTCCTCGTAAAAAGTCGGGAAGTTATTTGTGCACGGCTACCAGAAGAATCAGGTGATCGATTCTCGCGAGGACTGATGGTCTCCAGAGATATGTTCTTTGTGTATCTCCAGCTTCTTGGACCTGCCCTCCTGCATCATCCGGCCGAAGGCATGGAAGGTGAGTTAGACGAACAGGAACAGCAGCGTAAAGAGCAGGGTGAAACCGTAGGTGCGGAGGTTGGCGAAGGGATGATGCAGCCAGCCCCAGATATCCTGGGCGATCGGCAGCGGATCGTTGAGGAGGTCCCAGCTGTTCCATCGGTAGAACCGTCCCAGGGTGATGCCGATGCTGCTCAAGACCGTGACCGTCGAGGCGAAGATCCAGCCGACGGCTCGCCCGAAGGAACGGGTGACGATCTCCTGCATGAAATGCAGGGAGACCACGCCCAGCAGCAGCCCCGTCCAGGCAAACCAGATCAGCATCAACACGTCGAACCACAGCGGTGCGTTGGCGGCATTGGTGCTCAGGTGCTGAAAATCGGTCAGGATGTAGGGCGCGTTGGGGAAGAAGATCAGCCAGGCGAACGCGCAGACCGGCAGGACCAGGTAAAGCAGTCTGTGCTTCCACGAGACAGCGTAGGCGATGGATGCAAAAATGAACGGGATCCAGGCCAGGAACAGGTTCCAGATCAGTGAGGCGTAATCGCGCGTGCCGCTGTAGGCCATGCGGGCCGCGGCCAGCAGAATTGAAACAAGCGAAGCAGCCACCAGCAGGGCGAAGATCCACAGCTTGTACTTGTGATGCGAGAATGGGGGACTCATTAGATCTTTCCCAGCCCGCGCAGGACCCGCTCGGGCGTCAGGGGAAATTCGTCGAACCAGATCCCGGTGGCGTCGTGGACTGCGGCGGCGATCGCTGGGGCCAGCGGCAGGAAGGGCAGTTCCCCCAGGCCGCGTGCTCCGAAGGGGCCGTTCTCTTCGGCTACTTCGACAATGACAGTCTCGACCGCCTCGGGTACGTCCAGCACAGTCGGGATCAGGTACGTGCTTAACTGGTCGGCCCCGATGCGCCCGTCCCGGACCTTGAGGTCCTCCATCAGGGCATAACCCTGGGCCTGGACCACACCGCCCTCGACCTGGCCTTCGACCAAGGCCGGGTTGAGCGCTTTGCCGACGTCGTCGGCCGAGACAACCCGGGCCAGCCGCACGATCCCGGTCTCGGTGTCGACCGCGACCTCGACCGCCTGGGCCACATAGGCATAGGAGAAGTTCGGGAACGATTTACCAGTTTCCGGATCGAAGGGCTGGGTCTTGGGGGCCAGCCAGGTGTACTCGGCGACAGCAGGGCGCTCCTCAGCTTCCCATTTCTTCAGTGCCGCGGCAGCCGCGCCCCGGATAGCATTGCCTGCCATAAAGGTCAGGCGTGATGCCGAGGCCGAGCCCGGGTCGCCCATCGTGGCTGTGTCGGAGGTGACCATGGTGATCTTCTCGAATGGGACCCCGAGTGCCTCGGCGGCCATCTGGGCCATGACGGTGTGAGCCCCCTGCCCGACCTCCGCCCCGGCGTGCCAGACGACGGCTGTCGCGATCTCGGTCCTGCCGTGCAGTTCGACGCGTGCCCAGGAGTTCTCCTGGTAGCCAAACGAGAAGCCGACGTTCTTGAAACCGCAGGCGAAGCCGCGACCGCGGACCCAATGCGGTGGGCGGGAGCCGGGGGGTGCCTTCTTGCCCGTCCAGCCGGATTTTTTCATGGCGGCCTCGATGCACTGGACAATGCTTACCCGTCCCGGGGCTGGTGTACCGACGTTGAGCGTGTCCCCGTCACGCAGGGCGTTGCGGTGGCGGAACTCGACCGGGTCCAGGCCAAGTTTTTCGGCCAGTTTGTTCATCTGCAGTTCGGCCATCCATAGCGCCTGAGGAGCCCCGAAGCCGCGGAAGGCCGCCCCGGGGACGTTGTTGGTGTAGACCCCGTAGGTGTCGACCTTGACGTGGGGGATGTAGTACGGCCCTGTGCAGGTAATGGTGGCGTTACCCAGCACCTTGTTGGTGGTGTACATGTAGGCCCCGCCGTCGGCGACGATCTCGATCTCGGCCCCAACCAGTTTGCCGTCCTGCTTGGCACCCCAGCGAGCTTTGAGGGTCATCGGGTGGCGCTTGCCGTGTCCGAGGATCGACTCCTGGCGGGTCCAGACGATCTTGACCGGACGCCTGAGCCGCATCACCGCCAGCCCGAGCACGATCTGGACCGACAGGTCCTCGCGGCCGCCGAAGGCCCCGCCGATGGCCGGGTAGATGACCCGCACCTGCTCATCCTCCAGCCTCAGGGCATGGGCGATGCCGGATCGGTCAGCGTGGGTCCACTGGCCGCCGCACTCGATGGTGATCCGGCCAGCATCGTCGTAGTAGGCCAGGCCGGCCTCGGGCTGCAGGTAGGCGTGTTCCTGGAAAGGGGTCCGGTAGGTGCCCTCGACGACCACGTCGGCCACGGCCAGGGCCGATTCGACATCGCCCTTGCGGATCTTGTAGAGCACGCAGATGTTAGAGTCGCCGCGCTCGGGATGGACGCGTGGGGCCTCGGGCTGCATCGCTTCGTGGGGGTCGAAGACCGCTGGCAGGTCCTCGTATTCGACCCGGATCAGGTCGCGCGCCTGGGCGGCGATCGACTCCGTCTCGGCAACGACGGCCGCCAGCTGGTCGCCCTCGAAACGGACGATGTCGGGGGGGACAATCGACTCCTGTAGAGGAAGGGAGACCGGTCCACAGAGGACCGGCTGGTCCTTCCACTGCAGGCCATACTCGTTGACCGGGATGTCGGCGGCGGTAAAGACCGCCGCCACGCCGGGGACAGCCTCGGCGGCAGAGGTGTCGATTGCAACCACGCGGGCGTGCGGACGTCCGGCGAACAGGAGCTTCATGTGCAGCATGTCTGGTCGGGACAGGTCGCCGGGATATTTGGCGGCCCCGGTGACCTTGTCACGGGCGTCGATGCGGGGGACAGATTGACCGATGGTTTTGTTTTTCATGGTCTGCTTACGATTCTGGGGTTGGTATGGCATTGAGATGATCGGTACCCGTATTGTAATACCAATACCTGTTGCCGGTCAGCAGCTGGTGTTCTTTGGTTCAGCATGTCCACGAATTCATAAGGACTACTCCCCACGCCGGAAGGCGGGAGCTTCCAGGGCAGCGCCCGTGGATTGACGCCCAAATCCCAGTCTATGTTTTGCAGGATGTTGGTCCTGGTTCACCAGGGCCACAACGCGGGGTGGAGGTTGGCGGGAGGGGAGAACGAGCAGCATCAGGGCCGCCGCAAATGTTCATGGAGCAACCCTCTCCTCCGGGGTGATGGGGATCTGGTTAGCGCTTGTAGGATTTTGCCTTGCGGCGCGGCGGGGGCGCGTCGGTGGCCGAGTAACGTGGCGGGGATATGGCGCTGAAGATGATGGAGTAGACGGTAGAGAAAAGGGCTGAGAACAGCACCAGGGCAATCACAAAGAAAAGCAGTTTGGCGTACAGGTGATTGATTCCGCGGATCCAGGCCGCGACGACATCCAGCACGGGGATCGACCAGATCCAGTCAGGGAATTGGACCCGCCCGAGAAGCACACGCGGCAGGGGCCAGCTGTTGTTCAGGGCAGCCTCCAGAACGACCACTCCGATAAGCCAGGCCATGATGGGTACGAGGATGATCAACAGGCAGCCGATCCCGCGCCAGATCGGCGGTACCGGTTCCGGGCGTTCTTTGACCTTACTCTGATATTTGGCGTACTTCCCCATGCGAACCTCCTAAAGGTCGGATGCGTCCTCGATGGCCTGGACGATCTTGTAATATCCCGTACAGCGGCACAGGTTGCCGGTGATGGCCTGCATCACCTCGTCCCGCGTCGGGTGGGGCTTCTCTTCCAGCAGTTTTGCGGCTGACATGACGAACCCGGGTGTGCAGTAGCCACACTGGACCGCGCCGTCGTCGATGAAGGCCTGCTGGATCGGGTGAAGCTGTTCGCCAGTGGCCAACCCTTCGATCGTGGTGATCTCCGCCATATGGGCGCGTGGCGCCGGGACCAGGCAGGCCATCACAGCCTTGCCGTCCAGGAAGACCGTACAGGCCCCGCACTCGCCCTCGGCACAGCCTTCCTTGGTGCCGGTTAAACCGCCTTCCTCGCGCAGCAGACGCAGGAGGGTTTTTTTGTAGCCGCTGGTGAAGGTGCATGCGCGCCCGTTGATCCTGGTCTGGATCGGTTCTTTGCCCGTGTGGACGGCTGATGATTGGAGCTTGACGAACGGCGCTTCTTTTCCCCACAGCCGGACCGGCTCTTCCGGAACTCCGGCCTGCTCGCGCTTCTGGCGCAGTTCCTCCAGCCCACGGCGAACCAGGACCCGCACCATGGAGGACCGGTAGTCGGCTGCGCCGCGCAGGTCGTCGATCGGGTGGGCAGCCTCGGCGGCCAGGCGGGCAGCCTGTTCGATGACTTTGTCGGTCAGTGTCTTGCCGACCAGGAAGGTCTCGGCCGCCAGGGCGTGGATGATCGTTGGGGCGACGGCGCCGAGGGTGATGGCTGCGGATGAGACAGTGCTGTCGTCCAGGTCCAGGATGAGGGCGGCGTTGACTACCGAGATGGCCTGGGCGCGGCGCAGTCCTAGTTTCATAAAAGTGCCGCGCTGTCCTTTCTGGGTGGCGGGGAAGGCGATCTCGACCAGCAGTTCGTCGGGGCGCATCACGGTCCGGCGCACGCCGGTGTAGAACTCCTGCAGCGGGATGCGGCGGCTGCCCTGGCTGGACTGCAGCAGCACCCAGGCATCGAGCGCCATCAGGGGAGTGATCGTGTCGTTGGCCGGGCTGGCTGTGACTAGGTTGCCGACCACCGTACCGCGGTTGCGGATCTGAGGAGCGCCGACCTCCCAGGCCGCCTTGAGCAGCGGGAAGCCCCCCTCACGCAGCAGTCTCGAATTGGCGCAATGGTTGTGGGTGACGAGCGGGCCGAGGCGGATCACCCCGTCATCGTTGTGGGTGATGCGGTCCATGTCCGGCAGGCGGCTGATGTCGACCAGGGTCTCGATTCCCTGGCGCACGCCGCGCTCGAGTTCCAGGATCAGATCGGTGCCGCCGGCGATCACCCGGGCTCGTTCGCCCTTCTCGGCCAGAACGACCAGGGCCTCCTCGAGGGAGGCTGCGGTGATATATTCTTTCCACATGTAGTTATTAAACCACAAAGACACGAAGGCTGCAATCGGCCTTGGTGTCTTTGTGGTCAGGAATTGTTGATCCTCAACCGCCCGAGGGGGCGTCCTCGCCGGTAATGACCTGGTAGCGCCGGTCGAAGGTTTCGTTGGCCTGACGGGCCAGTTCATTGGCCGCCCGGATGGCGGATTTGAGGCCGTCGCCGCCAATGGCGCCCTCGACCGTGTCCAGGCTATTGTTGACCTGATCGGCCAGGATGAAGAAGGCGGTGTCGAACTGGTAAATCTGCTCGAGTTCCTTTTCGTTGATCTTGACGGCGTCAAAGAAACCAGAGTAGCCGTAGGAGGCATTCTTGATGCGGTCGGCGAAAGTGCGAAGCTTCAGAGCCACGGCCTCCATGTCGTCGAGCAGGGCAATTTCACCGGCGCCGCCGATCTCGACCTGCAGGCGTGAGGCCCGCCCGGCCAGTTCCATATAGCGCAGGGCGACCTGCTCGCGCAGGAGCTTATCGGCTGCCCGCCGGTGGGTGCGTTCGATATAGCCGCTGAAGCCCGGAATGTAGGACAGGAGTTTCTTGAAGATATCCTGTTCCCCTTTGACGAGTTCGAATAGATCGCTCATGGTTCCTCCTGAAAGGGTGACGGCAAATGGTTTTATACATTATACTGCATCGCGGATTTGCCGTTCAAATATTTCTACGGAATTCTGACCAGAAAGTTGTATAATGGGGCGAACCGCCTGCGGGGAAGCAACCAACTTTTCGATTGTTCAGGCTTGAGAAGGACATTCCTTCGCAAGAATGGATGATTAGCTTAGCAATCTTATTTTCACAAGGAGTGGAAGATGATCGTAACGACCAAGCAGTTGTTTCAAACGGCATACGGCAAGTACGCCATCGGCGCCTATAACATCAACAACCTGGAGCAGACCATGGGCCTGTTTCGCGGGAACCTGGACAGCCAGGCGCCGTTCATCATCCAGATCAGCAGCGGGGCACGCAAGTACACCCACAAGCTGATGCTCGAGGGCCTCATCCGCAGCGCGGACGAGATCTTCCCAGAAGCCATCTTCGCCGTCCACCTCGACCACGGTGATGAGCAGACCTGCTACGACTGCATCGAGAGTGGTTTTTACTCATCCGTGATGATCGATGCCAGCCACGAGGAGTTCGACAAGAACATCGAGATCACCAGGCGTGTCGTCGAGGCTGCCCACGCCCGCGGCATCGTGGTCGAGGCCGAACTCGGCAAACTGGGCGGGGTCGAGGAGCACGTCAAGGTCGACGAAGCCGACGCCAAGCTGACCAATCCCGACCAGGCCAAGGAGTTCGTCGAGCGGACCGGGGTCGACTCGCTGGCCTGTGCCATCGGCACCAGCCACGGAGCCTTCAAGTTCTCCGGCTCGCAGGGCCTGCACTTCGATGTCTTGGAGGAGATTCAGAAGCGCCTGCCCGGCTTCCCGCTGGTCATGCACGGCTCCTCGTCCGTACCGCAGGAGGAGGTCGCCCGCATCAATGCCGCGGGTGGTAACCTGAAGGGTGCCAGGGGCGTTGACGAGAATGAGTTCGCCCGCGCCGCTACCCTGGGTGTGACCAAGGTCAACATCGACACCGACGGCCGCCTGGTCTGGACCCGGGTCCACCGCGAATTCTTCCGCGATACACCCGAGAAGTTCGATCTGCGTGATCCCGGCAAGATCTTCATGGCCGAGTACGCCAAGTTCATCGCCCACAAGAACGAGAAGCTGGGCTCGGCCGGTACGCTCGAAGACGTGCGCCGGCTGGCCAAATAGAGTTCTTCTAAACCATGCCTCGCTCTGACCAGGGTGTCGGCCTCGGCCGGTACATGCTCATTCCGCGGGTCTTGATCTTCGTGATGCGCGGAACCTCGGTCCTGTTGCTCAAAGGCGCCGCTCATAAGCGGCTGTGGGCCGGAAGGTACAATGGTGTAGGCGGGCATGTCGAGGCCGGCGAAAGCCTCCTGGCCGCTGCCCGGCGTGAACTGGCCGAGGAGACCGGCTTGTCGGCCGACCTGTGGTTGTGCGGGACGGTTGTTGTCGAGACTGGCGAGAATCCCGGGATCGGGCTATTCGTCTTCACCGGTGAATGCCCTGCCGGGGAGGCCGAGAGCTCGCCCGAAGGGGTCCTGGAATGGGTGCCGCTGGATGCGGTATCCGGCCTGCCGGCGGTCGAGGATCTGCCGGTCCTTTTGGAGCGCATCCGCGGGATGCAGCCTGGCGATCCACCCTTCTCGGCCCGCTCCTTCTATGATCGATCGGAGCATCTGACAGTTGAGTTCTTCTGAATTCCAGCGCCCCGTCACACGGGGCGCTGATTTTTCGATTAGACGGTCGAGCCGGTTTCCAGGCCGGTTTCCTGCTCTTGAGGTCCGTCCTGTTCCCAGAGATGGAGCCACAGGGTGAAGGTCGAGCCCTGGTTGGGCTGGCTGTCAACCTCCAGCCGGCCCCGGTGCTGGGCGATGACCTGCTTGGCGATCGCCAGGCCCAGGCCGATCCCCTCGAAAAGTTGACTGCCGCTGCGGTCGAGGTGGTAGAAGCGGTCGAAGATCTTGGATATTTTGTCGGGGGCGATGCCGATTCCCCGATCCTGGATGGCGAGACGGACCTGTTCATCGTCACGCTGCAGACGGAGGGTCACTTCACCCCCGTCGGGGCTGAATTTGATGGCATTGTCGACCAGGGCGTTCAGAGCGCGCTCCAGATGCCGGACGTCCCCGGCGACCGGCGGCAGGTCTGTTTCCGCCTCCAGGCGCAGGGTCACATTGTTCTCCCTGGCGATCTCCTCGTAAGTTGTCACGACGGAGCGGGCGGTGGCGGTGATGTCCACTGCTTTGAAACGGGACAGGATCAGGTCCATTTCCTGGACGAAGAGGATGTCGTTGACCAGGGCCATGATCTGGTGCACGTTTTCGGCGACCTTGCTGATGGCCGGGGTGAGTTGTTCCGCAGGGACAGTGCCCTTGCTGATCAAGTCCAGGTAGCCGTTGGCAACTGTCAGGGGGGTGCGCAGTTTGTGAGCAACATTGGTCAGGAACTCGCGACGGGCCAGGTCCAGCTCGGCCAGTTTCTGGTAAGCCTCGGCCAGTTCTCCAGCCCGCAGGCGCAGGTCGTCGATCGCCATCTCGTCGTTCTCGCGCAGGCGGCGACTGATCTCGCGCACCATGGCCATCGAGATGCTGCTGCTGCGTTTGAGCACCCGGTCGAACGCATCGCGGTGGATCTCCAGGACGATCAGGGGGGTGGTTGACTTGACCGTGGCGGCCCGCGGGGCGTTGTGGATGAGCGCCATTTCACCAAAGAAGTCACCATCCCCCAGGTTCTTCAGCAGGCGCACCTCGGCGTTGTTGATCACCTTGGTGACCTCCACCTCGCCGTCCAGGATCAGGTAGAAGGTATTCTCGAGGGCATTCTCATGGCACAAGATGGTCTCGGATGGGTAGTTCTTCAGTTGGCTGTTGTTGATCAGTTCGGCGACTTCGCCGGGCGTGATGCCGGGGAAGGCCCGCGGGATGATCTTGGCGGGGGAGCGGCTTGAGGTCATGGCGTCTTTCCTGGTCTGGGTACCTTTGGCTGGGTGAAGACTCCCGTCATAACGGATGCTCAGGCCTTGTAGCCGATCCTGCGCAGAAAGTCCTTGCGCCAGGCGATGTCCTCCTCGGCCTCGACGCCCAGCGGACCAGAGCCATCGATCACCCCAAGGATGCCGGCCCCCTGCTCGCTGATCGCTACCAGGACCTCGGTCGCGTTGGCGGTGGCGCAGAAGACCCTGCAGACTTCAGGCACGTTCTTGACCGCATTGAGAACGTTGAGGGGGAAGTAGCCGTCTGCCAGGAAGATGATGAAGGAGTGACCAGCGCCGATCGCACTGGCGTTCTTCCGGGCCAGGTCGATCATCGCTTCATCCGTTCCGCTCCAGCGGATCAGGCATTTGCCGGAGGCTTCGCAGAAGGCGACCCCGAACTGGATGCCTGGAACAGCCCCGACCAGGACCTCGTGCAGGTCTTCGATGGTCTTGATGAAATGCGACTGCCCGAGGATGAAATTGATTGCTTCGGGCTTTTCGATCCGGATGCTCTTGAGTTCCATGGCTCTCTCCTCACTTGGCGGGGGTGATCATATTTCTATGATACAACATGCCGCTTCATTCTGCAAACCACCCAGGGGTTTGAATCTTGACTTCTTTTTCGGCAAGCAGGGGATGAAGGCACTTGTGCGGCCGACGTAATCAGCAAAGCCGGGCGTACCGTCAGGTCCTCTCAAGCATTCTTACGCCCGAGACTCACACCGGCAGGAAGAAGCGGCCACACCAGATGACCGCCTCGCCGAAGGATTGCGGGTGGCGGCTGAACCGCCACAGGCCGGTGGTGAGGAGCCTGCCCTCGTTTTCCGGCTTGCGCTTGAAGATCTGCTGGCAGGCACCTGGCTGAACAGCCAGAGCAGGGTCCATCATCAGGATCTCCAGGCTGGTGGTCATCCTGGGCTGGGAACCTTATCCGGGGTGTCTCTCAAAGAAGACCAGCAGGGTGCTGCCGTACTTGCGCTGCTCAATCTCACGCAGGGATTTCAGCCCCAAGGCCCAGTATTCGGTCGGGTGGATCTGGACGATCGCCCAACCGTCCGCCACCAGCCAGCCGGGGTTGGTGTCCAGGGCCAGCAGGGCCCGCGACCACATCTGCTTGTACTGCGGGGGGGCGATGTAGACGTAGTCGAAGGAGCGATCGGGGGCTGCGGCCAGCATGGCGAAGACGTCGCCGCGCCGGACCTCGGCCTGTTCGCTGAATCCGCAGGCCTGCAGGTTGGCCTTGATCGTTTCGATCGGGGCCCGGTTCAGGTCGCTGAAGCGGACGGAGGCCGCTCCCCGGCTGAGGGCCTCGATGCCGATCGCCCCGGTGCCGCCGAATTGGTCCCACCAGTCCGAGTCGACCACGTCCGTGCCCAGGATATTGAACAGGGCCTGCTTGACCTTGTCGGTCACCGGGCGGGTGGTGTCGCCAGGGACGTCCTTCAACCGACGGCCTTTGGCCAAGCCGGAACTGACCCTAAGTGGCATCGTTCACGCTCTCTCTGGCCGCCAGGAGGTTGCCGTGCGCGGCGATGACCGGGACGACGCAGCCGGTGCCGAGCAGGAAGCGGCGCCCACCGGTCTGGGCCAGGGCATCGGTGGCCTGGAGGCGGACCTCAGACCGGTCGCAGTAGACAAGTGTGTCCTGGCTGATCCCGCCGCAGACGACGCCCGCGAAACGATCTTGCGCCTCGACCAGGGTCGGGGAAGTCTCGCGATCGTGCCAGTTGACAATGGCGAAATCCAGTTCGGCGCTCAGATCGAAGTAGATCTGCAGGCCGTGGATGTGCAGCAGGTTGCATTCCAGCGATCCCGCCGGAGCGAGAACGGCCCGGTCGGCGGGTAGGCCGAAGGTCCGATATTCGTCCAGCGTGAGCAGCCCGGCCTGGGCGTGCTGGACAGCGTAGAAGACCCCGGCGATCCCGGTCTCGATAGCTGCCTCAATGAAGCGGCGGGTCGTCTCGGCGATGGTCGCCAGGCCTTTTAGTACAGCCTGAGGATGCAGGCGCAGGTGGGCGAGCAGGCGCTCGCCGCCTGCCAGGTTCTTGGCCTGGGCCAGCGGGCTGAAGATGGTCTGCAGGAGGGGGCTCTCTGGGCCCAGCGCGTCGCGCAGGCTGCGCAGGCACTCGAGTTGGGCGGCCAGGTGCGGGGCCCGCCGGGGATCCAGGTCGGGGAGACGTTCCCAGTCGCCGGGTTGCTCGATGACCCGTTTCGTATAGCGACGGACCCCTTCGGTGTGACCTTCCCAGATGTCCTCCACGCCCCAGTCTTTCAGGCAGAAGGACGAGGCCGGGGTGACCTTGACCAGGTCGAATTCATAGGTGCGCTGGAAGTTGAGCGTGGCGGCGGCCAGGGTGTGGGGATCCTGGTCGTCGACCGGGAAGTGCCGCCACAGTGCCACCGGCGGGCGGTCGAGGCCGGAATCATCATGGATGCAGGCCAGCAAGCGTTCACGGTGGCTCAGGGTCGTTGATGTCATGTTCTTACCTTGGCCGATAGCCATTTTTGATCCTTCCTGCGGATTTCCAGGGACTGCGAGGCTGTTGAGGTCAATCCGCTTATTTCTTTTTGGCGGTCGCGGTCTTCCCCAGGTCTTCCAGCAGCCTGTCCATCTCCTCTTCCTCCCCCTTCTGGCCGTTGAAATACTCGGTCATGAACTGGGAGCGTCGCAGGCGCAGGGCCATCGGGGCGACCGCTTTCAGGTCGGCCGGTTTGACCTCGGCGCGGCCATCGGCAGCGGCGTAGGCCCGGGCGGCCTCGAACCAGGTGATCTCCGCCCGCAGGCTGTCGATGTTCATCTTCTGCACCAGTCCGATGGCTGGTTTGGCGACCCTGTCGGGAAGGATGACCTCGGGCAGGCGGGCCCGGGCGGTCTTGATCTCCTCGGCTGCGGCGGCCATCTCGCTGGAAAACGCCCCGGCCACCCCACGCGGGCTGTTCAGGTAGGAGCGCACCCGCCGGTAGGCCTCCAGGCGCTCACCAGCATCCTCCAGACCGCGTACGATGACCCGCAGGCCAAAGCGATCGAGGATCTGCGGGCGCAGTCGGCCCTCCTCGGGGTTCATCGAGCCGATCAGGACGAAGCGAGACCGGTAGGTGGCCGCGACCGGCCCGCGCCGGACGGTGTAGCTGCCCTGGGCGGCAGCATCCAGGATGGCGTCGATGATGTCGTCGCCGAGCAGGTTGATTTCGTCGATGTAGAGCAGGTTGCGGTCGGCCTGGGCCAGAATTCCGTGGCGGACTCGCAGCCGTTCGTGGGTCACAGCGGCGCGCTCGTCGATGCCTCCGACCACGTCCTCCAGGCGGGAGTTCAACGGCAGTTCCACCAGCCGGACCCGGTCGGGGGCAGTCAGGGGCTGGCCTTCGGCATATTTGCGTGCACAGTCGGGACAAACGGCTTCCATTCCTCCGGAGGTGATGTCTTCCGGCAGGCAGCCGTAGTAGCACAGGCTGCGTTCGACCTGCGGTAGCAAATCGAGCAGCGAACGGACTGCGGTGGTCTTGGCGGTGCCGCGCGGGCCGATGAGCAGGATCCCGCCTACCGAAGGGTTGATCAACCCGATCAGGAGCGCCAGCTTCATCTCGCTCTGGCCGACAATGGCCAGGAAGGGGAAGGGCAGTGCCTCGGCCAGGCCGGCTTCCTCTCCGGCTGGGGGTGGCAGCGCTTTCCCGGAGACGTAGTCGATCAGCTCGCGCAGGCTTCGAAAAGGATGTGCGACGCGTTCCTTGGCCTCGGACTCTTCGGCCGATTGTTCTGGCGGGAGTTCGCTCGGACTCATCGGGCAGGCCTTTCTCTCAATCCAGGTCCTGGCGCAGTTCCCCGGAATCGACGGGGTGCAGCAGTTCCGGTTCTTCGAGCAGGACATCCATGATGCTGTAGGTTATTTCTTTCATTAGTGGTGCCAGTGGGACGGTTGCCAGCGGAAGCACTTTTGGTGGGCGTTCTGGCGGGGTCTTGCTGGCTTTGAGCGTGCTGGTGACACGCTTGCGTAAAATGCGAGGTTCGTCGGTCAGATTGCCGACGTAATGACCGAGGACCGAGTAGACCTCACGCTCAGGTGTCACCCAGCCGATCCAGTCGCCCTGACGGTTGTACAGGTGTGGGTAGGCCAGGAAGGCTTCCGCATCGCCGCGGGTCGTGTAGATGGGGATGATCGAAGAAGGATTCATGCTGTTTGCTCCGTATTGTCAATATCATTATACGTCCAATAGCGGTTGATAAAATAATTCCACAACATGACAATCCCGACTGCCACCGCCACGGTGAGATTCTTGGCCAGGAACGCGCTGGTCATGGGGGGGGCCAGGTCAAGTCGCTCGAATGTCTCGATCAGAGGCGGCTCGAGCAGCCACAGGATCGGGATGCGGATGAAGACGCCGACGACGTTCACGAGAAAGAACATCGCCAATTGCCTGGCGATCGGACGAGAACGCGAATCGGGATAGGTCCAGTAGCGATTCCAAAGGAAGTTGCTGGTCACGGCGCAGATGAAGGAGAGCGTCCCGGCGATGACCAGGGGGGTGTCAAAGAGATGGGTGAGCAGGTTCATCACCCCAAAATCCACCACGGCCCCGATCGCCCCCACGACCATGAATTTTCCAAAACGCGTGCGTTCCTGGTGGTCGAAGAGGAGCTTTCTCACAGCCCGAGTTTTCCTCTGAAGTAGGGGATTGTGCGGGCGAGACCGTCTTCCAGGCTGATCTGGGGCTCCCAGCCAAGCAGGCGGCGGGCGCGGCGAATGTCTGGACGGCGCCGCTGGGGATCATCCCCCAACTGGTCATCTGGCATGGATACAATCCCAGCCTGGTTCCCGGTCAACTGGTTGACCAGCTCGGCAAACTCCCGGATGGTGATTTCGTTCGGGCTGCCGATGTTGACCGGTTCGTGGCTGTCCGCCATGAGCAGGCGTACCAAGCCATCGATCAGGTCGTCCACGTAACAGAACGAGCGGGTCTGCGCACCATTCCCGTAAACGGTCAAGGCCGCATTGCGCAATGCCTGGCTGAGAAAATTGGGCACCACGCGGCCATCATCCACCTGCATGCGCGGGCCATAGGTGTTGAAGATGCGGGCAATATGCGTATCGACCCCATGCTTCTGGTGATAAGCCATCGTCATGGCTTCGGCAAAGCGCTTGGCCTCATCGTACATCGAGCGCGGCCCGACCGGGTTGACCCGTCCCCAGTAGGTCTCCTCTTGCGGGTGCACATCCGGGTCGCCGTAAACTTCGCTGGTGGAAGCCATCAGGAAACGCGCACCCTGCTGCTGGCAGAGTTCCAGGCAATGATGGGTTCCATGAGCCCCGGCCATCAGCGTCTCGATCGGCAGGTTCGGATATCCCAGGGGATGGTTCTTGCTGGGACTGGCAGGAGAGGCGAAGTGCAGCACGGCCTCCACTTTGCCCGTTGTGGGGAAGGGCGTCGTGACGTCGTGACGGATGAACGTGAACCCGGGATGACTATCCAGGTGGGACAAGTTTTCAGGGCTGCCGGTGAGGAAGTTGTCCAGCCCGACGACCTCGTGATCATCGGCCAGCAGACGGTCGCACAGGTGCGAACCGAGGAACCCGGCCGCGCCGGTAAGCAGAATACGCATTAAAACCTCAAAATAAAAAGGATTCCCGAGTCACCGCCGCACGGGATCGCTGACTCGCTTGTTGGCAAATTTTTTCTGTCACTTCCAATCGATCCGGCTGATCAGTCCATCGCCGGTGATCTGCTGGGCCTGTCCACTGATCGAATCCACCAGCCACAGATTGCCCTGGTAAAGAAGGGCGATGAAGTCCCCGCCGTCGGTCAATACGGGTGCCCAGACCGGGGTCTGCGGTTCGATCCCCGGCAGGCCCTCGTCGGGGAACAGGACCTGGCGGTTCGACCCATCCCGATCCATAACAATCAGGTGGTAGCGGCTGGTCTCGCTCTGGGCCGGGAAGATGGCTTCCAGGTAGGCGAGGCGATAGGATTTCTCCGGGTCCAGAAAGCGCGCCGGGGACGAGGCCGGGTAGGCGAACATGCCGGTCTGTGTGCTGATCCGAACGTTGGCGCTGTTCGCCAACGAGAGTGCTGTCAGGTCGAAGAAGGGGGACTCCTCCGGGCTGACCAGCCCGGAAGGCGGGGCATGGGTGACGACGAACAGGGTCCGCCCGTCGGCGCCCCAGGCCAAACCGGGGATCCAGGCCCAATCGCTGTGCGTATTGAGCGGGGTGATATCCAGTAGGGAGACCAGCCCACCTTCGGCTGCGTCCACCAATCCAATTCCATCCGGACGGGTATAGGCGATCTGGCGGCCATCAGGAGAGGGAGCGAAGACCGTTCCCCACCAGCCGTAGATGCCGCCGGCGTTCGAGTCGAGGATCCGGCGCGAGTTTCCGCGCTGCCCCCATGCGTGGAAGATCATATAGTACAGGTCGTTATTGGCCTGCCAGCCGGGGGCAGTGGCGCGCGGCTCGACCGTGGAATAAGCGATCGTAT
This sequence comes from Anaerolineales bacterium, assembly GCA_016934715.1. GTDB lineage: Bacteria > Chloroflexota > Anaerolineae > Anaerolineales > Villigracilaceae > JAFGSI01. Next base: position 15,350 of record JAFGSI010000013.1, read on the forward strand.
AGCGGCTCTCCGGCACCCAGCCGGCGTAGTGGACCACGTTGCTCACCCGCAGGTTGATCAGAGTGGGGTTTGGGCTGGTGGTGCTGATCGCCCACAAGGTGTTGATCTCCTCGGTCGGATCTTGCTCTGAGCGGCGGGTGAAGAGCAGGTATTCGCCGTCAGGCGAAAGACTGAAGACGCGCCCATCCAGGTCGCCGGTGGTGACCAGTGGTCGGCGCACGGCGGTGGTCCCCTCCATCGCCCAAGCGTTGCCGGTGGCCATGTAGACGATCCGTCCGGGGATCGGCAGTGGGGCGAAAGGCGTCTGGACGCCAACCATGACAATCTCTGCAGTGGCCGGTTGCAGCAAAGTTTCAGAGACCACGCTGCTGCTCACTTCGACTTCGTCTTCGTAGAGATGACGGATGGTGATTTCCTTGAGCCCGTTCTGGCCCGGCTGGATCAGGCGCGATTCGCCTGCCGGAAGGGACTCGTTACGCAGTTCCTGATGTTCGAAGGGGATCAGCACCTGCTGGGTCTCGAACACCTCGCGGACGCGCGTGACGGTAATCCCCGTTCCTTCCGAGAGAATGGTATAGACCGGCGGATCGACCCGATCCAGTTGTCCCAGACCCAATTCGAGGGTGTCGAGGGCATCCTGGACGGTGCTTCCGGCCGGCAGGCTGACTTGTTGTCTTACGCCATCGGCGATGACGCTGACGGCCAATTCGTTCTGCCTGACCCGTGGTGCTGCGCAGGCCGTGAGCAAAAGCAGGAGGGCCAGGTTGGCCAAGGCGATCTGACGGGCGAAGTTCGCTTTCATCCAATATTGGCAGCGGACCTCCCCGACTTTCCGTCGGGGGAGGAAACTGCCCCTCCTTTTGGGGTAGAGGAATGTCCGTCCGATCTATGCTCCAGAGGGCAGCAATGGTGGCGGATGTCTTGCACGATTACGCCGTCCGTTGTCGTGATGTTGAGATCGTCGCGGTTTTTTACCACCAGACGCCCTCGACAGCCCCTGGCATGCTCTCCAGTGACCAAGGCACCTGGTTTGACCACCCCCTGAACACACCGAGCTCCTCTTGCGCCGATCCGTGGAAAGGCATGCTGATCCACCCGGCACACCTGTCTTTTTCCATGGACCCATTGTCCACCACGCTGCAGCCGCCAGGTCCTGGCCGGGCGGCAGGGGGCAGGCGGCTTTCGATCACGGTCCAGCACGAACACAGATTGCATGGGATAACTTCCCATCTCGCCATTGGGCGGTTGTGTGAGCCTCGCCAAGGTTATCGGCAGCTCTTCCTGCAAGCGCTTCTCCAGGCCCTTGAGAGGTCTGGCCTGCTGGTTGTGGAGGTTGGGGCCGGCCCTCGCACCCCATCCTGCGGTCTCTGGCTGTCCCGGGTAGGGAGCCCGGTCAGTTTACAGACTGGTGGCGGAGGCCGGTAGCTCCGGGCCTGGATTAGCGCACGCCACCCCTATCAAGGATTGGTCGTTGACGGATACTGGTATAATCCAATCTCTACCGGACGCGGCCGAACAAGATCATGACCCCGTCGCGGATCTCGATCGTCTCGAGACGGAACCCGGTGGTGACGGGGCCGAGGGCGCCGGTGTAAGCCTCGCTGACGATCGCTGTGACAGCATCCTTGAGCCCGTCCGGGACCGGCAGCGGGCCGAAATCAGCCGAGATGATTTCGAGTTGCAATTTTCCATCTGGATCGATCGAGGGCGCCAGGATGATCCCGGCTGTGGCTTCGAAATACCCACTGCGGGCCGTGCCGTAGATCTGGATCTGACCATCACGCAGGTAGGCCTGCGGTTCAGTGAGAAGCGGGTCCGGGCTTTGCTCGAGCGTGAAGGCCAGGAAAGAGGTCAGCTGGACCTCGCTGATCACCAGCGTGATCCAGCCGCTCTCGACCCCGGCCGCCACGGCAGTCTGGACCTGGGCCCGCAGGTCACCGACGGCCTCGGTCGCGACCGGGATCGGATTGGGCGGGTAATCAGGCCCTCCGACGTTGATCGTGCAGGCCAGGATTGCACCGACCAACACCAGGCCGATAATGCCGATTGCATGTTTCTTATGCGTCATAAAACAACCTCATCCTCGAATGGGAGCAATTATAGCATGAGCGATTCGGAAAACCCGGCCCTGGATCTTCCAGCCCGTCTGGAGGCGTTGCTTTTCGTCTCGGCCGAACCAGTGACTCCCGGGCAGTTGGCCGCGGCCCTGGAAGTCTCCACTGCGGCTGTTGAGCAGGGCTTGCAGGCCCTGGAAGGTGAACTCCAGACTCGTGGCCTGCGCCTTCAGCGCCACGGCGGGCGCGTCCAGTTGACTACCGCCCCCGAGGCAGCAGAACTGATCGAGCGCTTCCTTGGCCTGGAGGCTACCAGCCGTCTGAGCCGGGCGGCTCTTGAGACCCTGGCGATGGTTGCCTATCAGCAGCCGGTGACGCGCCCCCAGATCGATTCGGTGCGCGGGGTCAGCAGCGATGGAGTCATGCGCAGCCTGCTCGGCAAGGGTTTGATCCAGGAGATCGGCCGGGCCGATGGTCCGGGGCGTCCGATCCTGTATGGCACTGCGCCAGATTTCCTGCAGCATTTCGGCCTGAATTCGCTCGGCGAACTGCCGCCACTCGATATGCCGGATCCTGAGCCCAATGGCCACGATGCAGGTCTGAAAGGATAGGAATGGAAGAACGTTTACAAAAGATTCTCGCCCGGGCCGGTTTCGGCTCGCGCCGGACTTGCGAACTGCTCATCTCCGCCGGACGCGTGCGCGTCAACGGGAAGGCTGTCGGCCTGGGCGACAAAGCTGACCCGGCGCGTGATACGATCAGCGTAGACGGGCGGGCGGTGAATTCCGCTGAAGCCCTGGTCTACGTGGCAATCTACAAGCCGCGCGGCGTGCTCTCGACCGTCAAGGAACCCGGGGCGCGCCAGACTGTGCGCGATCTGGTCGAACTGCCCGGGACCCTCTTCCCGGTCGGTCGCCTGGACTACGACTCCGAAGGCCTGATCCTGCTGACCAATGACGGCGAACTGGCCAACAAGCTGACTCACCCGCGCTACGAGCACGAAAAGGAGTACAAGGTCCTGGTGGCCCGGCACCCAGACCAGGAGCAGTTGAGCGCCTGGCGGCGCGGTGTGGTACTCGAGGATGGGCACGCGACCCGCCCGGCGGAGGTCCATGTCCAGTCCAAGTATGGCAAGGGTGCCTGGCTGCGGGTCACTCTGCGGGAGGGCCATAAGCGCCAGATCCGCGAGATGGGCAAGGTCACGGGGCTTCCAGTCTCGCGCATCGTCCGGGTCCGGATCGGCAACCTGGAGTTGGGTCGGCTCAAGCCGCGCCAGTGGCGTCACCTGACCGCCCAGGAGGTGACCGACCTGAAGAAGCTCGTCGGCGGGGGAAAGAGACCCACCCGTGGATCAACACAAAAGCATCCGTGACCTGCAAGCTCCCGGATGCTTTTTGCGCCTGCATCACGACGTCTCGTTCCGGGTGTAAAGGTTTTCAAGAGCCCAACGGATGAACCCGGTGGTGCGACGGTGGCGGCGGGTCAGGCGTGACTCGTGGCAGCATGCAGAACCGCAAGTTGACGCTTCAAAAATGTCCGGGGCACGCGCAGGCAGGTACACGAGGCCTGCCCAGAAGCGAGGAGGCTACAAGACCTGCTCAATTGGACTCAGGATCCCCAAAACGGCGAGCGCGGCGAACAGGAAGATTGGTAAGCAGCCAGCCAGGCCGCCTTCGCCTTCCTGAGCTACCCCTCACGTATGTCGAGCACAGATTCGACCAACGGGGAGATGGTTTCCCTGACCTGCTTCTTCGTCAACCCGACCACTTTGAGGGTCACCATGCGCGTGCTGGTATCCTTGCCGAGGAAGGTGGTCATGGTGATGATGTTGGCGTTCAGGTCGCCCAGGGCCTTGCCGATGCGGGCGAACTGGCCTGGTTTATCGGGGATCAGGACGGTGGCGCGGACGCCTTTTTCGCGCGCTCCCATCAGTTCCACGAAGATCTTGAACAAATCGGTCTCGGTGATCATGCCGACTACCTTCTTGTCGTCCATGACCGGCAGGCCGCCGACCTTGTTGTCGGCCATGATGCGCGCCGCCTCCTCGATCGGGCAGTCGCTGTCAATGGTCACCACTTCCGTGCGCATCACCTTTTGCACGGTGATCTTGCTGAGCAGGTAGTTGAGTTCCCAGACGCTCAGGCTGGTGGCTGCCGACGGGGAGGCATTGAGCAGGTCGCTCTCCGAGACGATTCCGATCATCTTGCCGCCCCGGGTTACCGGGGCGCGACGGATGTGCTCGGACTTGAACAGGCTGAGCGCCTCCTGGATCGGCATTTCAGGGGGAACCGTGATGACCGGATGGGACATTCGTTCACCAACGAGCATGGCAGCCTCCTTCAGTCAGTTGAAGATAGGGATGGTTCGGATCGGTGAAATCATTATATACTATCCTGCAACCGGCCCCATAGGGTTGCAGGCCTATTTCGCGAACGCGACCATCAAGCGCGCCATGTGCCGGGCGTGCTTGACGTACAGGTCGAGACGGACATTCTCATTGGGGGCGTGGCCACGGGCATCCGGATGACCCAGCCCGGCCGAGGCAACCGGCAAACCCAGGTCGTGGATGAAGGGAGCGTTAGGCCCCGAGCCGCCCGAGAGCGGGATACGCTGCATCTCGACCCCGTACACGTCTCGGGCGGTATTGCAGACCAGCTCAATGAACGGGTCATCGGGGTCGGTGCGGGCTGGGGCTTCGCCGCCCAGGAATTCGATCTGCACGTCGTTGAAGCCCTCGGCGTCCAGGTGGGCCCGCAGTTGCTCGAGCACGTCAGCTGGATCCATGTCGGGAACCAGCCGGAAGTCGACCTTGGCGCTGGCCCTGGCCGGTTGGACGGTCTTCGAGCCCGGACCCTGGTAGCCAGAGGTCAATCCACAGATCGTACAGGTCGGGGTGAAGACCTCCTCGATCCGCATCTCGACCCCGCCGGTTAATCCCTTGATAAAGCCCTTGATGCCGTATTGCTCTTGATACACTTCCGACGTCTCGGGCAGGGCGGCCATCAACTCGATGTCGCGTGCGGACGGCTTACGGACCTTGGCATAGAACCCCGGCAGGCGAATGTGCTCGTCGGGACCCTTGAGGGTGTTGAGTGCCCAGACCAGCCGCCAGGCGGCGTTGGGGAAGATCGAGCCACCGAGTCCGGAGTGGACATCAATGGCAGCCGTCTCGACGGAAAGTTCGACGTAGCAGATCCCGCGCAGGCCCAGGTATTCGATCGGGACCTCGCGGTGGTCGACGCCGCCGAACTCCCAGATGCAGGCGTCGGCCTTGAGCAGCTCGAGGTGGTCGCGGACAAAGGGATGCAGGTTGGTGCTGCTGGTCTCTTCCTCGCCCTCGATTATGAATTTGACGTTGCCAGGCAGTTCACCGAACTCCGCCAGCAGGGCGTCGATGGCCAGCAGCCGGGCGGCGATGTGGCCTTTGTTGTCGCTGACCCCGCGTCCATAGAGCTTGCCGTCGCGCAGGGAAGGCGCGAAGGGCGGGGTCTCCCACAACTCGAGCGGTTCGGCCGGCTGGACATCGTAGTGGTCGTAGAACAGGAGCGTCCGGTCGCTCTTGCCCTTGCGCTCGCCATAGACGACCGGTGCACCAGGAGTATCCACGATGCGGGTTTCGAAACCGCGTTTTTTCAACATCCCGGCCACCAGGGCGGCGCACTCCCGCATGCCCAGATTCTGAGCCCCGACCGACGGCTGGGCGACCAGCCGTGAGAGTTCGGCGATGCTTTCGTCGAGGTTCTCCTCGAGATAGGTGTCGATCTTGGTGTAGTCAGTCATATTCCTCTCCTGTCATTCGGACCTTTACCCGAAAAGCCGATCCAGCGAGACCGCGCCGGTGTAGGCAATGAAAAGCATCTTGATCAACTGGCCAGGGAAGCACCACAGCAGAAACTTGTGCACGGGCATCTTGAGCACTCCAGCCGCCACGCCAACCAGGTCGAAGACCGGGTTGGGGATCGCCGCCAGGACCAGGATGGCCGGGCCGCCGTACCTGCGTACCCGGGCGGTGATCTTATCATAAGCTTTCCAGTTCTCGATCACCGCCCGTCCGCTGTAGCCGGCCAGGTAACCGGAGAGTTCACCCAGGGCTCCGCCGGCTGCGGCTGCCAGGGCCACTCCAAGCGGGTGGAAGATCCCGCTCATGGCGAAGACGATCGCCAGCCCCGGCACAGGGATCAGGATGGTGGCGTATGAGATCAGGGTGACCAGGAAGATGCCCGGGTAACCGTAAACGGCAAATTCCTGGATGCGGTCGCGGATCAAGTACCCCCCCACCGTCAGGCCGACCACAAGGGCCAGGGCCAGGATGCGCAGGACCGTAACGAGCGGCCGCGGTTTCTCCCCGGATGGTTGGGATAGGGGGGCGTTGTCCAAGGTTAGGCCTCGATGACCTCGATCCCCTGGATCTTGACGCCGGGATATTCCGGCCGGCCCGGGTCGCGCGGGGGGATCGCCATCAGCACGTCCATGCCGCCAACGACCTGTCCGAAGACGCTGTGCTTGCCATCCAGCCAGGGTGTCGGGACGTGGGTGATGAAGAACTGGCTGCCGTTGGTGTTTGGGCCGGCGTTGGCCATCGAAAGGATCCCGGGTCTGTCATGCTTCAAGGCCGGGTGGAACTCGTCGGCAAAGCGGTAACCAGGCCCGCCGCTGCCCTGCCCGGTTGGGTCGCCGCCCTGGGCCATGAAGTTGGCAATGACTCGATGGAAGATGAGCCCATCGTAGAATCCCTCGCCCGCCAGAAAGACGAAGTTGTTGACTGTGTTGGAGGCCCTGTCGGCGAATAACTCGATGACGATATCGCCTTTGTCGGTCTTCATTGTTGCGGTGTATTTTTTGGCCGGGTCGATTGCCATTTCCGGCGGGGTGTTCCATTGTTTCGACATGTACACTCCTTGAGTAAAAGATCGTCCCGCGGAGCTTGAAATCCGTGGGTCGATTGAGCCGCTATAACAGGGCCTCGATGCGCGCCACCACCATGTCCAGGGCGGCGGCGTTGAACCCGCCCTCGGGGATGATCACGTCGGCATAACGCTTGGACGGCTCGACGAATTCCAGGTGCATCGGGCGCACGGTGGCCAGGTACTGTTTGATCACCGATTCGGTCGTCCGGCCGCGCTCACTGATGTCCCGTTCCAGGCGGCGGATGAAACGCAGGTCCGAGTCGGTGTCGACGAAGATCTTGACGTCGAACATCTCCAGCAGGGGTGCCTCGGTGAACAGCAGGATGCCTTCCACAAGAATGACACTGCGTGATTGGACGGTGTAGGTCCGGTCCGTGCGGCTGTGGGTGGAGAAGTCGTAGAACGGGACCTCGACCGGCTGGCCGGCCTTGAGCTGCCGGATGTGGGCGGTCAGCAGTTCGGTTTCGAGCGAATGGGGGTGGTCGAAGTTGACTTCTGCCCGCTGGGCGGGGGGGAGGCCGCTCAGGTCCTTGTAGTAGGCGTCGTGCTGCAGGAACGAGATCCGGTCCGGGCCGACCCGCTGCAGGATGGTCTGGGCAACGGTTGTCTTGCCGGATCCCGATCCGCCGGCAATACCGATGGTCAATGGACGGGGGTGGGCGGGCATGGTTGAATTATACCCCGGCTTAAATGCACAGCGGGGGGCGAACCCCCCGCAAACCGGTGTCCAGGAGCCACCGATGGGATTTGAACCCATGACCTGACGTTTACGAAACGCCTGCTCTGCCAGCTGAGCTACGGTGGCTTGATTGGCGGCGGGATTATACCAGCATCTGAAGCAATCGTGCAAGGAGACGGGTATGATTTTAGGGCAATCGCATCTAAATTGAGGTACAAATGGCTATCTTGAAGGAGGTAGCCATGCCAAAGAAACCACTGAAAGC
>JAFGSI010000014.1 GCA_016934715.1 Anaerolineales bacterium
CTCCTTATTTGGTTTAGGAACCTGAAGGATACACCTGACCTACTCTTTTAAGGTGACCAATTTTACAGAAAGAATTTTACGCTAACTTTCATCGGCCGCGTGAAGAGTCATCACATATTGTCCGGTGCGAACCTTGATGCGCAATGGGTTGAGAATACGTTCGAACACGGGTGGCTTCTCAAGCAGTTCGTAGTCAAACTATACATTAAAACGAAACTCCAGGCGAGAATGAAATGGGCGGGGGGAGGTGCAATAAGTCGATGCTTTGGACAGGTCAGATTTAGGCAGAGGGCATCCTTGAGAGATGTGCCTCCCAGATGGCGGCGCCCCAGGGCTTCCGCCCCTGCTTTTCGCAACAACTCCCGCATTCCTTGCTCCACCGCCCGGATCCCCTTCTCGGCTTCGACACCGATCTGTTCCATCACTTTTGACCATGATCTCGGCCAGCTTGTTCACCGCTTCTGTGCAAAACCTCTCCTGAGGCTCCTGTTTCGCTTTCGGTTGTTGCGCCTTGATCGTGACAGCCAGGCTCTTTTTTCTGCAAGAGCCCAACACCTTTTTCGTGCGCCCGTCTGACCTTGTTTCATTGACGGGTTACATTAAACACGGTATATTGCTCCCAACCCATCCGCGGAGCGCCCATGCCCGAGCCAAACACCCCCCTCAAGGCCGTCATCCTGGCAGCAGGCCAAGAAACCAGCCAAAGCAACGTCCTGCCGATCCTGCTCCAGGACCTGGCCGGTCGCAAGGTCATCGACTACGCCGTCCAGAACGCCCTGCGGGTCGTCGCGCCCGCCGACCTGCTGATCGTCGTCGGCTGTGGCGAAAACGAGATGAAGGCCCACCTCGGGACCGGATACCAGTACGTTTGCCAGGAGGAGCCGCGCGGTACCGGGCATGCCGTCCTGCAGCTGAAACCCTTGCTGCAGGATTTTGGCGGCGACCTGCTGATCTTGTACGGCGACACACCCCTCTTCCGCCCCGACTCGATTCGCGGCCTGCTCAATCGCCACCGCCTGCGCCAGGCCCAGTTGACCCTGCTGACTGCCGTGGTCGACATGCCCTATCCCTACGGGCGTATCATCCGCGATGCCCGCGGCCAGATCGTCGACATCATCGAGGCCGCCGATGCATCTCGAACTGTAAGTGAGATCCGCGAGCTGAACGTCGGAGCCTATGTTGTCCAGGCGGAAGCGATCTTTCCAACCCTCGAAACGCTCAGCCCGTCGCCCCTCGACGAAACCTACCGCCTGACCGACTGCGTCCACCAGCTCATCCGGTCTGGTCTGCGGGTCGAGACCTACCAGACCTATGACCAGGACGAGGTGCAGGGGATCAACACTGCTGAAGACCTGGCTGCTGCCGAGTTCATCATCCAGAAACGGCTCTTCCGCCCGGCACGGCCCGAGGAGGGAGAAACCGTCGCCTTCGGGACCGGAGGCTGGCGGGCGATCATCGGCGAAGCCTTCACCATGCACAACGTCCGCCGGCTGTCGCAGGCCCTGGCCAACGCGATCACCCGCCAGGGGCTGGAAACCCAGGGGGTGCTGATCGGCTACGACCGGCGCTTCCTCTCGGACCGGGCCGCCGAGGCGGCCGCCGAGGTCTTCGCCGGCAACAATATCTCGGTCACGCTGCTGGCCGAAGACGCCCCCACCCCGCTGGTCACCTACGCCACCGCCGAACTGCAGGCCGCCTACGGGCTGTGCTTCACCGCCAGCCACAACCCTCCAGAATGGAACGGCCTTAAGGTCTTCACAAGCGACGGCTCCCTGCTGCTCGACGAAGAGACCCGGGCGATCACCGCGGAAACCAACCACCTCACCTCCGGCGAGATCATCAAGTTGGATTTCAATCTGGCCCTCGAGGCCGGGATCGTCCGTCGGCGTGACATGACCAACGAATACGTCGACGCGGTCGAACGCCTGATCGACCTGGAGGCCATCCGGAACGCCAATCTGCGGGTCATTGTCGATCCAATGTATGGCGTCGGCCAACTGACCCTGGGCATCATCCTGACCGAGGCCCGCTGCCGGGTGACCTTCATCCACGAGCGCCGCAACCCGCTCTTCGGCGGCCGCTCCCCGGCTCCCGATCTGGAAGCGCTGCGCCTGCTGACCAGCAACATCCAGGAGGGCGGCTACGACCTGGGTATGGCCACCGACGGCGACGCCGACCGGATCGCCATCGTCGACGAACAGGGCCGCTACATCTCCACCAACGACCTGCTCTGCCTGGTCTACTGGTACCTGCATGAGGTCAAGAAACAGCGCGGCGGCGTGGTGCGCAACCTGGCCACCACCCACCTGCTCGATCGCCTGGCCGATCGCTTCGGCGAGAAACACATCGAGGTCCCGGTCGGGTTCAAGCACATCGCTGCCGGGATGGTGGAGCATGACGCCCTGCTGGGCGGTGAGTCGAGCGGCGGCCTGACCGTCCGCGGTCATATCCTGGGCAAGGACGGCATCTTCGCCTGCGCCCTGGTCGTCGAGATGCTGGCCCGCACAGGCATGCACATCTGCGAGATGCAGGAAGAGGTCTGGAAACTGACCGGCCGCCTGTATGCAGCCGAGGAGAACATCCCGGCCACACCCGAGATGCGCGTCGCCGTGCCGCAGAAACTCAAGGATGTGCCCATCACGGCCATCGGGAAGTACAGGGTCCTGGACGTCAATCACTATGATGGAACAAAGGTCCTGCTCGAAGCTGACAACTGGGCCCTGCTACGTTTCTCCGGCACCGAGCCAGTCCTGCGCCTGATGGTCGAGGCCGACAGTCCCGAGAAAGCCCGGGAATTGATCGATTGGTTGAAGGGATTTTGCGCTCAGTGACCCAGGCCCACGCCTAACGGCGTGGACCGCAAGAACACAGCCCAGGAGATTCACCCCAATTCTTGAAATTGTTGGCAGGGCATGCCGCAGCCAGGCGACTGCCAGGAGCCCCTACGAAGAGCGATCAGCGCTAACAATCCCTGGGAGATTCATGGTTTTTGGGCTGGCGTATCACGGAGATCGCCCGGAAGGCATGCTGTGCGGTCGTCGGGCTTGACCCAGCGCACAGCAATGGACCACATTCGTTTATTTTATGGAGAAAGTATGCATTATGGCTTTTTCGACGACGATAATCGCGAATATGTAATCGAACGTCCCGATGTCCCGGTTTCGTGGACCAACTACCTGGGTGTACGGGACCTTTGCACGGTGCTCTCGCACAATGCCGGAGGCTACACCTTCTACAAATCGGCTGAGCATGGGCGCATCACCCGTTTCCGCCAGAACGGCGTTCCGCTTGACCGGCCAGGGCATTACCTATACATCCGCGACGACGAGACCGGCGAGTTCTGGACGATCTCCTGGCAGCCGACCGGCAAGGACCTGGATCAGGCAAAATACGAGTGCCGTCACGGTCTCTCCTACTCGAAATTCTCGTGTGACTACCGGGGTATCCAGGCCTCACAGTTGATCTTCATCCCGGTTGAGGACGACGTCGAACTCTGGGACGTGTGCCTGGCCAACCGCTCCGGGAAGCCGCGTCGCCTGAGCATCTTCTCTTACGTCGAGTTCTCTTTCCATCACATCGAGATCGACAACCAGAACTTGCAGATGTCTCTCTATGCCAGCGGCTCGAGCTACGCCGACGGTGTCATCGAGTACGATTTCTTCTACGAACCGTGGACCTATCATTATTTTACAGCGAACTTCGAGCCGGACTCCTATGACTGCCTGCGCGAGGCCTTCATCGGCAATTACCGCACCGAAACGGATCCGGCGGCGGTTGCTCGCGGCGAGTGCTCCGGCTCGTCCGAACTGGGTGGCAACCACTGCGGCGCCCTGCACAGGCGCCTGACCCTCCAGCCCGGCGAGGAGACCCGCCTGCTCTTCCTGCTCGGCGTCGGCTCGAGACAAGCAGGATTGTCTATGCGCAGAAAATATGCCAGATCCGAGGCGGTCGACACCGCCTTCGCAGACCTGAAAACCTACTGGCAAAAGAAGTTGGCGGCCTTCCAGTGCCATACCCCCCATCCCGGCCTGGACAGCTTGATCAACACCTGGACCCTCTATCAGGCCGAGACCTGCGTGGTCTGGTCGCGCTTCGCCTCCTTCATCGAGGTCGGCGGGCGGACCGGCCTGGGCTACCGAGACACATCTCAAGATGTGATGGCTGTCGCCCACACCAACCCGGCCAGGGTCAGGCAGCGCATGCAGGAACTCTTCCACGGCCAGGTCAGCCAGGGATACGGCCTGCACCTCTTCGATCCGGAGATCTTCAAGCCCCGGGAAGATCGCCTGCCCGGCGTCAAGTTGCCAACCGTAGTTCCAACCCCCGACCCGCAGGACATCCTCCACGGGTTGCAGGACACCTGCTCCGACGACGCCCTGTGGATCGTCGCTTCGGTCTGTGAGTACGTCAAGGAGACCGGCGACCTGGCTTTTTTCGACCAGGTTATCCCCTTCGCCGACGAGGGTCAGGCCACGGTCTACGAACACCTCAAGCGGGCACTGGACTTCTCTGCCGAACAGATCGGCCAGACCGGGATCTGCCTGGGCCTGCGGGCCGACTGGAACGATTGTCTCAACCTGGGCGGCGGCGAGTCTGCCATGGTCTCGTTCCTGCACCACTGGGCACTGGTCAACTTCGTCGAGGCGGCCAATTTCCTGGGCCGCGAAGAAGATGTCCGTACTTACACGACCATGGCCGAGAAGGTCCGCCAGGCCTGCGAGGACAACCTGTGGGACGGCCAGTGGTACCTGCGCGGCTTCACCAGGAAGGGCCTCAAGATCGGTTCGCACGAGAACGAGGAAGGCAAGATCTTCCTGGAGAGCAACTCCCTGGCAGTGCTCTCGGAGGCGGCCAGTCCCGAACGCGGCCGCCAATGCATGGACTCGGTCGATAGGCATTTGTACTCAAAATTTGGTATTCACCTGCTCTGGCCGGCCTTCTCGCAGCCTGACGACGACATCGGCTACGTGACCCGGGTTTACAAGGGCATCAAGGAGAATGCCGCCATCTTCAGCCACCCCAATCCTTGGGCGATCGTCGCCGAGTGCAAACTCGGCCGCGGGAACCGGGCGATGAAGTTCTACGACTCGACCCTGCCCTACAATCAGAATGACATGATCGAGATCCGCCAGGCAGAGCCTTACTCCTACTGCCAGTTCGTCATGGGGCGCGATCACACTGCCCATGGAAGGGCCCGCCACCCCTGGCTGACCGGTTCGGCCGGCTGGGCTTACCACGCCGTCACGCACTGGATCCTGGGGGTGCGGCCCGGCTTCGACGGCCTGACCATCGACCCCTGTATCCCGTCCGGCTGGAAGGAGTTCGAGGTGAGGCGTCAGTGGCGCGGGGCCACCTACCGGATCAGGGTCGAGAACCCGCGGGGGGTCGAAAAAGGCATCAAACAGGTCACATTGAACGGGGATCCGATCATGGGCCCGGTCCCACAACAACAGGCCGGGACGGACAACGAAGTGGTCATCGAGATGGGATAAACGAGCAGGGCGCCATTCGCCGCCCCGCTCTTCTCCACGACACTCCCCGGCCACTACAGCAGCGAGGCTTCTTGGGGCAGCCTTGCCCGCGGACTGCGCGTTCGCCCCAGCGGGCGTGTCCCACCCGTTTCAATGCATTTTTTAAACGCTTATCACGATCCGGAACGGTACACCCCAAAACAACCTGCAGCCCGCACATCTTCTCGAGAAACCGGCTCTTCCATTGCCATGGCTATGGCGGGCTTGCCGCGGGTTCTCATTCGGTCACCAGGGAAGCAGCAGGCCGATGCCAAAACTGGCCAGGTTCAAGACCAGACTGACAAGGGCAGCCTCCCCAAAGCGGATCGCTCTCCGCTGGACCAGGAACAGTCCAAGGGCTTCTACCAGCCAGACACACACCTCGGCCGGGAGAATGATCCAGAATGGGAAGAGGCTGTCCAGAGCATGCACCGTCAACCACAAGCCCGGCTGGGTGGACAGGTTGAGCAAAAGCAGGGTGGTGAGGAAGACCACCTTCGGGCCCTTGCGCAAGAGCACGTAGACGGTCCCCAGAAGAGACTCGACCAGTACGGTAGCGAACAGCCCGGGAGTGATCAGGATGCCTGACAAGAACAGCGGCAGGGAGATGATCCAGGCCGGGATGTACAGGCCCAGCAAGGACCGAAATGTAGCCCCGGCTCGCCCCACCAGGACCAGGAAGAGGATCAAGAACACCCAGATGGCAGCATAGGTGCATAGGAAGATCGCCCAGATCCCCATATCCAGCGGCGGAAAGCCAAGGATATTTGTATTCGGGCCGCAATAACGCGCACTCACCACCAGATCATCTTCCTGCACCAAAACATCGAAAAGGGAGTCAAAGGATGGGTGCGTGAAGACATTGCTCTGCCGGACCCGACCGTCAGCGAACTCGATCTCCAGGCGGTGGTAGGGCTGGTAGCCGTATGCCATCGAGGAGCAGGTATTCTCCCAGCATTCGAACCGCTGGGGCCCCATTTGCTCGAGCGGCCGGGCGTCTGTACAGTCGGGATCGGTACATTCGTATTGGATCCCGGTAAGAATCGCCGGTTCGGGGTCGATCGCATAGGTGAAAGAAAACTGCATCGTCGGCTTCGGCCCCATGTCTGCCCGGACGGGGAGCACAAAAACCACGATCAACGACAGGCCGAGCAGCACAGCCCCGGCCCGCCTGGCGAATGGATACATGCTCATTGTTCCTCCACTTCCATGCCGTATTTCAGGCATGGTCAGGGTCCTGATTCGCAAGACTTCCGCCCAAGATCCGCGCGGCAAACGCTCCGGCCAGAATCCAGAGGATCAGGAAAAAGGGATACGGGATCGCCAGCAAAGGCCGCCGCAGGGCGATCAATCCCTGGACATTGTTACTCGTCACCGAATCCGCTCCCGCCAGCCAGAGGCGGGAATATTGCCAGGTTTCATCCACCGTCCACAGGTTGACCCACAGCCCGGCCTGGTGGAAAAGTCGAAGCCTCCTGTTCGACAGGCCGTATTCGCTGTTGACCACCCTGTAGCCTGCCGATACCAGGTCTTCGGGCGAAGGTGGGTTTCGGCGATAATCGATCCCAGCCGCCAAGGTGACTCCAGGCAGGGCCGCCCGGACGCGATCGATCTCGTCCGGGCTGGCCAGGACCCAGGTCCGGGAGGCGATGCCGGCTGCTTCGATCCCGGTCAGGCACAGGTCGAAGGCCTGGTCGGCATAAGGATGGGGAGCGGTCGGAATCCGCAGGTCGTAGATGAAAAAGAGATCGTTTTCCCGCACCACCTGCAGCACCTCATCCAGGGTCGGGATTGGCTCCGCGCGGTAGGAAGCAGCCTCGACCCGTGAGATGGTTCCCACTGCTATTGTCCCATACGGATCGCGATCGACGAACCAGCTGCCAGCGTCAAGCAGTATCAGTTCGGCGTGGGTGAAACTATCCGCCGGATCTCCGCTCCGGGCTGGAAGCACCCGTTCCACGTCCGTGGTCCGCTCCAGGGTCGAGTCGTGCATCAGGAACAGAACCCCATCGCG
This sequence comes from Anaerolineales bacterium, assembly GCA_016934715.1. Classification (GTDB taxonomy): domain Bacteria; phylum Chloroflexota; class Anaerolineae; order Anaerolineales; family Villigracilaceae; genus JAFGSI01. The sequence goes on from JAFGSI010000014.1 coordinate 7,525, forward strand.
GCTGATGATAATGTCGGTTTCCAGGCCGTAGACGCCCAGGTCGGCGGCGCGCCGCATCGCCGCCAGGGTGTTCTCCGGGGCCAGCTGCGAGGCACCCCGGTGGGCAAACAGCCAGGGCTGCTCCGGAAGCGGACCAGCGTAGACGTTGCCGGGAGGCCAGATAAGGGGCACCAGCCAGAGCAGGAACAGACGGGCGGCCGGCAGGCGCGGCTTCCGTCCGGATGCATGGTGCGACCATCGACGCAGCCCCAGGGCTGCCAGGAGCAGCACTCCGAGATCGAGAAAGAGGCGGAAATAATGGAGCCCCTGTCCCAGCCGGGCAAATTGAACCGGGTTCTTGGTGAACAAAACCACAAAACTGCCATAGAAAAAGGCCAGGTAGAAAATGCCGATGGCAGAAAAAAGCCAGACCGGGCCGGCCCTGCGGGCGTCCCGCCGCAGGGCCAGGCGGGCTGCGCTCCACAGACCGACCAGCAGGCTGAAAAACAGGAAGATCAGCAGGAACTGCACCTGCATCCCAAGCGCCTCGACCAGAAAATCATCGACTGCCTGCTGAAAGGACAGGTTGGTGAGCCAGAAGACCAGGAAGAGCAGCGCATGGATCAGGATTGTCCAGGTCATGACTCTCTCCTTTTGAAGAGCAAGGGTTCGCCAGGGCAGGTCGGGCGAGGCCTACGTCCGGGATATGCGGAAGATGCACTGCCGACCACCCCTGGCCTTGCGCTCCAGTTTCGCCTGCTGGAGGGCAGGCAGACCCACCCGTTCCTCCAGCATCAATGCGTCCAGGCGACACAACTCGGGATGCCCATCGATGATCGCCCCATATGGGCAATGCCCCAGGATGAGGCGCGGCCCGGCCGGACCGGCCTCCCAGCGCGCCTGGTAGTGCAGGTCGTTCAGCCGCTGGACGACCGCATTGAGACGCTGTGGCAGCGGTCCGCTGCCCGGACCTCCGCCCGCCAGGCGGACAGCCATCCGGCGCAGGGAGGCTGCCCGTTCCGCCGGGGAAGCAGTCGCCAACCACTCTTCGAGCAGCAGGCCGGATAGCATGTCCAGCCCGTCACCGAGAACCCGCCGTGAAAGCCCAAAGATCCGCTCTGGCCGCCCTCGCCCTTCCCTTCGGCGCCCAAGGACCTCGATCAGATCATTCGAGACCAGGATCGCCAGGTGGTGGCGCAAATTGGAGCAGGTCATCCGCAGCGCAGCGCTGAGCTCAGCCGCGGTAGCCGTCTGGTGGGTGCGCAGGTATTCCAGGATCCGCAGGCGGGTCGGGAGTGCCATTTGTCATATTATAGTCACAACCACGGTTTTACGCAAATATATATTGTCGTTATTTTGTTGACTGAAATTGTCTGACAGGCTATAATCCCGCCGTGCACCCAAGCCATCCATCCGACAGGAGAACCTGATGGACTCGAAGGAATTGAACTCGCCCGGTTACGACGTCCCGCCTGAACTGCAGGGACAGGTAGCCATCACGACCCTGGACCGGATCTACAACTGGGGCCGGGCCGCATCCGTCTGGCCGATGATGTTCGGTCTGGCCTGCTGTGCGATCGAGATGATCTGTACCGCCGCCAGCCGCTTCGACACCGCCCGTTTCGGGATGGAGATCATGCGCCCCTCCCCACGCCAGTCGGACCTGATGATCGTCTCCGGAACGGTCACCAAGAAGATGATCCCGATCATCGTCCGCCTTTACAACCAGATGCCCGAACCCAAGTACGTACTGGCAATGGGTGCCTGCGCCTCCGGTGGCGGCCCCTTCAAGGAGGGTTACAACGTCGTTCCTGGCGTGGACAGATTCATCCCGGTCGACGTCTACATCCCCGGCTGCCCGCCCACTCCCCAGGCCCTGCTCAACGGCCTGATCAAACTGCAGGAGAAGATCAAGGGCCAATCGATCAAGGGTGCCCGCTGGTACACGAAGGGCCCCGATGAGGTCGAAATCCCAATCCCGATCCTGGGTCCCGATCTGATCGATCCGCGCAAGATCGATCAAATCAAGCAGATCAGCAAGACAGCCAAGAAGGCCGAGGCGCAACCATGACGACGCCCGCGCCCACCCAGACCCTCGACCTGGCGGCCCGTTTCCCGGGCAGCGTCACTCCGGATGAACGCGAAGGCTACGACGGCTGGATCGTCGCAAAAGAAAAATTGATCTCCTTCGCCCAGGTCGTGCGTGACGAGTTCGGCTACGATTACCTCTCCTCCCTGACCGGCGTAGACTATCTGCCGGAAGGCAAGATGGAAGTGGTCTACCATGTCTACAAGACCACTGGCGGCCCGGGGCTGATCTTCAAGGTCCAGGTCCCGCGTCAGGACCCGATCGAGGTGCCATCGCTCATGCCGGTCTATCCCGGCGCCGACCTCCAGGAACGCGAGGCCTGGGACCTGCTGGGGATCAAATTCATCGGCCACCCTGACCTGCGCCGCGTCCTGATGTGGGAAGGCTTCGAAGGCCACCCGCTGCGCAAGGACTGGCAGGAAGCCTTTTTCGAAGAAGAGGCCAAGCCCTTCAAATCCCGCTGGCCCGACGGCCAGTTCACCATGGCCGAGGACAGGACACCTCTCGGTGACAACGTGGCCTTTCCGGCCGGGTTCGACCCCAAGAAAGCCCGGTTCGACCCTGAAACGGCGCTCTACGAATCCCTGCGCCAGTACGACAAGGAAGAAACCGGCCTGGAGACCGACCACATGCTGGTCAACATGGGGCCTCACCACCCCTCGACCCACGGCGTGTTCCGAATGGCCGTCATCCTGGACGGCGAGACGATCGTCAGCCTGAAACCGGTCATGGGCTACCTGCACCGCAACCACGAGAAGATCGGCGAGCGCAACACCTTCCTGATGAACATGCCCTACACCGACCGGCTCGACTATCTCTCGTCGATGTCGAACAACTTCGGCTATGCCCTGACGGTCGAAAAGCTGATGGGCGTCAAGCCGCCCGAACGCGCCGAATACATCCGCGTGATCATGGCCGAACTGACCAGGATCGCCAACCATGTTTGGGCGATCGGCTTCCTGCTCAACGACCTGGGCGCCTACTTCACCCCCATGCTCTACGGCGTCGAGGAGCGCGAGTTGATCCTGGACATCTTCGAGGCGGTGTCCGGCTCGCGCATGATGTGCAATTACTTCCGCTTCGGAGGGGTTGCCCGCGACCTTCCCGAAGGAACCCTGGAGAAGATCCACGGGATCGCTTTCGATCGCCTGCCGCGCAAGATCGACGAACTCGAGCGCCTGCTGGCCGAGAACGAGATCGTGCGCACCCGCTCCATAGGTCAGGGCGTGCTGAGCGCCGAGGATGCCATCCGCTATTCAGCCGCCGGACCGCTGCTGCGGGCCTCCGGCATCCCCTACGACGTGCGCCGGGCCGAACCCTACGGCATCTATGACCGCTTCGAATTCGATGTGGCTGTGCGCTACAACGGTGACATCTACGACCGGATGATGATCCGCTTCGACGAGGTCCGCCAGAGCATCCGCATCATCCAGCAAGCGGTCAAGGACCTGCCCGGCGGACCGATCACGGCAATGAAACCGGTCTACCAGGTGCGCGTCCCGGCCGGGGAAGCCTACGGGCGGGTCGAGGGTCCGAAAGGTGAACTCGGCTACTACGTCATCTCGACTGGTAAATCCACCCCGTGGCGTTACCACATCCGGGCCCCCTCGTTCATCAACCTGACCGCCTTCGGCCCGATGTGTACCGGCCTGAAGATCGCCGACGTTGTAGGCGTCCTGGGTTCGATCGATATCGTGCTTGGCGAAGTTGACCGGTAGGAGGCAGAACATGGATGACATGTACGGTAAGGGGATCCTCAAAGGCCTGGGTGTTACCCTGAAGCACTTCTGGGAAACCTACCTGGACGACGCCGTCTGGCTGGTGCGCCGGGTGACCAAAGGCGAGAGACGCTACCTTTCTCTGGAGGGTGTCGCTCACCGCTCAAGCAAGGACGCCCGTGGCATCTTCACCGTCCAGTATCCCGAAGAGAAGCTCCTCATCCCTGAAGAGTTCCGCTACATCCCGTTCCTGGTTTACGACGAGGGCCCCAACGGCGAAAAGACCATGCGTTGTACCTCGTGCGGCATTTGCTCGCGCGTTTGCCCGCCGCAGTGCATCTGGATCGTCCGCTCTGCCGACCCGGCCACCGGCCGCCCGATCCCGGATCCGTTCGAGTTTCAGATCGACGCCGATGTGTGCATGAACTGCGGCCTGTGTGCCGAGTACTGCCCCTTCGACGCCATCAAGATGGATCACGACTACGAGATGGCATCTACCAGCCGGACCGTATTCAACAAGGAACAACTGGCCAAACCAGCCTCGTACTATGAGGCCATCCGCCCGATCAACGCGGCGCAGGAAAATGCCGCCCGGGCCGCCAAGGAAGCCGCCCGCGCCGCGGCCGAGTAGCAACCCGGGACTCACGCAGAACGGCAACGCGATGTATCAGGACGATACCGACCTGCTCTTCCCGGTCCGCATCATTTCGGAGTTGCGTGAGATCCGCAATGACGGCTGGCGAACCATCATCAACCAGGTCAGAGCTTCCGGGGCGGATTCGCCCGCAGAGACCGCCTTCGTTCTGATGATGGTCCGCCTGAATGGCTGCGCAACCTGTTACGCCGACTCCTATCGCGCGATGCAAGGCTGCCTGGCCTGCTCGCAACAGACCCTCAAACGCCAGCGTGGCACCGACGAGGACCTGCAAAGAAGTTATCTCGCGGCCTGCCTCGAAGTGGAAGAATACCTGCGCAAGAACGCTTGAGACAGACGAACACCGCTCCGGGGCGGACGGTTTCCTTCCAGGGATACCAGCGTCCGCCCGATCTCTTTTCTGAAGGTGAAACCATGTCCCTAAAACTCTCCCCCGAATCCATCCTGGCCGCCCTGGGGAAGGTCCAGGAACCCGAACTGCATAAAGACCTGGTCACGTTGAACATGATCCGCGATCTGGAAGTCAAGGGTCAGGAGGTGCTCTTCACGATCGTCCTGACCACCCCGGCCTGCCCGTTAAAGGGCAGCATCGAGAAGGCCGCCCGCGAGGCCGTCCTGGCCGTGCCCGGCGTCAAGAACGTGACGATCAAGATGGACGCCGACGTCCCCAATGACGGGCGCCTGCGCGGCCTGTTGAAACTGCCTGTCCGCAACGCCATCGCGGTCGCCTCCGGCAAAGGCGGCGTCGGCAAGAGCACCGTTGCGGTCAACCTGGCCGTGGCCCTGGCCCAGAGCGGGGCACGCGTCGGCCTGATGGATGCCGACATCTACGGGCCCAATATCCCGACGATGATGGGCGTCCACGAGATTCCGGCCGCCAAGGACGACAAGCTCATCCCGGCTGAGGCCTACGGCGTTAAATTGATGTCCATGGGTTTCCTGGTCAAACCGGGCCAGCCGTTGATCTGGCGCGGCCCGATGCTCAACTCGGCTATCCGTCAGTTCCTGGCCGATGTGGAATGGGGCGAGCTCGATTACCTGATCATCGATCTGCCGCCCGGCACAGGCGACGCGTCCCTGTCACTGGCCCAGACCCTGCCGCTCTCCGGCGTGGTCATCGTCACCATCCCGCAGAGCGTCTCGCTCGAGGACGCCAGCCGGGGCCTGAGCATGTTCCAGACCCTGGAAGTCCCGATCCTGGGCGTCATCGAGAACATGCGCGGAGAATTCTTCGGCGCCGGTGGCGGCGAGGATCTGGCTCGCATCGCCGGGGTCCCCTTCCTGGGGGCGGTGCCGATGGAGTCGACCGTCCGGATCGGCGGCGACACCGGGGAGCCGGTGATTGTCTCCAATCCCGAGTCGCAATCCGCCCGGGCCCTCAGGTCGGTCGCCGAACAGGTGGCCGCCCGGATCAGCATCGAGGCCTTCAACCAGCAGAATCCCCCGACGATCACCGTCGAATAGATCCGGACTGCGGAGGCCCCTCCGAAGTCTGCTATAATCATGTCCATGCAACCGTTCATCGTTGGAATTCGCTTCGCAGAGGTCGGTAAAATCTACCACTTCGATGCCGCCCTGATCCCCGAGATCAAGGTCGGCGACCATGTTATCGTCGAGACCAGCCGCGGCCGGCAGCTGGGCGAGGTCGCCCAGCTGGTCGAAGATCCCTCCCCCCCGCCCGAAGGCTGGAAGTCAGTCGAACGCCGCGCCACTCCGCGCGACCTGGTCCTGCGCAAGACCTGGCAGCAGAAGGAAGTCGCCGCCATGGTCGACTGCCGCGAACGCGCCGCCCAGCTCAGGCTGTCAGGGATCAAGATCGTGGCCAGTGAATATTCCTTTGACGGCACCCGCCTGACCTTCATTTACAGCACCGAGAGCGAGGACAAGGTTGACCTCAAATCCCTGCGCCACGACATGCAGAAGAAGTTCACCCCGGCCAAAGTGGAGATGCGCCAGATCGGCCCGCGCGACGCCGCCAAGATCCTCGGCGGGTTGGGCGCCTGTGGATTGGAGACCCGCTGCTGTTCGCGCTTCCTGACCGAGTTCAGCCCGATCTCGATCAAGATGGCCAAGGAACAGGGCATCTCGCTGACCCCGAGCGAGATCACCGGTATGTGCGGCCGCCTGCGCTGCTGCCTGATCTACGAATATGAACAGTACGCCGCTGCCCGCAAGGAACTGCCCAAGCGCAAGAAACGCGTGGTCACCCCCTCCGGAGAAGGGAAGGTCCTCGACGCCATGCCGCTGACGATGCGGGTGCGGGTCGAGCTGGATGATGGCACGACGCGCGAATTCGATCGCGATGAACTCGAGCCATGGGACGAACTCGAAGCCCTGCGACGCAAGTCACAGCAGCCCTGTGACAACTGCCAGGAAAAGAAGCCAGAAGAGCCGAAAGTGGAATTCCAGGCAGAAACACCTGCACAAAAAGCGCCCGCGGCAGAACAACCTGTCAGGAGAAGGCGCGGCAACCGCCATCGCCGGCCCAGATCCGGTTGACCGCTCGGCCTACCATGACCGAACAACCCGGCAAATGGCCCACCCCCCAGAAGATCCTGGTCATCCTGGCCCATCCCGATGACCCGGAATTCTTTTGCGGCGCCACCCTGGCCCGCTGGGCACGGGAAGGTCATGAGATCCACTACTGCCTGCTGACCTGCGGCGACAAGGGCGGCAACCTCGACCTGACCCCCGACCAGCTGTGCCATAACCGGCGCGGCGAGCAACGCCGGGCTGCCGATGTGATCGGCGTCGGGTCGATCCGCTTCCTCGAACTGGAGGACGGTTATCTCGTCCCGAGCCTGGAGCTGCGCCAGGAGATCGTGCGGATCATCCGCCAGGAGAAACCTGATATCCTGGTGGCCTGCGACCCCACCAACCTGTACCCTTTCAGTGGTTACGGGCTCAACCACCCCGACCACCGGGCCGCCGGACAGATCGTGCTCGATGCAGTCTTCCCGGCCGCCGGCAATCCGCACTACTTTCCTGAACTGCTGAAGGGAGAGAACCTGGAACCGCATACGCCGAAAGAGGTCTGGGTCTCGCTGGCCGCCAATCCGACCGTGGTCTTCGACGTGACCGACACCTGGGAGATCAAGTTGAGCGCTCTCCTCGAACACCGGTCCCAGATCGGCGACCCGGCCAGGTTCGAAGAGCGTATGCGCTCACGCCGCACCGAGGACAGCAGCGACGCGGCGCCGCGCTATGAGGAGAAGTTCCGTCAGATCAAGTTCCGTTAGGACCGGGTTGTCAGCAACTCGGTTTTTGATCCCTGCGACTGCTTGATGAAGATCGTTACCCAGCGCCTGTCTCTCCCCTTTCTTGGCCTGGCCATCCTGCTCACAGGTTGTGCCCTGACCAGCGGTCTGGACGCGCCCGCGGGCTGGACTCTGGTATGGGCCGACGAGTTCAACCAGCCTGATGGTTCGGCCCCCGACCCGTCGCGCTGGAACCACGCCACCGGCGGGAGCGGCTGGGGCAATGCCGAGTTGCAACACTACAGCAACTCGACCGACAACGCCTACATTCAAGACGGCATGCTGGTCATCCAGGCCAATGAAGAAACCAGCATGGGCCGGAACTACACCTCGGCCCGTCTGCACACCATGGTGTGGGCCGAATGGACCTATGGGCGTTTTGAGATCCGCGCCCGCCTGCCGAATACCCCGGGCATCTGGCCGGCTTTCTGGCTCCTCCCGGCCAGTGCCACCCGTTACGGGACCTGGCCGGCCGGCGGCGAGATCGACATCATGGAGATGATCGGCAGCCAGCCAGGGCGCGTCTATGCCACCATTCACTACAACAATCCGCACCGGCAATCGGGCGGACATTACGACCTCCCCGCCGGGCAGACCTTCGCCGACGACTTTCACGTTTTCGCCCTGGAATGGGAACCCGAGGAAATGCGCTGGTACGTGGATGGAGTCCTGTATCACACCGAAACATCCTGGTTCACCAACAATGCCCCTTTCCCGGCCCCTTTCGATCAGCCCTTCTATCTATTGATCAACCTGGCTGTCGGCGGGACCTGGCCCGGCAGCCCTGACGAGACCAGCGCCTTCCCACAGTACCTGTTCGTGGACTATGTTCGTGTTTACCAGAAAGAACCCTAATCACAGGAGCCAGCATGACCGATTATCTTGCAGAAGCCAAAGCCTTGTTTGAATACACCCGGTCCCTGCGGCGCGATTTCCACGCCCACCCCGAACTGGGCTTCGAAGAAGTCCGCACGGCCGGGATCGTGGCCAAGGAACTGACCGCCCTCGGCCTGGAAGCCCACACCGGCATCGCCGAGACAGGCGTCGTCGCCATGCTGGAAGGCGCTAAACCCGGCCCGGTCCTGCTCGTCCGGGCCGACATGGATGCCCTGCCGATCACCGAGGAGACCGGGGCAGACTATGCCTCCCAGAATCAGGGCCGGATGCACGCCTGCGGCCATGACGGCCACACGGCCATCCTGCTGACCGTGGCCAAACTGCTCCACGCCCACCGCGACGAACTGGCCGGGTCTGTCAAGCTGGTCTTCCAGCCGGCCGAAGAGGGGCTGGGCGGAGCCGATCGGATGGTCACCGAAGGCGTGCTCGAAAATCCGCGTCCCGACCTGACCCTGGCCCTGCACCTGTGGAATGACCAGCCGCTCGGCTGGATCGGGGTTTCCAACGGTCCGGCCATGGCCGGGGCCGAGATCTTCAAGATCAAGGTGCGCGGCAAGGGCGGACACGGCGCCGCCCCGCATCAGGCCCACGATCCAGTCCTGGCAGCCAGCCACATCGTCACTGCCCTGCAGAGCATCACTGCCCGCAATGTCCCGCCCCTGCAGGCAGCCGTGGTCAGCGTCTGCACGATCCACGGCGGGGAAGCCTTCAACGTCATCCCGCAAGCGGTCGAGCTGACCGGCACCATCCGGACTTTCGAGCCGGAGGTGCGCGAAAAGGTGCTCAACCGTTTCGAGGTCATCGTCTTCGGCCTGGCCGAGACGATGGACTGCACGGCCGAGGTCGATCTCAAGCAACTGACCCCGGCGGTCATCAACCAGTCCGAGACCGCTGACCGGATCGAGCAGGTCGCCCGGCAGATGTTCCCCGAGGCCGATATCGATACCAACAACTACACGACGATGGGCTCCGAGGATATGGCTTTCATGATGGAACACGTGCCTGGCTGTTTTTTCTTTATGGGCTCGGCCAACAAAGACAAAGGACTCGACGCCAGTCACCACCACCCGCGCTTTGATTTCGATGAAGAGGCCCTGCCGCATTCAGCCGCCCTGATGGCCGCTGCAGTCGCTGATCTGCTCAAAGGCTGAACGCCAAAACCTGCCAGATCGTTTCTGGCAGGTTTTTTCGCGAGCGGGCTTCCCTGTCCTTTGAGGCACAGCCCGAACACGAGAATCCGATGACGTTTTTCGCGAATTACGCGAGTGGATTTCTCCTGTCGACTGACAGCCAGCGCCTGGCCCGGCCGTGCACCGATCAGAATTTCCGCACCGGAGGGAGCTGCTGCCCGATCGACGCTCCGACCCACAGACCGGCTGTGGTCCCACGGCTGTCGACCACGCCGCCCCGTATGCGTTTGTTTCGAGATTTGGGTCCGGCCGCCCTTGACCTCCGGGGTGGTTTGATTTATCATCATTCGGCCTCTTTTTGTCTGATTTGGCATCCAATCAACAGGAGTCCACATGGCAGATCAAGTAGTCAACGATTTTTCGGTCACCATCGCCACCGTCAATGGGTCCGGGTCGCAGACAGCCAACGTAACCCTGCTGCGGGCGTTGTTCAAGATGGGGATCCCGGTGTCGGGGAAGAACCTGTTCCCTTCCAACATCCAGGGCCTGCCGACCTGGTACACCATCCGGCTCAGCAAAAATGGCCACCTGGCCCGGCGTGACGAGCACGAGATCGTGGTTGCCCTGAACCCGGCCTCCTTCGGCCGCGATCTGGCCGCTGTGCTTCCCGGCGGAGCCTTCTTCTACGCCGACGACATCCAGCAGTCCGTCGAGCGAACCGATATTGCGGTCTACCCGATGCCGGTCAAGGCCCTGGCACGTGCGGCCGACGTCTCGGCCAACCTGCGTGACTACATTGCCAACATGGTCTACGTCGGGGTCCTGGCCCAGATGCTGGGCATTGACCTGGGCGCCATCCAGCAAGCCCTGGACTTCCACTTCAAAGGCAAGGAGGCGCCAGTCAAGTCGAATTTAGGCGTCGTCCAGGCCGCCCGCGATTGGGCCGCCGAGAATCTGAAGAAGTCCGACCCCTATATGTGCGAACCGATGAACGCCACGGACGGCTACATCATGTCCGATGGCAATACCGCTGCTGCCCTGGGCGCCATCTACGGCGGGGTCCAGTTCGCGGCCTGGTACCCGATCACGCCAGCCTCCTCGCTGGCCGAATCGCTCAACGTCTACCTGCCCCAGTTGCGCAAGACCGCCAACGACAAGCAGACCTACGCTGTTCTGCAGGCTGAGGACGAACTCTCGGCCATCGGCATGGCGGTCGGGGCCGGCTGGGCTGGTCTGCGAGCGATGACCTCCACCTCGGGTCCTGGCGTCAGCCTGATGACCGAGTACGCCGGGCTGGCCTACCAGGCCGAGGTGCCGATCGTCGTCTGGGACGTTCAGCGCACCGGCCCCAGCACCGGCCTGCCTACCCGCACCGCCCAGGGTGACCTGACCCAGGTTTACTTCCTGGGCCACGGGGACAGCCAACAGGTCATGCTCCTGCCGGCCTCGGTCCAGGAATGCTTTGAGTTCGGCTGGCGGGCTTTCGACCTGGCCGAGCGCCTGCAGGCCCCGGTCTTTGTCATGTCTGACCTCGACCTGGGCATGAACCAGTGGATGACCAGGCCCTTCGAATACCCTGGTCAGCCGATGGACCGCGGCAAGGTCCTGTGGGAAAAGGATCTGGAAGAATTGAATGGCGTCTGGGCGCGCTACAAAGATCTGGACGGGGACGGCATCCCCTACCGGACCGTGGCGGGCAACCGCCACCCGGCAGCCGCCTATTTCACCCGCGGCACCGGACATGACGAACACGCCCAATATTCCGAGGATCCCGCCACCTGGGAAGCCAACCTGGCCCGGATGAAGAAGAAATACGGAACCGCTCGGACCCTGGTCCCCAAACCGGTCATCGATACGCTCCAGGGCGCCGAGATCGGGATCCTTTCCTTTGGCTCGAACGATCCGGCCGTGGAAGAGGCCCGGATTCTTTTAAACCAGGCCGGGGGTCCACAGAGCGACTATCTGCGCCTGCGGGCTCTACCCTGCACCCAGGAAGTCAGCGAATTCATCAAGAGCCATGCACGCGTCTATATCGTCGAGAACAACCGCGATGGCCAGCTGCGCCAGATCCTGTCGGCGGCCATTCCTGACCAGGCCCCCAGGCTGCGTTCTGCCTGCCACGCCGACGGCCTGCCCCTGACCGCCGAATGGGTCCGGGATGCCATTCTGGCCCAGGAGGAGGATTAACATGACCACCCCCGTCAACCCCGCTCAGGTCAACCGCGCCGGCCTCGGCCGCGCCGACTACCGCGGCCAGCCGAGTACGCTCTGCCAGGGCTGCGGTCACAATTCGATCGCAAACCAGGTCGTCAACGTCGCCTACGAACTGGGCATCGTTCCTGAAAACATCATGAAGTTCAGCGGTATCGGCTGCTCATCGAAGAGCCCGGCCTATTTCCTGAACCGCTCCTTCGGCTTTAATGGGCTGCACGGCCGGATGGCCAGCCTGGCCACCGGGGCGCTTTTCGCCGACACCTCGGTGCACGCGCTGGGCGTCTCCGGCGATGGCGACACCGCCTCAATCGGCATGGGCGGCTTCAAGCACCTGATCCGCCGCAACGCTCCGATGACCTACATCGTGGAAAACAACGGCGTCTATGGCCTGACCAAAGGACAGTTCTCGGCCACCGCCGAGGTCGGCCTGAACCTCAAACACCAGGGCACCAACCAGTACATGCCGGTCGACATCTGCATGGAGGCTCTGGCCGCCAGTGCCACTTTCGTGGCCCGCTCCTTCGCCGGTGACCCCAAACAGCTCAAGGAGTTGCTCAAAGCCGCCCTGAGCCACAACGGCATCGCAGTGCTCGATGTCATCAGCCCATGTGTCACCTTCAATAACCAGGAGAACGCCTTCCACTCGTACAGTTGGAGCAAGGACCACTCAGCCCCACTGCACGAGATCTCCTTCATTCCCAAACTGGCCGAGATCCGGCTGGAGGAGGAATTCGAGGAGGGCACGGTCAAGGAGGTCACCATGCACGATGGCTCGGTGATCCTGATCAAGAAACTCGAAAAAGAGTACGATCCCACCAGCCGGGCGAACGCCTTCCAGATGATCGAAGAGGCAACCGCCAACAACTGGCTGGTGACCGGTTTGATCTATATCAACTCGGAGAAACCCACCCTGACCGACCTGTACCACCTGCCTGAGACGGCCCTCAACCGCCTGGGCGAATCGGACCTGCGACCGGCCCGCACGACGCTCGAGCGGATCAATGCACTGATGTTTTAACGTGGACTGTTTTTGATTCAAGAAATTCGCCGGGGTCCATTCCCGGCGAATTTCTTGAACCCCGAGATTCCTCCCACCTGGGATGGAGAGGGTTATAATCAATTCGGAAGATCATTTTGTACTTCAGCTTCCGTATGATCCAGATCACTTCCACCATCAGCATCGCCGAAAGCGAGATCCAACTTGAGTTCACCCGCGCCTCCGGCCCGGGTGGGCAGAACGTGAATAAGGTGTCCACCGCCGTCCAGCTGCGTTTCGACCTGCACAACTCTGCCTCCCTGCCAGAGGATGTCAAGGCACGGCTGGCGAGGTTGGCCGGCAGACGGATGACAGCCGATGGAATCCTGGTCCTGGAGGCCCAGCGCTTCCGCAGCCAGGAGCAGAATCGGGTCGAGGTGATCCGGCGGTTCAGCGAGCTGGTTCGCAGAGCCGCGGTCCGGCCGAAGAGGCGTCACCCGACGCGGCCGAGCGCGGCCTCCCGGGCCCGCAGGGTGGAGGCCAAGAGGCGCCGGGGGGAGATCAAGCGGCTGCGGAAGATCAATCCCAATGATTGATCTTTGGTCCTCCAAACCATGCCCCTGTTCTCTCGAATGGCCCTTCTTTCGATCCGGGATGATCCCCCGATCCCGGATCAAGGGACAACCCATACACTAATTAATTAATGAAACACGACTCCCTGCTCGGCATCCTTGCCGGCCTGGCCGCCACCGCCATCTGGGGCGGGATGTACGTGGTCAGCAAGGTCGTCATGGCCGTCATCCCACCTTTCTCGCTGATCGTCCTGCGGCTGGCCCTGGGGATTCTGACCCTGGGGATCATTGCCCTGATCCGGAAAAACTGGCGGGTGACGGCCGGGCAGTTCTGGAGCATCTTCGCCGTCGGGCTGGTCGGTTATGGGATCTCGCTCGGATTCCAATTTGTCGGTACGGACCTCTCGACAGCTGCCAATGGCTCACTGGTCACCTCGGCCACCCCGGCCTTCGTCCTGCTCTTCGCCGCGATCCTGCTGAAGGAGAAGATCACCTCCCGTCGGCTGATTGCGCTGCTCGTAGCCACCCTGGGTGTCCTGGCGGTCATCGACCCGCGCTCCGCCCAGCTCTCCTCCCGGCTGTTCTGGGGCAACCTGAGCCTGGTCGCCGCCGCCCTGACTTGGGCATTGTACTCGGTCCTGGTGCGCAGATTGACCCGCGAGGTGGACGTGCTCTCCACCAGCCTGATCGCCTTCGCCGGCGGCCTGCCGGTCTGCCTCCCGCTGGGGGCCTGGGAAGCAGCCACGCGGGGCTATGGGGCGATCAGCCCGGGCGTGGTCGCAGGGGTGTTGTTCGTCGGCGTCATCTCCACTGCTCTGGCCATGTTCTTATGGAACACCGCCTTTGCCCGCTTGGAGGCGAGTCTTGCCTCCCTGACCTTCTTCGCCCAGCCGGTCGTCGGAACGCTCCTGGGCGTGATCTTTCTGGGGGAGCAGATCACCTCCCTATTTCTCGCCGGGGGTTTTTTGATCGGGATCGGATTGCTCATCGCAAGCAAAGATTAAACCTGTCAGGGCGACCAGCTGGTCGCCCCGACAGGTTTCCATTTTAACCGATCGTATGCAGAAAGGCCATGTTCGGTGGCCGGACCTCCTTGAGCGGAAAACCCGCCACCAGCACCACCTGGTCGCCGGTTTTGACCATCCCGGATTGTTTCAGAGCCGCCTCGACGTGGGCGAGCATGGCCTCGACCGTATCGGCGAACGGAACCCGGTTGGACGTGACGCCCCAGATGAAACCCAGGCGGGTGTAGGTGTCGCTCTCCGGCGTAAAGGCCAGGATCGGGACCCGCGGGCGCGCCTTGGCCATCAGGATCGCCGACCGCCCGGTGCGGGTGAAGACGGCAATCGCCGTAACATCGCGATCGTGGGCCAGTTCGCGCGCCGCATAGGCTACCGCTAGGGCATCCTCCCGGATGACCTTCATCTCTTCGTGGTGCCCCCAGACATCCGTTTCCACTTCGGCGTGCCGGACCACCCGGTCCATCATCGCCACGCTCTCGACCGGGTATTTCCCCACCGCTGTCTCTGCCGAAAGCATGACCGCATCCGTGCCGTCGAAGACCGCATTGGCCACGTCGGAGGTCTCGGCCCGGGTCGGCAGCGGGTTGGAGATCATTGATTCGAGCATCTGTGTAGCCGTGATCACCAGCTTGCCCATCTGGTTGGCCTGGCGGATGATGCGCTTCTGTGCCACCGGGACGTCTTCAGGCGCCATCTCGACCCCCAGGTCGCCGCGCGCCACCATGACCCCGTCCGCCGCCTGCAAGATGGCGTCCAGGCTCTCAAGCGCTTCCGGTCGTTCCAGTTTGGCGATCACCAGCGGGTCCTTTTTCGGCCGGGCGGCTTCGATCGCTGCCCGGACCGTCAGCACATCCCGGGCAGAACGGACAAACGAAACCGCCACCCCATCCAACCCGAGCTCCAGGCCGAAGGCCAGGTCTTCGGCATCCTTGCCGGTAAAGGCCGGGATGTCAAGGATCGTGCCTGGCAGGTTGATGCCCTTGTGAGACGACAGGCTGCCTCCGGTCTCGACCCGGGCAGAAAGATGCCCGCTTCCTACCCCTGCCACGCGCAGGGCGATCCGCCCGTCATCCAGCAGGATGCGCCCCTCCACCTGGACACTGGTAAACAACTCCGGAAAGTCGACCGGGATGAGGGCCTGGGCGCCGACCTGGGTGGGGAGATCGCCTGTCGTGGAATAAAGGATCACTTCCTGCCCCTCCGCCAGTTCGAGTGGCGGATCCAGCTTCCCGACCCGGATCTTGGGCCCCTGCAGGTCCTGCAGAATGGCCAGAGGCCTGCCCAGGCGGCCGGCAACGGCCCGCAGTCTTGCGCTCCAGGCTGCGTGCTCGGCATGGGTGCCATGCGAGAAATTCAACCGGGCAACATTCATCCCAGCCTGCAGCAGGCGTTCGATCACGGCCTCGTCCTGGCTGGCCGGACCGATCGTGGCAACGATCTTGGCTTTGCGTTCCATGGCAATATTATAACCTTCGGGGCGGTCCAGTGGGCCGCCCCGAGTGATCAAATCCAATTAAGTTCTTCGGCCTGCTTCTTGAGATCAGCCCGGAAGTCGGGATGGGCGATGCCGATCAGCGCCAGGGCCCGCTGTCGGACCGACCTGCCATACAGATCGGCCACGCCGTATTCGGTCACAATATAATGGACGTGATTGCGGCTGGTAACCACGCCGGCGCCCTGCTTGAGCATCGGGACGATCTTGCTGATCACCGAGCCATCCTTCATCATATTCGTGGATGGCATGGCAATGATCGGCACGCCGCCCTTCGAGCGCGAGGCGCCGTAGACGAAATCCAGCTGTCCGCCAACACCGCTGAAGAACCTGGGGCCGATGCTGTCAGCGCACACCTGGCCGGTCAGGTCGACCTCGATGGCTGAATTGATCGCCACCATGCGCTCGTTCTGGGCGATCACGAACGGATCGTTCACATACTCGGTGCGGTGGAATTCGCACAAGGGATTGTCATCGACCCAATCGTAGATCCGCTGCGTCCCGAGGATGAAACCGACGACGATCTTCCCGGTGTGGAGGGTTTTGCGGGCGTTGTTGATGACACCCGCCTCGACCAGGCCAACGACGCCATCGGAGATCATTTCGCTGTGGACACCCAGGTCCTTCTTGGTGTACAGGTAATTCAGTACGGCATCCGGGATGGCGCCGATCCCCATCTGCATGGTGGCCCCATCGGGGATCAATTCCGCAATATAGCCGGCGACCTTCTCATAAACCTCGTTCGGGCCTTCCTCGGCCATCTTCTGCTCGGGGATCGGATAATCGACCGGAACAATATGAGTCAGGCGGCTGACATGAATAAACGAATCGCCCAGCGTGCGGGGCATCTTCTCGTTGACCTCCGCGAGGATAATCCTGGCCGACTCGGCCGGCGACTTGGTCAGGCCAACCTCGACGCCCAGGGAGCAGAAGCCGTGCTCGTCTGGAGGGGAGACGTGGACCATGGCCACGTCCACAGGCAGGATGCCGTTCTTGAACAGCAGGGGAAACTCGGAGAGCAAGATCGGCGTGAAATCCGCCCGGCCTTCCCAGACCGCCTTACGGATGTTGGCGCTGATGAAGAGGGCGTTGACCCGCAGGTGGCCCTCCATCTCCGGTTTGACGTAGTCAGCTGAGCCCACGGACAGCGCCTGACAGATTTCCACATCCTGCAGGTCAGGAGCATACGCGACCAGGGCGGCGAGCAGTTTCTGAGGCACCGAGACGTTGCCGGTCATGAAGACGCGATTGCCCGATTGGATCGAACGGACAGCCTCATCTGCGGTGGTGACACGAGATTTGTAAATTGCATTCCAGTCCATTTTTACCTTCTATTTTGTCAAGCGCGAGAGGTGGACCATTTCACCCGCAAGGGTGTTAATCGCCCGCTCGAGGCTGGGATTCTTTTTGATCGCACCTTCGACGCCAAGATCAGCGATGTCCAGGATGTATGCTATGGCCGCATTGACAAAGGCATGGGTGGCCGTACGGGCAACAACGCCGGGCATGTTGGGAACGCAGTAATGAATGACGCCCTCTTCGAGGTAACTGGGCAGTTCATGAGTAGTTGGCCGGGAGGTCTCGACACATCCCCCCTCATCGATGCTGGCATCGATGATCACCGAGCGCGGTTTCATGCTGCGAACCAGCTCGCGTGTCACCAGGATCGGGGCGCGCTGGCCCGGGAGAAGCACAGCGCCCACGAGCACGTCGCTATAGCTGCAGACCAATTCCAGGTTGCGCTCGGTAGCCATCATCGTCACCGCGGTCGGGATGTGGCGGGCGAAATGCTGCAGCGCTTCCAGGTCATTGTCGAGCACGGTCACATGGGCACCTGCCCCCAGGAAAGAGCGCGCTGCGTAGGTGCCAAAGACGCCTCCCCCCAGGATGGCCACTTCGGCCGGTGGAACACTCGGTACGCCGCCCAGCAGGATGCCCTTGCCGCCGTAATTGTTCTGCAGCAGGCGCGAGGCAACCTCGGCGCACATCGCCCCGCCGATCTGGCTCAATGGTCGCAAGACCGGCAAGGTGCCATCGGGCATTTCGATCTGCTCGTAGGCGATCGAGGTGATCTTCTTCTCAAGCAGGACGTCAATCTTGCTCTGATTGGCCGAGGCCAGGTGCAGCAGTCCGGCGATGATCGAATCGGCGCGCAGCCAGTCGATTTCTTCGTCGAGGGGGCGCGCCACCTTGAGCAGCAGGTCCGCCCGGCCGTAGGCTTCCTCGGCCGAATAGACGACCCGGGCACCGGCACGCTCATATTCCTGATCGGTGAACCCCGCTCCTTGACCGGCCTCGTGCTCGATATACACATCGTGGCCGTTCTGGCACAGGATCTGAACTCCCGCGGGCGAAAGCCCGACCCTGTTTTCGAACGGACGGCGTTCTTTCGGGATGCCAACGTTCATGCTTACCTCCGGAGAAAAATGGGCCTCCGATCTGACTCGGAAGCCTGAAAATCATGCCATCTGCAGGGTCTCGCGAATGCGCGGCAGGGCCCAGTCAACGATCGTCCGATCGATGATCAGTGGCGGCGCAAAGCGGATCACGTAATCATGGGTTTCCTTGGCCAGGATGCCCCTGGCCTGCAGCATTTCGCAGAAGCGCCGCGCTCCGCCTGATTCCTGGTTCAGTTCGACACCGATCAAAAGCCCCAAGCCGCGCACTTCCTTGACGTGTGGACTGAGGATCTCTTCCAACTGCTCAATGAAATACGCTCCCATCCGGGCGGCATTCTCGATCATGCCTTCTTCGACCAGGACGCGCAGGGAAGCCCGCCCGACCGCGGCCGCCAGTGGATTTCCGCCAAAGGTCGAGCCGTGCTCGCCGGGGGTGAACAATCCCAGGATCTCTCGATCGGCCAGCACCGCTGAGACCGGGTAGAACCCGCCCGAGAGCGCCTTGCCAATCACGGTCACGTCAGGACGCACTCCTTCGTGCTGGGCGGCGAAAAACTTCCCGGTCCGGCCAAGACCGGTTTGGATCTCGTCGGCGATCAGCAGGACCCGGTTCTTCCGGCAGATCTCCGCCACCTGCTGCAGGTATCCCGCCGGCGGGACGATCACCCCACCTTCGCCCTGGACCGGCTCGATCAGGACGGCTGCCGTGTCGGGCGTGATCGCAGCGGCGATCGCCTCCACATCCCCATAGGGGACCGTGAGGAAGCCGGGTGTGAAGGGCCCGAAATCGTCGCGGTAGTGCGGCTCGGTCGAAAAGGACACGGTGGTGATCGTCCGGCCGTGGAAATTCCCGGCGCAGGTGATGATCTCGGCCTGGTGGCGCGGGACTTTCTTCACCTGGTAGGCCCACTTGCGGGCCAGCTTCAGGGCCGTCTCGATCGCTTCGGCTCCCGAGTTCATCGGCAGAGACATCTGGTAGCCGCTTAGTTCGGAAAGCTCCTTGTAGAACAGGGGCAGCTGGTCATTGCGAAAAGCACGCGAGGCCAGGGGTAGTTTGCGGGCCTGATCAAGCATCGCCTCCAGGATCTTGGGATGGACGTGACCCTGGTTGATGGCCGAATAGGCCGAGAGGCAGTCCAGGTATTTCTTGTCCTCCACATCGTAGACCCAGACCCCCTCGCCGCGGGTCAGGACGACATCGAGCGGGTGGTAGTTGTGGGCACCGTACTGATCTTCAAGTCGAATGAATTCCTGCGTGTTCATGGTTTGCCATTCCTTCTAAGGTTCAGGTTCAGCCCCGAGCGCCACGCAGTCGAGAGGCCTTTCGATGGATAATGAGAATCGGATGCCGGGCGATCACCCAACTTCACGCCACGCCGAACAACCTGGCCAGGATCGCCTTCTGGGCATGCAGACGGTTGTGGGCTTGCGGAAAGATGACCGAGTGCGGACCGTCAGCCACTTCGTCGGTCAGTTCATGATTGCGGTGCGCCGGCAGACAGTGCATGACAATCACGTCCCTATCCGCCTCACCGACCAGTCGGGCGTTGACCTGGTAAGGCGGGAAGACCGCCTCGCGTTTCGCCGCCTCCTCTTCCTGGCCCATGCTGGTCCAGGTGTCGGTGTAGATCACCTGGGCACCGCGCACGGCTTCGTGCGGGTCGCGCAACTGGATGATCTTGGCGCCGGTCTCGGCGGCGATCTGGCCGCCCAATTCGACCGCTGCCGGGTTCAGATCATAACCTTCCGGACTGGCGATCGTGATATTCCAGCCCAGTTTGGCGCAGACGTACAGCAGCGAAACGGCGACGTTGTTGGCATCCCCAACATAGGTGACATTCAGGCCCTTGGCCGGGCCGAATTTCTCCTGGATGGTCAGAGCGTCGGCCATACCCTGGCAGGGATGATTGTAGTCGCTCAGGCCGTTGATCACCGGCACCGATGACCATTTGGCCAGTTCGGTAACATGGGCGTGTTCAAAGACACGCGCCATCAGTCCGTGGACGTAGCCCGATAACACCCGCGCCACGTCGGCGATCGACTCGCGCTTACCCAGGCCGATCTCGTTCGGGGAGAGATACAGCGCATCCCCGCCCATGTGACGCATCGCCATGTCGAACGAGACGCGCGTCCGCAGGCTGGGCTTCTGGAAGATCAATCCCAGCACCTTGCCCTTGAAAAGGGGCTGGTTGCCCGTTTCGAAATACTCTTTCTTCAGACGGATGGCGACATCAAGCAGATCCTGGACCGCCCGGGAGGACAGATCCGAAATCGCGATGAAGTGCTGCATGGAATTCGCTCCTTTGCTTTTGACGTACACTACCCTGTAAGTATCAGGGTTTGTGCCGTTTCAGTCAAGTGTAAACCGGCTAAACATCATGTGAAAAATATCACATCGCTTCCGCAGGCATGCGGACCTTGTGCCAGTAGCGATGCAGTCCGGCGGCAGCCATGGACGCCGGGGCGCCACCTTCATACGCCGAGCGCTGCCTCTCGTCCAGGTCCAGGGCTGCGATCGCCTGGTGCATCCGCTCGGTATACAAGGCTTCCAGGGCAGGAACATCGGGGCCGGACGGCATGACCTTTTCCAGCCAGCGGCCGGTCTGCTCAAGCTGGCGCAGGCCGAGGGTCAGGTGTTTTTCGACGTCAGTATAGATACCGAAATGGGTCGGGATGATCCGGCGCGCCCCGGTTCCGCGCAGCCGCTCCAGGCTGGCAGCCCACTTCTCGAGATGGGTTTCCGGGGGGACAAAAGGCAGGCGCAGGTAATCCAGGGCAGGCATGCGGATCCCCCCCACGTCACCGGAGAAGAGCACATCTTCAAGCAGGTAGCTGACGTGGTGTTCGGCGTGACCGGGAGTGTGCAGGGCAGTGAAGTGCAGGTCGCCAACGACGATGCCGGCCCCGTCCTGGACCTCGGTCAGGTTCGCCGGCCGGACAGGCAGGAAGTCCCCCCACAGGCTGTTCATCTGTTCCCCATACAGGCGTCTGGCGCTGTTGAGCAGCCTGGCAGGGTCGAGCAGGTGCGGCGCCCCGACCGGGTGGACGCAGACCTGGGAACCATGCTGGGCCAGCGTCCCGGCCGCCCCGGCATGGTCCAGGTGGATGTGGGTGACCAGGATATGCGTGATCGCCCCCAGGTCCAGGCCGAATCGCTGCAACCCAACTTCGAGCGCCGGCAGGGTCGACGAGGGGCCGCAGTCCACCAGCACCGCTCCCTCCGCATGCCGGACCAGGATGGCAGACATGGTTTCGATTTCGTTCTGGAAATTCAAGTCGATAATTTCGATCGGTCGCATGGAGATTCCTCGGGAGGCTGAACCGGCGGGGCTGGCGGCGGCTCAGATGGGAGATACATACGCAGCCGGGCTGGACCGGTAGTGCTGCTCGTAGTAGACCGCCGGCAGGGCCAGTTGCTCTGCCAGGTTGTCGCCGTAGGAGATCGAGGCGACGGGCACTTCCCGGCCGATCAGCGCGTCGGTGAGAGGCTGGCTGTCGCCGCTGCCTCCAAAGGTCTCGGGCTTGATCAGAATGACCAGCGGCTGCAGACTGCGGCGCTGAAGGTCCTCAACCGCCAGGAACAGTTCGGGGGTCGGCGAGGAAGTGATCAGGATCACCCCGCTGCCAAGCGGGAGCAGCTTGGCCTGCAACTGGATCAGTCCCAGGAAGGGGATTTCGCCCTGCGGCTCGAGGAAAGCCAGCGTCTCGAGGACCTTGCCGATCTGGCGCTCGCCGCGCTCCGACGAGAGCACGGTGAAGTGCCCGGTCGCGCAGGCCAGCCCGACGGCCCGATTCCGTTTGAGGAAATGGCGGGCCAGCGAAGCGGCGATGCTGACGGTGTACTCGAAGGTATCGCAGGGCAGGTTGATCTGCGGGCGGCGGGTCAGCCACTGCCCGACCTCGAAGATCGGCATGGCCAGTTCGGGACCCCGAACGTGCACCCGGGCCTGGGCGTCCAGGAACAGCCACAGGTCCGATTGGGGGTCCTGTTCGAACTCTTTGACCATGAAGCGGTCCCGCCGGACAGTGCTCGGCCAGTGGATGCGCTTCATCGGGTCGCCGGGGACGTACTCGCGGATCCCGGCAGCGTTCGGGGTGACATCCATCGTCTTGCGGCGGATGGCCTTGCCGCCCGGAAGGAGTCCGGGCGGGATGGGGAAGGTGGAGATCTCGACACTCATCGGCAGGACGATCAGCGAACTCTCAGCCGGGAAGGTCTTCTGGACGGTGAACAGACCGAAGGGGTCGCCCGAGGAGATCGTCGCTGGACCGAGCGGGAAGGCTCCCCTGCGGGTCAGCAGGGTGCGGGCCGGGTAAGTGCGGGTCTCGCGCCCGCCGATGCGGGTCAGGAGGCGTGAGCCCTCGGCATTGGGCAACCTGGACAGGTTCTCGACCTCCAGCCACAGGCCGGGCTGGCGGGTCCGGTTGGCGACCTCGAATGTCTCCTCGAACAGTTCGCCGACGCTGGCCCGGGCCACGCGCGCGCTGCGGCTCAGGCTGAGGCCGCGGATCGAGACGGCAGTCCAGACATAAGCCCCCGCCAGGAGCAGGATCCCGAGGTAGGCCAGGCGCACGTAAACGACCGACCCGGTCACGGCCCAACCGAAGAGGCCAACACCCAGCAGGACTGCCAGCAGCCAGCGGACGCTGGAAGATGCCTTCATTGCCTCTTGCTGCGCGCCGGTTCTTCAAAATCCCCGCCGGGGACGGGCAGGTCGGATAGGATTTCCTGGACGATCTTCTCAGCGCTCAGTTCGCGCAGACGGGCCGCCGGGCCGACGATGATGCGATGGGCCAGCACAGAACCCGCCAGCCGCTTGATGTCATCCGGCAGGACAAAGTCGCGTCCACTCAAAGCCGCCAGGGCCTGCCCGGTGCGGAAGAGTGAAAGCGATCCGCGCGGGCTGGCACCCAGGTAGACGTCGGTGTTCGAGCGAGTACGGTTGATCAGCTCCACGACATAGCGCTTGACTGCGGACGAGACATAAATCTTCTTGATCGCATCGATCGCGGCCAGCAATTCGTCGACAGCGATCACCGACTTGAGCGTTTCGATCGGGTGCTGGAGCTGCTGGCGCTCGAGGATCTCGATCTCGTCGCTCAGGTTGGGGTATCCCAACCGGACCCGCAGCAGGAAGCGGTCCAGCTGCGCTTCAGGCAGCGGGAAGGTGCCCTCATACTCGATCGGGTTTTGGGTGGCCAGGACCATGAATGGCCGCGGCAGGAGGTGGGTCACACCGTCGACGGTCACCTGGCGCTCTTCCATTGCCTCGAGCAGGGCAGCCTGGGTCTTGGGCGTGGCACGGTTGATCTCATCGACCAGCACCACCTGGGCGAAGATCGGTCCCTGGCGGAACTCGAACTTCTTATTGGACTGGTTGTAGATCGAGACGCCGGTCACGTCGCTGGGGAGCATATCGGGCGTGAACTGCAGTCGATTGAACGAACAGCCGATCGACCTGGCCAGACTGCGGGCCAGGACAGTCTTGCCGACGCCGGGCACGTCTTCGATCAGAACGTGTCCCTGGCACAGCAGGCCGACCACGATCATTTCAAGGGTGGCCCGCTTGCCGACGATGACGTTCTCGAGGTTGACGATCAACTTCTCGCCGAAGGGTTGGACGGATGTCATGGGAGTTCCTTTTCCTGCCATAGAGATTGATGTGTGATGCCCTATTTTACCCGATTGCCCCCCCCCTTCCCAGCCGTCCTCGGTGGGGAAAAACGATCCTCCGGGATGACCCAGCGAGGAGGCGAAACGATTCAACCAAAAATGTGTTCGGTCACCAGACCGGTCACCATCAGGCGAACTTGTAGCCCGAGCCCGTCAGGACCGCCACCACCGGATCAGGCAGGGTAGCGAGCATCTCCCCCAGCGCCGGCCAGACGATCGCTGAGGTTGGTTCGACGTACAGGCCCAAGCGGGCCAGGGCTCGTCGTCCAGGCAGGATCTCCTGCTCGTCAACGGCCAGCACCGTCCCTCCGCTGGCGGTCACGACCTGCAGGACGGCCTTCGCCCGCAGCGGGGTGCGGACGCGCACGCCCTCGGCCAGGGTCGGGCCCTCGGTCACAGAGTCCAGTCCCGACGTCCCGGAGGTGTTCAGGGCCCACAGCGGCGCGCAGGCGCGTGCCTGGACCCCGATCAGGATCGGGATCCTCTCGATTACGCCGGCTATACGCAATATATCGAATCCGCGCCCCAACCCGAGCAGAAAGCCGCCCTGCCCCGCCGGGACGATCAGCGCTCCCGGCGCGCCGCCCAGCTGCTCGACGAGTTCGTACGCCGCGCTGGCATAGCCGGGCAGATTGAACGGCAAGGCCGCATGGCTGGCATAGGTCCCCCCCCGCTCCGCCTCCCGCCGGACGGCTTCGGTCACGTCTGCGCGCGATCCGGGAACCGGGATGAGCTCGGCACCCAGGGCTTCGATCTGGACTCGCTTGGGACCGGAGGCCGCCGCCGGAACAAAAACGCGGGCCCGGATACCCGCCCGGGCAGCGTAGGCAGCCAAGGAGGCCCCGGCGTTCCCAGACGAGTCCTCGATGGCCCGATGGATTCCTCTCAGCTGCAACCAGGTGGCGATCAGGGCCGAGCCGCGGTCCTTGAAAGAGCCGGTCGGGTTGAGGAACTCGCACTTGAAAGCCACCCGGCGTCCATAAGCCTGCGCCCAGACCAGGGGCGTATCCCCTTCGCCGAGCGAGACTGGGGCGGCGTCCGGCGGCAGGCCGTAGGTCTGCCAGTAGCGGAAGATGCCCGGCCGGGTGCGATCGACAGCAGCCGGGTCGAAGGTCCACAGGCAGGCATAATCAAACAGACCGCCGCAGGCCGGGCATTTGAACACCAGGCCGTCGGGCGGATAGGGAAGGCCGCAGTTCGTGCAGACGACCCGGGAGGTTGTCGTTTGCCCGGCAGGGGATGATCTGCGAATCGCGGTCACACCTCTGGTTTGGGGAGGTAATCACCCTCGATCCATTCCTCGCCGTCGGGACCGACTTCCTTCTTCCAAACCGGGACGATCTGCTTGAGCCGGTCGATGCCGTAGCGGGCGGCGTCGAAGACGCCGGTGTCACGGTGGGAAGCGGTGCAGGCGACCAGGACGGTCGGGGTGCACGGGTACAACCGCCCGACCCGCTGGACGATGGCGATACCCTCGACCGTCGGCCAGCGCTGGCGGATCTCGTCGGCCACCTGCTGCATCTTGGCCTCGGCCATCGGAACGTAGGCCTCATACTCGAGATACAGGGTTGCGTGAGCCTCGCCGCGGGCCGTCACGCCGCGCACCATGCCGGTGAAGATCGCCGCCGCCCCGCTCGATGGCAGGGTGATCCCGGCCAGGAGGAGGTTCAGGTCAAGTTCGGAGTCGGTGACAGAGAGGATGGTTGGATATTCCATAAAATTCTCATGCCGGGGGCGCCGCCCGGGCTGCCCGAAGGCATCACCCTCCGGATACAGGCGGGAAGAGGGCCACCTCGGGGTCAGGGGGCAGGACGTCGGGATCGAAAGCGAATTCGTGGTTCACCGAGACAATGACGGTCGCCAGAGAGGCCTGCAGGGCCGGGTAGGCCTGCCGGATCGCCTGCTTCAGATCCGCCACCGTGGCCCCGTCGGGAAGATTCACCTGGATGGATCTCTGCCTGCCAGCCCGTTCGCGCAGGGTGGCGAAGAGCAATACCTGTACATCCATATTCTCCTCCGCCCTCCCCCTTACGGGTTGATCACCACACCGCTCTGGCCACCGCGCTTCTCGACCAGGCGGATGTTTTGGATCTTCATCGTCTTCTCAGCGGCCTTGGCCATGTCATAGACCGTCAGGGCGGCAACCGCGACAGCGGTCAGGGCCTCCATCTCGACACCGGTCCGGCCGGTCGTCCTGACTGTGGCAGTGATGATCACTCCAGGGAGGGCTGCGTCAAGGGCCAGGTCAACGTCGATATGCGCCAGAAGCAGAGGATGACACAACGGGATCAGGTCCGAGGTTCGTTTGGCAGCCGCGATGCCGGCGATCTGGGCCACGGTCAGGACGTCGCCCTTCTTCATGGATCCGGCCCGGATCAGGTCGAGTGTCTCAGCCTTCATCAATACTTCGCCACGCGCCACGGCCAGGCGCTCGGTCTCGGGCTTGGCACCGACATCCATCATGCCAGCCCTGCCCGAATCATCGAGGTGGGTCAGTCGGGAAGTCATGCCCGAATTATACGTTATAATCCGCCTGCCATGAGCATTGCCATCGCCGGCCGCCAGTCCCACGGCTACACCGTCAACATCCCGGTCTACGAGGGGCCGCTCGACCTGCTGCTGCAGTTGATCGAGCGCGCCGAGCTTGACATTACTGCCGTGACCCTGGCATCGGTCACCGATCAGTACCTGGCCTACATTCACGCGATGCAGGTCCCGGCGGACGAGATCTCGGCCTTCCTGGTGATGGCGGCCAAGCTGCTGCAGATCAAGTCAGAGGCTCTGCTGCCGCGCGCCCCAACGCGCGAGCCCGGCGAGGAGAATGTCGGTGAAATGCTCGCCCAGCAACTTCGCATCTACAAACGCTTCAAGGAACTGGCCAACCTCCTTGACCAGCGAACGACGCAGCACCTGCGCACCTACCTGCGGGTCGCCCCGCCCCCCAGGGTCGAGGGCCGCCTGGATCTCTCAGACATCACCCTGACCGACCTGCTGGCAGCCGCCGAGGCGATCTTCGCCCAGGAACAGGAGAAGGCTGCCCTGGGAACGGTCATCGCAGCCCCCCGGATCACGATTCGCGAGAAGGTTGCCTGGATCACCGAAAGGCTGCAGGCGGAGCCCCAGGCCTCCTTTCGCAGCCTGCTGGGAAGGGAGCCGACCCGCCTGGAGGTGGTGGTGACCTTCCTGGCGCTGTTGGAACTTATCAAACGCTACCGGGTCAGCGCCCGCCAGGTGGGCCTGTTCAGCGAGATCCAGATCGAACGCCTGCAGGAATGGCAGGAAGACGAAGAGATCGACATCGAATTCGAGTGACGCCAGTAAACGGATCCTCCTGTCTGAGCCCGCATACATTTCTGGTGACTGGAAAAAACAATGCTCTTCTTGCCAACATCCTCCCCGCGGATCAATCCGGGAGCTTTCCCACCAGTATTTTCGAAATCTACCAGCCGATTCGTTCGAAGTGGTGAGCCGGGATCGTAACCCCCCTGCTGGATGGCAGTTCGTTCCGGGCCGGCACGCTGCTGCTGGCAACCGAGCTGGCGCAATCCTGCCAATTCCCCGGACCTGAACTCCACACGCGAGTCGCAGGAGACCGGCAACCATGCACCTGCGCGAACAGGTCTACACGTTCCTGTCCCCGCGCGACACACAGGCCCTGCTGGAAATCTGGGTCGAGAACAACCGCCAGGACCAGACCGCTTTGGCCTTCGGGATCATTGCCGACATCCTGCACGAGCGTGGGAAAAATCCCCCCAGGCTGTGCTCGGCGACAGCTTGACCGGCGGCGATGCGATGGAGTCCGAATGCAACAACCGGGGCGTCAAGCAGCCGTGCGCTGAGGCGGTTCGAGCATGCAGCCAGGCTGATCCTGACTGTAAAATACTGTACAATACGATCATCCTTTCCACATTGCTGGAGGT
Source organism: Anaerolineales bacterium (assembly GCA_016934715.1). Classification (GTDB taxonomy): domain Bacteria; phylum Chloroflexota; class Anaerolineae; order Anaerolineales; family Villigracilaceae; genus JAFGSI01. The sequence goes on from JAFGSI010000014.1 coordinate 35,519, forward strand.
GCCGCATGGAATTCTTCCCCGAGGACGCGCTCAAGATCGGTCTGGCCATCCTGGTCGGCGGCTTGATCGGAGCCGAACGCGAGTATCGCGACAAGGCGGCCGGCTTCCGCACGATCATCTTCATCACCGTCGGGGCGACGCTGTTCACCCTGTTTTCGCTGAAGATGGGCGGCGCAGAGGACCCGGTCCGGATCGCCGCCAATATCGTCACCGGGATCGGCTTCCTGGGTGCTGGGGCGATCATGCGCGAGGGCGGCAAGGTTGCCGGCCTGACCACGGCGGCGACGATCTGGCTGGCGGCCTCCCTGGGCATGGGCATCGGCAGCAGCCATTACCAGCTGGTCGGGCTGGCCCTCCTGGTGATCATGCTGGTGCTGTGGGTCTTCCCGCTCTTCGAAGGCTGGATCGACAACGTGCGCGAGAGCCGCACCTATGAGATCGTCCTGCCGCTGCACTCCGAGCTGCGCCAGACCCTGAGCGACGCATTCATCGCCAATCGTTTATACATCTTCAAGCACGGCGAAGTCAAATCCGGCGATCGGGCGATCACAACCTGGGCCATCAGCGGGCGAGTGGTCAATCACAAGAAGTTGGTCGCTCTGCTGATGGAAAACCCCGAAGTCCTCGAGTTCAATTATTGAGCAGAAAAGGGAGCAATATGGACAACCTTGAAAACAATATCATCGTCCAGATCGGAATCATCGTCAAGGACGCCGAGAAGACCGCCGCCCGGTATGCTGAAATCTTTGGCTTCCCCAAGCCGGAGGTGGTCCTGATCGCCAACGAGCCGATCGCGAACACGATCTACCGCGGCAGGCCTTCCGACGCCAGCGGCAAAGCCGCTTTTTTCGACATGGGCGCGGTGCAAATGGAATTGATCGAGCCGATCGGCGGGCCGAGCACCTGGGAGGAGTTCCTGCGCACCAGGGGCGAAGGGATCCATCACATCGCCTTCAAGGTGCAGGATTTTGAGACCACGAACGACCTGCTGGCCGGCAAGGGGATGGCGGTCATCCAGTCTGGGGCCTGGACCGGTGGGCGCTATGCCTACCTGGACAGCGCCGCCCAGCTGGGAACGATCCTGGAAATCCTGAATTTCGAGGGCTGATTCCACGCCGCGACAAAGAAACACGGAGGCCGAAAGAAAGGCCGGGCAGACGGATCCGCCTGGCCGGTCTTTCTTCCTGGGGTATAATCCCACCATATGTATCCGAATTTTGGTGTTCAATGAATCGCCTTGCCTCCGCGACTTCCCCCTACCTGCTCCAGCACGCCGACAACCCGGTCGACTGGTATCCCTGGGGACCGGAGGCGCTTGCACTGGCCCGCCGGGAGGACCGGCCGATCTTTCTGAGCATCGGTTACGCCGCCTGTCACTGGTGCCACGTGATGGCCCACGAGTCCTTCACGGACCCCCAAACAGCGGCCCTGATGAACACCCATTTTGTCAACATCAAGGTCGACCGGGAGGAACGCCCCGACCTGGACAGCATCTACATGTCCGCCACCACCGCCATGACCGGTTCAGGCGGCTGGCCAATGTCGGTCTTCCTGACTCCCGACCTGCAGCCCTTCTTCGCCGGGACCTATTTCCCGCCGGCCGCGCGCCATCACCTGCCCGCTTTCAGCGATGTGCTCGCGTCCCTGGCCCAGGCCTGGCAGGAACAGCGCAATGAGATCCTGCGCATCGGCACCCAGGTCCAGGGCCACCTGCAGGCGCAGGCAGGCGGTAGGCGGGACGCCGCCAGCCTGACACCTGAAGATCTCGAGCAGGCCGCTGCCCGATTGGCCGAAAGCCACGACCGGATCCACGGTGGGTGGGGCCCTGCGCCGAAGTTCCCCCAGCCAATGGCAATCGAATTCCTGCTCCAGCGCCACCTGGCTGGCGATCAACGATCCCTCCAGCCAGCGCAGCAGGCCCTGCAGGCAATGGCTCGCGGCGGGATGTATGACGTGGTCGGCGGCGGCTTCGCCCGCTACTCGACCGACGAACGCTGGCTGGTGCCGCACTTCGAGAAGATGCTCCCCGACCAGGCCCTGCTCGCCCGAGTCTACCTGCACGCCTGGCAGGTCACCGGCCAGCCGTTCTATCAGCGGATCGTCACCGAGACACTCGCCTTCGTCCAACGCGAGATGACCGGCTCGCACGGAGGGTTCCATTCATCCCTGGACGCCGATTCCGCGGGCGAGGAGGGCCGCTTCTACGTCTGGACGGCCGGCGAACTGCAGGAGGCCCTTGGGACGGATTACCCCCTCTTCCAGGCGGCCTATACGATCACGCCGGCGGGGAACTGGGAGGGTCGGATTGTGCTGCAGCGCGGACTCGACGACGCCAGCCTGGCTGCCCGCTTCGCCCTGCATCCAGACCTGGTCATCGAACGACTGGCCGGCTGCCACGCCCGGCTGCTGGCGGTACGCAGCGAACGCGTCCGCCCGGGCAGCGACGACAAGGTCCTGACCGGCTGGAACGGCCTGATGCTGGCCACTTTCGCCGAGGCCGCGTCCGCCTTGAACGATCCCGAATACCTTTCCACGGCGAGGCGCTGCGCCGATTTTCTGCTGACCGCCCTGCGCCCCGGTGGGCAACTGCGCCGCGCCTGGCGGGACGGTCAGGCCACTGCGGAGGTCTTCCTCGAGGATTACTCCGCCCTGATCGCCGGCCTGCTGGCGCTCTACCAGGCCGATTTCAACCCGCACTGGTTCTCGACCGCCCTGGAACTGTCCGAGGAGATGATCGTCCGCTTCGCAGATGAGAATGGCGGCTTCTTCGACGCCCCCGCCGACGGCGAGCCGCTGCTGATCCGCCCCAAAGACCTGCAGGATAACGCCCTTCCGTCGGGCAACGCCCTGGCCGCCGAGGTCCTGCTGCGCCTGGCCGCCTACACCGGCCGGGAGGATCTCCGGTCCCGGGCCGAGGCGGCGTTGAGGCTGGTCGCTCCAGCCGCGGCTGGCTACCCGGCCGCCTTCGCCCGCTGGCTGTCGGCGGCCGGGCTGGCTCTGGGGGAGATCGACCAGGTTGCAGTCATCGGCGACCCGACCGATCCGGCCACGCAGGCACTGCTGGCAGTGATCCGGGAGTGTTATCGTCCGAATATCGCCCTGGCTGCCTCCGGCCTGCCCCTGGTGGCCGGGAGTCCCGCCTTGCTGCACGACCGCCCCTTGAAAGACGGCCGCCCGACGGTCCACGTCTGCCAGGAGTTTGTCTGCCGTAAACCAGTAACTACCGTCGGGGAATTGCGATCGATGCTCGCCTCCTGAACCCGGCGGGGCGGTCACAGCCCGGCGCGAAGGAAGGCGGATCTGTTTTCCAGCTCCAGAAATCGCCGGCATCCGGACCCAATCCTCCCGGTCAGTTTGTCCCGCCTTTTCGCTCAGCCGACCGAATAAAATCGATCAGGATACGGTTGAACTCGTCCGGCCGGTCGATGCTGACCGCGTGACCAGCCCCGGCAACCAGCACCTGCCGGGCGCCAGGAATGCCCGCGGCGAGCAGGCCCTGAGGCGCCCCTGGGACCGTGGTGTCATCCTCGCCTGTGACGACCAGTGTCGGGGCGGCGATCTCGTTCAGGCGCTTGCGTGAATCGAACAGCCCCAGCGCACGCATCGCTGCCCGATAAGCGCGCGGATCGGCCCCGGTGATCGAAGCAACGACCATCTGGCGCAGGGTCTCCTGCTGCGGATCGGGGAAGACGTGCCTGGCTACGACCTTCGCCTGGGCTGCCATTCCCAGTGTATGAACAACAATAAAACGGCGCAGAAAATACAACCAGCCCGAGAGCGTCGCCGGACGCAGGACAGCGAAGGTATTGGCCAGCACCAGCCCGCGCGTCCGCATCGGATAGTCGAGGGCGAACTGCTGGGCAACCACTCCGCCCATCGATAGACCGACGACATGGGTCGAATCGAGGCCCAGGTCATCAAGCAGAGCGGCCAGCGCGGCGGCGGCGCGGCGAATGCCCCAACCGCGGTCATCATAAGGCGATCGGCCGAAGCCGGGGGCATCGGGCGCCAGAGGGCGGAACCCGGCCCCGCTCAGGCTGGGCAGCTGCAGGACCCAGGACTCAGCGGTGGCTCCCAGGCCATGAAGCAGAAGCACAGCCGGTCTACCCTCGGGATTCGGATCAAGGAAGTGGAGCATCATCCCTGCCTTCAAGCAAAGAACGACCGGGGCTCCGGCCGTTCTCGATCGGTTTGGTGAGGAAACAGTCTATTTCTCTTCCTGGGTGTCTTCTTCGGAAGCGTCTTTCTCTTCGTCAGCAGCCATGCTCTTGCGAAAAGCCTTGATCCCGCCTCCCAGCTCGCCGGCGATCTTGCCGATCCGTCCGACACCAAACAGGATGACAATGATCACCAGGATGATGATCAGTTCAGTCGTTCCAAGTCGAAAAGGCATACCAACCTCCTTGATTTGACAACTGAACTTACTTTACCATAAACCCGAACATTTGCCTATCCTTAGGCCTTGTGGCCCCAGATCAAGCCTTCGATGAAGCGGCCGAACCGCTGGAAGAACGAACGGATCCTGGCCCAGAAGCGGGAGATCGCCGGGCGGATTCGTTGATGGCCATCCGGCAGCGGCCCGGTCCACTCAGCCGCCAGGGCACCCCAGGTCAGTCCGGCACCGAAACCGACCAGCACGATCCGGTCGCCGACCTTGATGCGCCCATCGGCGGCCGCTTCGCAGACCGCCAGCGGGATCGAAGCCGTGGAGGTGTTGCCGTACTTCTCCAGGTTGATGATGAAGCGTTCGATGGGTAGCTTCAAGCCGCGAGCGGCTGCGTCGATGATCCGGAAATTGGCCTGATGGGGAACAATCCACTGCAGATCCTGGATCGTCAGCCCGGCGGCTTCCGCAACCTCACGCGTCGCCTGGGCCATGACCCGGGTGGCGAAGCGGAAGACTTCACGTCCATCCATGCGAATGGTGTGCATTCCGGCCTTGACCGTCTCGACAGTAGCCGGATGTTTCGACCCACCGGCCGGCACGGAAAGCAGCCCGGCGCCGGAACCGTCGGAGCGCATCACCGCCGACAGGACCCCCCCTGGCTGGTCGCTGGCCTGCAGAACGAACGCCCCGGCCCCGTCGCCGAACAAGACGCAGGTGTTGCGATCCTGCCAGTTGGTCACCCGCGAAAGGGTTTCGGCTCCGATGACCAGGACGGTCTGCAGAGCTTCACTGCGGATCGCCTGCGAGCCCATGTTGAGGCCATAGATGAACCCCGAGCAGGCTGCCGACAGATCGAAGGCGCCCGCCCGCGAGGCCCCCAGTTTATCCTGGATGATGCAGGCCGTGGCCGGGAAGATGTACTCAGGAGTGGAAGTGGCGCAGATGATCAGGTCGATCTCCCCCGGTTTGATGTTGGCCATTTCGAGGGCCCGCCAGGCTGCCTTCAAGCCCAGCGAAGCGGTCGATTCATCCTCCCGGGCGATGCGGCGCTCATGAATGCCGGTGCGCTCGAGGATCCACTCATTCGTGGTATCGACGATCTGCTCCAGATCAGCATTGGTCAGGATCTTCTCGGGCGCGGCGCACCCCCATCCGGTAATATGTGCATACGGCATTGGATCACTCCTCTGGCGCGGATGACCACGCGCTCCGGGTTTTATTCTTCAAAACGGCTCATAATCAGCGTGGCGTTGTGGCCGCCGAAACCGAACGAATTGGACATCACATGCCCGACCTCCGCATCGCGGGCCTGGTTGGGAACGTAGTCCAGGTCACATTCCGGGTCAGGGGTCGTGTAGTTGATCGTCGGCGGCAGCAGGTTGTCCTGGATCGCCTGCACGGAGACAGCCGCTTCGAGGGCACCCGAGGCCCCCAGCAGGTGCCCGGTCATCGACTTGGTCGACGAAATCGCCACGCGGTAGGCAGCCTCGCCGAAGATGGCCTTGATGGCCTGGGTCTCGCTCTTGTCATTCAAGTAGGTCGAGGTGCCGTGGGCATTGATGTACGAAATCGCCTCCGGGCTCAGGGCCGCATCGGTCAGGGCACGCTGGATGCTGAGCGCCTGACCACTCGTTTCGGGGGCGGAGACGTGGAAGGCATCGGCAGAGGTGCCGTACCCATTGAACTCGGCCAGGATGGCCGCCCGGCGCGCCTGGGCGTGCTCCAGCGACTCGAGCACCAGCACTGCCGCGCCCTCGCCCATGATGAAACCGTCGCGGTCCTTGTCGAAAGGACGCGAGGCCCCAGCCGGGTCAGCGTTGCGGCTCGACAGGGCCCCGACAACGCTCATCCCGGCAATCGCAACCGGAATGATCGAGGCCTCGGTCCCGCCGGTCAGGATGACGTCGGCCGCGCCGCGGCGAACCATCTCGGCGGCTTCCCCGATCGCATTCGAGCCGGTGGCACAGGCGGTCACGACCGCCATGTTCGGGCCGCGAAAACCGTAGCGGATGGCGATCATCCCCGCCGGGGTGTCGGCCAGCATCATCGGAACCATGAACGGGCTGACCCGATCCGGTCCGCGTTCCTCGAGGACCTCCCAGTTCTCGACCATGGTGTGGATGCCGCCGATTCCGGTGCCGATGACGACCCCAACGCGATCGCGGGCGATCTGCTCCGGATCCAGGCCAGCCTGCTGGATGGCTTCCCCGGCACAGGCCAGCGCAAATTGCGTGACCCGGTCCATGCGGCGCGCTTCCCGGGGACCAAAGAGAGCATTCGGGTCGAAACCCTTGACCTCGGCGGCGATCTTGGTCTTGAATTGCGAGGCGTCGAACTGGGTGATCGACGTGACCCCAGACCTCCCCGCCACCAGAGCCTGCCAGGTCTCCGGCCAGTTCAGCGCCAGCGGGCTGATACAGCCCAGTCCGGTGACGACGACTCGTTTGCGCATAAACCTTTTCTCCTTGTGGTAAAAAGATGAACGTCCAGGCAATCCTGGACGTTATAACACGAGGGTGGAAAAAGGGATGCGCCCAGGACCTGTGGTCCTGGTTCCAGATCCTGAAGTTGTCCGAGTGCTTATCGCTCAGGCTAAAAGGCCATGCAAGGATTCACCCGTCAAACCGTTTTCCAGACCTGCTGGACGTGTATGCGGTCGTGCTCGGCAACGAACGTGACCAGTTCCTGGAGCGTCATCGGGCCAAAGATCGCATGCCGGGCCGGGCGGGACCACTGGCTCGCCTGCAGGTCGTCGAGCAGAGCCAGCAGTTCCTTGCGCGCGGCGATGAGATCAGCCAGGGCCTGGCGGCCATCCTGGCGGCGGTACTGGCGTTCTTCCGCCCAGCGATCGGTGTCCTCAGCGGAAATGAACGGGTTGTCCTCGGCCAGCACCCGGCGAAGGCGCTCCAGGTTGACCTCGACATCGACGTCCCGTAGATGGCACAGGATCTCGGTCAGGCACCATTCGCCGGGCAAGGGCTCGCAGAGCCATTTCTGATCAGACAGGCCGGAGGTCAGGGTGGCGATCGCCGCAGGGGTGGAGCGCAGGAGTGCCGCAACTGCCTCCGGCGTCTCGATGGACGGGTGCAGGCCTTCCGGGTCGGCCTGTTCGAGCCAACGGCGCAGATCGGCGAAGGAACCCTGGGGGATTCCCGGGTGGGCCCCGTCGCGACCGTCACGCAGCCAGAAGACCGGCAGGCCCACCTTGAGCGCCGGGAGCAGATCCATGTCGAGATCGTTACCTACCATCACAACCGGGTCGGATGGCCAGCCGAGCTGACCCAGGAACTCGTAGAAATAGGCTCCCGTCTCCTTGGTAAAGTGGAAGCCCTCGAAGGCCGAGATCAGGGCGAAGCGGTACACTTCCGGCGCCAGGCCAGCCCAGCGCATGCGGTGATGGACCGCCTTGAGCGGAAAGTAAGGGTTGGTGGCGATCGCTACCCGATGCCCGCTGGCAAAGGACCAGTCGACAAAGGCCACCGCCTCCGGGCGCTGCCCGGTGACATGCTGAATGGTCGGGAAGGTCTCGTCGTAGAAGTGCTCGATCTGGTCGCGCAGTTCAGCCTTGGGAATACCCAGCTGCGGGTAGAAGAAGTCATCGAAGACCTGTTCCAGGGTCCGGGCTGGGTCCTGGCTGGCCATCATCGCCTGGGTGCCGCCCATCAGGGCCGGGAGCATGGTGTCCGGGGCGACCCGGTCCGCCAGGGCAGCGGAGAGTCCGGAGAAGTAGGCCGGGATGAAGGCGTCCACATTGGTGTCGAGCAGGGTATCATCAAGGTCGAGGAGCAGTGTGATCATCATGAGATTGGCATCGGATGAGAGATGGGGCATGCGTGGATGGAAGCGGAACGAATGGTAATTCCCCACATCGTAAAAAAGGTGTCACTCTTTGACTTCAAAGACCGCTGGAAGCGCATGGCATTCACCGCAGCCGGTGTGCGGATCGAAGCCAGATCGGCCAGTCTTCTCACAGAACGGTCCGACCTTGACCCGACGCTGGAAAGCAGCCAGCAGCGGGCGGGTCACTTCCGGGCGCAGGCGCATATGCTCGCAGGCATTCGCCCGGGTGATGCCCGGGACCGGGCAGGTTCGACACAGGTCGGAGGTCCAGGCGGCGCCGATCAAGTGGCACTCCTCGCGCTCGCGACCGCGGTAGTAGTCCCCATAAAAATACTTGCACTCATACCCGGCTGGCGTTTTCATGGCGTGAAGATCTGCACGCCCCTCAGGAAGCCTGCGGGGCGTCGGTAGTTCAGACCCGGGTTACGTAGGTGCCGGTACGGGTGTCGATGCGGATTCGGTCGCCACGCTCGACGAACTGCGGCACCTGGACCTCGAGGCCGGTCTCGGTCTTGACCTTCTTGGTCACGCCGGTGGCGGTATCGCCACGCACGGCCACGTCGGCCTCGACGATCTTCATCTCAACCGTCATGGGCAGTTCGATGCTGATCGGCTCATCCTGGTAGAAAGTCAGCTTGACCTCCATGTTCTCCATCAGAAAGAGTGCATCGTCGCCCAGGAGATCCGATTTGATCGCCGGCTGCTCGTAGGTATCGTTATCCATGAAGTGGTAGAACTCACCATCGCTGTAAAGATACTGGACGTTGTGGAAATCCAGGGGAGCGTCCTGGACCTGACTGCCGGAGATGAATGTCTTCTCCAGATTGGCACCCGTGCGCAAGTTGCGGGCCTTGATCTTGATGGTGGCATTGCCGCGACCCGGCTTGTGGTGGCTGTACTCGATGACCTTGAACAGGTTGCCGTCCAGTTCGAAGGTGACTCCTTTGCGGAGGTCGTTGACGTCAATCATCTTCTTTTCCTCTTTCGATTATTTATAAATGCAAACGGGCGGGATTATACCGCCAACCCGGCCCGCATGACAAGAGGCCGTTAGTGGTGTTTTTCGGCGTCGGGCTCCTCGTGGAGTAGTTCGACGGCGTGCGGCAGGACCGGCAGGATGATCTGCAGGTTCTCAACCGCCGCCTTTGGACTGCCTGGCAGGTTGACGATCAAGACCCTGTCGCGAATGCCGGCCACCGCCCGCGAAAGCATAGCATGGGGGGTGACCGCCTGGCTGGCCTGGCGCATCGCTTCGGCCAGGCCTGGTGCTTCGCGCTGGATCACTGCCCGGGTGGCCTCCGGGGTGACGTCGCGCGGAGAGAAACCGGTCCCGCCGCTGGTCAGGATCACGTCCAGGTCTCCGCGGTCTGCCCAAGCGGTCAGGGTCTCGCGCAGGATGGCTGCGTCGTCCGGTTGGACATCGCGCCGGATCAATATCCAGCCCTGAGACTGGATGCACTCCTCCAGCGCCGGCCCGGTCAGGTCCGGGCGCACGCCCTGGGCCGAACGGTCGGAGGCGATCAGGAGGCCAATGCGAAGTGTGTTCTGTGCCATAAGAATCAGAGGTTCTTCCCGTAAGTATACACGTTCTCCATGCGTTCCCAGCCGCGCTTTTCATAAAAAGCCATAGCAGTCGCGTTCTCGACCGTCACCAGCAGATAACAGCGGATGCAGCCTTTATCCCGCAGGCGGCGCTCAAGCTCCTCCATCAAAAGGCCGCCAATCCCCTCCTGGCGGAAGTCGGGGGCAACTGCCAGGTGATAAACCAGACCCCGGCGCCCATCGAAACCGCCCAACACTGTGCCGACCAGGCAATCGCCGGCCTCGGCCAGCAGGAACAGGTCGGGGTCGCGCTGGACTTTTTTCTCGATCTCGTCCGGGTCATCAGATCGGCGCAACTGGATTCCCTCTCCAGCCAGCGACCACAAGTCATGGACCGCCTGATAATCCTGTGGAAATTGGAACACCCGGATCTCGATTTGACGCACAGGCTTCACGGCCGCAGCTTACGCAACAGGTCGTCGGGCATGTAGGGCTTGAGCAGGAAACCGTCCGCCCCAATGGCCAAACATTCCTCGGATTTGTCGATCCCGGAAGCCATGATCACCCTGACCGCCTGAAGGTCGGGTTCCTGACGGATCAAGCGCAGGAGTTCAATCCCGTTCTGAGCGCCAAAATGAACGTCGAGCAGGATCGCGTCGGGATTGATGCACCGCGCATTTTCCAGCAGATCCTCCTTCTCCGGTAGAACCACCACTTCGAACCCCTCGATCGCCAGCAGCGTTTCGAGCAGGGATACCATCATGGGGTCATCTTCGGCCAGCAGTACCTTCGGCATTCGCGTGTTTTCCTTTTTGGGCTGTTTTCTTCGCTGGCGCGGGCTTCTTCGCCTGCGTGGGCTTCTTCGGAGTCGCCACCTTGGGAGGCGCCTCCAGTGCGGCGGAGAGGGCCTCGTCAACTGTCTCGACGAAGGCGAAGGAAAGGCCCTTCTTGACCTCGGCCGGGATGTCTTCGATGTCAACAGCGTTGCGTCTAGGCAGGATGACAGTCTTCAGACCGGCGCGGTGGGCGGCCAGCATCTTCTCCTTGATGCCGCCAACCGGCAGCACCTGGCCGCGCAGGGTGATCTCCCCGGTCATGCCGACCCCACTCTTGACCGACCGCCCGGAGACGAGCGAAACCAGCGCGGTGGCCATGGTCACACCGGCCGAGGGGCCGTCCTTGGGCTGGGCACCGGCCGGGATGTGCATGTGGAAATCGTTCTTCTCAAAGAAGTCCTTCTGCAGGCCAAGCTGCTCGGCACGCGAGCGCACGTACGAAAGCGCTGCCCGGGCCGATTCCTGCATCACATTACCGACTGAGCCGGTCACCTGGAAGGCCTTGGACCCGGGCATGCGGGTTGCCTCGATGAACAGGATGTCGCCGCCAAAGGGCGTCCAGGCCAGTCCAGGGACCACGCCCGGGACGGCTGTGCGGGCATCGATCTCCTCGGTCTCGAGGAAGATCGGGTGCCCGAGCAGGTCCCGGATCCGCCTGGGAGTGATCCGGAAAGCCTGCTTCTTGCCCTCGGCGATCCCGGTCCCGATCTTGCGGCAGACCGCTCCGATCTTGCGCTCCAGGTTGCGAACCCCGGCCTCGCGGGTGTACTGGTTGATGATCGTCTTGACCGCCTCGCGAGTAAAGGCGACCTCCTCCGGGCGCAGGCCGTTCTCGCGCACCTGGCGCGGGATCAGGTAGCCCCGGGCTATGGCGACCTTCTCTGTCTCCGTGTACCCGGAGAGGCGGATGACCTCCATCCGATCCAGCAGCGGGGCCGGGATGGTCTCCATCTGGTTGGCAGTCGTAATAAAGAAGACCTGCGAGAGGTCGTACGATACCTCGAGATAGTTGTCGCGGAATTCGAAGTTCTGTTCGGGGTCAAGGACCTCGAGCAGGGCCGAGGCCGGGTCGCCATGGAAATCAAAGGTCAACTTGTCGACTTCGTCGAGCATGAAGACCGGGTTGCGGGTCTCGACCCGCCGCAGAGCCTGCAGGATACGACCTGGCATGGCCCCGATGTAGGTCCGGCGATGACCGCGAATCTCGGCTTCGTCGCGCACGCCACCCAACGAGATGCGCACGAACTTACGCTCCATCGCCCGGGCGATCGACTGCCCCAGAGAGGTCTTGCCGACCCCCGGAGGGCCGACGAAGCACAGGATCACGCCCTCGCGCTCGCGGCGGATGACATCCTTCGATTCGGGCTTCTTCTCGTCTTTGCGCTCCAGGCGCAGCTTGCGGATCGCCAGGAATTCCAGGATGCGCTCCTTGACATCCTCCAGCCCGTAATGATCCTGGGCAAGGATCTCGCGGGCGTGGACAATCTCGAGGTTGTCGTCGGTGCCTTGCGACCAGGGCAGCGAGACCAGCCAGTCGAGATAGGTGCGGATGACACCGTACTCGGCGGCAGCCGTCGGCAGGCGTGACAGCCGGTCTAGCTCACGCCGGGCCTGCTTCTCGGCCTCCTCGGGCATCTTGGCCTTCTCGATCTTCTGGCGGAACTCCTCGACCTCGACCTGCTGCTCGTCGCGTTCGCCGAGTTCTTTCTGGATGGCCTTCATCTGTTCGCGCAGGAAGTAATCGCGCTGGACCTTCTCGATCTCTGAACGGGCCTTGTTCTGGATCTTCTGGCCGAGCTGCAGGACATCGGCTTCACGCACCAGCAGATCGACCAGCTTGTCGAGCTTGGCCCGGGTGGAGTTCATCTCCAGCAATGCCTGGGCGTCGGCCAGGTCGATGCGCTGGAAATTAGCGATCGTGTAGACCGTTTGCAGCGGGTCCTCGAGAGCAGAGACGGAACTGACCAGTTCGCGCGGAATGCTGGGGCTCAGCTCCGAGATCTGCTCGAACTGATCCCGGGCGCTGCGGGCCAAGGCGTCGATCTCCAGCCCGGTCTCGATCACCTCGGGGGCAAACTCAATCTGCGCCCGAAGGTAGGGTTCCTGCTCAAGGTATTCGACCGGACGGAAGCGCGCCAACCCCTGGACCAACAGGCGGATGGTGTTGTCGGGAGCCCGGAAGAGCTTGTGGACGACAGCGATCGTCCCAATCGGATACAGGTCTTCCGGGCCGGGGGTCTCCAGCTCGGGGTTGCGGGCTGCTACCAGGCCGACAAGTTTGTCAGTTGAGGCGGCCACATCGTCGACCAGACGGATCGAGCGCGGCTGACCGATCGTCAGCGGAACAGCGGTCTGCGGGTAGACGACCACGCCGCGCAGCGGCAGGATCGGTAGCGTCTTGGGAAAATTAACCGTATCCAATTCGGGAGAGATCGCTTCGATCTCCGTATCGGTTTCGGTCTTCTTCTCGGTGCGGGTAAGGATCGGGGGCAGGAAGAAATCTTCCAGAGAGAAATCCTCTTCCAGGGAATCTATCCAGTCCATAAGTTCGAGAGGGCTCGAATGCCAGCGTGAGGCGGTCATGATCTCTTTTTCTGCAGCGCTTTCGATTTCAGCAGGATGACGGTCAGGAAACCGTCCTCATACTCGGCTTCGACCAGCGAGACATCCACGCCAGGAGGTATTTCGACCGCCGTACTGAACTCACCGAAGCGAATCTCCATCTGGCGGTAGGCGCGCTGCTCGCGGCGGTCTGTCCGCACCCCGTTGATGATCAGGAAGTTTTTCTCCACGCCGATGGAGAAATCCATCTCGCGCATTCCGGCCACTTCGACCCGAACGACGAAGCGGTTCTCGGTCTCGTAGATATCGGTCGGCGGGCTCCAGCAGTAGGAATGGAGGCTGACCTGCCAGCCGAGGGCCTGCAGCTCCAGGGATGGGTGCTCGATCGCCGATTCATGTTCCCAGATCAAAGTAGACATTCCACGTACTCCTTGCCTCACCCGGCGAGGGCGGCCCGGACGGCTGCCAGGACGGCGACGTAATCGGGCTCCTCCCCCAGGACGGGCATATAGGCTGCATAGGTGACTTTCCCGCTGCGATCGACGATGAAGACAGCCCGCCGTAAAATGCGGACCTCCTTGATCAGGCAGCCGTACTTGGCGCCGAAGTCGGCCGAGTGATGATCGGAGAGCACGACCACCTGGTCGATGCCGGCCGCCCCACACCAGCGCTTCTGGGCATAGGGTAAATCCATGCTGATGACCAGGATGGCGATCCCCTCGCCCAGAGCGGCCGCCTCCTGATTGAAGCGGCGGGTCTCACGGTCACAGACTTCGGTGTCCAGGGAGGGGACAGCGGCGATGATGCGCACCTTGCCCTGCGTATCCGACAGGCCGCTGAACGGGGCCCAATCGTAGGTCTGGACAGAGAACTCCGGGGCGCTGTCACCCACCTTCAGGTCCGAACCGACCACGGTGACGTCCTGCCCCTTGAATTTGATCAGGCCTTGACGCGCGATCACAGGTCGCCTCCTGCTGACAATCCAGCGCCCCTGGCGGGATTCGAACCCACAACCATCTGCTTAGAAGGCAGGTGCTCTATCCTTTGAGCTACAGGGGCATCCAAAATGCAAGCGATCAGGTATTGAGCGGGCGGATCCCTTTGTACACCCGCACGCCAGCCAGTGTCCGCAGGATCGTATCGGCCGGACGGTTGAGGCGTTCGCCCAGCTCAACGGCGGTCATCGGCACGTTGCCGCCCGCCAACAACAGACGAAAAACGGCATCGACCATGGCAGTATGGGCAGTCAGAAAGTCCTCCTGGCAGGCACAATGGGTGATGATCACATTCTGAAGCCCATCTACCTGGCGCACTTCGGCGGTCTCGGGATCGATCCAATCGATCATCTGGCCTTCGGACATCTCCGAAAATTCCTGGCGATGCTCGGGGCAAAGCAGGTCGAGCAGCGCCACATGCCAGTTACGATCGCTCTGCCGCCACCACTCGAAATCGACATGGAATGGTGTATCGAGGGTCGGCTTGACCAGGCTGAACTTCTTTCCCTCAATCATCAGCGCGCACCTCCTGGTCCACCAGGCGGAAGTGCAGATCGCCAATGTGGGTGATCTCCGGGTGCCCGGCCAGGAAGGTCAGCAGGGGCCCCGGCGGGACGCGGCGGACGATGTTGAGCGCTGAATACAACTCCTGGGCATGAACATGGCCCTGGACGTTCAACTTGGTCAACTCGCCCAACATCCCCAGCACGAGTTTTTCAAAGGACGGGCGATCCTTGGCGAGTTGGGCACAGGCCTGGTCAACGCCAGCCACGTCCGGAACCGCAATGACCATGCGCTCGTTAAACTCAGTGCTGATATTCTGTTTGAGCATGGCGAAGACGATTCCGCCGTCACTGCCGACCAGCACTGTCCGGATCCAGTCGCGGGTCGGACGGCGAACCTTGGGCTCGACGACCACCTGTCCAGGCCTGTCCCCCCGACGGACAGCAATCAGGCTGCCGGGCATCAAACCATGCTTCTTGAACAATTCGCCCAGCCCGGCGACATAACCATGCTGGCGTACCACCCAGGCCTGCAACTCCTCGTTGGTGGCACCGTCCACCACGGTAAAAATGATGCGGGGGGTGACATATGCTGTCGGGAACAGGCCGCGCATGCGCGCCGAAATCGGCAGGGTTCCCGCCCGCCAGTGGGGGTATGTCAGGCTGAGGAGGACCTTTTCGGGCGGCGTCAATGGATCGGGAAGATCGCTGAGTTCATCGTCCAGTTGTTCCTCAAGGGACAACATGTCAGGGGTCAGGGCGGCTCGGTCGTACTCGATGGAGGCGTACCGCAGTGGGACCGGGATCTGCTGGACGTCCTGGGGCTCAAGGCGCTTCAGGCACCACAGGACCTCACCCGCCGGACCGACCTCGTCAAAGCGGCCGTCCTCCTGCAAGGCGAAATTCATCGAGAACTCGAGCAGTTTGGGATTCACTTTTTCGGACAGCTCGACCTGCTCGATCAAGGTCTGGGCGGGCAGCGGTCTCCCGCCGGCTTCGTCCAGGGCGGCCTCAGCCAGATTGAGATGGCCGAGGTTGACGTCCACCAGCAGGGCCCGGGCAAACCAGCGTCCGGCGATACGCGCCAGGCCACCATCCCCCTCCAGGGCGGCAACCAGTTTTGTTTCCAGTTCGGCCCCGTAGGTAGTGAGCACATAATTCGGATCCAGGGATTCGTCCGTCGGCAGGACTTCGGCCGGGGAATTGAGGACATGGGCTTCCAGGCCGGCAGCGAATTCGCCCCCGCCACTGTCTTCGAATTTCACAGCGATCACATCAAAGGCCGTCGCCGCCGGGTTGACCCCCGGGCGCGAGCCGGTCACGGTGCCTTTTTTCCAGCCCAGGGCCGGGAATGCCAGCCGGTCGCCCGTCTTGTAGACCCCTTTCGGGACGTAGATCTTTGCCCCCTCCTGCTGTTCTTTGATCAGCGCTTCACGCTCGAGACGGACCCGCTCCGCCACGACGACGGGCAGGATTTCCTTCTCAGTGAGGGGGATCTCGTTTTCGAACAGGTAAGTGGTGACGTATTCCAGGTCCTTCTTGCCGAACTGGAGAGTGGACCAATAGTCTGCGGGTAAATTGGAGGGAGCACGATCCATGGCCTGCCTGACAACCTCTGCATCAATGTTTTTGCCGGGAACGAGCGTTCCCCGACGCGATAATTATACCCCACTTGACAACCCCTCCCCGTTGACTTACCATGTGAGGTGAGGTGACAGATGCGCATCGGCATCATGGCGGACATTTACAAACCGCATATCAGCGGGATCACCAACTATATCGCCCTGCACAAGCGTTACCTGGAACAGGCCGGTCACGAAGTCTTCGTTTTTGCCTTCGGGGATGCTGAAATCCAGTGCGACGAGCGAAATGTCGTCTATTCGCCCGGCCTGCCAGTGGTCGACACCGGCTACTACCTCAACTTCAGCTACAGCCGGGCGGCCAAGCACCTGCTGCAGAGCATGGACGTGGTCCATGTGCAGCACCCTTTCTTGAGTGGGCGCCTGGCGCTGCGCTACTGTCGCCCGCTGCGCATCCCGATCGTCTTCACCAATCACACCCGCTACGACCTCTATGCCCAGACCTATCTGCCGCTGGTGCCGGAGGAGATCAGCGCGAGCCTGCTGCAGACCTACATGCCGCCCTTCTGCGATGCCGTGGACCTGGTCACGACCCCTTCTGCGGGAATGGCCGGCGTGCTGTGTCGGTTGGGGGTGACCAGTCCGATCGAGGTGGTTCCCAACGGGGTGGAATTGCGCCTGTTTCATGAGCGCTGCGGGGCCGACTGCCGGGCCGAGTTTGGCTTCTCCCGGGATGATATCCTGCTGGTCTACGCCGGTCGGCTGGCCCCAGAGAAGAATCTCGATTTCCTGATCCAGACCTTCGCCGGGGTGGCCGAGGCGGTTGAAAATGCCCTCCTGCTGATCATCGGCGGGGGATCCGAGACCAAGGGGCTGAAACGCACTGCCGGGGAGATCGGGCTCGGCGACCGAATCCGCTTCGCCGGCATGGTCCCTTACGAGCGCCTGCCTGATTACCTGGCAGCCTGCGATGTTTTCGTCACGGCCTCGGTCAGCGAGGTCCATCCGCTTTCGGTGATCGAGGCCATGGCCGCCGGCCTGCCCACGGTGGGCCTCCACTCGGTCGGAGTGGGCGACACGGTTGAAGACGGGATCACCGGCCTGCTGGCACGCGACGACCCGGCGGCCTTCGCCGCCCAATTGACTCGCCTGTGCCTGGATCATGACCTGCGCCGCAGGTTGGGCATTGCAGCCCGCCAGGCGTCCGAGAAGTATGCCATCGACCGGGTGACCAAGATCATGCTGGCCCACTACGAGCGGCTGGTCATGCACGCCGCCCCGCGTAAGCGCAGCCTGGGGGTTCGGGTGCGTAACTTTCTGGAGCGCTTCCGACAATGAGCCTCCGGAGCCCGCAAACCGGCCGCCAGACCAGGCAGGCTGCCGAGGACCACCCCGACCGGGGGCTGGTCAGCCCCCCCTTCACACATGGCACCATCTGAGCGTCCTGCCCTCATCGTCCTGATCGGTCCGACCGCAGTCGGGAAGACCGAACTGTCGTTGCGCCTGGCCGAACGGTTGGGCGGCGAGATCGTTTCGTCCGACTCGCGCCTGTTCTATCGCGGCATGGACATCGGCACCGCCAAGCCGACCCTGGCCGATCGCGAACGTGTACCCCACCACCTGATAGACGTATCCAACCCGGATCAGACCTGGAGCCTGACCGTCTTCCAGAAGGCCGCCGAGATGGCAATCGGCGACATCCTGAAGCGCGGCCGGAAGCCGCTGCTGGTCGGCGGGACGGGACAGTATGTGCGCGCCATCACCCAGGGCTGGACTCCTCCGGCGACAGCTCCGCAAATCCGCTTGCGGGAGATCCTGGAAGAACGAGCGAGGATAGAAGGCAATGAGTGGCTACACGCAATTCTCGGAGTCCTCGATCCGACCGCGGCCAAGGCAATCGACCCGCGCAACCTGCGCCGATCTGTACGGGCCCTGGAGGTGATCTTCGCCACCGGCCGGCGCTTCTCAGAGCAGCGCAGCCAGGGCAGGTCGCCTTACCGCCTGCTGATGGTCGGCCTGACCCGTCCGCGCCCCGAGTTGTACGCCCGTATCGACGCTCGCATCGAGGCGATGTTCGCCGCCGGTTTCCTGGACGAGGTCCGGGGCCTGCTCGAGCAGGGCTACTCCCCCACCCTGCCGTCCTTCTCGGCCATCGGTTACCCCCAGTGCGCTGCCGTCCTGCGGGGCGCGATGAGCCTGGAGCAGGCCAAGGTCGAGATCCGCCGCGGGACGCGTATCTTCGTCCGCCGGCAGGCCAACTGGTTCAAGGCCGACGATCCACAGATCCACTGGTTCGAGGCCGAAGCCCATTCCGTGGACAAGATCACGGAATTGGCACGCAGCTTCCTCGCCGGGTGACATGTGCAGGACGGGCTCCCCTCCCGGCCTTTCCACCCTCACTGGCGAAAACGATCAACATTCCTCATCAGGAGCAGACCCCCATGGATCTCCAGATCAAGGAAGTCGTCACGATGAAAGACTTGAAGGCCTTCGTCAACTTCCCCTTCACGCTCTACCGGGGTCACCCCAACTGGGTCCCGGCGCTGGTCTCCGACGAACTCAACACCCTCCGGCGGGATCGAAACGCCGCCTACGAGTACTCCGAAGCAAAGTTCTGGCTGGCCATCCAGGATGGCCGCATCGTCGGACGGGTCGGGGCGATCCTCAATCGCCGTCACGTGGAATACTGGAAGCAGCACCACATGCGCTTCGGCTGGTTTGACTTCATCGACGACCCGGCCGTCTCGGAAGCCTTGATGCAGCAGGTTGAAGCCTGGGCAGACCAAAAGGGCATGACTGCCGTCCACGGGCCGCTGGGCTTCACCGACATGGACCGGGAGGGAATGCTGGTCGAGGGCTTCGACGAATTGGCCACCATGGCAACCTCCTACAACCATCCCTACTACGTCGAACACATGACCCGCCTGGGCTACGTCAAGGACATCGACTGGGTCGAGTACGAGATCACGGTCCCGCCCGAACCGAACAAGACCATCGCCCGGATCGCAGACATCGCCCTGCGGCGCAACCAGCTCCAGGTCCTGGAAGTGCGGCACAAGAGGGAACTGCTCAAGTACGCCCATGCTTTGTTCGATCTGCTGCAGGAAGCCTACCAGAAACTCTACGGCTTTGTGCCCTTCACCCCCAAACAGGTCGACGGCTATATTAAACAATACTTCGGCTTCATCTCGCCCGAGTTCATCCCGGTGGTCCTCGACCGGCAGGGCCGGATGGTCGGTTTCGGGATCGCCATCCCGTCGCTGTCGCGGGCGCTGCAGAAAGCCCGCGGGCGCCTGTACCCATTCGGTTTCATCCACCTGCTGCGGGCGCTGCGCAAGAACGAGCGCGCGGACCTGTACCTGGTAGCCGTCAAAGCCGAATACCAGGGCAAGGGCGTCAACGCCGTCCTGATGGACCGCATGCACCGGGTCTTCAACCGCATCGGGGTCGTCAGGGTGGAATCGAACCCCGAACTGGAGAACAACGTTGACGTCCAGGGGCAGTGGAAGTACTATGAAAGACGGCAACACAAGCGCAGGCGAGTCTTCATCAAGCATCTTGCGTAGGAAACAACCTGCTCCCGGTCTGGCACGAGCAACCCCCCGATGGTTATCCTGCCCTGTATCCCGAACATCCCCTTCCATCCGGGGAGATCCTGAAGAACATCGGCTGGGCGGAACAAACCATCGCTGCCGGGTCGGGCACCTGCGGGGTACTTTCTCGCCGCGCAAGGCACACAGAGGATCGGCTGTGTTCATGTCCAGATGCATGCCTGGAACCGGCTTGGCCGACGAAAATTCTAGGAGACCCTGGGCCATCAACTGGCATCCCAGATGCCGCGCACGGACGAGGATCAGCTGGACGGGGTAACCGTCCAGAAGTACTGTACAACAACGTGGCGCTACAAGAATGCACATTCCTCTCTTTCTGCGCGGCCTGCTGATCGGATTCTCGATCGCCGCGCCCGTCGGGCCGATCGGTGTGTTATGCATCCGCCGTACGCTGACCGAGGGGCGTGCCTCCGGCCTTGTCTCCGGCCTGGGAGCGGCAACCGCCGACGCGGTCTACGGCTGCATCGCCGGATCCGGCCTGACACTCATTTCCGCTTTTCTGGTCAACCAACAGACATGCTTGCGGATCATCGGCGGAGTCTTTCTGCTGTTCCTGGGGCTCAAGACGCTCCTGTCCAGCCCGGCCAAGCAGGCCGCCCAGACGAGGGGCGGTGGCCTGCTTGGCGATTATGCCTCGACCTTTTTCCTGACCCTCACCAACCCGGTCACGATCCTCTCCTTCGCCGCGATCTTCGCCGGACTGGGTCTGGCAGGGGCAGGTGGAAGCTACACAGCGGCGGGAATCCTGGTTCTGGGAGTCTTCATCGGCTCGGCCCTGTGGTGGCTGATGCTGAGTGGCGGGGTCAGCCTGTTGCGGGAAAAATGCAACCCGAGAGACCTGCTGTGGGTCAACCGGGTGTCGGGAGGGATCATCACCGGGTTCGGTCTGTTTTCACTCGTCAGCCTGCTCTGAATTCAGCCCGCTTGACCGCCCCCCCAACCAGCCCACCCACTGCACCCCTAGAGCAGCGCATAGGCCCCTGGAGAAATCCACGCGAGAGGATGTTCCTGTCTTCAAAAGGAGAACGCGATGGCAAAACACAAAAAGGACCCCTTGCTTGAAGCACTCAAGGAAGGCCGCTCTTACACCTGGACAGTGCCAGAGGGTGGCAATTTCGCCTCCATGCGGGCGGCCATCAAACACGGCCAAACCCTGACGATGGCACCGGTCACAGACCCTCGCCAGGTGCAGGTCGGTGATATTGTCCTCGTCCGCTGGCACCAGGGCGAATTGTTCCATATGGTCGGCGAAATCCAGGGCGACCAGTTTCTCATCGTCAACAGCCTCGGCAAGGTGAATGGCTGGGTCAGTGGAGATGAGATCTACGGGCGCGTGACCAAGATCGTCGATCCGCAACCACGTCCCAGCCTGCCGGACATGCTTGTGCAGTTGGAGACAGTCTATCGCACCCTCATCCAGCACGAGGCGCCCGATGACGAGGACGCGCGGCGCCTGCTCGCGATCGTGGATGATCTGCGCTGGTACGCCAAGCGGATCGGCCCCCAACGCTGGGATATCTTGCCAAAGCCTAACCGGTGGAGCTTTGAACAAGAGCTGTGGAAGCTGCTCAAACAAGTCAAAAAAGGGGAGGCACCTGTGGCGGAAAGGGTCTCGTATTTCATCGACTGCGGGAAAAGGTGTGTCGGTCTGGCGAGCGAGACATGCGCATTGTTTGACCACGATGCAACGGAATAGATCGGCGCCGTCCGGCGGTCGCATTTGACTTCCCCTCCCCCCTGGGCTATACTTCGGCCATGACCTCCCGCCCATGGCTCACAGGCTACGACCCCGGTGTGCCGGTCCAGCTCGACTATCCGGCCGTGCCGGTCTTCCACTTTCTGGACGAAGCCGCCCAGCGTTGCCCGGAGCGGGCCTGCATCCTCTTCCAGGGCAGAAAACTGACCTACCGCCAGGTCGCCGAGATGAGCGGCCAGGCTGCGGCTGCGCTGACCCGGCTCGGGGTCCGCAAAGGCGACCGGGTGGGGATTTTTCTGCCCAACCGCCCGGAATTCATCCTGGCCTACTTCGCCATTCTCAAGGCCGGTGGCGTGGTGGTCGCCACCAACCCGCTCTACACCCCGCCCGAGATCGTCCACCAACTGAACGATGCTGAACCGCAACTGGTCATCACCAGCGATTTGCTCTACGCGCGCCTCAAGACCGCCCAGCCCGAAACCAGGGTCCGGACCGTGATCGCCTGCGGAGAGGTGGATCTCCAGCCAGGCGATCTGCCCTTCGCATCCCTGACGAAGGAGCCCCGGTCAAACCTTGAGGCCGTTGGCCCGGACGACGTGGCCCTTTTCCAGTACACCGGAGGAACGACCGGGACTGCCAGGGCAGCGGTCGCCCGTCACCGCAACCTGGTGGCAAACGCCCTGCAGTTCAAGGCCTGGATGTCCACCCTGCAGGAAGAGCAGGAAACCTTCCTGCTGGCCCTGCCGATCTACCACATCTACGGGATGGTCTGCGGGATGCTGCTGGGGATGGCCATGCGGGCCAGCCTGGCGATCATCCCCGACCCGCGCGACATCTCCGACCTGCTGGCGACTATTCAGACCCACGGAGTGAGCTACTTCCCGGCGGTCCCAACGCTCTACAGCGCCATCAATCACCATCCTGACATCCTGGCCGGGCGGATCGACCTGACCTCGATCAAGGCCTGCATCTCCGGGTCGGCGCCGCTGATGAAGGAGACCAAGGAGCGCTTCGAGCGCCTGACCGGCGGGCGGATCTGCGAGGGCTATGGCCTGTCGGAGGCCCCGACCGCCACCCACTGCAACCCCCTGCAGGGCGAGAACCGTCTCGGCTCGATCGGCCTGCCTCTGCCCGACGTCGAGGCCCGCATCGTCAGTCCGGAGGCTGGCCTCCGCCAGATACCGATCGGCGAGGCGGGCGAGTTGATCCTTCGCGGCCCGCAGGTGATGCAGGGCTACCACAACATGCCGCAGGAGACCGCCAGGGCCCTGCGCAGCGGCTGGCTGTACACTGGCGACATTGCCCGCATGGATGCTGAGGGCTACTTCTACATCGTCGACCGCAAAAAGGATATCATCAAGCCGGGTGGAATGACCGTCTGGCCGCGCGAGGTCGAAGAGGCGCTCAGCACCCATCCGAAGGTGCTGGAAGTCTCCGTGGCCGGCATTCCCGACGGCTACCGCGGCGAGACGGTCAAGGCCTGGGTGGTGGCCAGGCCCGGCGAACCATTGGACGAGGCAGAACTCCTAGAATGGTGCCGGGCGCGGCTGGCGCCCTTCAAGGTGCCGACCCAGGTTGCGTTCCGCCAGCAACTGCCCAAATCGACGGTCGGAAAGGTGTTGAAGCGTAATCTACTTGAAGAAGAAAAGACAGCAAAAAAGGTGTCCTGATGTCAGGACACCTTCTGTGTTTCCGCCTTTGTTTTACAACATTTGCGGTGTGCCGCTCTTCTTGACGACCGGCGGCGGGAAGATCTTCTCGAACTCGTCGCGGTCGATGGTCTCGACCTCCAGCAGGCGCTGCGCGACGGCTTCCAGTTCTTTACGGTATTTCTTGAGCAATTCGCGGGCCCGGACATAGGCATCCTCGACGATCTTGCGCACGACCCGATCAATCTGTTCGGCCACGGCATCGGAGTAATCACGCTGTTCGGAGATCTCCCGGCCGAGGAAGATCAGCTCTTCCTTCTGACCGTAGACCATCGGACCCAGTTCCGAGCTCATCCCCATGCGAGTCACCATGGCCCGAGCCAGGCGGGTGACGCGTTCGATGTCGTTCGAGGCTCCAGAGGTGATGTCGTCGAAGACCAGTTCTTCCGCCGCGCGTCCACCCAGCAGACCCACCATCTGGGCGATCAGTTTCTTGCGGGCGGCCAGGGTGCGGTCGTCTTCCGGCAGCGACAGGGTGAATCCACCCATCTGGCCGCGGGCGATGATCGAGACCTTCTGGATTGGGTCACCCTCAGGCAAGGCATTGATGATCACGGCATGACCAGCTTCGTGATAGGCCACGATGCGCTTCTCCTCATCGGAGATCAACCGGCTCTTGCGTTCGGGACCCGCGATAACTCGCTCGATGGCTTCCTCGAACTCAGATTGACCGATGGCCTTCTTGTTGCGGCGGGCGGCCAGAATCGCAGCCTCATTGACCATATTCTCAAGGTCGGCGCCGACAAAGCCCGGCGTGGCCCGCGCCAGCACCGACAGGTCAATATTGGGTTCAAGCGGCTTCCCCTTGACGTGGACCTTGAGGATCGCCTCACGGCCCTTCATGTCGGGCTGGTCAAGAACCACCCGGCGGTCAAAGCGGCCCGGGCGCAGCAGGGCCGGGTCCAGGATGTCGGGCCGGTTGGTGGCCGCCATGATAATGACATTGGTATCGGTGTCAAAGCCGTCCATCTCGACCAGCATCTGGTTGAGGGTTTGCTCGCGCTCATCGTGTGAGCCACCCAGGCCGGCGCCCCGCTGGCGGCCGACAGCATCAATCTCGTCCATGAAGACAATGCACGGGCTGTGACGCTTGGCCTGCTCGAACAGGTCCCGCACCCGGCTGGCACCCACGCCAACGAACATCTCGACGAACTCCGAACCGGAGATCGAGAAGAACGGCACCCCGGCCTCGCCCGACACGGCTTTGGCCATCAGGGTCTTGCCGGTGCCGGGAGAACCGACCAGCAGCACGCCCTTGGGGATGCGGGCCCCCAGCTGGATGAATTTCTGCGGCTCGCGCAGGAATTCCACCACCTCGCGCAGTTCCTCTTTGGCCTCTTCCACGCCGGCCACATCCTCGAAGGTGACGGTCGGATGATCGCCGCTGAACATGCGCGCCCGGCTCTTGCCGAACGACATGGCGGCGTTGTTGCTGCCCTGCGCCTGGCGAAAAATGAACCAGAACAGGAATCCGAAGATGATCACCGGCAGGAGATACCCGGCGATGCTGAAGAAGCCGACCCACGGGCTGGGCGGCTCGACCTCAATGATGACATTGTCCGGGGACAGATCTTCGGGTGTCAGCCCGAGGGAGATCAGGTCCACCAGGATGGATGTACCAGGCTCCTTCTGGGCATAGCGCTCGATCTCCCCACGGGTACCGGTAGAGATGACCCGGATGCGGTCGCTGTCTTCTACGACGATCCGGTCGATGTTCCCGGCCTGGATCTCGGCCGCCACCTGGTTGATGGTCAGGGGTTCCTGCGCATCCGGATTCTGCCGGATGTTGAAGTAGACGATCACCACGATCGCAATAAAAAGCAGAAGGTACACGATGTAAGACTGGTTTCGTGAATTCACAGAAGCCTCCTATAACTTGCGGGATGATTATACCAACCAATAATCATCCGGAATAGATGCATTCAATAATTTATATAAATTTCTAATATATTCGCAGCAGCGGCGGCGCGTGGTCCAGCCGCCCCCCCCGCGCGCGCCCGCAGGGTTCAATCGGAAAATGTGCTCAGGGTGCTTACAAAATCGTCGCTGCGCTGTTGGGGGCGATGAACTCTGTCGTGGAGTGCTCGTCGATCGCGGAGAAAAATGCAGATTCTCTGTGAGTCCGGTGATCCCCACGGTGAATTCCTGAACATTGCACCCTGCAAGGGTGACTTTAACATCACCCTGTAAATCTCCTGCCCGGCACTGTTCTTGAATCTGCCTTTTGTGGTACACTTAATCCGTTCAGGCGAGTCCCCATGGCCGAGAAGAATGCTGGCAAGAAAATCCTGTGCATCGAAGACGAAGCAGAAATGATCGATCTGATTCGTCTCATCCTCAGCCGCCGCGGCTACGAAGTCCAGGGTGCCAACGGAGGCCTGGAGGGCATCGAGATGATCCGCCAAGACAAACCGGACCTTGTCCTGCTGGACCTGATGATGCCCGACATGGATGGCTGGGAAGTCTACCAGCAGATGAAAGCTGACGAGGCGACCAGGCACATCCCGGTCATCGTCGTGACCGCCAAGGCGCAGAGCATCGACAAGGTTCTCGGCCTGCACATCGCCAAGGTGGACGATTATATCGCCAAGCCGTTCAGCCCACAGGAACTCCTGGCCAGCGTCGAAGCGGTCCTTGCGCGCAACAAAGCCTGAGAACAAGCTCACCCGAACGGGGCGCCAGGCAGGCCCCGTTTTTTCTATCCTCACCCATGACTCGTACCGTCACAATCCAAACCCCCGACAAAACCATCCCGGACCCGATCCAGGCCTGTTGGTGTGACAGTTTCGCCTGCCAGCTGCGAGGGCTGATGTTCCGCCGCCGGCTCGACCCTCGGGAGGGGCTGCTGTTCGTGTACCCCCGCCCGAGCCGCATCGACACCGCCATTCACATGCTGTTCGTCTTCACCGACCTGGCAGTCTTCTGGATCGATTCCGACAACCTCGTCGTCGACAAGGTTCTGGCGCGCGCCTGGCATCTGGCCTATGCGCCCAAACGACCCGCCCGTTACATCCTCGAAGTCCATCCGGATCGACTGGGCGATCTCCAGATCGGTGAAAAAGTAGAATTCGTCCATGACTAAACGCTTCATTGTTCCACTCCTGATCCTCCTGGTGTTCGCCCTGGTCACGCCGGTCTCCGCCCAGGAATCCACCCCGACCGGCGGACCGGTTTACATCGTTCAGCCAGGAGACACGCTGTGGCTGATCGCCCAGCGCTTCCGGGTCAGTCTCGACGACCTGATGGCGGCCAATAACCTTACCGATGCCACCATCTTCGTCGGCGACCGGCTGGTCATTCCCGGATACGAAGGCCTGAGCGGGACTCTGGTCACCGAGACGGTGCCCTATGGCGGGACGCTGCGCAGCATCGTGCGCCAGTTCCGGATTGAGGAGACCTTCCTGCGCCAGCTCAACCACATCGTCAGCCCGACCGAGCTCTATGCCGGGGTGACGCTGATCCTGCTCCAGCAGGACGAGCGGCCCGCCTGGTCAGCCCGCACCAGCCTGAACCAGGGCGAAACCCTGCTCGAACTGGCTGTCCGGCAGGATACCGACCCCTGGACGGTCGCCAGCATCAACGGCCTCTCCGGACCATGGGCCGCCCTGCCCGGAGATGTTCTGTACCTGCCATCCGGATCGGCCGAGACTTTCCCGACCGCCCTGCCGCCGGCATTTAGCACCGCCGTCGTGACCCCCCTGCCGATCACCCAGGGGGGCACCGCCCAGATCCAGGTGACGGTCTCCGAAAATGTCACCCTCACCGGTACCCTGGTGGACATGCCGTTGCACTTCTTCCCTGGAGGAAACGGGACCTTCATCGCCCTGCAGGGCGTCCACGCCCTGCTGCCGCCTGGACTGTACCCCCTGCGCCTGGAGGCCACCACCGCCAACCAGACCGTGCAGACCTTCGAGCAGATGGTCCTGATCGTGTCGGGCTACTACCCCGAAGACCCGACCCTGTATGTCGAACCCGAGACGATCGACCCGGCAGTGACCGAACCGGAGAACCAGCTGATCATTGCCCTGACCACACCGTCGAATCCCGAGCGCTACTGGGGAGACACGTTCATCACACCGGCCTTCCTGTACGCCGACGTAACAGCCTATACCTCCACCTTTGGCAACCGGCGCACCTATGTCGGCCAGGGCACCGATCTGGCGGTCCAGGGCTTCCATACCGGTCTCGACTATGCAGGCGGAACAGGGCTACAGATCGTCGCCCCGGCTGCCGGGGTGGTCGTCTTTGCCGGCCCGTTGACCGTACGCGGCAACGCCACGATCATCGACCATGGCCAGGGCGTCTACTCCGGTTTCTGGCACCAGTCCGAAATCCAGGTCCAGGTCAGCGAGCATGTTGAACAGGGCCAGGTCATCGGCCTGGTCGGTGGAACGGGACGGGTCAGCGGTCCGCACCTGCACTGGGAGATCTGGGTGAACGGCATCCAGGTCAACCCGATCGACTGGTTGAACGAGGCCTTTCCTCGCTAGTTGCCTCCCGGGGGTGTTTATGCTACACTGGTTCCATCAGCAACCAATCGTGGAGGAATAGGATATGCGCGATCTGGTCAACTTTCTCAAACAAGCCGATATCTTCTACCAGTTCACCCCGGCCCAGTTGGAAATGGTTGGCAACCTGTGCCAGGAACGGGTCTATGCTCCGGGTGAGGATATCCTGGAAGAGGGCGCCAGCAGCAAGGAACTTTACATCATAACCCAGGGCGAGGTCGACATCCTGGTCGACCCGGCCCTGGTAGGCAGACCGGAGGCGCCCCACGAACAGGTGACTATCGCAACCCTGCGCCGCGGCCAGTCCTTCGGGGAGATCGCCCTGGTGGATGAGGGCCTGCGCTCGGCGACGGTCCGCGCCGCCCACAAGGACACCAAGCTTCTCGTCATCGCGCGCGACCGGCTGATGATGCTGTGCGAGACCTACCCCCAGCTCGGCTACCGCCTGATGTACAACCTGGCCGCCGACCTGGCAATGAAGGTCCGCAACACCGACCTGCGCGTGCGCGAGACCCTGCTCTACGGGTCGAAATCGACTCCCTGAAAACCGGAAGTATCATAGAAGATTGCTTCCTTTGGGTACTTGACTTGTATGACAATTTCAGCGAAAATAAACCTTATTGTTACATAAAGTTACATGCGCGCTCTGGGTCAAAACAGAAGTGGGCGCATCCAATTTGTTTTCACTACTCTTTGCCAGAAACAGGGTTATACCCTTCAAGAAACAAGGAGGTGATGTCGGACAACTGCACAGGCATTGTCGGCCGCAAACAATCACCCGTCAGGTAAAAATCACGGGATGTTTCTTACTTTTGTCTTGGAGGAGGAAGAAGTATGTTAAAACAGAAGTTCGCCGCGTTATCGCTGGTTCTCGTCGCCTCGCTGCTGTTTGCAGCGTGCGGCGGCGGTACTCCCGCTTACGGCGGTGCTCCGGCTTACGAATGCACGGACGCGCTTGGCTGTGTCGAGATCGGACCGGACGATCCGATCCATATCGCCTACGCCCTGGTCGTGTCAGGGCCGAACGAAACCCTGGGGATCGACTCGCGCAATGGTATTGAGATCGCGATCGCCGATACCGGCGGAGAGATCCTGGGCCACGCCGTCCAGTTCGACGGTGAGGACACCGGATGCTCGGCCGAAGGCGGCCAGGCCGCCGGCACCAGGCTGGCAGCCGACCCGACCATCGTGG
Organism: Anaerolineales bacterium; assembly: GCA_016934715.1. GTDB lineage: Bacteria > Chloroflexota > Anaerolineae > Anaerolineales > Villigracilaceae > JAFGSI01. The sequence continues at coordinate 64,480 of JAFGSI010000014.1, forward strand.
CCGTTATCGGCACATCCTGCTCGAGTGAAGCCCGCGTAGCCGTTCCATTATTTGCGGATGCCGGATTCGTGGTGGTCTCCCCCTCGAACACCGCTCCGGACCTGACCGAGCCCGGCAACGCCAACAGCTACCCCGGCTACATGCGCACTGCCCATAATGATGAGGTCCAGGGCGCCGTAGCCGCCGAATTCGCCTACAACGTACTGGGCGTCCGTTCGGCAGCCACCATTCACGACGGCAGCCTGTATGCCGAAAAGCTGCAGGAAGTCTTTGCCGAAAGCTTCGCCGCGCTGGGCGGCACGGTCACCACCCAGGAAGCGGTCGACCCGAATCAGACCGACATGAGCTCGGTCCTGACCAGCATTGCTGCCGGCAGCCCTGAGCTGATCTACTTCCCGATCTTCATGCCCGCTGGCGGCTTCCTGATCCGCCAGGCCCGCACCACCCCGGGGCTGGAAGCCACCGAATTGATGGGCGCCGACGGCCTGTTCTCGCCGGATGTCATGGAAGGCGGCGGGGCCGAGATCGAAGGCTTCATGGTTTCGAGCCCGCTTGTTCAGGGCGCCGAGTACGACGCCTTCGTGGCCTCGTATGAAGAGACGTTTGGCACCACCCCGATCAGCATCTTCCACGCCCATGCCTACGATGCCTATATGCTGATCAAGGCCGCCATTGAGGCGGCTGCCATCGTCCAGAACGACGGCACGATCTTTATCCCGCGCCAGGCCTTGCGCGATGCCATGTATGCCACGAGCAACTTCAGCGGCCTGACCGGCAACCTGAGCTGCACGCCGACGGGCGACTGCGCTGACCCGTACATTGCAGTCTACGAGTACCACGCTGGTGAGTACCCGCCTGAAGTGATCTGGCAGCCATAACTCAAAACTAGTATTGCAGGAAGGAGGGGCGAGGCATTCTCGCCCCTCCTTCCAGAACACCGCACTACGGGAGTATGAGATGTTTCGAACCGCACGTCAGCGAATTACATTTTCCGATATCATGGTATGGGTGATTGGTCTTTCGATTGCGGTGGTCGTGGTCTGGGGTACGATCAGCACCCTTCAATCCGGCAAGTACTCGGCTGAGAGCTGGTTTGACCTGGTGATCAAGGGGCTGGCTCTGGGAGGTGTGTATGCACTGATCGCGATGGGCTACACCCTGGTGTATGGCATCCTGCGCATGATCAATTTTGCCCACAGCGAAGTCTTCATGAGCGGCCCATTTACCGCCGTATTCCTGGCACAAGCGCTCAACGAAAGCGGTTTCCTGAACAGGCAGCCCCTGTTGAGCATCCTGGCCATCGCCGTCGTATCGATGCTCGTCTCCATGACCATCGCCATCCTGGTGGAACGAGTCGCCTACCGGCCTCTGCGAAACGCGCCGCGACTGGTACCGCTCATCACCGCGATCGGTGCCTCGTTCTTCCTGCAGTACACCTTCCGCGGCTTCTACGGATCCGGCTTTGAGGCCTATCCGACCATTGAAACTTTGAACGGTTCCTGGGTATTCGGCGGCGTTCAACTCTTCAAGACCCAGGCTGTGGTTATCATCTCCGCTTTTCTGATGATGTTCCTGCTCTATGCGATCGTGATGTGGAGCAAGTTGGGCAAGGCCATGCGCGCCGTATCCGAAGACAAGGAAGCAGCCGCCCTGATGGGAATTGACGTGGACAAGATCATCGTCTTCACCTTCGCACTGGGGGGAGCCGCTGCCGGCGCTGGGGGGGTGCTCTACATCCTGCAGTTCCCCGTCGTCCACTTCTACATGGGCTTCATCCCCGGCCTGAAGGCATTCACCGCCGCCGTCCTGGGAGGGATCGGGAATGTCCCCGGCGCCTTCCTGGGCTCGATGGTCCTGGGCCTGCTCGAGTCGGTCGGCCCGAACCTCTTCCTGGATGGCCTGGGAATCCCGACCGCTTCCCAGCTCAAAGACGCGATCGCCTTCATAATCCTGGTGTTCATCCTCATCTTCCGACCATCAGGCATCCTGGGCGAACGCCTGACCAAATCAAAAGCCTAAGGAGAAGACCATGTCCACGAAAGATTTCGATTGGAAACTGGTGCTTCGTTCCGGGCTGCTGGGCGGCGCGATCGCCATTCTGCTGTCCCTGATCGGCATCGTGACCGGCTTCAACGAGACCTACATCATCTACAAGGTCATCACCTTTGGCGAACTGCTGGTCCTGGGGCCCATCCTGGCGTTCAGTTTCGCTGCCCTGCGGCGGACATCCTCGAGCGACTCCGGGGTCCGCTTCACCACCGGCGCACTCGCCGGATTGACCTCTGGCCTGGTGCTGCTGGCCTTCGTTGGAATCGGGCAGGTCATCAACCTGCGGGCGGTGTTCGTCAACGCCTCGCCCGATTTGTATGCGATGCTCTCCTACAACCAGAGCCTGCCCATCGGGATGCTCCTGCGCCTGCTCGTTTCTGGCCTGGTCGGCCTGATCGTTGCGGGATTCACGTTGCTCCCGACCCGTCTCAAGCAGGCCCTGGGACAGGGGCTGATCTACGTGATCCTGATCGGGCTGATGGGCAGATTGATCGGGACCGTGATGACCAACTGGGGATTCGTCTCGCTCCTGTTCGAATGGATGTTCGCCTCAAGCGGGATGTCATTCCTCGGCGCAATCGTGCTGTTCCTGCTGGTCGGCGGACTGGCCTACTGGCGCGCCGGCCGCCCCAAGGTCAAGCCCCGCCTTGAGCCAAAGAAACAGCAGACTGTGCGCTGGGCAACCCTGGCCGGGGTCGGGCTTGTGCTGATCTTCCTGCCCAATATTCTGGGCCTCTGGTTCAGCGAGATCCTGGACAATGTCGGCCTGTTCATCCTCATGGGGTTAGGACTGAACATCGTGGTGGGCTTCGCCGGTCTGCTCGACCTGGGGTACGTGGCTTTCTACGCCATCGGCGCCTATACGATCGGCGTGCTGACCTCGCCCGAACTGGGCTTCTTCAACCTGACCTTCTGGCAGGCTTTTCCCTTTGCCCTGATCGTCGCCCTGATCGCCGGCGTGCTGCTCGGTTTGCCGATCCTGAAAATGCGCGGCGATTACCTGGCCATTGTGACCCTGGGCTTTGGCGAGATCATCCGCCTGCTGGCGCTCTCCGACTGGCTCAAGCCCTGGCTGGGGGGGACACAGGGGATCCAGAGGATCGAAAGGCCGGTCATCGGTTTGGGAAACTTCACCATCGAACTGATCTCACAGCAGCAACTCTACTATCTGATCCTGGCGGGCATCATCCTGGTGGCCTTCATCGCCTTCCGCCTGCGCGACTCCCGCCTGGGACGCACCTGGATGGCCCTGCGCGAAGACGAAGATGTCGCCGTAGCCATGGGGATCAACCACGTCGCCACCAAGCTGACCGCCTTCGCCATGGGAGCGCTTTTCTCCGGCATCGGCGGGACCATCTTCGCGGCCAAGATCGGCTCGATTTACCCGTCCAGTTTCCAATTCCTGGTCTCCATCAACATCCTGTCCCTGATCATCGTCGGGGGCATCGGCAGCATCCCGGGCGTCTTTGTCGGCGCCCTGGCTCTCATGGGATTACCAGAATTGTTGCGTGAGTTCGCCGAATATCGTTATCTCTTCTATGGAGCTGCCCTGGTCGCCATGATGCTCTACAAGCCTGAAGGCCTTTGGCCCGAAGCCCGGCTCAAGCTCGAGCTCCACGAAGATGAGATCCCGCCGCCCGGAGATCCTGTCCCGTCGACAGAGGGCTCCTAGGAGAACTGAATCCATGGAAAACGTCCTGGTATCCAACAAAGTCACCAAACGATTCGGCGGTCTCGAGGCGCTCGGACGGGTGGAAATCGAAGTGCGAAAAGGCGCGATCCAGAGCATCATCGGGCCGAACGGCGCCGGGAAGACCACCTTCTTCAACTGCGTCACCGGCTTCTATACACCGGAAGAGGGCGAGATTCTGCTCAATGGGCGCAACATTACCGGATTGTCGCCCGATCGCGTGACCCGCCTGGGGGTCGCCCGCACCTACCAGAATATCCGCCTGTTCAAGAACATGACTGCCGTCGAGAACATCCTGGTGGGCATGCATCCGCATCTCAAATCCTGGCTGTTCGGTGCCATCTTTCGGGACCCGCGCACCATGCGCGAGGAGCAGACCGCCCTGGCAGAAGCCCGTCGGATGCTCGAATTCGTGGGCCTGAAGGGGCGCGGCGACATGCTCGCCACCAACCTCCCCTACGGGGAGCAGCGCCGCCTGGAAATCGCTCGCGCCCTTGCCAGTCGACCCCATCTGCTCCTGCTCGACGAACCAACTGCCGGCATGAACCCCAGCGAAACCCAGGAGATGGTCCATTTCATCCGCCGCCTGCGCGATGAACTGGGGATCACCATCCTGATCATCGAACATCAGATGCGCGTGGTCATGAGCATCTCCGAAAAGATCACGGTGCTCGACTTCGGCCAGAAGATCTCCGAGGGCACGCCGGCCGAGATCCAGAAGGACGAACGCGTCATCGAAGCGTACCTGGGCCGCGGGGCTGCCAGCGGTCTCGGCGAAGCACGAGCGCAAGGCTAACCGGAGGCTGCTATGCCGATGCTTGAAGTCGAAAATATCCACACCTACTACGGCAACATTCATGCCTTGAAAGGCGTTTCGCTGAAGGTTGAGGAAGGCGAAATTGTCTCCCTGATCGGCGGCAACGGAGCCGGCAAGACGACCACCCTGCGCACGATCAGCGCAGCCCTCAAACCACGCGAGGGCCAGGTCACCTTTATGGGCATGGACCTGCGGAAACACAGACCCCATGACGTTGTTCGCAAGGGGATTGCCATGGTACCTGAGGGCCGGCGCATCTTCGCTCAGATGACCGTCATGGAAAACCTGGAGATGGGCGCTTATACCCGCAAAGACAAGAAGAAGATCGCCGAGGATCTCGAGTGGGTTTTCGAGTTGCTGCCGCGCTTGAAGGAACGCCGCCGGCAGGTCGGTGGGACGCTCTCCGGAGGCGAGCAGCAGATGCTGGCCACCGCCCGGGCCATGATGACCCGCCCGCGCCTGCTGCTCATGGACGAACCTTCCATGGGCCTGGCGCCTGTCCTGGTCGAAGCCATCTTCGATACCATTGTGCGCATCAACAAGGAGGGCACCACCATCCTGCTCGTCGAGCAGAATGCCCTGATGGCCCTCTCGGTCGCCAATCGCGGCTATGTTCTCGAGACCGGCACCATCGTCATGCATGATACCGGGGAAGCGCTCAAGAAGAACGCAAGCGTCCAGAAAGCCTACCTGGGCATGGAATAGACAAGCCGCCCACAAAATTGGAGTGCAGAGGTAAAATGATGAACCTCTGCACTTTTTTCATTCCCAGGAGGCTCCAATGACCGTACCGGCCAGCGCAGACATCGTCATCATCGGGGGCGGCGTGATGGGCGCCAGCACCGCCTACTATCTTGCAGCCCGCGGCCAGAAGAATGTCGTCCTGCTTGAGAAGGAGAAATTCTTCTGCCAGGGCGCCACCGGACGCTGCGCCGGCGGCGTCCGCTACCAGTTCTCGACCGAGATCAACGTCCGCCTTTCCATCGAAAGCCTGCCGATGCTCGAACGATTCCCGCAGGAATTCGGCCAGGAGATCGACTTCCGCCATTGCGGCTACCTCTTCATTCTGACCCGCCCACAGGAGGTGGCCAACTTCCGCCATAACGTCGAACTGCAGCACCGCCTGGGCATCCAGACCGAATGGCTGACCGGCGAAGAGGTCCGCCACCGCCTGCCCCAGGTGAACTGCAGCGACGCCCTGGCCGGAACCTTCCACTCCAGAGATGGCCTGGTCGATCCCAACAGCGTGGTGATGGGATACATCCGCGCGGCCCGCGCAAGGGGGGCCACGGCGCTCAACAACGTCGAAGTGACCGGCATCCGGGTCGAGGGCGGGCGCCTCGCCGCGGTCGAGACGGATCAGGGCACCATCGTCACCCGGACCGTGGTCAACGCCGCCGGACCATGGGCCGGGCAGATCGGCGCCCTGGCCGGGGTCGAGATCCCGATCACCCCCCTCCGCCGCCAGTGGTTGACCACCACCCCGCTGCCTGAAATCCCGGACGACTTCCCCTTCGTGATCGACTTCAGCCAATCGCTTTATTTCCACCGCGAAGGCCAGGGGCTGCTGACCGGCATGTCGAACCCGGCCGAAAAACCCGGCTTCGACCAAAACGTGGATGGCGACTTCGAAATGGTCAACATCGAAGCGGCCATGGCCCGCGTGCCGGGCCTCGAAAAGGCCGAACTGGTCTCGCACCTGGCTGGCCTGTACGAGGTCACCCCTGATGCCCATCCGATCTACGGCCCGACCCCGGTGGAAGGGTTCCTGGTGGTGGCCGGCTTTTCCGGTCACGGTTTTATGCATGGGCCGGTTTCGGGTAAACTTATGGCCGAGTACATCCTGGATGGTGGGTTCAAGACCCTCGACGTCGCGATGCTTGACCTGGCCCGCTTTACCGAAGGACGCCCGATTCAAGAGTACAATGTGGTTTGAGCTTGTGGGACCTGCTGTATGGCTACTGCTGAGATCATCACCATCGGAACCGAACTGCTGCTCGGTGAAACTGTTGACACCAATACGCGCTTCCTGGCCCGTACTCTGCGCGGCCTGGGCGTCAATTTGTACCGCGCCGTGACCATCGGCGACAACGTCGACAGGATCGCCGAGGCTGTCCGGGATGCGCTCGGCCGGGCCGAGATCGTCATCACCACCGGGGGACTTGGCCCGACCGTCGACGACCCCACCCGCCAGGCCCTCGCCCAGGCCGTTGGCGTGCAGGTCGAGTTCCGCGACGACCTGTGGGCTCAGATCCAGGCCCGCATCCGCCGCTACGGGCGGACAGCCTCCGAGAATCAGAGACGCCAGGCGTATGTCCCGCAGGGCGCCATCGCCATCGAGAATCCGGTCGGCACAGCCCCGGCCTTCATCGTCGAGGCCGATCAGCGCGTCGTGATCGCGCTGCCCGGTGTGCCAAGCGAGATGGAAACCCTGCTGACCGAGGCGGTCGTGCCCTTCCTGCAGCGGCGCTTCGACCTGCGCGAGGTCATCCGGGTCCGCACCCTGCACACCGCCGGGATCGGCGAGGGTATGGTCGACGAACTGATCGGCGACCTGGAGGCCCTGTCCAACCCAACCGTCGGGCTGTCGGCCCACGCCGGCATCATCGACGTACGCATTGCCGCCCGGGCGGAAAACGAGGCTGCCGCCGATCGGATGCTCGGAGAGATCGAGGCCGACCTGCGAAACCGGCTGGGTGCGATTGTCTACGGGGTCGACGACGACAGCCTGGAGGGTACCGTCCTGGCAGCCCTGGCACAGCGCGGCTGGACCCTGGCCGGGCTCGAGTCCGGGCTGAATGGGGATCTGCTGAGGCGCCTCGCCCGGACCGGGGACCCGGCCTATCAAGGCGGCGAGCAGCTCGAGGAAGATGCAGCCCCGTTGGGCGCCAGCCTGCGGTCCGTTCGCCAGAGGCAGGCTGCCTCCACCGGGCTGGCCGTCCGTCTGGTCCTACAGGGCGAACAGATGGATATCTTCCTCGCCATCCAGACCCCCGACGGGGACGAACAGGATCACTGGACATACGGCGGGCACCCGCGCAACGCCCCGCGCTGGGCAGCCAACATGGCCCTCGAGCGGCTGCGCCGCAGAGCCCTGGACATTAGAGGTTGAGATGCCGAGAACGAACCACCGACTGGGAAAATGGATTGCCCTCTTCTGGCTGGTGAACATCCTGTGCGCCGGCGGGATCGCCATCGCCTGGTGGGGCAGGTCCGTGCTGGCCGCTTCTGCGACCCAGGACATCCTTCTGCCGACCCTGGCAGAAACCTTCCCTCCCGCCCTGCCTCCGGTCAACACCCCCTTCCTGCCCGGAGAGGGCCAGGACGCCCCCACCCCCCGGCCACCAGCGACGACCACTTTCACCCCGGCCCCC
>JAFGSI010000080.1 GCA_016934715.1 Anaerolineales bacterium
AAAGTGGCTTCTCATTGGTCTCTCCGCTCAAGCGCACCTGGGCGCCGCCCTCTGTGAATACACTGGCGGAACTGCACCACATAATCGGGACGAACTCCACACCAATGTCATGGCTGGTATCTCCAGAACCAGATGTTCTCAAAAACGACTGCATTCTTGTCCGCCCGCTACGCGCTTGGAATGGATATGACATCGGATTTACCTTTTTCAAAAATCAGTAGTATGGAGCAACTTAACAGACAGGCGAGGATCCTGATCGTCGACGATGTGCCGGAAAACCGCACTCTGCTCGAACGCATCCTCAGCCAGAACGGTTATCAGGTCGGCACTGCCGACGACGGCGAGGCAGCATTACGATCTGCGCGGACGTTTTTGCCAGACATCATTCTGCTGGATGTCCACATGCCTGTCATGGACGGCTATCAAGTCTGCGAGTTGCTCAAAGAAAGCGATACCATCCGGGATATTCCCGTTCTTTTCATAAGCGCCCTGGACGCAACCGAAGATAAAGTCAGAGGATTCCAGGCAGGAGGGGAGGATTACATCTCGAAACCTTTCCAGGTTGAGGAGGTCCTGGCGCGGATAGACTCTCACCTTTCGATCCGACGCCTGCGTGAGCAGGCGCAAAATGCGAACCGGGAACTGGCGGCGCGGGTTGAGGAACTGACCGAAACACAAAGGCTGCTCCATGAGCGAGAGAGCAAACTGAATGCTTTTATTCGCGCCCTCCCCAACCTGTCTTTTGTGATCGACGAGAACGGCAGACAGGTAGAGATCATGGCACAAGAGTCTTACCTGTTACCCACTAGGATAGAAAAAATGAAAGATCGCTTGATCCGAGATGTCTATCCAATCGATGTGGCATCGGCACTCATGGACGCAGTGTCCTGGGTTATTGAAACCGGAGAGATCCAAGTCATCGAATACCAGATCAAGGTGGTAACAGGGGAGAAGCACTGGTTTGAAGGACGTATCGCCCCAATGGAAAAGAACAGGGATGGCTGCAACCAGGTCGTGCTCATCGTCACAGAAATCAGCGATCGTGTCAAAGCCTATCGCGATGTGCAGCGACAGGCTACGCAAGACTCCTTGACAGAATGTTTCAACCGTAGGCACTTCGTCGAGCTGGCCAACGCGGAGTTCGGGCGGGCGATCCGCTATAGGCGCCCCCTGGCTCTGATGATACTGGATGTCGACCATTTCAAGGAATACAACGATCGGCACGGCCATCCGGAAGGAGATCAATTGCTGCTTTCTCTGGTCGATGGACTTCGACAGTCCCTGCGAAGTATCGATATCCTCGGCAGATACGGGGGCGACGAATTCATCATCCTGATGCCGGAGACGAATGAAATCGAGGCGGCTAAGGTCGCCAGCCGACTGCTGGAGTCGACCGCAGGCATGGGTAAGGTTTCTGGACAGGCCAGCTCACCGATCACACTCAGCGTGGGTATCGCAGCAGTGGGAGATGATCTTGGCGCTGGTCATTCGATCGAAGCACTGATAAAAAGAGCTGATGAAGCCTTGTACAAAGCGAAGGCAGACGGGCGGAATTGTTTCCGGATTCACGGACATTCCTAATGCGGAATTGTACAGCATGGTTCAAGCACGCGTGTCCGCATTTTCAGCAAGAGGACTCCCCAGAATCAATCGTCTGGAACTCGTCGAAGAACAACAAGGCTCAATCTTTAAGGCCATCTGACAGGCCAGACAAATCTTCGCGGCTTGAGCGCCGTTTGGCAATGTATGGCCACTCTCCCCTGGTTGCGATCAACCCTTGACAGCCTTCCTTCTATCGGGTATCGTTACTCATCAACTTAACCATTTCAGCAGTCGCTGTTGCAGTACGCGTTTGAGCCTTGCTCGATCCCCCTGGCACCCGCCTGACTCCTGAAGAATAGGACACTTCGTGAATTTCAATCAATTCAATCTGGATTCTCGCCTGCTGGCGAGCATCCGCCGCGCCGGGTATTTAACCCCGACGCCCATTCAAGAACAGGCCATCCCCGCCGCCCTGGCCGGGCGCGACCTGATCGGCACGGCCCAGACCGGCACCGGCAAGACCGCCGCCTTCGTCCTGCCGATCCTGCAGCGCCTGCTGGACGGCCCGCGCCGCCGCGCCCGGGCCCTGATCATCACTCCGACGCGCGAACTTGCCGAACAGATCCACGGCGTGATCTGCGATCTCGGCACCGGCACCGGACTGCGCTCCGCCACCATCTACGGCGGGGTCGGGATCACGCCCCAGACCGAGGCCCTGCGCCGCGGGACCGAAATCCTGGTCGCCTGCCCCGGACGCCTGCTTGACCACCTCGGTCAGGGCAATGCCCGCCTGGATGAGATCGAGATCCTGGTCCTCGACGAGGGCGACCGGATGCTCGACATGGGCTTCCTGCCTGATGTCCGCCGGATCCTCAAGCACGTCCCAGCCCAGCGGCAGACGATGCTTTTCTCGGCCACCTTCCCGGTCGAGATCGAGCAGCTCGCCCGCCAGTCGCTCAGGAATCCCGAACGGATCGCCATCGGCTTAAGCCGTCCGGTCCATACTGTCGAACACGCCCTCTACCCGGTCTCCAAGCACCTCAAGACCAAGCTCCTGCTGCGCCTGCTCGAGCAGACCAGGACCGACTCGGTGCTGATCTTCACCCGCACCCGCCACCGCGCCCACAGCCTGGCCAAAAAGATCGAACGCGCAGGCTACAAGGTCACCAGCCTGCACTCCGACCGGACCCAGGGCCAGCGCCAGACGGCCCTCAATGGCTTCAAATCCGGCAAGTTCCAGATCATGGTCGCCACCGACATCGCCGCCCGCGGCCTGGACGTGGACAGCATCTCGCATGTCATCAACTATGATATGCCCGACACCGCCGACGCCTACATCCACCGCATCGGCCGCACCGGCCGGGCCGAACGGACCGGGGACGCCTTTACCCTGGTCACCCCCGACGACCACGACATGCTCCGGGAGCTCGAGAAGATCATGAAACAGCGTCTGCCGCTGCTGACCCTGGAAGACTTCGACTACGACGCCCCGGCTCCGGTCGTCGAGCCGACCCGCATCCAACCCCGCCGCGGCATGCGGCCGAACCGCAGCTTCGAGCCGCGCCGTCCTGCCACAGCCCACATGCGTCACAAGTAATTCCACCCGACCCCGCCGCCCGGCGGGGTCGGGCTCACCCACCCCGGATGGGAAAACGGCTCGTTTGCTCTGAAGAGAACGAGATGGTTCAGCCCGCTCGAAACGCTTTCCGCCCGGCACAACCGTCCATTCCGTGGTATACTGATCCAGACAGTTGGAATTGGATAACTGGTCTCGTGTGGTGCTCTGGCCGCCGACCCTGTTATGGGTGGGTGGTCTTTTTTTCCGGCAGTCCCGGAGAGAGAAGTACAGAATGGACGAAAGACTTTATGTGGGGAACCTGGCCAAATCGACTACCCAGGAAGAACTGGCCAGCCTGTTTGCGCAGGCAGGTACGGTCATCTCGGTCGAAATCATCAAGGACCGCGACTCCGGCCAGTCAAAGGGCTTTGGCTTCATTACGATGAGCGCGGACGAAGCCGAGAAGGCCATCGCCATGTTCAATGCCTATACCCTCAGCGAGCACGAATTGAAAGTCAACGTGGCCAAGCCCAGAGTGGAGCGGGATCGCCGCTAAGAGTTCGGGCAGGAACTGAAACCAGCGTATAATCCAACCCCCGCCTCCCGGCGGGGGTTTTGCTTGATCGTGTCATGGCAAGGGTGACACCTGTGCTGCAAGTGCAGGGGTACCCGCAGCGAGCCCAGCATTCCTGCTACCCCCAATCAACAGCGCACATCCGGAATCCCCAGAAGAGATAGCGAGCAGGCAGCCCAGGCCCCGTTCCAGACGATGCAGGCCAACGACTGCGACCTGACCATCCTGCGCGGCCGCCGCGACGTCAAGTACGGCTGGTCCCGACCTGGAACCGCAGCACCTGTTCCCGGAAAACAGACGAGAGCTTGCTGGCACGTTGGTGGGGGCCCTGTTTCCGAACCCGCACCGGATGGTGCGCCACCGGGAAGAATCTCGAGGAGGCAATCAAGCCGGCATGTTCGATCCTTCCGCCGGTTTCGGAACCGGAGGGAGGATCATTGATTGATCTCCAGATGGGAGGAAATCTTACAGCCCACTGTTAGCCAATGAATAGGTAAAAAACGAACCTCGAGCGTAGGATTGCCCGTAGATATGTTCAGACAACATATCGAAGAGGAGCAATCAATGAAACCCATTCTACAGGTCCACGAACTGGCCAAACAATATGGTGACTTCACCGCCGTCAAGGGCGTCTCGTTCGAGATCGGCGAGGGCGAGATTTTCAGCCTGCTGGGTCCTAACGGAGCCGGCAAGACAACCACCATCTCGATGCTCGCCTGCCTGCTGCAGCCGAGCGCCGGCGAGGCATCCATCGCCGGGCACTCGGTCCGCCGGGAGCCGCAGGCAGTCAAGCGCCTGATCGGCGTCATCCCGCAGGACATCGCTCTCTACCCGAGCCTCAGTGCCCGCGAGAACCTGCACTTCTGGGGCCAGCTGTACGGCCTGCGCGGCAAGGAGCGCGGCCAGCGGGTCGAGGATGTGCTCGAACTGGTCGGGCTGCGCGAGCGCGCCCAGGACCGGATCGAGAAATACTCGGGCGGGATGAAGCGCCGCATCAACATTGCCGCCGGGCTGCTGCACCGTCCCAAGATCGTCTTCATGGACGAGCCGACTGTCGGCATCGATCCGCAGTCGCGGCGCGCTATCCTCGACATGGTCAAGGCCTTCAACCAGCAAGGCATGGCCGTGTTGTACACCACCCACTACATGGAAGAGGCCGAGGAGCTCTCCGACCGGGTCGGGATCATCGACCACGGTGAACTGATCGCCGCCGGCACGCAGCGCGAGCTGACCGAGAGGATCGGCAGCACCGAGACCCTGGTCCTGCACATCGACGAGAGCCAGGATGCAAATCAGCTGGCCCACGCCCTGGAAGACCTCCCCGGCGTGATCCAATCGACCGTCACCGACCACCAGGTCAGCCTGGTGACGCCTTCGGCCCGGGAAGTCCTGGCTGGCGCATTCGGCCGCGCAGAGGCGCTCGGCACCCGGGTCCGCTCGATTGACATCCAAGAGCCCAATCTGGAAGCAGTCTTCCTGCAGGTAACCGGCCGCGCCCTGCGCGACAACTAGGAGGATGCAATGAAATTCCTGGCATTGCTCCGTAAAGAATTGACCGTCCTATCCCGCGACCGGCTGGCGGTGGTGATGATCCTGATCGCCCCACTGGTCATGACCACAGTGATGAAATTGGCCTTCGGGAACATAGGCAACGGCACGAATCTGCCGATCATCCCGGTGGCTGTCGTCGATCTGGACAATGGGCAGATCGGCTCCGCCCTGGTTAACCTCCTTGAGTCGGATGCGCTGAGCGACCTGATCGTGGTGACTGAGGTCGAGGATCTCGAAACCGCCCGGGACCTGCTGGAGACCCATGCGGTGGACGCGGTGGTCGCCGCCCCAGCCAACCTGACCGAGGCGATCTTCTCCGGCTCCGGCGGTGAGGCCGCGATTTCCGTCTACGGCGACCCCGGCCAGCCGTTCGCGGTCGGAGTAGTGCGCGGCATCGTCCAGCGCTTCACCCAGTACGTCGCCGCCGGGTCCACATCGGTGGAGGTGACCTTCCAGCAGTTGATCGAGACCGGACGCCTGACCGAAGTGACCCACGCCATGAAAGGCGAGGTCGGCGAACGGGCCGCCTTCGCGGCCCTCGAATCGGACCTGGTTTCCTTCAACGAGGTCCTCTCGGGCATCGAAAGCGTCAAGTCAGAGTTCAACTGGTTCAAGTTCTACGCCCTGAGCATGGCCTCGTTATTCATCCTTTTCAGCATGGTCACAGCTGCCCGGACCCTGCTGGCCGACCACGAACTCGGCACCCTGACCCGCATGCGCACCACCCCGACCTCGCCGGGGACGATCTTCGGGAGCAAGGTCACTGGAATGGTGCTGATTGGCCTGGTTCAGACCATCATTTTGATGCTGACCGCACGCTATTTCATGGGCATGACCTGGGGCGATCCTCTGGCCGTGGCTGTGCTGACAATCATCATGGTGCTTTCGGCGGCGGCCTTCGGGCTGGCAGTCGCTTCCTTCTGCCGCTCGACCGCACAGCTCAATGTCGCCGGCGCGGCAGTGGTGATGATCCTGGGCGCGGTCGGCGGCAACTTCATGCCACGCATCATCTACCCAGAGATCATGCGCACCCTGAGCCTGATCGGCCCGAACGCCTGGGTCATCGAGGCCTTCCAGAAAGTCGTCCTGTTGAACGGCACCCTGTCCGATATCACGACGGAAATTCTGGCCCTGCTCGGCCTGACGGTCATCTTCTCAGTCGTCGCCCTGTTCGGCCTGCGGAGGTTGGTACGATGAAACACCTGCTCGCAATCGCTTGGAACACCCTGAAAATCGATTTCTCCCGGCGTGGGACCTACATCTCGGTCCTGGTCCTGCCGCTGATCTTCACATTGGTCATCGGCGCGGCCAGCAGTGGGTTGGGCATGGGAGGCGACACGCGCGTCCCGATCGCCCTGGTGGACCAGGATGGCGGTCCGCTGGCCGAGGCCTTTGCCGCGGCTCTGGATGGATCCGAGGAGGTCGTCTATGTGGCCGTTGATGAAGAAACCGGGCTAGAATATCTGCGAGACATGGCGGTCGTTATGGTCGTCATCCTGCCTCCTGGCTTCACCGCTGATCTGCAAAACGGGAATGGCGCAACCATCACCCTCCACTACTTCGAGATGAACACCCTGGCCATCGCCACGCGGGAGGCAATCCAGCCGGCCATCGCCCGGGTCACGTCTGCCGCTCTGGCCGCCCAGCTCAGCGTGCATGAGGCCGAGGCCCTGCGCCCGTTCGCCGACGACACCGAGCGTCAGGCCTATTTCGCCCGCAGCCTGGAACTGGCAGAAGAGCAGTCCGCCCTCGACCCGATCCGGGTCCAGATGGTCATGTCCAACGAAGAGGTCGCGGGCAACCCAGTGATGGGTTTTGAGACCGCCTCGCCGGGGCAGCTGGTCACCTGGCTGCTCTTCACCCTGATGGCCGGCTCGGTGATCCTGGTCGGTGAGCGCAACGACGGCACCCTGCGTCGGATGCTGGCCAGCCCGGCCCCGCGCTGGGCGATCCTGGGCGGCAAGCTGCTCGGACGCCTGGCTCTGGGCATGCTCCAGGCGGCCGTCCTGATCCTGTTCGGCCAGTTCGCCCTGGGCGTGGACTGGGGCAGTGCCCCGCTGGCGCTGGCCCTGCTGACGGTCTGCTTCGGCCTGGCAGCCACCGCTCTGGGTATGCTGGTCTCGACCATCGCCCGCAGCGAGCAGCAGGCCAGCACGATCAGCCTGCTGGGCATGTTCCTGCTGGCGCCGCTCAGTGGAGCCTGGTTCCCGCTCGAGATCACCCCGCGCGCCTTCCAACGGGCGGTGCAAGTAATTCCGACCACCTGGGCGATGAACGGCTACATGGACTTGATCCTGCGCGGTGGCGGCATGGCCGAGGTCTGGCTGCCCTGCGCGATCCTGCTCTGTTTCGCGGGCCTCTTCTTCGTCACCGGGCTGTGGCGCTTCCGATACGAATAGCATCTCCCGAGACAGTCCCACCTGGATGGGATTGTCACCCTGAAGAGCGCCCTTATCGGGTGCTCTTCTTTATTGATCCGGAAATCGCGTGACCACTGCGATCATCTATAATACAATAGCCCTTGCGCCAGAGAGATGATCATGAAAAAAGCACCTCGAACCATCGCTACGATCCTGTTCCTCTATTTCCTCGCCGCCTGCGCTCCCGTCACGCCGGAACCAACGGCCACGTACACGCAGACCTCCACAGCGACCTTCACCTCGTCGCCCACCGCAACGTCCACCCTCACGCGGACCTTACCCCCCACCGCGACCCTCACCCCCACCGAGACCCCGACCCCTTCGGATACCCCAACCTTCACGCCCATCCCAACGGCGGTGATCCTGCGCTTCCAGGTGTTGCAGCGGGCCAACTGCCGCTACGGTCCAGGAGCGCCCTTTCTGTACAAGTACGGACTGGTCGATGGCAGCAACATGGAAGCCTTCGGTCGCAACTTCGACGCCAGCTGGCTGTTCGTGCGTGCCATCGGAGGCACCAACCCCTGCTGGGTCAATGCCTCGCTGCTCAATGTGCACGGCGATGCCACGGCCCTTCCTGAAGTCGACCCGTTTGTCATCCTGCCAATTTCGCCCTACTACCCGGCCCTGACCGGCGTCAGCGCAGTCCGCAGCGGAAACACGGTGACCTTCTCCTGGAACCAGCTGGTCCTGCGGGCCGGCGACGATTCGGAGCAAACCCCCTATGTGGTCGCTGCCTGGGTTTGCCGGAACGGCGAGCATGTCTTCGAGGTCGTCGGTACCTACGCTCTGAACGCCTCGGTCACCGACGACGCCAGCTGCAGCGGGGCCCGGATCGCCTACGTCATGGGCGCTGAAAAACATGGCTACACGCCGTTGATCCGGGTGACTCTGCCCTAGCCGCCCCAATCGCCCCCTCGACCGCAGGTTTCCAGACAGGATCCACAGCAATCCTTCGTATTTCATCGACCAGGGTGAGCTGTGGATAAGGGGCGGGCCGCAGTCGGCAAACACCGGGGGACCGCAGCCCTCAACATCGTGGGCCCCATCCGACCTTCGTCCGCCTCCCATTCCCGTGTCAGACGAAGGTCGGATTCCGAACGGCGCTTCATGGATTACCCGCTATAATAACCGCGATGCCCCGCTACGACCTGTGCCTGGCCTGGAACTGGGAATACGACGCCGACTTCGCCTGTCTGCTGGGCGAGGCCTGTGCCCGGCGCGGGCTGACCCTGCTGGAAGTCACCCCGGAGAACCTGGAGGTGGTCCTGGCAGAAATTGGACACGGCGAGGTGACTTTTGCATCCTTCCTCGACCGGGCTTCGGACGCCGATCCTGCCTTCCAACCGCTGGCCGACCGGGCCCGCCGTCGAGACGTCTTCCGCCTCAATCCCCAGGAGCTCGGCCAGTGGGCCGACGACAAGGCCACCATGCACCTGGAGTTCATCGAGCAGGGGGTCCACGTCCCGCACAGTATCGTCCTGCCACCCTACCGAAAATTCCCCGAGCCGCCCTTTTTCGACCTGGCCCCGCTGGGGGAGCGCTTCGCCATCAAGCCAGCCCACGGCGGAGGGGGCGAAGGTGTCATCATCGAGGCCTCCAGCATGGAACAGGTTCTGGAGGCCCGCCAGCAGTATCCCGAAGAGAAATACCTGCTCCAGGCCCACCTCGAGCCCGTCCGCCTGGATGGACGGCCAGCCTGGTTCCGAGTCCTGTACTGCGCCGGAACAGTCTACTCCTGCTGGTGGGATCAGACCACCCATGTCTACGCGCAGACCAGCGAGGTAGAAGAATCGACCTACCGGCTGCAGCCGCTGCGGGAGGTCATGCTACGCATCGCCCCGATCTGCCGTCTCGACCTGTTCTCGTCGGAGATCGGCCTGGATGAGCAGGGCCGCTTCGTCGTCGCCGATTACGTCAATAATCCGGTCGACCTGCGCCTGCAGTCGAAGGCCACTGACGGCGTGCCCGACGAGATCGTCACCGGGATTGCCCAGCGCCTGGCCCTGCTGGCCGAAGTCTACCGCTCCAACGAGCACCCGCCTGCAACTCAAGGGAGTGACAAACGTTATATCTTCTGATTTAAGGTACAGCTGGATTGTCACCTCGGTTGGATGTCACCCCCAGAACAACCGGGAAACACAAAACAAAACATACGGATCATTGAAGCATTCTTTCAGGAGGAGCTATGCCTACCATTCTCGAAGTGAAAGACCTGGTGAAGAAGTACGGCGACTTCACCGCCGTCAAGGGAATCTCCTTTAACATCCAGGAAGGCGAGATCTTCAGCCTGCTCGGTCCGAACGGGGCCGGGAAGACGACCACCATCTCGGTCCTGTCCACGCTCTACGCCGCGACCAGCGGCGATGCGACCATCGCCGGACATTCGGTCAGCAAGGACCCGATGGCCGTACGCAAGGTCATCGGCGTGGTGCCGCAGGAGATCGCCCTGTACGAGGACCTGACCGCCCGTGAGAACCTGAACTTCTGGGGGCAAATGTACAGCCTGTCAGGCAAGGCGCTCAAGGATCGGGTCGAAGAAATCCTCGAACAGATCGGCCTGACCGACAAGGCCAGGGATAAGGTCAAGACCTATTCAGGCGGGATGAAGCGACGGGTCAATATCGGCGTCGGCCTGCTGCACAAGCCCAGCCTGCTCTTCATGGACGAGCCGACCGTCGGCATCGACCCCCAGTCACGGCGAGCCATCCTCGACTCGGTCAAGGACCTCAACCGCCAGGGCATGACCGTCCTTTACACCACCCATTACATGGAAGAGGCTGCGGAGCTCTCCAACCGGGTCGGGATCATCGACCACGGCGAGTTGATCGCCCTCGGCACCCAGAAAGAACTGACCAGACAGGTCGGCGAGATGGAAACCCTGGTCCTGCATGTCGACGAGATGCAGGATGTACAGCGTCTGGCCAAGGCAGTCGAGGCCCTGGAGATGGTCCGGCATGCCGAGGTCAGCGACCATTCGGTGACCGCCATCGTCCCAGAGGCCGAAGAGGCGCTGGCCCCGGCAGTGACCAAGGCAAACGAATTGGGGATCAAGATCCGCTCTGTCGACATCCGCGAGCCCAACCTGGAAGCTGTCTTCCTGCACCTGACGGGGCGCGCCCTGCGCGATTAGCCACGCAGACCACCGAGCAAACGGAGACATCCTGATCGTTCTCTGTCGATACGGTGGCAATAGAGGCACCTGATGAAAAAATTATTCCTGATCGGTCTCAAAGACCTTAAATTGATCTTCCGCGACCCGGCCGCGTTGGTGTTGATGCTGGCCGCCCCGTTCGCCCTGACCCTTGGCCTGGGCTTCGTCACCGGACAGTTCGGCGGCTCAGGCAGCGGGATTGGCAACATCCCGGTCGTGATCGTAAACCAGGACAGCGGCCAGCTTGGTGCCGCCCTGGTGGAGATGTTCCAGTCCGAGCAACTGTCAGACCTGGTAACCGCCACCCAGCTGGATGATCCGACCGAAGCCTTCCAGCAGGTTGACGACGACCTGGTCGCGGCGGCAATCCTCGTCCCTGCCGGCTTCACCGACAGCGTCCTCCCTCCGGCCGGGCAGAGCGCACCCGGCCGAACAATCCAGCTGCAGGTCTACGCCAACCCGACCCGTCCGACCAGCGTCGGGGTGATCAAGACCATCCTGGAAGAGTTCGTCAACCGGTTGGAGGTGGCCCGCGTCGGCGGGACGGTGGCAATCACTCAGCTGATCGAGAGCGGCCTGGTCCCCCCCCAGGAGGCAGCCGCCCTGGCGGTCGAACTGGGTCAGCAGCAGGCCGATTCCCTGGCGGAGAGCAACGCCATCACCCTGACGAGCAACGTGGCCAGTGAAGCGGCGGTGAACTTCAACCCCTTGGCCTACATCGCTCCTGGCATGGCCCTGATGTTCCTGATGTACACCGCCAGCAATGCCGGACGGACCCTGTTGCTCGAGCGCGATCACGGCACCCTGCCACGCCTGCTTATCTCGCCAACGGCCTCCGCTCAGGTGCTGGGCGGCAAGATCTTCGGTGTCTACCTGAGCGGCGTGGCCCAGATGCTGATCCTGATCATCGCCAGCACCCTGCTCTTCCAACTGCAGTGGGGGGACCCGTTGGGCGTGCTGGCCCTGGTCCTGGCAGCTGTCTTCGGAGCCACCGGTTGGGGGATGGTCATTACCGCCCTCGCCAAACGGCCCGGGCAGGTGGCGGCGGTCGGTTCGGTGATCATGCTGACCTTCGGCATCCTGGGCGGATCGTTCATCAACCTGGAGGTCATGCCCGTCTGGGTCCAGTTCGCCAGCAAGATCACCCCCAATGCCTGGGGCCTGGACGGCTTTTCCACCCTGGCGCTTGGCGGCGGCTTGAACCTGCTTGGCCGTCCGATCCTGGCCCTGATCGTCATGGGGCTGGCCCTGTTCGCTGTGGCGCTGGTGTTCTTCAACCGGCGCGGAATGGCAATGAAGTAGGAGTTGCCTCATGAAAAAGATCCTCGCCATCACCTTCCGCGACCTGCGCGTCCGCTTTGCCAGTTTCGTCGAGTGGCTTTTCTTCCTGATCCTGCCGATCGTCTTCACCCTGGTGCTCTCCGGAGGGACCGGCGCCCCGGCTGACAACCGCGTTCGCCTGGTGGTTGTCGATCAGGCGAACACCTCGCTCTCGACCGAACTGATCACCGCTCTGGAGAACTCGGAGAGCGTCCGTCCCGACCTGCTCTCCCTCGACGACGCGGAATACCAGTTCGACTCGCGGCGCGTCTCGGCCATGCTGATCATCCCGCAAGGATTCGCCCGGGAAGCCCTTGAGTCCGGCACGCTGACCCTCGAGCTGCGCCAGCAGCCCAACAGCCTTAACGCCCTGGTAGCCCAGCGGTCCGTCCAGGCGGTCATCAGCCGGGTCGGACAAGCAGTCGCAATCGCCCGCAACAGCCTGGCGGAGGCCGAGGCACTGCGGCCTTTTGAAACCGACGCCGCCCGCCAGACCTATTTCGACGACGCTCTGGAGTCGGCCCAGACCTTGCTGGCGGAGGCCCCCGACCGGCTCACCGAGACACAGGGGGATACGCCCGACCAGATCGAGTACGACCCGCGCGCCAATTCGTCGGCCGGGCAGTTGATCACCTGGGTCTTCATTCCCCTGATCGGCCTGTCAGAACTGTTCGCCTACGAGCGCCAGAAGGGCACCCTGCGGCGCATCCTGACCACCCCAACCCGCAAGGGCACCTACCTCTTCGGGACCATCTTCGGCCAGGTACTGATCGCCCTGGGACAGATGACCCTGCTGGTGCTCTTCGGCATCCTGGTCATGAACCTGAACTGGGGCCAGGACGTCTTCGGGTTGGCGATCATGCTGGTCGCCGGGGCCCTGGCCGCGGCCGCCCTGGGCACCATGCTGGGGACCTTTGTCAAGACCACCGGGCAGGCCAACGGCCTCAGCATCATGCTCGGCATGGTCATGGCCCTGATGGGTGGCTGCTGGTACCCGCTGGAACTCTTTCCCGAAGCCGTCCGCAGCATGGTCAAGGTCCTGCCGACCACCTGGGCCATGCAGGGTCTGCTCGACCTGGTTCTGCGCGGCCAACCCTGGACCGCGATCCTGCCCGAAGCGGGGGTGCTGCTCGGCTTCGCAGCAGTGTTCTTCGTGATCGGTATCCTGCGATTCAAATACGAATAAGGATATCCTCCCGGGCCCGGTCTCCTGCAAGACCGGGCCCACGCTTTCACGGGCGAAACGATGAAACCGGCGAAACTTTCTCCGCCTCCCATTACATATCGAAACAGCCGGTGAACAAAAAAGTCCCGCCGATCCGGGCGGGACTCCATGAGCCGCAGGCACGTTTAAAAATAGATCCCGCAGTTGTACTCGATCAACGGTGTGACCTGCACGTCGAGCAGTAGGGCCGGGTTCTGGCGGTCCATGATGTACACCGCCTCCAGGAAACCACCCCATTTTGTAAACCAGACGATCCGAACCAGCACCTCAAAATCACTCACGATCACCGCCGGCGCAAGGTCGAGATTCGGGACCTGGCCGGCAACCTCGGCGGGGAAGATCAGGTCAAAAGCGCCCATCGCCGCATCGACATAGGCCAGATCGCTGTCATCACACAAGAGGATCTCGTCGTGATACAGACCGTGCCAGAAAAGATAGTACTGGTCCCCGAGCAACGCTAGCGACAGGAATTCGAAGAAGCTCTCCGGAGTGTCATCCACCCGAATGTAGTCGAGGTAGTAGAAAGCATAGGGCAAGATATCATAGGAACGTTCGCCGGAATAACTTGCCCCGATGCCACCCAGGAAATCGTCGTAGGTTTCATAAGCTGCCTGCGTCACCGGGCGGGCATAGAGCATCGGCCGACCGCCCAGCTCGTCTCCGAAATAGACGTAATCCAGCGTATATTCTTCGGCCATGCTGAGATGGCTCCATACCAGGAAATAACTGTTGGGATCGAACTCCCCGGGGCCCCTGAGCGGATCCCCGGAAACGTAGTGCTCGGGCAGGCCCAGATCGTCCCTCAGCTCGTGAAGGCTGTCCATGGACGACCGACAGGAAACGGCCAGCGAAATGGCCTCCTCAACGTCAACGCCGGCAGGCCGCGTGGCGGTGGCAGTTAGGGTCGGCCTGAGGGTGGGCGTTGGGCGCAGAGTCTCGGTCGCTGTCGGGCGCAGGGTCTCGGTCGCTGTCGGGCGCGGAGTCGCAGTGGCCGCCAGAGACAGGAATTGACAGCCAAGTGACCCCAGCCCGAAGCACACCACCATCAAGAAAACGAGGATCTTCTTCATCCCTGCCTCCTGCGTCGCATAAAGGGGCGGTCGACTGGCCACCCAGATTTCTTACGGGGCCTGGATCTCGGCTGCCCGCAGGGTGTTCTTCATCAGCATGGCAATCGTCATCGGCCCAACCCCGCCCGGGACCGGTGTGATGTGCCCGGCAACCTCGACCGCCTCTTCAAAATTGACATCGCCGACCAGGCGATAGCCGCGCTTCTTGGTCGGATCGGGCTTGTCATTGATGCCCACGTCGATCACCGCCGCGCCAGGTTTGATCCAGTCGCCACGCACGAATTCCATCTTCCCGATCGCAGCGATGAGGATGTCGGCCTGGCGCACAACGGCCGGCAGGTCGCGCGTGCGTGAGTGGCAGACGGTCACGGTGGCATTCTTACCGATCAGCAGCAAGGCCGCCGGCATGCCGACGATGTTTGAACGGCCCAGCACGACCGCATTGGCTCCCTCGATCGTGACCCCGGCCTTCTCGAGCAGGTAGATGCAGCCAAAAGGCGTGCAGGGAACGAAGAGCGGTTCACGACCCTTCTGGGCCAGGCGGCCGATGTTGAGCGGCGAGAAACCGTCGACGTCCTTTTCAATGTTGATCAGCTGCAGGACACGTTCCTCGTCCAGATGGGAGGGCAGCGGCAGCTGGACCAGGATACCGTTCACTTTCGGGTCGGCGTTCAGATTCCGGACCAGCGCTTCGACCTCCTCCTGGCTGGTGTCGCCCGGCAGCTGGTTGTGGAAGGATTCCATCCCCAGTTCGGCGCAGGCATTCTGCTTGGAGGCCACGTAGGTGGCCGAATCGACCCGGTCCCCGACCAGGACGGTTGCCAGGCCTGGCCTGGCCTTGCCGGACGCCAGGCGCCTGGCGACATCTGCGGCGACCTCCTCGCGCACCTGTTGGGCAATCGTTTTTCCATCGATCAATTGAGCGGTCATAGCGTCTCCTCTTTTGGTGAATATACCTTATTGTACAAAAACAGCAGACAGTGCGAAATTTGCAATCATCACCTTCCGAAGGTGATCTAAGGCCTCAATCCGCAGACCAGGTTGTGCGCGGTCCGCCTTCCGTTTCTCCATTCGGTGCATGGGTTTCAGGAGGCTGGCGGTAGCTATCCCGGCTGGAAACAGGAGAATGAAAGTTGGAACGAGGTCGCCTGCCAGCCGGATCGAGACAAACGCCACGGTGAACATCACAACAGCGAGCATCGACCAACCCGACTCACTGGCCCGATGGTTGAAAACCCCAAAGCAAAACAAGGCCAGCAGGCGAACAAACGTCATCCATCGATCACGGGCGACTCTCGAAAGCGAAAAAGCCCTTCCCGCGATCACCGTCGCACCGATCATTCCCCCGGTCGGGAAAATGCAGGAAAAAAACCGATCAACCATTCGAGAAGGAACATTCAAGGAACACTCAATGAAAAGCATTGAGAAGATTCCGCCCAGGAGGAGCATTTTCCTGGCAGCGGCGCGACGAAATTGTCGCCAACTGCGCTGGCTGGATCGCGTCCGCCGTATTTGCGCCGATTGACTCATTGGATCGTTCCTGACAGGCAGGTTTCAGCCAGGCCGTCCAATCGAACCCGGTCCAACATGTTCCACCTCGACGTCGACGCAAACGCTGTGACCCGCAGGTAGTTGCCGGTCAGGCCCTCCAGCTGCCAGCCGCCCTCGTCCCTCTGGCGGGCGGACTCCCACAACACAGGCAGGCTGCGGCCGACGAAACGCTGACGATAGGCGGCCGCCGAAAGGCGGAAGGCCTCCCGCAGTGCAGCGCTGCGCTGCCTGCGGACGGGATGGGCAACCTGCCCGCCCATGCGCGCCGCGGCGGTCCCGGGACGGGCGGAATAGGGAAAGACGTGCCCCCCGGCGAAATCCAGCCGGCCAAGAAGGTCGAGCGTCTCGGCGAATTCGGCCTCGCTCTCGCCTGGAAACCCGGCGATCACATCGGTGGTGATGGCCACGTCGGAGATCGCCGTACGGGCCGCGGCCACCAGGCCGGCGTAATCTGCGGGGGTCGTCTTGCGGCCCATGCGACGCAGCACCGCGGCACTGCCGGACTGCAGCGGCAGGTGCAGGTGTGGACACAGGCGTTCATCCTTCCAGAGACCAAAGAAATCGGCCTCCAGATCCCAGGGTTCGAGCGACGAGAGGCGCAGGCGCGCGACCGGTGTCCGGGCGAGCAGGGCGGAGACCAGGTCTGGCAGGCGCTGGGATGGACCGAGGTCCCGCCCCCAGGTGCCCAGATGGACACCGGTCAGGACGACCTCCTGGGTCCCACCGTCCAGGGCAGCCTGTACATCAGCCAGAACAGCAGCAAGGGGGATCGAACGCGAGACGCCGCGCGCCACGGTCGTGATACAGAAGGTGCAGGCGTTGTCGCAGCCGTCCTGGACCTTGATGAAGGCCCGGGTGCGGGCCCGCTGGCCGGGCAGCGGCCGGCGGGCCAGAGGCTCGCGGGCGAAGGTCTCGGGCGGAAGTCGGAATAAATCCGGGACAAGGCTTTCCTTGTGGAGGTTGGCAACCACGGCAGTCACCCCGGGCAGGGCCGCAGCGGCCCCGGGTTCAAGGGTCGCCCAGCAGCCGGTGGCGACGATCCGCCCGGCGCCCAGGCGGGCCGCCTGGCGGATCCGGCCGCGCGAATCGGCCGCCGCCTGGCCCGTCACCGTACAGGTGTTGACCACCGCCAGGTCGGCCCCGGCAGCCGAGGCGACGATCTCGTGCCCGGCCATCCGGAACTGGCGGGCCAGGGTCTCGATCTCAGCCTGATTCAGGCGGCAGCCAATCGTGTCGAGGAAGATTTTCATCAGAAATAGGCTGCTGGATCCGCAGGGCTGTCCCTACGGATTGGTAACGCGTAGATTGTCGAAGATGATGTCGGTGCCGGGCATATCGAAGGTCCCGGCCAGCAGGCCGACATCCCCCTCGGGGTGATCGCCGTCCTGGACGACGGCGATCGGTTGGCCGTTGACATAGCCGATCAGGACCGTGCCGATGCAGTCGAAGCGCAGGTGGTTGGGCGCGATCCCGGTGATGATCGCCGGGCTGTAGAGCATCATCTCCTGCCCGATCAGGCTGCGCGCCCCGGCACTTACCTTGCCGACGGCGTAATAGCCGTCACTGGAGATGACAAAAAAGTAGAAATTGGACGGGTCGCGGTAACGGCAGACCAGCCCGAAGCGGTTCTCGAGCGGGCCGCCCAGCCGGCCCGCATCGGCCGCGACCTGCACGTCCCGGAAGAGGTGCCCGCTGAGCGACCACAGGTCATAATCAGAGGCCGCGACCGTGATCCGGAACGAGCCGGAAAAATAGTCCATCGCCCCGACCGGGCTTGCGGCGCGGGTCCAGCCGCCGGCCGGATCGGTGAAGGTATCACTGAGCAACACTCCGCCAGGTTCAGCCGTCAGCACGACCTCGACCGCGGCCGGCTGGCAGGCCGTCAGCAGGAAGACGATCCAAAGGATGCTGGCGAGGAATGAGCGCATGGACATGACCATTTTATCAGGACACAGACAAAAATTTGAATTTTACGGAAAATGCTCTTCCAGCAGGTGCCCGGCCTGCCAGCCGTAGGGGCCCTCGGGGTCGTGCTCGACAGCCCCCAGCAGGTAGGCCTGGGCCGCGACCCGATTGCCCATCTGCAGGTAGACCATCCCCAGGTGCAGGTAGGGGGAGGGCTGCTCGGGGGCCAGTTCGACGGCGCGTTGGAAGACCGGTTCAGCCCCAACGTAATCGCCGATGGCAAGGAAAACCTGCCCGGCGATATCATACGACTGCCAGTCATCGGGCGCCAGGAGCATCAGTTCGTAGGCCGCCTCGAGCCCAACCTCCTGGATGTAGATCCCGTTGCGCAGGCAGAACAGGGCCAGCGAGCGCCAGAAACCAGCCTCTTCAGGGGCCAGGTCGACGGCGCTGCGGTAGGCCTGGTAGGCGCGCGGCAGGTCACCGGTGGCATCATAGGCATTGCCCAGGGCCTCCTGCCAGACCGGGTTCCCCGGTTCGGAGCCGGCCACCCGTTCGAAGGCAGCCAGGGCCTGTCCGGGCTGACCCTGGCGCTGCCAATAGAGTCCTGCCAGAGCCTGGACCAGGAGCGAGTCGGGGTCGAGCTGCAGGGCGATCGTGATCTGGGGCGTGCCGTCCAGCCCGCCCTGCTGGCGGGCTTCGGCCAGCAGGGCCCAGGCATCGGCGTAAGCCGGATTCAGGTCGGTGGCACGCCGGAAGGCAAGCAGGGCCAGATCATGGGCCCCAACCGCCGAAAGGGCGCGCCCCGCCATGACGAACAGGTAGGCCGGGTTGTCAGCCGCCAGGCCGGTATTGAGGCCGGAGCGCAGGGCCTGAACGGCAGGATCCAGCTGCGGGTCCAGGCGGGCGGCGAGCATCAACTCGGGCAGAGCTGCCCGGGGCTCCGTGGCAGCCAGCAGCAGGCCAAGTTCATAACGAGCGGCCGGGTCGTCCGGAACCTCCGCCAGGTACAGCCGCCAGTAGGCCAGCGCAGCAGCGGTATCGCCCTGCTGGCGGGCAGCCTGGGCCAGGGGAATGTAGGCCCCGGGATCGGGCAGCGCCCGAACCCAGAGCTCCTGGGCCAGGAGCAAATCCCCACCCTGCCAGACGACCCGGCCACAGGTCACCAATCCCTGCGGCGAAGGGAAGTTGCGCCCAAGCACCCGGGTACAGGCATCCTGGGCGAGTGGCCGATCGCCCCCCTGGAGCGCCAGGGCGGCCGCCAGTTCCCACAGATCGGGGTGCCAGGGGAGATGCCTGGCCGCCGAAGCATAGGCCGCAGCGGCCTCGGCAGGGCGACCGTCGGCCTCGAACCCTCGCGCGGACCGCAGGTCACGGGAACCGGACCACATCGGCGGTGCCAGAATCAGGGCCAGCACAACCGTGAGTACGAGCGTGTTCGACAGAACGGGACGCAGCCTGTGCACAGGGTAATTACCTCGACAATGGTAGATTAGAAAATGCGATCTGGTTTTGCCGCCTCAAAGCCTGTTTCAGATGCAAAGATCGGCTAACGTACACTCGTTTTCTGGGCATGAAAACCTCAAAATGGAGTCGTTTTTAGAACACACGTTCGAATGCAACATTGTCGAGGTATTCAAGGCAGGCAAAGCACTATCCAGTCTACCCAAAAAGGCGACTTCATCCAGATCTTGTTCGCTGCACCAAACTGGCAAGTTCTCCCGGGCGGCTTTCGACAACGCCACCTTCTCCAGGTATCCAAGCGCCTCTCCGTTCAGCCGGAAAACACGCTTCCTTCCCTGGCGCAGCACATCCAGAACGGTCAAGCGGTCTTTCCTGGGACGGGTATGGTAGGAAGTGTAGACCGGGTTGCACACCACGTGGCAGTGTTGATTCTGCCCATTCACCCGGGTTTTCGTATCATCAGTTTGTTGATAGGGACTGCTGTGCAACCCCGCATCGTAAACCGCATCACTCTCCGCATGAAAAGCAGCCTGGTCTTTGATCGGCATATTGGACAATTCCCCCGCCGAGATCTGCACGCTCATATTCTCGAAGAACTCCAGAATCTTCGGCTCACTCGTCCCCATCCCAAAGTACAGCGTCACGATCGGGGTCTTGATCCCAGGACCATACTGCCCTTCGTACCCCTTCGGCAACTTCGCCAGATGGGTCGTCTTCATCAAAGCAGAATAGTACTTCTGCTTGTGAAAACACACATTGTCCGTTCGTACTACCAGATCCTGCACCACCACATCTTCACTGCCTTTGTATTCCGCATCCGCGGGCAGTTCCCCGCGATCCACATCCACCATCTCTTCCCGGTCGATCTGTATCTCAGCCTTCTTGCTGCTCTTCACATGCCGTTTGCGTTTGTGTCGTTCCTTCTCCGACGAATGAATGCTTGTCGGCGGTTTCGGTTTGTTCCCCTTGATCTTCGGCTTGCCCTGCTCCCCCTTCAAACGGTTAACCTCATCCCGATACCGTTGTGTCTCCATCCGGGAATCCCACAGGTTCGCGCTCAATGTCTCGATCAAGTTCAACAGCCGCTTGATCAATTCTCGAGCGTTTTCCTCTTGGATCGCATTCAGATCGAAATCCTCTACCATGGCGGCGTTAGTTTACCCGTTTATCTCCAATCCGGGAAGCGTTCAATCTCTTCCACGCTCCCCCCGATTTATTGAGATGATACGCGTAACTTTTGTGCAATCAGCAAGCGAATCGCTTTAAACGGCAAAAAACCTGCACTTTTACAACTGAACCTTGATCGGGTATGCTCATGGCGAGAACGGGAGAACCGCCATGAGCCAAAACGACCCTGAAAAAATGACCCATCACGCCATGTTGGTCATCTGGGGCTAGTTTGCGCACTGCATCGGGCTGCCCAGCCCTTTGCAGGCGGCGAAGTTGCACCAGAAAACCGTGCAGCACAGTCCGCAGACCAAAGTGCTGAAATTGCTGGTGTCGATGCTGGCGGGGTTGGAGCATATGCAGGATATCAGCCGCTCAGCCCATCCGCTAGACCAGGATCTGGCGGTGGCCAGGGCCTGGGGTCAGCCAGGTTGGGCCGACTGCAGAGTTCTGGCCGCCTGAGTTACGACGGCGATCTGACCGACAGGCCTGTCTCCAACACCAGCACCACCTACCCGGGAGTAGCCTACGGGCACAAGGGAGACGGGCTGCGGCTTTGGCTACCAGGCAGTCATGGTGAGCATGCACAGCCCCAGCTACGGTCGTTTCTGGCTTTCGGTGGAGCAGCACCCCTGGCGACACGGATTCCTGCACACAAGCTGAAGCAATGGTGCGAGCCGCTGAAGCAAAGACCGGCTTGCGCCCATGGCGGCGAACAGATTTGTTGGGCCATCGCATCCGCATGCTGGAATACGAGCGCCAGAAATGCCAGGAAAAAGCGTTGAGAGGCCGGGCTATCCTGGAAGAAGCTCAGGCCCGTCTGGTCAAAGCCCAGCAGGAGTTGCCAGAAACCCGCCAGGTGTTAGTCCAGTACGAAACGGAGTACCGGGAACGCCAACGACGAGAGCGGTCTTACAGTGCACTGGCCAAGGCCCGGCAACGCGTCAGGATGCTCGAACGGCGAGCACAGCAGATCCTGGTGCTGGAAAAGCGGCTGCAGCCTCGCCAGCGGCAAATGTTTGCTCTGCAAGCACAAATTCAGCACCTGAGCGACCGCTTCCAGTTCCAGATTTTCGAGGAAGGCCGCGGCCACCTGATCGACTTCCCCAACGACACCACCCGCCTGTGCGCCGAGCTGCTCGACAAGCTCAAGGCCGCCGTCGGCGAGGAGAACATGCGCATCGAGCCAATTTTGTATCAATGATTGGGTGGCCGGGAAATCGCAGTATAATGTCAGGGGTAACCAGTAGGAGATGCAGAAATGTTCCCACACATCGATTTCGACCCAGACGTGCTTGGCGGCAAACCGCACATTCGCGGCACACGCCTGAGCGTGGAGTTCATCCTTGAATTGATCGCCAGCGGCGCAACGCGGGAAGAGGTCCTCAAGACCTACCCGCAGGTGACCGAAAAGGCGCTTGCAGAGGCCCTGAAATATGCCGCCCGGGCCGTCAAGAACGAAGTCCTGCTGGATGTGAAGGTCAGGACGTGAACGCGCTGGATTTTCCGCTGCTGGCGGATGAAAACATCCATCCCGGCGTCGTCGCATTCCTGAGGGAACAGGGATGCGACGTCTTTTCACTTGCCGAGCAGGGGCGTTTTGGCCTGCCGGACGCCGATGTGCTCCACATTGCACGGGAAGCCGGGCGGGTGGTGCTTACCCACGACAGCGACTTCGGCGGACTGGTGGTTTTGAATCTCCAGCCGTTCACCGGCATCGTCTACTTGCGTCCGGGCCACATTCGGGCGGATTTCACCATCCAGACTCTGGAAACGATCCGGGGCGGCGCGGCGGACGTTGCCCCGCCGTTCATCCTGGTAGCGGAGCGGGCAGGGGAGAATGTGAAAATCAGGGTCCGCCAGTTATAGACATAGGCAAGTCGTTCCAGGGAGGAATTTTCATGCCCCGCTCATCGATCTTCATTCTCATCGCTGCCTTGCTCCTGGCCTCCTGCGCTGGTCCCCAGGGGACTGAGCAAGCAACCATAACTGCGACTGCAACAACCGAGTCATCTCTTGGGACAGGTGATGGCGGGGTTGGAGCAGTCGTTCCTGACGGAGCAGATTCCCAGGACTATGAACCGACGGCTTCATGGACGCCGCCAGCATTGGCCCAGGTGGATACAGATAGGGTACAAACCCCGGAAGAAGTATCTTCTCACCAGGTTGGAGCAAGCAACGCAAAATTGCCAGCCGCCTGTGTGATCAAATCTGCCAATGGCGGAATCGCCTTAGCTCCGGTAATCCGGTCATATAAATAGGCGTAAAAACTGACGCCCAATTTTCTGGTGGTCTCGGCCAGCGTCATGAAGGTATCCCAGGCGCGTCTGCCTGCTTCAGTACGCGGGCCGAAACTGACATCCCGTTTTCGCACCCTACGTCTGACCCCCAATTCTGATGCGTTATTGTGCAAAGGCAGTTCTGGGTACTCCAACATCAGCAATAGGGATTGCTTCTTCGCCCTGGTCTTGGCAATTCGCTCGTCCAGGGCTTCGTATCCGGTTTGGGTGGCGCATAATTCGTCAAAG
>JAFGSI010000081.1 GCA_016934715.1 Anaerolineales bacterium
AGAGGATACTGAAAGCCCAGGCTGCACGCGGGTCTGACACGATCTCTCCCAGTTCCAGTCAGACCGATCCGAGAGAGGATACTGAAAGTTTTTTGAGCCGCCGGTGAACATACCAGTCGCGTTGGTTCCAGTCAGACCGATCCGAGAGAGGATACTGAAAGTTTTGACAGTAACAGCTGATTATCTTCATCGTCTGCGTTCCAGTCAGATCGATCCAAGAGAGGATACTGAAAGTCTACGATCGCGGCAGGAATGAAGCCTTGGCTCAAGCAGGGATGCAGCCGCCAATTGAGCCAGGCTCTGGCACATCCATTCTGGATGATAGGCAGCGATTGCCTTGAATACCGAGGTATGCTCCCGCCGAAAACAAGTCTCCAGACTGAGCTCTACCACAGACCGCGCCTGGCTGTTGCTGCTTAAGGCATCCAGCAAGTCCATGATTGCAACGGCTCGTTTGTTACAGTTCTGGTGAACTTGTTTCCGGAACTGCTTCAGGTGAGTGGCATGTTCATCCCTGTTCATGCTCTCAGTTTGATGCAGTTCCTATCTTTTATAAAGTTTAGTCCAAAGTCCAATCAACTATAAAGAGGAGAACCTATGGCTCTGGATATTCTGCAAGTTGAATACTACACCACAACGGTTGATGGTCAAATCACCAGTGCATCCAAATTGCTTTCTACAGTAGCTGGGGCTGGGGTTGACTTCCATGCTTTCAAGGCAATCCCTGTGGCGCCTGATCGGACACAATTCACTCTCTTTGCGAAAGACAGCTCAAAGATGGTGGACGGGGCGAAAAAGTCGGGATTGGAATTAGATGGCCCTTCCTCTGCTTTATTGATCAAGGGGGATGAAGAAGCGGGAGCCCTGGCCGAAATATACGAAAAATTATCTCAGGCAGGGATTCAAGTTGATGAGGCATGTGGAATTGCAGATATCCACGCCGGATATGGTGTCATTCTCTACCTGAAGCAAGAAGATTGCGGGAAAGCACGGGCTGTTTTGAAAATGTGAAGGCTTGGGGTTCTCAGCAGCTGCAAACCGCAAGAGCAGTGCTGCACGACACCGGCTTGTGGGTCCTGGAAGATCATCCTCTGCGCAGCGGTGGAAGGCCGGTCCGGCAGCGGTCAGGTAGCAGGCAACCGGTAGCATCCGGATGACCGGGTGGGCGGAACATGAGAACCAGCACTCTGGAAAACCCCCCACCGATCCACTGCAGTGTCAGGGGGAAAAAGGAAAACTGGGTAGAACGAACGCAAACCGGTCCTTCAGGCGGCCGGTTTTTGCTTTCGGGGGCCGTTTTTTCCTTTTGGCTCGTTGGCGGGCGGTTTCTGCCTCGGGCCCTTCCTGCGGGAAGCGCCGCGCTTCCCTGCGCGGGCCTGCCACCAGGCGCGCACCCGCTCGAAGACGCGGCTCCCGGGCGGGGGCGGCGGTGCCTGCTCCTCTTCCGGCCAGGGGTCACGGTCGAGCATCTTGCGGGTGATGTACTGGCCGAGCAGCTGCAGCGTGGCCAGCAGGGGGGCGGCCAGGATCACGCCGATGACCCCGAACAGGTTGGCGGCCAGCAGGGCGGCAATCAGGACGAAGGCCGGGTGGACCCGCAGGGCCGTGGCCAGGATGCGCGGAATGATCAGGTTGTTGAAGATCTGATCGATGACAATTGCCGTGATGATCACTACCAGGGTGAAGCCGAACGGCGTCAGGCCGAAGATGTTGGCCGGTTGAAGGTAGGTCACCAGGCCGAGCACCACCCAGTTGATCGCCGGGCCGACATAGGGCAGGAAGTTGGCGAAGCCGGTGATCAAGGCCAGCACCACCGCGAAGCGCACCCCCAGGGCACTCAGCACAGCGGCGTAGACGGCGGAGGTCAGGAAGAAGATGATGATCTGGCCGCGCAGGAAGGCATTCCAGATCTGGCTCAGCTCGCGGCTCATCCGGCGCAGGTCCTGGGCATAGACCGGGATCTCGATCTGGATGATGCGCTCGCGCAGCCCACCGCTCTCGAACAGGAAGAAATAGGAGACGATGAAGATGAATACGGTCCAGCCGAAGACCGAGGCCGCGCCGCCGGCAATCGTCGCCACCAGGCCGCCCAGTTGGCCCAGGGCCGGATCGACGTAGCTCAGGACCTGATCGCCAATCGGTCCCCAATCGTTCTCCGAGATGATCTCCGACATGTCGATCGTCAACGGCCCGAAGGAGTAGACCTCGCTGGCGATGGTTTCGAAGAAGGTTGGGATCGCGTCGATGTTGTTCCGGATGAAGCGGATCAGGTTCTGAACCTGGGTGACGATGCCGACCCCGCTCAGGGTCAGCAGGCCGCCCAGCAGCAGCAGGATGGCCAGGTAGACCAGGTTGACGCTCAGCTTCCAGGACAATCGGGCCCGGGTGGCCAGAAAGTTGACCAGCGGGTGCAGCAGGTAGGCGATCACGAAGGCCATCAGGATCGGGGCGATCAGGCCCTTGAAGCGCAGCAGAAGGGCGCCGAGGATGACCACGACCGTCAGGGAGATGACCAGCTTGGTGATTGCGCTCCAGCGCGGCGATTGGGGAGGGGCGGATTCTGTCATTTTGCGTTGATTCTATCTGCAAGGGGCGGATTATGCAACCATCCTGCATCACCGTTTATAATGCAGGCATGCGCCGTATGCTCTTGCCTGTGCTGTGTATCCTGCTGGCTGTCGCGCCCTCTGGCGGGGCCCTCGACCGGGATCCACCCGCCCATGAGGTCATTCCCCACCCCGATGGGCCGCTGTACGTCAGCGACCTGGTCAGTTTCGAGGTCCTGATCCCAGAAGAGGCGGTCGACGGCCAGACCGTCCAGGTGCGCTTTGACGACCGGCTGCTCGGGGAGGCGGGCTTCGGCCCCTACGGGGTCGGCGGGCGGATGCAGGCCTCCTTGTGGTGGGTCTGGGACACATCCGGGCTGGCTCCGGGGAGCTACACCCTGCGCTTCAGCCTGTCGGGCGGTACCGCCTGGGAGCAGGACTTCAGCCTGCGCCCGGTCAGCACCGTCCCGCCGCCCGAGCCGGAGGCCCACTGGGACTACACCACCACGGACTGCTGCACGATCCACTACATCACCGGCACGGATGCCGAACGCGATCTCGAGATCCTGATGGCGATGGTCGACGCCCAGGCCGTCTCGGTCGAGACCCGCATGCAGGCGCCGCTTGAAGAGAGCATCATGGTCGTCTTCCTGCCGCGCACCCTTGGACACGGCGGCTTCGCCACCGACGGGATCTACATCTCCTACCTGGATCAACACTACGCTGGCGGGACGGTTGAGAGTGTCATCCACCACGAGATGGTCCACGTGGTGGACTACCGCCTGGGTGGAGCCTACCGCCCGGCGATGCTGGTCGAGGGGCTGGCGGTCTATGTCACCGGCGGGCACTACAAGCCCGAGTCGCTCGGCCCGCGGGCCGGGGCGATGCTCGAACTGGGCTGGTACATCCCGCTGGATCTTCTCGCCGAGGATTTCTATCACCAGCAGCACGAGATCGGCTACCTCGAGGCCGGGGCGCTGGTTGGCTACCTGGTCGAGACCTACGGTTGGGATGCCTACAACGTTTTTTATCGGACCATCCCCCCACCGGACGGCGAGAGCATTGCCGTGACCCTTGACCGGGCGCTGCAGGCACATTTCGACCTGACCCTGGCCGGGCTGGAGGCGGATTTCCGCCTCTACCTGGACCGTGAGCCGGTCACCCCGGCCGATCGGGACGACCTGCGCCTGACGGTCGCGCTCTACGATACACTGCGCCGCTACCAGAGCCGGCTTGACCCTTCGGCCTATTTCCTGACTGCCTGGCTGCCCGACGGCCGGACGATGCGCGACCGCGGCATCGTCGCCGACTACCTGCGCCGCCCGACCGGCTGGCGCAATTACCTGCTCGAGTCGCTGCTGCGCGAAGCCCACGCAGCCCTGCTGGATGGGGATCATGCCCGGGTTGAACAAGTCCTCGGCTGGGTGAACCGGCTGCTGTCTCTCCTGACCTGATGCAAAAATGTCCCGCAGGTTCAAAACCTGCGGGACCCTGTCGCGGACCGGTTTTGGATTACGGGCAGGCGCCGGGGAACAGGAACGGCACCGTGGCGCAATAGAACGATTCGGGGGCGAACCACAGGATGGCGCTGACCAGGCAGACACACACCAGGACCACCGCCGCGACGATGATCATGATCGTCCGGTTGGAGGTCTTTTTCGCCGGGTCGGCCATTTCGGGCGGCGGGCCGGCGGGAACCTGGCCTGAATAGACCGGCCTGGGGGCCGGAGCAGGAGCCGGGGCAGGCTGGGCGGTCACGTTGCGGGGCGCCTTGGCCGAGATCATCGTGGCGTTCGGGTCGGCGGTGGCCTCGTAGGCCACGACGATGTTCTCGCCGAAGGAGATCAATTCGCCGGCCCGCAGGGTGCGTGGCGCGGTGATGCGCTGCCCGGAGACGAAGGTCCCGTTGGTCGAGCCGAAATCTTCGATGATGTATTCGTTCCCCTTGAGGATCAGCCGGGCGTGCTTGCGCGAGATTTCGGCGTCGTTGATCGGGATGGTGTTGGTCGTGTCGCGGCCGATCGTGACCTCGGGCTGGTCCAGTGGATAAGTCTTGCCGGCGTTGGGTCCCGAGCGCATGACGAGTTGGAATTCAGCCATATTTCCTCCTGAGATGAGTCCTTTCGAGAATCTGATACTAGTGTACAGAGATTCCGGAGAAATGTCAAATTGACTAAAGTACTCCTTTAAATTGGGTGGTTGATCCTCGGGTGCGCGGGAGCTCTCTTGAAATGGCCTGTCGAGGAAACCTTATTCCCCAAACACCCGCCGGTAGAGGTCCGACTCGAGCAGATTCTTGGGATCGCAGCGTCTCTTGAGGGCCTTGAACCTGGTCACCACGTCCTGGCCCAGGAAGAGCCGGGCGGTGGCAGCGGTCGTCTCGCTGTTCTTGGCAAAGTAGAAGCGCCCGCCGGCGTCGACGACGATGCGGTCGAAGTCCTGCAGCAGCCCGGCCAGGCGGGTGCGGTTGCGCCCGGTGACCTTGAAGTCGAGGGCCAGCGAGAAACCGTCCACGGCATGGGTCAGCAGGAACTTGTCAGGGCGGTGGCGCTTGGTCACGCCCAGGTAAGAGGGCAGGCCGCGGCGCTGGGAGAGGGCCAGCATCTCGGTCCAGGCCTCCAGGGCGGTGGCGCGCGGCAGGAAGGACTGGTACTGGATCAGCCCGCTCCGGCCGTAGGCCAACTCCCAGTCGGGGATGTAATCGAGCAGGAAGTGAAAGGCCGCGTGCGCCTGGCGGTAGGTCTTGGCCCGGCTGCCCATGTAGTACTTGGCGGTGTTGACCCCCCATGTGCCGAGGTTGTTCATGAAAGGCGCCATGAAGTAGTGTAAGAGCGACTTGGGCATCAACCCGAAGAAGGTCGATGGCAGGGTCTGATAGTCGATCTGCAGGGTCCGGGCGGCGGCGGGATCGTCACCTTCATGCAGGTAATCAGCCGCATGCAACTGGCCACGCCCCAGGCCCCGGCCGCGGGCGGTGGCGTCCAGCCAGCCGACGAAGTAGTCGTGCTCGGATGCGCCGGTCTCGATCTCGTCCAGGTGGGAACGCAGGTGGGGGACGTTCCAGGCGCGCACTGTGAGCAGGCCGGAGTGCGTGCGCTTCATCTGCAGGGTGATCGTGGTGAAGACGCCCAGCATGCCCAGCCCGCCGATCATCGCCCGGAACAGGTCGCCATTCTTCTTCGGGCCGCAGACGATCTCCAGCCCGGTCGGCAGCAGGACGGTGAACTCGATCACATGCTCGCCGATCGTGCCCATGCGAAAGTTGTTCTTGCCATGGATGTTCATCCCCAGGCAGCCGCCCAGGGTGGTGGTCATCGTTCCGGAGACGACCGGCGGCCACCAGCCGTCGGGCAGGACGTGCTGCCACAGCTGGTGGATGGTCACGCCAGGCTCGACCTTGATCAAGCCGCTTGCGGGGTCCCACTCCAGGATGCGGTTCATCCCTTGTAGATCGAGGACGATGCCCCCGCCGTTCAGGGCGGCATCATTGTAGCTCTTGCCGGCCCCGCGCAGGGTGATGGTCAGGCCCTGTTTTCGGGCAGTCTCGAAGGCCTTTTCGATCTCGGCCACGTTCTGCGGCTGGAACAGGAATGAAGGCGCGTGGTGCGAGTGGCCATAGTTTTCCAGACGGGTCAGTGTATTGTAGATGGATGGTTTCATGGTTGGATGTGCTCAGGCCAGGAATTTCAGGCGGCGGAAGACGAAGGACGGGATGTGGCGCAGAATCAGCATGACCAGCCCCCAGCGGGCCGAGGTGTAGATGGTCTGCTTGCGGCGCTGGATGGCTTTGTAGATATCGCCGGCGGCCTTTTCGGGTGGGATGACCCAGAAGGCCCGCTTGGCGGCTTTGAGCATCTCGGTATCGACGAAGCCCGGCTTGACGGTCAGCACGTGGACCCCTGCGCTGCTCAAGCGGTTGCGCAGGGCCTCCAGGTAGCAGCTCAGGGCGGCCTTGGAAGACGTATACCCCGGGTTGCCCGCCCGGCCGCGGTCGCCAGCCACCGACGAGATGCCGACGATCTGCCCGGCCCCCAGGCTTTCGAACAGGGTCGCAACCGGGTTGAGCCAGGCCAGGGCGCCCTGGTAGTTTACGGCCGCCATCTGGCAGTCGGTTTCGACGTTGGTGCTGCCCTTCTCGGGCGGGAGATTGACCCCCGCGTTGTAGATCACCAGGTCCAGGCCGCCCAGGTCGGTCAGGATGCGGTTGAGCAGGGTGGGAACTGCCTGGTGGTCCAGGACGTCATGGACGTAGATCCGGGCGCGCTGTTCGTTGTGCTGGTGGTTGATTTCGTCGGCCAGGGCCTGCAGCAGGTCGGCCCGCCGGGCCAGCAGGGCCACCGTATAGCCCTGGCGGGTCAACTTGTGGGCCAGGGCGGCGCCGATGCCGCTCGAAGCGCCCACCAGGATGGCCTTGCGGCGCGGCGCGAGCGGCGTGCCGCGTGAAGGCAGCGGGTACGTTGATTTAGACATGCTGTCCACCTCCGGTTTTGTTGCCTGGATTATACCCTCAGGCGCAGAACCCGGCGCCGGTAGTTGACAGATTTGTCCAGTCTTTGTAAGAGTATCGAAAGGTCCCGAAATCGAGATTGTTCTTATAATAAAAGTAAAGGTATACTATTAACATGGTACAGATCAAGGCGACAGTTCCTCACGTGGTGCTCGACCGGCTGGATAAAAGCGAGCTCTCCAGCGCCG
Source organism: Anaerolineales bacterium (assembly GCA_016934715.1). GTDB lineage: Bacteria > Chloroflexota > Anaerolineae > Anaerolineales > Villigracilaceae > JAFGSI01. The sequence goes on from JAFGSI010000081.1 coordinate 7,242, forward strand.
AGAAACGCTGCCTGCTTGAACTCTTCTCCCTGGTGGTCGGCACGATCGGCGATTCGAACTGCGTCCAGGATCGCTCCAAACTCTATGACCGCCTGGTCGAGGCCATGCTTGACGATACCAATCTGCTGGCTCCCATCCGCCAGCAGGCCGCTGAACTGGACGCCCTCAAGCGCATCTCGTACAACCTGACCTCCAGCCTCGACCTGTCGGTGATCTTCGAGGGGGTGGTGGAGGAGGCCCTCAAACTGGTCCGCCACGCCCAGAATGCCCATATCTTTATGTACCAGGACGGAAGACTGACCTTCGGCGCGGCCCTCGACACGAGTGGCAAGCGCGAGATGTTCTCCGAGCCGCGCCCCGGAGGGCTGACCTCTACGGTGGCCAGAGAAAAACGGATGATCATCGTGGAAGACATGACCGAGCACCCACTCTTCGCCGAAAAGAAGGGCAGGTGGGAGGGCTCGATCGTGGGCATTCCGCTGATGATGGGGACGCGCGTGGTCGGGGTGATGAATCTGGTCCGCAACAACAAGGGGACGTTCCCGCCGGCTGACATCCGCCTGCTGACCCTGCTGGCTGACCAGGCGGCGATTGCCATTGTCAATGCGCGCTTGCACGAGGCCGTCAGCCGCCTGGCCCGCATCGACGGCCTGACCGGCCTGCCTAACCGCCGGGCCCTGGATGAGCGCCTGGAACAGGAAATCGCCCACGCCAATCGCAGCGGCTCGTCGTTTGCGGTGGTGATGATGGACCTGGACGGCTTCAAGAAGATCAACGATACCCACGGCCACGAGGTGGGCGATGACGTCCTGCGGCAGGTGGCCGCCGGGCTCCAGAGTACGGTCCGCTCGACTGATTTCCTGGCCCGCTATGGGGGTGATGAGTTGACCCTGATCCTGATGGGCACCAACCTGCAGCAGGCCCAGTTCGTAGCCGGGAAGATCAAGAAGTTCATGTCCCAGCTGGCCATCAAGCTGCCCGGGGCAGCCAAGACCACGATGGGCCTTTCGGGTGGGATCGCCTTGTATCCGAAGGACGGGGAATCGGCCACCCGCCTGCTGCGCGCCGCTGACGAAGCCCTCTACCGGGCGAAGAATGCCGGCCGCGATCGTTTCCTGGTGGCGGGTCAACGGGGGAAGAAGAGCACGACAAAGTGAAGAAGATCGGCCATCCGGCCGGTCTTTTTTTTAGGAAACCCGGAATTTTCCATCACCATTCCCCTCCTGCGGCGTTAATACATGTGAAATCATTCCAACAATGTGAGGTGACGCGATGGCTCGTAAAGTCAAACTGATCTTCAACCCGGTGGCCGATATGGGCCAGGCCTGGCGGGTCGCCAATGACCTGCGTCCGATCATCGCTGACTATGGCCAGGCGGACTGGAGCGGCACAGTCTATCCGACCCACGCCGTCGAACTGGCCCGCCTGGCGGGCGAGCAGGGGTATGACATGGTCATCGCTCTGGGCGGCGACGGGACCGTCCACGAGGTGGTCAATGGCCTGATGCAGGTCCCGGCGGCAAAACGTCCGGTCCTGGGGGTCGTGCCGATCGGCTCGGGCAACGACTTCGCCCACGCCATCGGCATCCCGCTCGAGGCGAACGCGGCCCTCGTCCACGCCCTGCACACCGACCCGCTGCCGATCGACCTTGGCCTGCTGACCGACCAGTCCGGGCGTCGCGAATACTTCGACAACACCCTCGGCATCGGCTTCGATGCTGTCGTTACCATCCGGTCGCACAAGCTGCCCCTGCTGCGCGGATTCTTGATGTACCTGACGGCCGTCATCCAGACCATCCTTCTGAATTTCCATCCCATGAACCTGCACGTCGAGACCGACCAGGAGACCTGGGACCTGCCGACCCTGATGCTGACGGTCTGCAACGGCAAGCGTGAGGGCGGCGGCTTCCTGGTGGCGCCGCAGGCCGTCAATGACGACGGCCTGCTCCACTACGCCACCATCCAGAAGGTCTCGCGCCCGATGATGTTCCGCCTGGTGCCGGAGGTGATGAACGGCACCCACGGCCGCTTCAAGCAGGTCAAGATGGGCACCCTGCGCCACCTGCGCCTGACCTCGGACCGGGCCCTGTACATCCACGCCGACGGGGAGATCTTCACCGGTTTTGGCAGCGATCTGCGCAGCCTGTCGATCGAGGTCCTCCCGGGTGCGCTCCTGGTGGTGCGCGGCTGATCTGGTTGAAGGTTTGCGAAGCCTCTCGCGAAACGAGTACAATACAGGTGACTCGTTCCTTTTTTGATTCAGCCCCGTGAAGGTTCCCACACTGCCTGGGGCTGGCCGGGCCCGACGTTTCCTGCAACCTGTCGTTCGGACCCTTCCCGACCCTGGCATGCATCCTGGATGAGAGCAACGCCATGCCCGATCTCGAAAAAAGCCTGCAGGATCGCGACATCGGCCACCTGCGCATCGTTGCCCGGCTGTGGGGGGTGGATCTGTCGGCCTCGCGCCCGGAGACGGCCGTAGGAGAACTATCCGCCGCCCTCCTGGACCCTGCGCTGGTCGCCGAAATCTGCGAGACGCTCTCCGCCGAGGCCCGCACTGCCCTGGCGGCCCTGATCGAGTCCGAGGGCCGCATGCCCTGGGCGTCCTTTACCCGCCGTTTTGGCGACCTGCGCCTGGCCGGCCCCGGGCGGCGCGATCGGGAGAAGATCTACCGCAACCCGGTCTCGGCCGCCGAGGTGCTCTTTTACCGCGCCCTGCTGGGGCGGGCTTTCTTCGACACTTCCTCCGGGGCCCAGGAGTTCGCCTACGTGCCGAAGGACCTGCTGCCCCTCCTGAACCAGGCAGGCTGCGCCCTTCAGACTGCGGGGACAGGCACAAGAAGAGGCGAAAAGGAAAATGGCGGCGAGACGCCCGGGCCCTTTGTATCCAGAAAGGACGCTGAGCCGCTCGGCCGCCCGGCTTCGCCGCGCGAGCGTGAGAACCCCGTGCCGGCCGACGGCCGGCTGCTCGACGACGCCACCACGATCCTGGCCGCGCTGCGCATGGGTCTGGAACCACCTGCAACGACCATCCCGGCTGGTGTGGTGGCGGCATTCCTGCGGGTGGCCGGGATCCTGGCTGGCGAGACTCCCCGGCCGGCAGAGGTCAAGAATTTCCTCGAAGGGTCCCGGCCGCAGGCCCTGGCCATGCTGGCCGAGGCCTGGCGGGCCAGCGAGACCTTTAATGAACTGCGCCTGCTGCCCGGCCTGATTTGCGAAGGGGAATGGAGCAACCAGCCGCTGGGGACGCGCGAATTCGTGCTCGACCTGCTGGCCGCTGTTCCCGTGGCGAAGTGGTGGTCGCTGCCGGCCTTCGTGCGTGCTGTCAGGGAAAAGCACCCCGACTTCCAGCGTCCGGCCGGAGACTACGATTCGTGGTTCATCCGGCGCACCTCGGATGGGACCTACCTGCGCGGCTTCGATGCCTGGGACGAGGTCGACGGGGCCCTGGTGCGGTTCCTGATCGGAGGCCCGTTGTTCTGGCTCGGGCTGGTTGACCTGGCCTGTGCCGGGCCCGGCGGGGAGCCGACCGCCTTCTTGATCAACCCGGGGCCCAAGCCCACCCTCGAGACGGGGAAGTTGACCGTCGCTTCCAATGGGCGGATCAGCGTGCCGCGCCTGGTGTCGCGCGCCACCCGTTACCTGATCGCCCGCTTCTGTGCCTGGGAGGACCAGAGACCCGACGAGTACCGCTACCGGGTGACGACCCAATCCCTCCAGAGGGCAAATGCGCAGGGGCTGAAGGTCAGCCAGTTGCTGACCCTGCTGGCGAAGAACGCTTCCGCTGACCTGCCGCCGGCTTTTGTCAAGGCGCTCAAGCGCTGGGAGGCCCGGGGCACCGAGGCCCGGGTCGAGACCCTGACTGTGTTGCGCCTCAGCCGTCCGGAAGTCCTGGAGGAATTGCGCAAGTCGAAGGCCGGACGTTTCCTGGGCGAAGCGCTCGGCCCGGCGGCGGTCGTCGTCAAGCCGGGGGCGGGAGCCAAAGTCCTGGCCGCGCTGGCCGAGCAGGGTCTGCTGGCCGAGGATGTCGCCGAAGCGAAGGAAGAGGGCCATGCCTGAACCGCGCGGATGTGGCGGCGAGATCCTGTCCGAGAAGACCCGGTCATCATGAAGCTGACCTTCTGGTTGGAGGACAAGTCGATCCTCGAAGACGGTGAGAGCAATGTGCGAAAATGGCGGTTGTCACTCTTAAAACGTGACAACCGTTCCTGTTGAAATGGCTATAATTGTCAGGCAGGGAAAGCATGATCCCTGGCGTGAAGAAGGCCACGATGATCATTTTGATCGCCCTCATGGATTGCTGCTGCCCCGCCCCGTTCCCGGTGGCCTGCGGCGCGCCAGGGCAGAGCTGCCGGACCGCCCCGGATGTCCTTGGGGTGTCGCCTTTTTTTTCGAACCGGAGCCGCTGGCCGTTATGGTGATCGAAGCCGTTGTGCGAGTGGACCTTCCAGGATACTGCGCTGCCTGGGAGGGTTCCGAGGTGCCAGCCTGAGCGGGAAGGAGCGCAGCGTGATCCACGGCATGGGAACCGATATTTTCGAGACGGAAAGAATGGCGAAACTGGTTGCCAGGGGCAGGGCATATCTGGACACCATCTTTACCGAAACAGAGATCACCTATTGTGAAAGCAAAGCAAGGCCCTCTGAGCATTACGCGGCCCGTTACGCTGCCAAGGAAGCCGTCTTGAAAGCACTCGGCACCGGCTGGCGTGACGGCCTTGCCTTTTCCGACATCGAGATCCGCAACGACGAACTGGGCAGGCCACAGGTGAACCTGCAGGGCAGGGTAAAGGAATTCTGTGACCGCCAGCAGATCACCAGGGCCTTGATTTCCCTGTCCCACACGCGTGAAATTGCCATCGCGGTCGCCATCCTGGAGAAATAAACCAACAAAGGAGAGCCAGTTTATGTCGAATATCGGGTCTTACGAGGAAAGGATTGAGAATTTCGATTGGTCGATTTCGGAGGAAGAACTGGGCTACAAAGAAGGCGATGTGATCAACATCGGCTGGTACTGCTCGGACCGGATCTGCGCGCAGGGCAAGGGGGACAGACCGGCACTTCTTTGGGAGAACTCCACGGGGGAGGAAAAAAGCTACACCTACGATGACCTGCGGGTCTGCAGCAACGGGATCGGCGCTTTCCTGCGCAGCCTGGGCCTGAAAGAGGGGGACCGCATCTGCCTGTTCATGGACCGCATCCCCGAACTGTACATCGGCCTGCTGGGTATTCTGAAGATCGGGGCGATCGCCCAGCCTCTCTTCTCGGCCTTCGGGGACGAATCCCTCTTCGTGCGCCTGGAAAACGCCGGCACCTCCGCCGTGATCACCCAGCGCAAACATGCCTCCAAGCTGCACAAGATCCTCGACCGGCTGCCGGACCTGAAGCACATCATCATCGTGGATTACGATGAAACCCGACCCCTGAAGGAAAAGGAAGTCGCCTTTTCGATGGATGCCCGGCGGCAGGACCAGCTGGAAATCTTCCCGACCAGGGCCGAGTCGCCGTCCCTGCTGCACTACACCTCCGGGACGACCGGCATGCCCAAGGGAGTTCAGCACGTCCACTATTCGCTCATCTCCCAGTACCTGACCGCCAAATGGGTGCTGGATATCACCGAGGACGACATCTACTGGTGCACGGCGGACCCGGGTTGGGTCACCGGGACCTCCTACGGGATCATCGCCCCCTGGGCGCTGGGCGTGACCCAGGTGGTGCTCGATTCCGGCTTTTCGGCCGAGAACTGGTATCGTTTCATTCAAAAATACAGGGTCACGGTCTGGTATTCGGCGCCGACCGCCATCCGCTCGCTGATGAAGGCCGGCGAGGAGATCGTCAAGCAGTTCGACCTGTCCTGCCTGCGCCACCTGGTCAGCGTCGGCGAGCCGCTCAATGCCGAGGCCGTCACCTGGTCCGAGAAGGTCTTTGGCCTGCCCTTCCTGGATTCCTACTGGCAGACCGAGACCGGCTCGATCATGATCACCAATTTCCCCGGTATGAAGATCAAGCCCGGATCGATGGGAAAGACCTTCCCCGGCATCGTCGGCACGGTGGTGGATCCACAGACCTATGAGCCGCTCCAGGAACCCGGGCGGATCGGCCTGATCGCCTTCCGTCCTGGCTGGCCGGCGATGATGCGCACCTATTGGAAGAACGAGGAGACCTACCAGGGCAAGTTCAAGAACGGCTGGTACATGCCCGGAGACCGGGCCCGGATCGACCCGCAGGGCTATTTCTGGTTCATCGGGCGCGACGACGATGTCATCAACACGGCCGGGCACCTGGTCAGTCCCTTCGAGGTTGAATCGGTGCTGCTCGAACACCCGGCGGTGGCGGAATCGGCGGTCGTTTCCAAGCCCGACGAGATCAACATGGAGGTCGTTAAGGCCTTCGTGACGCTCAAGCCAGGCTTTGCTGTCTCCGAGGAGCTGGAATTGGAGATCATGAACTTCATCCGCAAGAAACTATCGTCCCTGGCGATGCCGCAGGAGATCGAGTATGTCGATTCGCTGCCCAAGACCCGCAGCGGGAAGATCATGCGCCGCCTGCTGCATGCCAAGGAATGGGGCGAGGAGATCGGCGATACCTCGACCCTGGAGAACGACTAGCCGACCCGTTTCGAACGGGTCCTGGACGGGACCGGCTTGTCCCAGGCCCGGTCCTTCAATATAATGAAAACACATTTCATTCAAAGGAGTGCAAAATGGACGACCTGAAAGATGTCATTCTTGAGTACGTCATCGCCGAGTATGCGGACGAAGACGACAAGGTCACCTTCGATACCCCGCTGATCTCGGGCGGCCTGGTGGATTCCTTTTCCATGGTATCACTGAAGCGATTCCTGGAAATGAAGTACAAGATAACGATCCCGGACGCTGAGGCGACGCCAGAGGCCTTCGACTCGGTCAACAAGATCGTCGAGCTGGTGCGGCGCTTCATCTCCTGAAGGCCGGCTGGAAGGCTGCCGCGACTCTCCAGGCTGCTTCCCCGAGGAGCAGTCGACCGGGAGGGTCTGCGGAAGCATTGTTGGAAGGAGAAACGGATGAGTTACAACGATCGCGTACGCGGCATCTATCAACAGCAGTTGAGCGATATTCGGGAGGCGGGGCTGTTCAAGCAGGAACGCTTTATCCACTCCCCACAGGCAGCCGATATCGAGGTGGAATTCCCCTCCGGGGCGAAGCTGAAGAAGGTGATCAATGTCTGCGCCAACAACTACCTGGGGCTGTCCAGCCATCCGGAGGTGGTCAGGGCTGCCCACGAGGGTCTGGATGCGCGCGGCTATGGCATGTCTTCGGTGCGCTTCATCTGCGGGACGCAGGATATCCACCGCGAGCTTGAGCAGGTGGTCACGGAGTTCCTGGGCACGGAGGATACGATCCTCTTCCCCTCCTGCATGGACGCCAACGCCGGCGTGTTTGAAGCCATCCTGACCAAGGAGGATGTCATGATCTCCGACCGCCTGGTGCATGCGTCCATCGTCGACGGGATGCGCCTGTGCAGCGCCGAGCATGATACCTACAAGCACGGGGACATGCGCCACCTGGAGCAGAAACTGCAGCAGTGGAAGGAGAAACGCCTGCGGGTCATCATCAACGACGGCGTCTACTCGATGGATGGGGACGCGGCCAAGCTCGATGAGGTGGTCAAGCTGGCGGAGGCCTATGACGCTTTGGTATTCGTGGACGATTCGCATGCCAGTGGTTTTATTGGCAAGACCGGGCGCGGCACGCACGAAAAATGCGGTGTCATCGGCAAGATGGACATCATCACAACCACCTTCGGCAAGGCCCTGGGAGGCGCCTCCGGGGGCTGCGTCTCCGGGCGCAAAGAGATCGTCGAGATGTGCCGGCAGCGGGCCCGCCCCTACCTGTTCTCGAATGCCATGGCCCCCGTGATCATCTCCGGTGTTCTGAAGGCCTTCGAGATCCTGAAGGGCTCGACCGAGCTGCGTGACAAGTTGGAAGAGAATGCGCGCTACTGGCGCAGCGGGCTGACCGAGGCCGGGTTCGTACTCAAGAAAGGCGACACCCCGATCGTCCCGGTCATGCTCTTCAATGCCAAGCTGGCGCAGAATTTCTCGCGCGATCTGTACGCCGAGGGCATCTACGCCATCGGGTTCTTCTTCCCGGTGGTGGCGAAGGGCCAGGCGCGCATCCGCACCCAGCTTTCGGCCGGCCACGACAAGCACCACCTCGATCAGGCCCTTGAGGCGTTCATCAAGGTCGGAAAGAAGTATAATATCCTCGGCAAGACTGAGGAAGAGATCATCGCGGCGTACGGGCTGTAAAGCCCGGCACTCTAAAAACTGACGGGTCAAGCATCTCCCGGCCTCAGGGGAGGTGCTTTTCCTTTCGTTGGTATCCTTTATCCGTGAGGTGAAAGATGTCTACCCATTTGAATTGGATCCAGGAAGAGATCCAGGCACTGAAAGATGCGGGATTTTACAACCAGATCCGGACCATCAGTTCCCCGCAGGGGGCCTGGCTGGTGATCGACGGCCAGCGCTACCTGAATTTCTGCTCGAACAACTATCTGGGCCTGGCCAACCACCCCCGCCTGGTTGAAGCCGCCAAAAAGGCGATCGACCAGTATGGGGTCGGACCCGGCGCGGTGCGGGTCATTTCGGGCACCAATGACCTCCACATCGAATTGGAAGAAAGAATGGCCAGGTTCAAGGGCGTCGAGGCGGCCATCACGCTGCAGTCCGGGTTCCAGGCCAACACCGCCGTCATCCCGGCCCTGATTGGCAAGAAGGATTATATCTTCTCCGACCGGCTCAACCACGCCAGCATCATCGACGGCTGCCGTCTCTCGGGCGGGAAGGTCGTCCCCTATGAGCACTGCGACATGGCCTCGCTGGACGAGGTCATCAGGCAGAACAGGGGGCAATTCCGACGTGCTCTCATCATCACCGACGGCGTCTTCAGTATGGACGGCGATGTGGCCCCGCTTGATAAGATCTACGCGATCGCCAAAAAGTACGACCTGCTGCTGATGGTGGACGACGCCCATGGCGAGGGCGTGCTCGGCAAGGGCGGGCGCGGCATCGTCGACCACTTTGACCTGCATGGCAAGGTGGATATCGAGGTCGGGACGCTCTCGAAAGCCTTTGGTGTGGTTGGCGGGGTGGTGGCCGGGAGCGCCACCATCATCGAGTGGCTGCGCCAGCGCGGCCGCCCGTTCACCTTTTCGTCTGCCGTCACCCCCGCCGATGCAGCGGCCTGCCTGGCTGCCATCGACCTGCTCGAGAGCTCGACCGAACTGGTTGATCGGCTGTGGGAAAACGCCTGCTACTTTAAGGCCGAGATGAAGAAACTTGGCTTTGATACCGGCGTCAGCACCACCCCCATCACCCCGGTCATGCTCGGGGAGGCGCCGCTGGCCCAGCAGTTCAGCCGCGCGCTGTTCGAGGCGGGCGTTTTCGCCATGGCAAACAGCTACCCGATCGTCCCGCAGGGCAAGGCCCGCATCCGGGTGATGATCTCGGCCTCCCACGCCCGGGAGGACCTGGATCGGGGTCTGGAGGCCTTCGTCCAGGTGGGGAAGAAGCTGGGCGTGATCCACTGACCTCCTCTTGGCGGATCCATCCGGGGGCTTCCGCGCCGGGATCTTGGGTAGCACCGCTCCATGCCCCTGATAGGCTCCGGTCAATCGCACGACCGGGACAGATGTGCGGGCGGAAGGTCAGGATCTCCCGGCGCCCTTGCTGTTCGCCGAGGGTGGGCGCGCCTTGTGCCACGGTTGGAAATTTCTGAGAAAATCCACCTCGGGCCACTGCCCGGTAAACGTTATCGCCCGATCATCAATGCTGACAAAGGCGGCCGGCTTTTCTGTCGGAAATGATATTGTATATTTCTCACCCCCCTGGCCCCCCTCGGCCAGCCACTTGCTGCGCTGCTGCTCGAACCAGACCTGCATGGCCTTCATACCGCCCGGCTGGAGGCTGCGGGACGAAAATACCTGGATCTCAAAATGGGGCGCGGCTTGTTCCAGGAATTCGAATAATCCGGCAACTGCGTCATCAGGGATCACTTCGGCACCTTTCCAGCCGCTCGTGTAGGAATGGCAGACGCCATCGAAATCGAGGCATAAGATAGGCTTGCTCATCAGACTCCTTCTATCCCTGCAGGTTGGATGAGAGAAGAGGTTGCATTCATTCGTGCCTGGTGTGAAGCTTGGCAACCTGATTCTACTGTACTTTGATCGTAGGGGCAAAACAGCCCATGCACTACGGATCAGGGCGTTTGCCTGTTCTTTGGGGATTCGGGGATCTCCCCGGCGAATTCCTGAACATTGCACCGAGCAATTTTGACTTTAACATCACCTTGACTTAAGATAAGTGTCACTTGAATAATGCAAATCCAGTTGGTATAAGTTGATATTACGGCATTGGAGAAACGATGGCAAAGCAAAGTCGATTGTTGTCCACTGCAGTATTACTTCTATTGTTGGTCCAGGGATGCCTGCAGGCAGCACCCACCCAGACGCCTGCTCTTCCCACGACCGAATCCCCTCCCACAGCAACCAGTGAGCCCTCCAGACGGTCCGTGGTCCTGATTTCCTGGGATGCTGCCCGCGCGGATACGGTATACGGCCTCATGGACGCCGGACTTCTGCCGACATTTGCTGCCCTGGCGGCGGGAGGAATGCGCGCCGAATATGCCCAGACCATCGATCCCTCCCTGACCGCGGCAGCCCACAACAGCATATCATCCGGCTCGTATCCAACCCACACCGGGATCACGTCCAACAGCTTCCATGTAGCCGGGGATGATTTCTATTGGTATCGGCGTGGTTTTGAAGAACCCATGGATGATGCTGAGCCGATCTGGGTCACAGCCTCCAGAAATGGCCTGACCACCGCAGCGGTCTTCTTCCCGGGCGGGACGCCGGCCCTGGGCGAACAAATGGCCGATTACACCATTGGCTACGGGATCGAGGATGCCTACTCGGACCACAGGCGGATTGACCTTTCCGAAGCCCGGGGGTGGAGTGACACGCCGGGGTCCTTCAGCCTCCCCCTGGCTGGCAGTTTTACGATCCAGAATGTGGGCCCGGTATATCTCTATGTTGTCGATTCCACGGATGACAATACCCCCAATTATGATACCGTCATTTTGAACACCGAGCGTTCGGGGGGCGCGCCGGCCCAGACCCTGCAGGAATCCGAGTGGGGTTCGCTGGTCCTGCTGAGACGCGCCTACGCCGGCGCAGATTTCCTCATCCAGGAGATCACGGCGGAGGCGGTGACCCTGTACCATACCGGCGTTGCGCGGAACGTTGCTTTCCCCGCCGAATTGCACAACGCCCTGAATGAGGAATTTGGGTGCTTTCCTGCCGGGGGAGACTATTACGCCCTGGAACACGGCTGGATCAGCGGGGAAGACTTCCTGTACCTGTTGGAACGCCAGTCCGTGTACATGGCCGAAGTGACCGCCTGGGTCTATTCCACCTACCATCCTGACCTGTTGCTCACCTGGCAGGACCCGTTCGATTCCGCCGGCCACCAGTTCTTCCTCTCCGACCCGCGCCAGTTGAACTACTCTCCAGAGCTGGCAGAGCGCTACCAGGGGTATTACAACCAGGCAGCTGCGGTCGCGGATCGTTCCCTGGGCATCATGCTGGCGGCGTTCGACCTGGACAATACAACCGTCCTGCTGGTGGGCGATCACGGCATGGCTCCCATTCACACGGTCGTATACGTCAACACCCTCCTGGAGCAGGCCGGGCTGTTGACCCTGGATCTGCAGAATGCTGTCGTCGTGGACCAGACCAGGGCCTTCGCGATCGCTTCGGGCGGCGCGGTGCATATCTACATCAACCTGGTGGGGCGGGAGGTAGGGGGGGGCACGGTCAGCGCAGAGGAATACCCTGCCGTCCAGGAACAGATCATCGATTTGTTCGAAGAGGTCGTCGACCCTGTCACGGGCGAACCGGTTTTTCAACGGGTTCTGCCACACAGCGCGCTTGGAGCCCTGGGCCTGGATCATCCGAACTCGGGAGATGTATTTGCCCAGGCAGTCCCCGGTTACCAGCTGGATGCATGGCGGGGAAATGATCCCCTCTTTGCCCCGGCCGATTTTTATGGTCAGCATGGGTATGACAGCAGCCTGCCGGAAATGCACGCCATCTTCATCGCTGCTGGAGACGGAATACCCGTACCCGGTGCAGTGATCCCACCCATCAGGGTGGTGGACTACGCTCCCACCATCGCCTGGCTGCTCTCTTTTCCGCCGGCCGACACCGTGGATGGCTCCTTGATCCCTGCATTCGTACAACCATGATCCAGACGGTCTGTTTCCATCACAATGATCTGGATGGCCGCGCCAGTGCTGCGATCATTCGTTATGCCCTGGGTGGCGACATCCAGTTATTCGAAACGGATTATGATGATTTGACGATCCCCTGGGACAGGGTTTCCGGGGCCGGTCGGGTCATCGTTGTGGATTTCTCGTTCCCCGCCCAGGTGATGCAAGAATTGGCCGCTGGTCGGGAACTGATCTGGATCGACCATCATAAGAGCGCCCTGATCGAATTGAAGGAAATCTCCAGGGACTGGCCCGGTTTGCGCGACCTTTCCGAGGCGGCCTGCGTGCTTGCCTGGAAAACCTTCTTCCCCGTGCGCCCGGTACCACGCGCCGTTACACTGATCGGTGACCGCGACATCTGGCGCTGGGCGGAAGCGGATACGGGCGCTTTCACCGAAGGTCTCCATGTCCGGGATACGCGTGCGGACAATGATGCCCTGTGGGTCGCTCTTCTGGAAGAGGACCCCTCCATCATGCGAGTGATCCTGGATGAGGGGTCTCGGCTTCGGGAGATCCGTCTGGCGGAAATGAAAGACCGGGTTGCGAGGCGCGGTTTTGAGGTTGCGTTCGAGGGCTACCGGACGCTGGTCTTAAACGCGCCTGGCAACGGAGATCTGGGGCAGCGTGGGCGGGACCTTGGGTATGAAATTGTCTATTGCTATGAAGATCAGATGCAACGGGACACCTTAACGACGAAAGTGACCCTTTTCTCCAGGCAGGCGGATGTTTCCGTGATCGCCCGCCGCTATGGAGGGGGGGGGCATGCCCATGCGGCAGGCTTTTCATTTCCGCGCGCAGCCACACCCTTTCCCCCTGAAGCTGATGTAAAATGGTCACAAGAAGATTCGCATTGAGCGTGCATTCGGGAGGCGACAGACGATGAAGGCACACGAACCTCAACGCCCCGGCCTTGGCGGCATCCGTTCCCGCTTGATCTCGCACTGGCTGCATACCTGGCGCGAGTACCTGACCGGGTATCTGATGATCGCTCCTTCCGTCCTTCTGATATTCGTTTTTGGCATCTTCCCGGTGGGGTTTGCGCTTTTCGTCAGCGTGCACAGATGGCGCCTCAGGCGTGGTGATATCATCGGACTGGATAACTACACGAGCATCATCGGCAACCTGGCCTACCTGCTGGTATTTGCGCTTGCAGTTGGCGCCCTGGTGTGGGCTTTTTTCCAATTTCGCAGGATCTACCGCAGCCTGGCTGATACCCCGGTGTGGTTCTGGCTGTTGAATATCCCAGGTGCCCTGCTCGCGGCAGCCAGCCTGGGCTTTGTCCGTTGGACAGTTGTGCTGCTTCCCAACATCCTTGATATCGCCAATAAAATTCCCGGGGCGGAGAGAACCCGCGAGCTGTTCATGCAATTACTCGGGGAAGCCTTTCGCGTCCCGGAGGTGGTCCAGGCGCGTTCGGTGATGTTCTGGCTGATCGGGGCAAGCCTTGTCGCGTTCAGTGTTGGCCTTTATTTATGGCGTACGCCGGTGAACCTCCAAAGCCAGGGATGGTTGGCCACTGCCTGGGCCGGAGTGGGGATTGGCGGCGTTCTCCTGAAATACGTGTATGCAGAAATGATGACGGATTTTAACGAGGCCGTCCAGGCGGGTGTTGACCCCGGGATATTCCCGCAGTTGATCAGTATTTCCACAGGGGTCATCCTGCTCTTCATCGGATGGAAGATCTGGCAGCGGGCCAAAGACCAGCCAACTACGTTCCTGTTCTTTCTGCGCTTGTTCGGAGCCATGGTCTTCATCGTTGGCGGTTGGATCATGGTGGGAGAATTACCGGTGATCGTAGCTGCCGGGGATCCCGATCTGTGGGTTGGTCTTCGGGCAACACTTTTTTACTCGCTTGGCACCATCCCCTTCCAATTGAGCATCTCGCTCTTCCTGGCCATCCTGCTTTTCCAGAACTTGAGAGGCTCCCAGTTCTTTCGGATGATCTTCTTCCTGCCGTATGTAACCCCGACTGTTGCCAGCGCAGCCATTTTCCGCCAGTTGTTTTCGAACCGCCAGCAGGCTCCGATCAATGCTGGTCTAAAAATCCTGGGTCTTGAACATCTACAGTGGTTGTGGGAACCCAAAGGCGTCTTCCAGCTGATGGCCGGTTCCTTGGGAGTGGAAGCCTGGCCATCCTGGGCAAATGGGCCGAGTCTGGCGCTGGTCGTCATCATGATCTACTCCATCTGGGTGTTCGTCGGCTATGACACCATCATCTATCTGGCGGGGCTGGGCAACATCCCCAGGGAGATGAGCGAGGCTGCAGAAGTGGATGGCGCCAGCCGCATGCAGGTATTTCGATTCATTACTTTTCCGATGCTTTCTCCCACGACCTACTTCCTGACCATTATTTCGGTCATCGGAACATTCAAAGCCTTCAATCACATCTGGGTGATGCGTCTCGAAGCGGCACTGGGGACGGCCGATACGATCAGCGTGGTCATCTTCACCGAATTCTTCGAGAAGTTGCGCTATGGCTATGCCTCGGCGATGGCGTTTGTCCTCTTTGCCATCATCCTGTTCCTGACTTTCCTCAATTCGAAAATCCAAGGATCGAAGGTGTTCTATGGCTAGACGACCCGGTTCCGCCCACCGCCACCAAAAACCCTCCTTTGTGATCCTGCGCACCATTTTTACATATCTTATCCTGTGTGTCGGGGTCTGCATTGCCATCTTCCCGTTCTTCTGGATGATCTCGACCTCGCTGATGTCGCTCGGGGAAGCCCAGGGCACGCGCATGATCCCGTCCGAAATCCACCTTGAAAACTATGTCGACGCCTGGAACGAGGCTGACTTTTCCGTATATATGTGGAACAGTACGCGTATCACGCTCCTGACCCTGGCTGGAGAATTGACCTTCAGCATCCTGGCCGCGTATGCTTTTGCCCGCATAAAATTCCCGGGCCGCGACCTGATCTTCACCATCCTGCTGAGCACAATGATGATCCCTGCCATGGTCACCATCATTCCCAACTTCCTGACCGTGACCTGGTTGGGGCGGATCGGCCCGATCGGGTGGATCAACAACTGGCCGGCACTGACGATCCCTTTCATGGGGAGTGTCTTCTCCATCTTCTTGCTGCGCCAGTTCTTTGCCCAGATCCCTGATGAGCTCTACGATGCCGTTCAAATGGACGGAGGAGGTCACCTGCGCTTTCTGTGGAGCATCGTGTTGCCGCTTTCCAAGGCTCCCCTGATGGTGATCATCGTCCTGTCTTTCATCGGCACCTGGAATGCGCTGGCCTGGCCGATGCTGGTGACCAATTCTCCTGCCTGGCGTCCCATCGCTGTCGGCCTGTACAGTTTTATCGGGGAAGCCGGGCAGAGGACCAACCTGATGATGGCGGGCGCTTTTATTGCTGTCATCCCGATCCTGGTCCTGTATTTCTTCACGCAAAGACAATTCACCGAAAGCATCGCTCGCAGTGGATTGAAGGGCTAGAGTTTGATCACAAGGAGGTGATGCAGGATCGTCGTATTCTTTCGCAGATCCAATCCCAATCTTTTTTTATCCAACCATTTCCATAAGGAGAGAGAGATACCATGTCTAAGAATATCCTGAAAGTGGTCTTCCCGGTTGCCGTGGCCTTCATGCTGCTGCTGGCCGCATGCGGACCGGCCGAGACGGCCGTTCCCGAACCCACCCAGCCGCCGGAAGAGCCGACTGAAGTGGCTACTGAAGTGGCGACCGAAGAACCCGTTCCTTCTGTTGACCCCACCGGCCAGACGGTGACCTTCTGGCACGTCTGGGGCACCGGACTGCCCAACGAGACCATGCTGGCGATCGTGGATGAATTCAATGCCACCAATGAATGGGCCATCACGGTTGAGGCGCTTGACCAGGGCAATTACAGCAACCTCGAAGATGCCTTCAATGCGGCGGTACAATCCGGTGACCTGCCCGACCTGGTCACCGGCTATACCAACGCGATGGCCAACTGGTATGCGGTGGATGCTGTGGTTGACCTGACCTCCTACGTGAACGACCCGTTCTTCGGCCTGACCGATGCTGACTGGGCCGCCTTCTACAAAGGGGCGATCGAAGGCGGCAAGGCGCCGGACGACGCATTCTTCGCCTTCCCGATCAGTCAGTCGGCCAACGTGATCTTCTACAACTCCCAGTGGGCACAGGAGCTTGGCTTTGCCAATCCTCCCACCAACTACGAAGAATTCAGAGCCCAGGCATGCGCAGCTGCGGATGCAAACAACGCGGACGACAATCCTGATAACGATGGCACGGGCGGCCTGGTGCTCTATGCGGGCGCCTCCAATGTCGCCTCCTTCGTGTTCGCGAATGGCGGCAGCATGCTGACCCCCGACCGGACCGGGTATGACTTCACCGATCAAACCGTGGTGGATGTTGCTGAATTCTTCAAGGATCTGTGGGACAACGGATGTGCCTATCCGACCGAATCCTACCCGAATCCGGAGTTCGCCACCCGCCGGGCGCTGTTCACCATCAGTTCAACCGCCGGTCTGCCGTACCAGCTTGCCGCTTTTGAGGCAGAAGGGGCCATCCAGGATGAATGGACCCTGATCCCGTTCCCTGGCAAGGACGGTGGCCAGGCTGTGGATCTGTTCGGCCAGTACGTTGCCATCGGCAACACCAATCCGGAACGCATGATGGCTACCTGGGTGTTCCTGCGCTACCTGACCTCCCCCGAGGTGCAGGCCCAGTGGATCGCGGGCAGTGCCTACTACCCGACCCGCAGCGACACGCTTCCGTTCCTGGATGCCTACAGCCAGGACAACCCGATCTGGTCCTACGGGCTCTCCTTCCTGCAGTATGGCATGGCCGAACCCGCCTGGCCGTCCTGGACCTCTGTCCGTCGGTCTGTCGGTGATACCTTCTATGCCATCCTCCAGGGCACACCTGCTGAAATCCCGGCCTTGCTCGAAGCCCTGAACGCCGAGGCCGAACAGGCCATCGCCGAGACACAAGAGTAGAAGGTCCGAAACGCCCCCGGGGTTTCCTGTGGCGGCGGTCACAAAAACCAGGCCTGGGGGAGTACCTGGTTTGAAAGAGGGCCCGAAAGTGGGCTGAGGCAAAAAACTGGCGGCCTTCCGACCGCCAGTTTTCCTTCTCTTTCTCTTTGGACGGGGGTTCTTTTGGCGCGGTTTTCTCCGTGTCCTACTCTCTCCGCGCGCAAATCCCCCAAGACCTTTCCCGGCCGGTTGTAGTACAATTATCCGGGCAGCCCACAGGGATGCCTGTTTTTCTCAACCGGAGGTTATGATGTTCATTTTCACACCTGAAGACCTGATCAAACTGGCCTGTGCTGTGCTGGTCGGCGGGGTCATCGGTATGGAGCGCGAAGTCCATGCCAAGGCTGCCGGCTTGCGGACGATCACCCTGATCACGATCGGGGCAACCCTCTTCACGATCCTCTCGACCCGTTTCCAGGATGCTGACCGCGTGGCGGCCAACATCGTCACCGGGATCGGCTTCCTCGGTGCCGGTGCAATCCTGTTTGCTGAAGGCAAGGTCAAGGGCCTGACCACCGCCTCATCGATCTGGGCGGCGGCGGCGATGGGCATGGCCATCGGGCGCGGTGAGTACCTCCTGGCCGGAGCGGCGACCCTGATCGTGGTGGTCGTGCTGGTCATCTTTGCCCGCCTCGACCGGCTGATCGACCATTTTGGCCGCGAGACCCGCACCTACGAGATCGTCTTCCCGCTGCGGGAGGAGAAATATCAGGAACTGGAGACCTTTTTCTACCAGTGCCGCATGCGCATCCGCACCCACAAGCGCCTCAAGCAGCGCGACGCCCTGGTTGGTGTCTGGGACCTGGAGGCGCGCGCCCGCGACCACATCTGCCTGGCCGACACCCTTCTGGCAGACAAGGAAATCATCGAGTTGACGTATTAGCGCAAAGGGGGGCGCTTATTTTGGGCGGGCCCGAGGCCTGCCCTTTTTTTCCGTAGGTCCAGGAAGGATTCGCCGCAGGCCAGGGTGGACTCGCCCCCGGTATTATCCTCTGACAGGTCCCACCAGGCCGAGAGCAGGGTGTGGCAGATGGCCCAGGCGTGCAGGCAGTCTTGCTCGATTCCCAGGACCTCGCTCAGGACCTCCAGCCTCCGGATGGCGATCTCTTTTGCATCCGGCGGGCGGGTGAACGCATCCCACGGGTTGAGCATCAGCGGCCCGACTTCGTACCCGGGCGGGCCGACCACGCCTTTGGGGTCGATGATCAGCCAGCCGCGCTCGGACTTCAGGATGTTGTAGTGGTGGCAGTCTCCGTGCAGCAAGACCCGTTCGGAGGTTTCGCCGAACAGGTCGGGCAGCAGGGCCTCGACCGACTCTACCAGCCGGGGAGGAAAGGGGCCCGTTCCACCGCCAAAGCGCGGACGCAGGTTGCGCAGTTCATTGAACCAGCTCTCGAGCGTGATCAGCGGCTCGTCCGGCGGGGCGGGGCGCCAGATGCGCCGCATCACCTGGGCAGCGACAGCAGTCTGGGCCTCGTCGGACAGGCCGTCCTGGTGGAGCATGGTGCCGGGGCGCAGGCGCTCCTCGAGCAGCATGCCGGTCTCGGGGTCAGAGTCGTACAGGCGGCAGGCGCCCTCCCCGGCGTACAGGCGCAGGGCGGCCATCTCGGAGGTCAGCTCGTGGTTGGGGACGCCGATCTTGAGCACGACATCCTTCGCATAGCCGCGGGCTGTTTTTTGCCGGGCGAAGGCGGCGAAGTTGTACGAGAGGATCGGGACGGCCTGGATTGCGGTCAGGTTCCAGCGGCGGGCGGCTGCGGCGATCAATTCCGGCAGGTCGGCCAGGAAGCGGCGCCCGGGCTCCCCAAAGGCCTGGGTGACGTTGTTGATGAAAACGGCGGGCAGGTCCATGTCAGCGGGAAGGGTGGCGCTTTTCATACAGGTAGTGAGTCTCGTCGTCTTCGGGGCGGAAACCGGCCGAGTCCAGGGCGGCGATCAAGTCGGGGTGCCGGGAGGCGAAGAAACCAGCCCTGGAGAAGGCAAGCGCTGCGCTCAGACGGCGGAAGTCTCGCAGCAGGCCTGGCAGGTCGGCGCCTGCGCAGGCGGCCACGCCGACCATGGTGAAGCGTTCACCGGCCTCCTCATCGTCCCAGATAGCCAGCAGGCCGCGCCTTCCAGCCCACCAGTACAGGCGCTGCCGGGCGAGGAAGAACTCCAGGGTGACGACCTCTGGTGTTGCGTAACACCAGCCCAGGTCCAGCAGGCCGCCCATCCAGGCCAGGGTCGGGGCGCTGGCGAGGAAGTCCAGCGCGGCGGGCAGGCCGGCGGGCAGGAGCGGGGTGAGGGCGGTTGGCGCCTCGTCCAGGGCAGGGGCGAAGCGGCAGGACAGCTCGGCGATCCGGGCGAAGCCATCCTGCTCGCAGAGGTGGTGGACTTTAACCCGGGTGCTGGCTGTCATCAGGCGGACGAATCCGCCGCCGTGTTCTAACCAGTAGGCCAGCAGGTGGGCATGCAGTGCCGAGCCTATTTTGCGATCCTGGTGCTGCGGGTCGACGCGCAAACCCTCCAGCCACCACTGGTTGGGGGCCAGTTGGTTCAGCCGTCCCAGGCCGACGGCGTGCCCGGCGTATTCGGCAGTGAACATCCGGCCGCGCGGGTCGGAGAGCCAATCGTCCCAGACATAGGAGATATAGTCGCCGCCATCCCAGATGAAGCGGCAGAAACCGAGCACCTCGTCTTTGTCCGATGGCAGGCTCGGGCGGATGGTCAACTGGGAAGGGCCGGGAGTGGGCATCCATTATCCATACGTGTCACGGTGCACCCGCTTGGCATCGTACTGTGTCCGGGCGGGTTTCTCCTCATCCGGGTAGCCGACGTAGATCAGCCCCAGCGGGGTGACGTGGCGCGGCAGGCCGGTCACCTGGCGAACGATGCGCACGAATTCGCCCACCGGATGGACGCCGACCCAGACCGTCCCCAGCCCCAGGCTGACGGCGGCGATCAGGATGTTCTCGGCCGCGGCCGAGCAGTCCTGGACCCAGAACAGGCGCGCGGCCGGGTTGGGAGAGAGGCGTGGGTTTCCGCAGACGACGATCGCCACCGGGGCATTGCGGTTCCCGAAGATCAGCCGCTTGCGGAACTGGGCCAGCCGCTCGGGGTCGGTCACGACGACGAATTCCCACGGTTTGCAGTTCATCGCCGACGGTGCTGCCATCCCGGCCTGCAGCAGCAGGTCGAGCTTCTCGGCTTCGACCGGCTGGTCGCGGTAGTGTCGGATCGAGCGGCGGCGGAAGATGGTCGCGAGGATCGGATTCATGGATCCATCCGGTGCCGGCCAGCTTTCCGGTGATCTTCGCAGCCGGTCATTCGGGGAACAACCTGGCGAAGACCTCCGGGCAGTACTGCTGGACCATTTCAGAGGTGATGCCGTTTTCCCTGCAGATGGCAGCATACAGGTCGGCCGATGGACGCCTGGTGCGCTTCTGGGTCTCGAGGTCCAGTTCCCACAGGCCGAAGCGTTGGGTCCAGGCTCGCTCCCATTCGAAGTTGTCGACCAGCGACCAGAAGAAGTAGCCCTTGACCGGCCAGTTGAAGTTGACCGTCCGCCAGACCTGGTGCAGGTGTTGGACCAGGTAGCGCGGCCGCAGGCTGTCGTCGGCATCCTCGATGCCGTTCTCGGTGATCAGGATTGGCACATCCGGGTAGAGCCGCGTGGCCCACTTGATGGCGGCGAAGATGCCCTCCGGGATGTTGGCGTTCATCCCCCCCACGGCCACGTCGCTGCCCTCGGGATAATAACGCCGGCCGAACAGTTCGGCAGGCCGGGTCAGGTCGAAAGCGACCGTGTCCATCGAATAATAGTTCAGGCCGAAATAGTCCTGGGTCCCTTTGGCCTCGGGGATGCGTACACTGCCGACCGGGGTCTTCATCACCCCGGTACTGATCCCGCTGGGGAAGGCCAGGTTGATGCCGTTGAACTGGATGTTGCGCATCAGCCGGTCGAGCGGGAACCACGCCCGGGCCGGGACCATCGGGCGGATCTGCACGGCGAAACCGACGCGCGCCTCGGGCTGGAGTTCATGGATGGTCCGGTAGGCAGCCGCGTGGCCGCGCAGCAGATTGGCCTGAACAACCGCCGCCCGCTTGAGGCTGTGGGCTCCGGGCGGAAAATCTCCTGCCACGTAAGCCAGCAGGGCATAGACATTCGGCTCGTTGACCGTGCACCACAGGCTGCAGTACTCGCGCAGCGCCTCGACCGTTTTGCGGACGAACTTTTCGAACAAGGCTGCGCTGGTCTCGTTTTCCCAGGCCTTCCTCTCCTCCAACCAGAGCGGGTTGGTGAAGTGGTGCAGGGTGACCATGGCGGTCAAGCCGCGCTCGCGCAGGCCGCGCAGCATGGTCCGGTAGCGCTCGAGGGCCTCCTCGTCCCAGGTGTCGGGGGTCGGCTGGATGCGGCTCCACTCGACGGACAGGCGGTGGGCATTCTGGCCGGCCTCGGCGGCCCGGTCAAAGTCCTCCTTCCAGCGTCCGCCCCACCAGTCGCAGGCCAGGCCGGCCTTGCCCTGGGTGTGGCCTTCCTGCTCCCAGCGGTGCCAGTTGTTGTTGGCATTGTTGCCTTCCACCTGGTGGGCGGCGGTGGCCGTGCCCCACAGGAAGCCTTTCGGGAAGTGGTACGATGCGGTTGGCATGGTTTCCTCCATCGGGGGGCACAGCGTTCCTTCAACGTACTCAGGGCTGTGTTGTGCCCATAAAGATCGTTATTTGTGTCGCGCCAGATACGCCAGGTAGAGCGCTACCGAACCGGCCACGGAAGCGTTGAGCGACTCGACCCGGCCCTCCATCGGCAGGCGCAGCAGGAAGTCACACTTCGATTTGACCAGCGGGCGGATGCCCTCGCCCTCCGCGCCGACCACCAGTGCCAGTCCGCCGTCCCAGCGGACCTCGGACGGGTGGCGCGATTCCAGGCCCTCGTCCAGCCCGACGGTCCAGACATCGGCCTCCCGCAGCAGGGCGATGGCCTGCGACAGGTTGTTTTGAGCGACGAGCAGGTGTTCGACCGCCCCGGACGAGGCGTTGACCACCGCTGGCGTGACCATGGCCGTTCGGGCCAGCGGCAGCAAGATCCCATGCACCCCGACCGCTTCGGCCGTGCGCAGCAGCGTTCCCAGGTTCTGCGGGTCCTGCAGGGTGTCGAGGACCAGCACGAAGGGCGGCTGGCCGCGCTCGCCAGCCAGGTCGAGGATGTCGTCCAGGTTGCGGTAAGGGTAGCCGCTGGCTTCCAGGATCACGCCCTGGTGGGCGGGGTGGATCTTGTCCATCCCGAGGCGCGGGGCTCGCAGGATCGGGATCTTGCGCCGCTCTGCCAGTTGCAGGATCTCGGCCAGCCGGCCCTTCTCCTGGACCCCGTCGGCGACCTGCAGGCGGAAGACGTCCCGCCGCCCGGCGCGCAGGGTTTCGTAGACGGCATTACGGGAGTAGATGAACTCTTTCATTGGTCGTATTCTAACATGATGCCAACACGAATAAGCAAGAAATGGAACTGTGTCGTTGCGAGCCGCGCTCTATGCGCCGAAGCAATCCCCGAACAGATCAGGAGATTGCTTCGGCCCGGAAAAGCGCCGTGCCTCGCAACACACAAGAACGATCCCCCATAACTCGCACCAACACGAGCGCAGGCGGCCCATGCCAAAGACATGCGCCGCCTGTCGAATCTTGGGGACAGGACCTACGGTGTGACCGTCAGTTCAAAGTAGAACGGCACGGGATCGGGGATCGCGTAGAAGGGGTCGAAGGTGATCCAGATGATGATCGGAATGACCTGCCCCACTTCGATCGGGGAAAGCACCCGGAAACCCCTCACCCGGTTGAGCAGGAAGATCTCCCCCTCCCCGGGACCGGAGCCGCCGCCGGCGAACGGCTCCATGTCGAACGCCAGCGTCTGGTCCGGGAACTCGACCTGGAGATCATCGAAAGCGGAGACGGGCGAGTTGGCCGGATCGGGCCCAAGCAGGCGCATCGGCCCGCTGGCGTCGACGTTGATCATCAGCTCCGACCGGCTCAGGACGGGGGTGACGGCAATCGTCACGTTGTCAGAATTGGTGATGGCATTGTCTGCGCTGGCGTAGTAGGGCATGGCCGTGGGGAGCGGACAGTTCTCGACCAGGAGATGGAATTCGAACGTCACCGGATCCGGGATGCCGACGTAATCGTTGAAGGTCACGGTGGAGGTGACCTGCACCGTCTGGCCCTCGATCAGCGGCTGGACCACGTGTAAGGACACCCCCTGCCCGAGATCATCGAAGTCCCCGATCTCGCCGCCCCCGCCCCCGCCGCCGAAGGGCTCCAGTTGCAGCGGCTGACCGTCCAGCGTGATGACGTGCCTGTCGCTGATGAAGATGGGCGGGATCTCGTTGTTCGGGAACTGGTCCGAGAAGCCGTCCGGGAAGGTGCCGTTGATGTTGAAGGTGAAGTCGTTGCAAACCAGGTGGCCGGTTGCTTCGAAGAGCATGCCATCCCTGGTGATCATCGTCGAGCTGATGACCTGGTAGGACGGGGGCTCCGTGGCGGCGGTCTCACCGGCGGTCGGGGGGAGCGGCTCCTCGGTGGCGATGGTTTCGCCACGGTCCCGGAGCACGGACGCGGCTCCGACGATCAGGGTGATCGACAGTGCACCAGCGAACAGGATGAACAGGACACGCATCAAGATTCTCATGGGTTTCCTCCGCAGTTGAATTTGGACCCCGCCATTGTCGGCGGATTCGCCCGTCTTTTCAACTGCGGAATCCCGCAGCCCCCCGGGGGCCGGGGCACCTGTGGATTCCCGCAGGTCCCCCGCGGAGAGCTTCAGGACCGCCTCGGTGCGCGAGCTTACCCCCAGCTTGGCATAGATGTTGCTGAGGTGGAACTCCACCGTGCGATTGGAGACGCCCAATGCCGCGGCGATCTGCTTGTTGCTCTTGCCCTGCAGCAACAGCTCGATGACTTCCTTTTCGCGGATGCTGAACATTTCGTCGGTCACCGAAACAGGCTCTAAAATTCGTTCACCGGTGATGAACGGTGATGGACAGGACATTGTCTGGATGAATGGCGGATTATCAACACTGATCCCATTTGGTCTCCGTTCATCTCCGGCGAATTTCAGGCCGAGGCACCTGGCGTGTACCGCCGACCGAGCCGCCCTGCTGGTCCGCCACCGTCGACCAGACCACCCGGTAGATGACCGGCTCGGCGATCATGCCGATCATGGTGAAGTAGTTCTGCGCCCGGTACCGGAACTGTTGCAGCAGGGCCAGCTTCATCGAGACCAGGTAGAAATCGACGGGCCGCTTCCTGCCGCCTCGGCACCTTTATTGGCGAAGACCTTCTCGATCACGTCCTCGATCGGCGGGTTCTCGACCGTCAGGTCATCGACCGGCTGTTCGGCCAGGATGCGGGCTGTGTGTAGGTGCGCTTGAACAGGCTCGTGGTGGCCGCTTTCAGCCCGGCCTCGCGCACCGGGACCTTGCCATGCCTGGAAAGCTTGTCGGTGGCGATCACTGGGGGAGTCATGCCGATCCTTTGGGAAGATCAGGCTCAAACCTGGAGTGTGAATACCCCGGCGCAGGCGGAAACAGGGCTATAGTCTACCCGCAAACCGGCCTCCTGGATGGCCGGGACGGCCTCGTCAGCCAGCCAGTAGTATTCGTCCTCCCACTCGTCGCCGGCAGCGGATTTGACCTTATCCAGGGCGGATTGATTGGGGAAGGAAATATCAGCGATCACAATACGACCGCCGGGTGACGAGAGACGGGGGACGAGTGACGTTACGATACGGACCTTTTCGTCGAGGACGAAGTGATGGAAGACGTAGCCCGAGACGATGCGGTCGAAGGGTCCGGCCAGTTCGGGCGGCAGGTTGTCGCGCAGGTCGTGCAGGAAGAAACGCGCTGCGGGGAGTTTTTCGCGGGCCTTTTGCAACATCGGCAGAGAGAAGTCGGTGCCCCAGATTTCACAGCCCAGGGCGGCGAAGCGCAGGGCCAGGTTGCCGGTCCCGGTTCCCAGGTCCAGAAGGCGCATGCCGGGCCGGGCTTCTGCACGGGCGACGACCGTCTCCAGGGCGGCCGTGTAGCCGGCGAAGGGGAAGCCCGTGGTAGTCGGAACGGTCTGATCGTAGCTCTCGGCCCAGTCGTCGAAGTCTTCAGCGGGGAATGGATCTTGAGGGGTGGACACGCTCCCAATTGTACAGCATTTTGACTTGCACAGTGGAATCAGGCCAGGTCCTCCCGGTTGGAGGAAGTGCCAGGGTATCTATTGCCCGGATTCTACGTCGCGCGCTCAGTAAAGGAAAGGCTTACGAAGGGAAAAACCGTCATTTCTATGCAAAATGAGGCCATTTGAGCCGATTTTTGGTCATTTTTCGAGAAAAAACCGCCGTTTTGTGACATTTTGTAAGCAAATTCAATGCCTGGATTCAGGCCCAATTTTTCACCCATTGGGTGAAAGGAAAACAGTTGAATGACTGCGTGTTAAAATGCGGAATCAGGAACAATCATGCCCCAAAGGATGTGGATGTGATCA
>JAFGSI010000015.1 GCA_016934715.1 Anaerolineales bacterium
CTTTCAGTATCCTCTCTCGGATCGGTCTGACTGGAACTTGGATGAAGGTCTTGAAGAATTGTCTGAGGAAATCCTTTCAGTATCCTCTCTCGGATCGGTCTGACTGGAACGTGTACACGTAGCCGATGCGTCTAGCCTCCCCGACCTTTCAGTATCCTCTCTCGGATCGGTCTGACTGGAACCTACGACCTTCTGCGGCGCACGGTAGAGGCCCTCGACTTTCAGTATCCTCTCTCGGATCGGTCTGACTGGAACCCTGGCCCGCGCTCCGCGTCATCACGGCCATTGCCTCTTTCAGTATCCTCTCTCGGATCGGTCTGACTGGAACCAATACCCAATCCAACCAAAGTTAGACGGAGTTCGCTTTCAGTATCCTCTCTCGGATCGGTCTGACTGGAACTGGGCGAGACGCTGCGGGTCGAGGGCCAGCTTACGACTTTCAGTATCCTCTCTCGGATCGGTCTGACTGGAACGACAGTCTGTATCCGCACGAGTTCAATCTTGCTAACCTTTCAGTATCCTCTCTCGGATCGGTCTGACTGGAACTGGCTCCCATCCTGCACTGGCGCGTGTGCCACGTGTCTTTCAGTATCCTCTCTCGGATCGGTCTGACTGGAACGAATTCGACCGGACCGCGGAGTTGCTGGAGAAATGCTTTCAGTATCCTCTCTCGGATCGGTCTGACTGGAACTAGGTGTCGCCGCAAACGGATATGACTGCACAACCACTTTCAGTATCCTCTCTCGGATCGGTCTGACTGGAACAATATACCACAATCCGTTTGATATACCATTCCTGGACTTTCAGTATCCTCTCTCGGATCGGTCTGACTGGAACGTCACCCGTTACTCGATACTCGCTTTCCCGTTCCCTTTCAGTATCCTCTCTCGGATCGGTCTGACTGGAACTGTCCGAGTCCTCTTCAATGCTGCCGGACTCTTTCACTTTCAGTATCCTCTCTCGGATCGGTCTGACTGGAACCGGCGCGGCCTACTGCATCTCTACCGCGGGCTGGAGCTTTCAGTATCCTCTCTCGGATCGGTCTGACTGGAACTTCCTGCCAGGCCATCCGCTCTCGATGCCGATCGCCTTTCAGTATCCTCTCTCGGATCGGTCTGACTGGAACTCTACGACCGGCGGGCTCTTCTCGTCGAACGCTGTCCTTTCAGTATCCTCTCTCGGATCGGTCTGACTGGAACTGCGGCCCGGATCGCCTGGTGCCCGCCAAGGGCGAGCTTTCAGTATCCTCTCTCGGATCGGTCTGACTGGAACGTCGAGTAAGCGCGTCATCCGCCGCAGGTCCTGCGACTTTCAGTATCCTCTCTCGGATCGGTCTGACTGGAACCAAAAAGCCAAAGGTCGTTACCCCCGTATTACCTACGCTTTCAGTATCCTCTCTCGGATCGGTCTGACTGGAACACCGCTGGCGGATCCCCCTGGAGCGCCTGCCGGATGCTTTCAGTA
Source organism: Anaerolineales bacterium (assembly GCA_016934715.1). Classification (GTDB taxonomy): domain Bacteria; phylum Chloroflexota; class Anaerolineae; order Anaerolineales; family Villigracilaceae; genus JAFGSI01. The sequence continues at coordinate 1,465 of JAFGSI010000015.1, forward strand.
TCCTCTCTCGGATCGGTCTGACTGGAACCCGTCTGGATGTATAGGACTTCATACTCCCGCTGGACTTTCAGTATCCTCTCTCGGATCGGTCTGACTGGAACGCGGTACCACAACCGGAGCGACTCGTACAGGTCAGCTTTCAGTATCCTCTCTCGGATCGGTCTGACTGGAACCTGATACAGCAACGCTCGCGCCATTCACGTAGAGCACTTTCAGTATCCTCTCTCGGATCGGTCTGACTGGAACCAGGTTGCTATCCCTCATCGCCCATTTCTGGATGACCTTTCAGTATCCTCTCTCGGATCGGTCTGACTGGAACTTTTCCTGCCCGGTCACCCGCTTTCAATGCCGATCGCCTTTCAGTATCCTCTCTCGGATCGGTCTGACTGGAACTCAAGGCCGGTCGCTAGTTAGCCCTGGCTGTCGTGACTTTCAGTATCCTCTCTCGGATCGGTCTGACTGGAACACCGCGAAGAGGCCAGCTCGCCGACGCAGCTCAAGCCTTTCAGTATCCTCTCTCGGATCGGTCTGACTGGAACCCAGATCTCGATATGGCCACAATGAGCGCAGCGGATCTTTCAGTATCCTCTCTCGGATCGGTCTGACTGGAACTCAACTGCTGGCCATCCAAGATATCTGGAGCCGGCTGCTTTCAGTATCCTCTCTCGGATCGGTCTGACTGGAACTCAACTGGTCAGCCTGGTCCAGCGCGTTGCCGGAGACTTTCAGTATCCTCTCTCGGATCGGTCTGACTGGAACAAGGCCTATTCGTGCCTCCTGGATGCTCAACTCGGTCTTTCAGTATCCTCTCTCGGATCGGTCTGACTGGAACATACTCTGTTGTTGTGTCGTGCGTAATAAGCCAATCCTTTCAGTATCCTCTCTCGGATCGGTCTGACTGGAACACCGTATCTGTATCTGTTTTGGCCGCAATATCACACTTTCAGTATCCTCTCTCGGATCGGTCTGACTGGAACTGTTTCTTGACGAGCGCTTCGGCGATTTCCTGGTAACTTTCAGTATCCTCTCTCGGATCGGTCTGACTGGAACTACTTGGCGTGGATCTTCACCGCGTTCGGAAGATTCTTTCAGTATCCTCTCTCGGATCGGTCTGACTGGAACCCTGGTGCGCACGATGATGTCCAACCCGTTCTACGCCTTTCAGTATCCTCTCTCGGATCGGTCTGACTGGAACTCCGCTCATGTCTCTTCCACGTCCGTATCGTTATGGTCTTTCAGTATCCTCTCTCGGATCGGTCTGACTGGAACAACCACAATTTTGGCTTCAAATATCGGCCCCAATTCCATTTTCGGGGCTCCAAGGCCTTGCCAAAGGCTGTTACTACGTTCTGATGATACTTCCAAAATACCTGCTCCGCAAACCAGATTCTGCCCAAAAACCCGGGGGATTTGCGGCAGAACGGCTAGTAAATGTCGTTGCAAAACCGGCGAAACTCACAAGCCGCACACTTGGCCCGCTGCGGCGTCGGCTCGGGCATGGTCTCGTAGCGTAACATGCAGTGCATCGCGTCCAAGGTAGCGGTCAGGCCGTCACGGAGGCGATTGTCGATCGGGATTTCATCTGCCTTACGGCGCGGGATGGAATACAAAAAGCCACGTTTGACGATCAGCCCGGAGGCTTCCTCCAGCATCAGGCCATACGCGGCCAATTGCAGCTTGAAATGAGTGCCGGCAATCTCGGAAAGCTTGTAATCCACCGGGATAACTTCATCTTCGTCGTCCAGCCAGATGACCATGTCCACTATCCCGCGTAGTCCGAGACGGTCGGAGACGAGCGAGGCGTTGAATTCCTTCCGGCCCTCATCCAGGCCATAGGTGTGCAGGCTGCGGCGGGACTCACGCCCTTCCTCATCGTGGCCGGCTTCGATCCCGGCCTGCATCTTGAAAGTAATCGGCCGGACATCCGGGAGGCAGACAGCGTAGTAGAGAATACGCGGGCAGTAGACCCACTGCTTCAGGTCGGTTACCCGGAACGGGGCTTCGAGGTACACCTTTTCCAGCATCTATTCTCTCTCCTCCGGCTTCTGGTCGATCACCTTGCGCTTGGCCCAATCGTCAGCACAAATGGGAAACAACTGGATGTTACCTGCTTTCCTGCCCAGGATCTTTTTGACCTTGAGCATCAGTTCCTGCTGATGGGTTGGCAGGAGCGCGCCCAGGAAAGAGCTGAACTGGATGCGGTCAAGTCCATAGTCCAGGCAGGCATCGGCGATCTTGCCACGCTTGCAGTCGTCGGGCACATCGTAGACGACCAGGGTATTGGGAGTTCTCAACGGACAGCCCTACCATTCCATCTGGAACGGCTCGTAGGTAGTCCGTTCTCTGCGAAGAAAGGTTGCGATGTGGCGGGCCTGCATTTGCATGATCGCGCCCAGGGAATGGCGCTTGCCTTCGTAATGCACGGCAGTCTCCAGCCGCTCCGTGATCTTCTCGGCCAGCATCCGGCGTGTCTCTTTCGTCAACAGGCCGCCTTCCTCTTGGTCCAGATTGACACTCTTGTTCGCCAATCCCAGGACGGTGCGGTCCACCACCGCAGCCCGATATTCCTCGATGAAGTCGAGCGTCAGGCTAGGCTTGCCAGGCCGGTCCACGTGCAGGAAGCCAGCATAGGGGTCGAGGCCGGCCAGGACGAGGCCGCGCTCCACCTGCCCGTAGAGAATGCCGTAGGAATAGTTCAGGGCGGAGTTCAAGAGGTCCGCCGCGCCGCGTCCGGTGCGGCCCGGGAAGGCGTACTTCTCGGGGACGACCAGCCTGACCGCGCCCCAGTAGCGCTGGGCGGCGCGGCCCTCCAGGCCCATTAACTCGGCCCGCAGGTCCGAGACGGTGGCAGAGCCATCCTGAACTTCCGGGTACTGGCGGACGCGGTCTACTTCGATCAGTTCGTCCAGCACCTCGGTGGCACGCAAGCGCATTTCTGTAAAAAGAGCTTCGTTGGTCTCCTTGCGGTATTTTGCCATGTACTTCAACAAGTTGGACTGGTTCTGCAGTTTGCCGATCACCAGCGCCAAGGCCAGGCGCAGGCCGCGGCTGTCGCCGAAGGCCTCCAACTGCGCCCGGCGGGTGGCGACCGTTCCGGTCAGGCCGGCGCTGTACAGGCTGGCGTAAGGTGTGCCGGTGCCGCTCAAAAAGTGGATGGGGATGCCGCGTTCGGTGCACTCACGTACCGCCTCGGCGCTCAGGCTGACGCCCCGGTTGGCGATCACCACCGATTCGAGGTGCAACAGCGGCGCCTGGGCGATCTTCTCGTCACCCTTGGTCACAATCAGGCGCTCACTGTGCTTCCCCAGGAATGCACCGTACTGGTCAATGACAAGATGTTGGATAATGGTCATCTGACATCCTACCTTTCCGCATCGGAACGTGACTCCAATTTCAAGCGGTAAACACCGTTGCCTTTTGCCGTATCTTTGCCGACCTGGACGATCTCGCCCCACAACAGCCAGGGCAGGAGCTCGGTCCAGACCTCCGCCGGAGCGGTGTACCAGGCCGGGCCGACCAGCCCACTGATCCAGGTCGGCTGGCCAGTGCGGCTGGACCCGCTGCGGACGTCCACCCAGTTGGCCCGGCTTTCCACCAGCCGGACGCGGTGCGCTAGGTCCCATAACCGCTGGCGTTCCTCGAACGGACGTTCCATCCCTCCGGCATGCTGGACGGCAAGTTCATCCAGCCGCCGCAGAATGTGGTTGAAGATCACGCCGAAATCCGGCGACTTGAGCAGGCGTTCTTCCAGGATGACCCGCAGCGGGGTCAGGAAGTCCAGACGCAGGCGGGCAGACCCGTCCCCCAGACTACCGATGAACTTCTCGGCGGCCTGCAGAATATCGGCGTGGGTCACTGGCTGCGCGGGAGGTCGGACGACGTTCTCGCCTTCTGCAAGTACCGTCCAATCGCCGTTGTGTGGATGTTCTGCATGGATGGTCTTCAAGGCAAACCGGCCGCGCCCTGGCCCAACACCAGTGCGTCCCGTCTCCGGGACAGCCAGCACGAAATAGGGCAGGTAGCGGGCGGCCTCGCCGATCAGGGTGATGTGGAAGTCAAACCCTGCACCCGGTTCCAGGCTCTCCCCTACTCCCAACGGCGGCGTCATTACGTAGCCGCGCCGCTCCTGCCCCGGGTGGTCTCTGGCTGCCACCAGCCAGCAAACTGGACAAACAGCTACATGCGAGGCGTTGGATGGGTCCCCTGCACAGGTGGCTCGGCGCATCACATTGACCAGCGCCCCGCGCAAGTTGCTGCCAGCGCGCAGCCCGCCCAACTGGACGGACGACTCAGTAGCGCAGTGGAAGCGCAGGCGGAGGGAGGTGAGGGGGAAAGCTTGCTCAGTCTGTGACATACTCATAAAGTGAAAAGGATTTACTGGAGCGAGTCTTACGGTAGGGCAGAATAACATTTCGGCGAATTCGATCTCCATCTTTCAGCTTCACAGCACTATAAATATTTGCCTTTTCAAATGAAAGGCTTGGCGCACAATCATCAAGGACTTGCAATGTACCAAATATGGAAAACGATATTTGTTGATTCGTAGCGTCCACAAATTGTGGTGGAAGTTCTTCAATAACGTGCGGGGTTTTCACCAATTGCATAAAACCGCCGCGCTTGCCAAAATAGTTAATGTTGAGCAACAAATTTACGAAGGTCTCTTTCTGCGTCTCGCTCAGTTCCAGTCCGACAGACATAGGGCCAATCAGTTGTGCATATTCGCGATAACCAATTGTCCGCTGAAAGGGTCCAAGTGAATCGGGAGTGCCTTCTTTGGGTGGATTCTTGTATGGTCTCAGAATTCGCTGAAACAGGTTTGTCACCACAACTTTGGAAGCAGGTCGGATGGCAACGTGCAAGTCGCGAATCTGTTCCCACAGCGATTCTGCCTGCTTCACTCCAAGCGTTCGACAGGCAGAATCAAGCAATGCCATTTTGAGCGCGTAGGGTGTAGGCACAAGCAGAGTCTTTCCACCCGAGGAAGTTGCTGTACTGAGTTTGAGCGAAAACAGTGTGACTGCTTCGTATTCAGCAATCAGCCACATATCGCCTCCTAGGACTTCGACGCAACAGAAAGAGAAAACGGCATAGCCGACTTCGCTAATTCTGCAATAAGTTTGGCAAATTCGCCGAGTGAAGCAAACGGCTTGACTTCCACTGCGTTGGGACGCAGGCTGTTGATTGCCTCTGCAACCTGCTTCACATCTGCTTCAAATTCTGGCTTAAGCGGTGAAATGCACGGCGCGGGAACAACGTCATGGCTGACGGTCAACACACCCTTGAAATCCACAATATGCGGGTTTTGTGTGCTCCGCATTGCGCCTGCGGGTTCGACAAAGGTGTAAACCACGCTTTCAAGCAGAACTTTCAGGCGCGCTTCGCGTTGTTTCTCGTCAATGGCATAGGTTTGCGAAATATCATTAAATCCAACACGTGCGGCTTCAAGATTCAGAACAATCGCATAAACGCCAGAAGATGCAGGACGATGAAAGATTGCTTGTCCTGTGTTGCCTGAGCGCGCTTCGTCCGACTCGTCTGCTTTGGATCGGGCAGAGGCGCTATCGGAAACATATTTGACATGGAAATAAGTATCGGTCTCAACAAGATTAGGTACACCCACGACCCAGCCAAATTCCACAACGCTCTTGCGCGGCAGGGAACGCTTTCCGGCCGTGACCAGGATACCTTCCAAGTCTGTAACGGCACATTGTTTGAGAATGACATCCAACTCGCCAGGATCGCCTTTTGCTTTTTCCAAAGCCTTGAAGAGATCGTTCTGTACTTCGATATCGTAATTCACGCGATTGGCATTGAAAGAGCGCGCGCCTTCAGAAAGCGGTAGGTTAGTGGCGACTGCCAAACGGTGCATGTGTTCCGCCTGAATATGTTTGAACATATCGCCTGAAATAGCATTGACGTTGTGCAATTTTCCGTCCGCACCGATGATATTGACCATACGGGTCTGGATCTGGTTGCCTTCGCCGCCTTCATTATTCAGCGAGTGCATATCCAAAGTTGCCAGGGCGGAAATTGCGATGGAATAGATTACGTTAGGCATTGTTTATCTCCTTTTTGAATTGGGGTTATTCTTCGTCACCAGATTCTTCTTCATCGGCTTGGGCGTCATCTATTTCTTGCTCGACGCTTTCGGACTTATCCTTGCTTCGAGTTTCGCTGGCATACCCAAAAGCTACCAACATGTTGCAGACAACTTTGGAACCGAAACGATCCACCAATTTGACGATTTCTTCCATATCCTCCATGCGAACATTGGAGCGGAATGGATTGCGACCCTTTTCCCGCAACTGAGCATTTTCTGCGTTGTACAGGTGAAGGAATTCGCCTAACTCGGCAAGAAAATCTTCGGGGTACGCAGCTTTTCGTGCTAGTTGCTGCCCCAAACCATAGCGAATATCAGTCGCAGGTTTTCTGAATTTCTTCGCGTTCTGCAAACTGACCGTGCTATGGCGAATGGCATAGGCAATGTTGCGAAAGCCCTCGTTCTGCATGATCTCGCTATATTTATCGTCTTCGCTGTTCATAAAAAGCACCTCCAAGGTTGGAATAGAGAATGGACGGACAAATTTCCTGCGCTCCAACTGACTTATGACAAATCCACTGTAAGCGTTTGTGAACTCAAAGAAAGCGTCTACTTGGTCTCCTGAAACAAAGTCACGGTAATTGGATAGCAAAGCAAATTGCTCTCCATGTGTTTCATCGAGGTTCCGAACAATCGAAATGTGTTCATCCAAAGATGCCTGAAACTGTGTCAACTGTTCGGGATTGTGTGGCGCAATCCATCTCGGTAGATTTACAGAAGCAATATTCATTACAGCAGGCGAGTTACCTAAATTCTTATAAAACGCCATTTGCATACCACTAACTAGATCAGCAGGAGGCTCTCCAAAAATATCTTCGCCTAAATCGTCAACACGGGCATCTTCATAATGCTTTAGGAAAGATTGTGTGTACTGTAAGGAAACCAGCACATCCATTTTTATGGCTGTTTGACTTACGCTCATTGCCTGACGAAAATGTTTCATCACCTTCTGGTGCACAATCCAACCCAACCTTGAAGGTGACAGCACATAAGTCTTGCGATCCTTCGCGTTGCGCGGGTCTTTGGGATTGGCAACAATTCGAGTATATGAGCCATAAAACAACCCAACTGTTTTTAGCCATTCAAGCAACCAGAAACCTTTTACGTTGTTGGGATCGCGCCATTCTGTTTTTGGGCTGTTGACGCCCTTTCCTTGTGATGGATTGATAAGTTGGTTGGCGGTTACATCCTTTGTTTTCTCCAGACCGTTCTCTTTGCACAACGCATTCCAGGCTGTTTCAGCACCATCAACATCATTTGGCACGTTGGCGACCATCCCAAGCAGAATTTTGAGCAAGTCAGGGAAAACAGTTTGCGCCTGCCACCAAATGCCAAGCGGCGCGTTGTAACTTTGTAATGCGCCTGGGTTTACCGCTCGGAAGATTTCCCAATTTTGATGGAGAGACGAAGGTGGTTGAATTTCTCCAGCATGCCATCTTTTCTTATCTTCAGGAGAGAGAGCCTTGACCCAGGTGAAAAAATCATCCTTGTTTTTCTTTTCGGTCTGGTAATCAAGAAGACTATATCCATCTGGCTCAGGTAACCTTGCCAAGTCAAGTTTTGTACCCTTGATAGCTTTTGTGATTTTTTCATGCTTCTTCGTAGCGGCGGTATCTACTGTGATTAGCAACGGTGCGCCGACAAAAAACTTCCGTTTCTCTATCCACTCCTGACGGACAGCTGGCTCACAGATAACAGCAAAAGCATATCCTTTATCTTCCATGCGAACTTTGGCGCGACCATCGGCAATTGTGTTGATTACAAATGCCAAACCAAATGCCGCGAGGTTATCGGCAAAGGTGTTCGTGGATTTTTCGATGAAATAGGTTGATTGATACAAGTTATGCCTCCTGCCGGGTTCCACGAGCTGTGCCTTCCTGGTCCGAACGGCGGAGCGACCGCACCAATAGCACGTACGCCATCCAGCCAAATGTGTCATCAGGGGCAATCAGCAGGTTGGAAAAAGAATTTTGTATTGTCTTCAGTTCGCCTCGCAATAACTCTAAATTGACCCGCTTCCGAATTCCTTCGGGCACAAAATCAAGTGTAACAAAGATGTGGCTCTCTGCCTGTACTTCCAAAGCGTAAGTCTTGCACTCGCTTGCAAAGGGTGTGTGATGGCGGGTAATCGCAGTCAGAATCGCTTTCACTAAATCCTTTTCACTTTCTTGGGTGAAGGATTTTGCAATAACCTGGGCGGTTGCCAATGCGCTTTCACCCGCGTGATTGGGTTTCGGATGTTTTTTGTGAACGGCACTCTCTGCCTCCTTGTGTTCTTGATTTTTCCACTCATTTTCAGTATGTCCAGCCGCAAAAGTATTGAGGATGGGCATTCCAATTTGCTTTTGATAGGCGCGCGCCCATCCTTGCCACCCTGTGCTTAACTTGCCTACATCATGGAACAAGCAAGCCAACCAAACTGCTCGCATGACGCTACCATCAGACCATCCCGCCGCTTGCTCCAATGCCTTCGCTGAGTAGGTCAATTCTTTCAAGGAAATATCCTGAAAAGCATCCAAGACTCGCTTAATATGATCTTCGTAAGACTCTTGGTGATAAGAAAAACCTTCTCGTTCTGCTCTTGCTTCAATATCTGGCAAAGTTGAGACAAAATCTGTATTTCCTGTATCAGAAACAAAGCCTTCGTCTTTGAGATAACCTGCCAATTCAGGGTTGACGACAATTATTTGTGTAGCAGTCAGTTGACTTGAGTCACTGAGTCTTTCCCATCCATAATCCGTGCGATTGCTCTCATCACTATCCGGGCTTTCAATAAGTCGCCTGACACGCCAGTCGACGTCTATGTCACGTTCAAGCCATTCTTTGAGCATACCGAATAAAGTTTTTGTCGGGAGATTGAATCCATTTGCAAGATAAGGGTCAAGCGTTATCTCATCAGGATTGGGATGAATCAAGACCCGCTTGCTATCTGCATCGCGTACCAAAAGACGACCTGCGCTTACAAGGTCAGCGCCAATCAAAACATTATTAATTGCCTCGGTGCGTGATGGTTCACCCGCTGATAATTTCAATAGGATACTTTCATCTCTTGGTGTCGCAACTCTATTTACAAATTCGTGCTCTTTTCCAAAATCATAAATTTCGTTGTTATGTTCCTTAAGCCAATCAAGAGCGTCTTTCATTTCCTTGCCCCAGGCAGAATTTTCACTGTCAGTGCCATAGGGAGAAAGTTTCTCAACAGGGTAAACGATTACCTGCCCTTGCTCACCCGCATATCGTGCACAACGGCCCGCACGCTGAATCAATGCGCTGGCTGGTGCTAGTTCCGTATGCAGAGTTTCCGATGTAATATCAACGCCTACTTCGATAGTTTGGGTTGCAATGGCAATAACGCTGCCTTCCGAATTGTCACGTCCAAACAGGGCTTTGATTCTTTGTTCGATTTCCTGACGGTCTTCCTGTAAAAAACGGCTATGTAATAGTAGCACGTCAATATCTTTGCCTTTTACCGAATCTCTTAATTCTCGATAGAGTTCTTGCGCTCGGCGAACCGTATTGCAGATTGCCAGACTGCGCTTTTTATGTTTCTTCAGAATTGCACTTGCAGATAATTGCGCTTCGGCGACTTGCCAGGTGCGCTGACGCGCCTCTTTTTCTCCAAACGATGTTTCGATTAAACGTGCTTCATCTGGATCAACCAAAACAACTTCGGCGTTATAGAGTTCATCTTTGAGTGCATTCAAAACCGACTCGCTAAATGTCGCAGTCATCAGTAAAACAGGCGCAACACGGCTTAATCGCTTAACTGCGTACAATGTAGATGGCAAAGTTGAATCTGGGTCGAGCAGATGAAACTCGTCAAAAACAAGATAAGAGCCAACCAGTGCGCCTGCATTGAGATTTGCTAACCTACGCGGCAAGCCGTAAGGCATAGTCAAGTAGCTGCTTAAGAATTGGTCAATTGTGCAAAAGATCAAGTCGCCCTTAAGCTCTCTATCTTCTGGACGCTCACCTGTTTGAATAGTGACTTTGATTTCTTCCTTGTTTCTACGTTGATAAGAAGATGATAATTTCTTATATTCTGCTTCAAATTGATTTGCTAGCACACGCATAGGAACAGAGTAAATGCATTTGCGAGGGGTTGATCCATCATCTCGGTCAAAGAAATTTTCAATATATGGGGAAAGAGCGGCGCGTGTTTTTCCTGCTCCCGTCGGCGCTTGCAAGATGACGGATTTACCCGCCTGAATTAACTCTTTGACTCGTTCCTGATACGGATAAAGCGGCATTATTTATCACCAAAGAAGTCATTCAGTGTGGACGACTTTCCCGATGGCTCTGAACTGATAAACCAACCATATTTCTCAGCCACCGCCTTTGCTTCGCCCATCATTGTCTCGCGCAATTCTTTTGGTTCCAGCACCTCACAGTCCGCGCCCCAAGCCCTTATCCAAGGGATCATCTCTTGCAGCTCTGCTACCTTCGCTTTCCAAACAATCGAACCATCCTGCAATTCCACCTCTTCTTCCGAACGATGCCAGCGTGTTTCACGAACCCGCGCAGATACATTTCGGCGAAATTTGAGAACTACTTCAATGGGTTCATTCTCCGAATACCAAATACCCCAGGCGTCTGCCAGCAACTCACGCGGATCAAAATCGGCGGGGATGTCATAATTGTCGCGTGTTAATTCTACACGTTCAATCCGCTCAATCTTCAAAGTGCGCATTTTGCCAGAGGGGTCATTGCGCCCGATCACATGTGTTGTTTGCCCAACCGCGTATGGCTCAATAAAATATGGGCAAAGCAGATACTCAAAAACCTTTCCTGCTTTCTCGCTTCTGTGCCACACCTGCACTTTACGCTGTTCCGCCCAAGCGAGGGTCAATTTTTCGAGGGCCTGCAGGTACACCGGATCGCGCCGCTGGGCAGCCTCGTCCATCACGTCCGCGGATTGCTGTACATGCCGGCTGATGCGCGGAGCCAGCCGTTCCAAGGCCAGGCCCAGTTTGCGCAGGGCGGAAGCCGCGTACGGGTTCTGACGGTCCATGCGTGTGGCCAACAGCCGGGAGGCCAAATGCACGGCCATGGCTTCGTGCAGTCCAAGCCGGACGTTTACAAGGTACGACTGCCGGTCGATGAACAGCCGGCCGTCGTCGGTCTCGTAGTACGGGAACTGGTCCGGCATGTCCCGGAAATAGCGGTTGACCGTGGAACGGTTCACATCCAGGCGGCGGGCGATCTCTGCCTGGGTCATCCCTTCGGGATGGGCAAGCAGCATGGCTTCGATCTGCAGCAGACGCTCGGCTTTGTTTTCGGCACGATTCATATGATGTCCCACAATAGAAATCGATATGCTAAGCATAGCACAATCATGAGGCGGATTCTGCAACACTTTTCATTTTCCCCGGGAGAATGGCCACAAACCTCCCTTTTCGTCTTCGCTGACCAAGAATCCCCTGCGCTCGAGGGCCGGCAAGGCCCGGGTCACTTCGGAGCGGTTCAACCCCAGCAGACGGGCTAGGAAGCCTGGCCTATGCCCCGGATGCTCTTTTATTGTACGATAAATTCCTTGCAGGCGTTCAGGGTTTTGTAGACGGGACATGATGCACCTCCGTAATGAGGACCTAAGTCCACTTTACAGGAGGTGTGTTGCAGAGATTGCAACAAGGGAAAACAAAAAGCTCCACGGCTGGATGGGGGGACATCCAACCGCGGAGCACCCTGATTATACGGCTATTACGGCATCTCACGTCTGAACCATCTTGTTGACTGCTTATGGCCGCTAAAGCCTCCATCCATCCACCGGGCTTGCCTGTTGGTGAGCTACAGCCACGTCATCTGACGTCAGTTCCATGTAATGCCGAATCATGTCGAGCGTCTCGTGACCAAACAATTTCTGAAGGGCGAAGATGTTTCCTCCAATCCGCAAGAACTGAATCGCTGCCGTCCTGCGGAACCGGTGCGGATGCACCTTCGCCACTCCACCCCACTTGCTGACTTTGGCCAGGATATTCGCCAGGTAAAGTTGGGGGATCGGCCGGCCATCTTCGCTCAGGAAGACGTTATCCGCCCCGAGGACCGGTTCGGCGCGCACCAGGCTGATGTAACGCCAACGCGCCCGCTTGGTGGACTTTCCCAGGTAGACGAACCGCTCTTTGGACCCCTTATGAAGATCTTGGCATATCCGGTCTCCAGGTCGAGGTTGGGCATGCGCAAGTTGAGTAACTCGTTCAAGCGCATGCCGGTGTCGAGCAGGATCAGGATGATGGCAGTGGCAAGCAGCGCAGACAGTTCCGGCAGTTCCTTGCAGGCAGCGATCAGTGCGCGGATCTCGGTCTCGTTGAAGGGGTCCGGAATAAACCTGGGGACCCTGGGGCGAGGTACGTTCTTAATCGGCGAACTGGTGATGAGTTCCTCGCGGACTGCCCAATTGAAGAAGGATGACAGGCTGGTGTAATATCCGCAAATGGAGCTCGGAGCCAGCAGTTGTTTCCCCTTTGAGTGATAGGGGTGGTCTTCGTATGTCGCGACTGTCGTGCGCAGCCCGGTAAAAAAACGGCGGACCTGTTCAGCGGTTACCTCTTCGATCCTGGATGGATGACCGATATCCTTTTCAAGCCACCTGTGAAAGAGCAGCAGGTTGTCGTGGTACCAGGGGAGCATCTTCTTGGACAAGCCCTTGGCCTCGTTGCTCACCTGGAAACCAGTGATGGCCTTTTCGAGTGCAGCGTCCATTCTTACCTCCTTTGCAAAGAATGTTAAAGAAAGTGACGATGTGTTTTACGTAGGGAAGTTGGTAAATAAGCTGCTCCTGTTAAAACGCAAAACGTCCAAAACGGGGTTTTGGACGTTCGAAAAGGGGCAACTACTCGTTTTTTGGCCGATCAGTTGCTACAGCTTGGGGGGATTCTGACTCAAATCGAGGAAGCTCAACTTAAGAGTCAATTGCTCTGCCAGTTGAGCTAGTCGGCCGTGCGGTTTGTGGTTATACCGCAAAGCCCGAGATAAGGCCTCCACAAAGAACCAGGATCCCAACCCGGAACTGCACACCGCCGTCAGCCAGCAGGCCGCGGGCTGATGGGTTTTTAAGGCACACCTGCCTGGAAACCCGTATAATGATAATAACCAAACCAAGGAGATCGCATGTCAAAATCTGAACTTGAACCCACCACCAGCAACCTGGCCGAAACAGACAATTACCTGGTCTGGAAAGCCGACGAACCCGATAACGAGACCACCTACCACGTCGAACTGGGGAACCTCACCGTGCACTTTTTCCAGGAAGAGTGGGACGAATTCCTCAAACTGATCCGCAGCATGGGCTGAAGCATGCCCCTGTGCAACTGCATCACCGATGTTCCCGGCGTAGAGGTCGGCCATGCCCAGGACATGCAGGCCCTGACCGGCTGCACAGTAATCCTGTGCCGCAAGGGGGCGGTCGGTGGGGTCGATGTGCGCGGCGGCGCACCGGGCACGCGCGAAACCGACCTGCTCCACCCGCTCAACCTGGTGGAGCGGGTGCATGCCGTCCTGCTGGCCGGCGGCTCGGCCTTCGGGCTGGACGCCGCCTCGGGGGTGATGCGCTACATCGAAGAACAGAAGATCGGCTTCGACACCCGGGTGGCGCGCGTCCCGATCGTCCCGGCGGCGATCCTGTTCGACCTGACCGTCGGCCGCGCCGACGTCCGCCCGGACCTTGAGATGGGCTACGCCGCCACCGCGGCGGCGGCCTCCGGGCCGGTGGCCGAGGGCAATGTCGGCGCCGGGACCGGGGCTTCGATCGGCAAGATCTTTGGCCCGGCCGGGGCGATGAAGGCCGGCCTGGGCACGGCCAGCATCACCCTGGGCGGCGGTGTGGTGGTGGGAGCGATCGTGGCAGTCAACGCCTTCGGCGACGTGGTTGCCCCGGCCACCGGCGAGATCGTTGCCGGGGCACGGCCAACCCGTCTCGGGGCGCTCAAATTAGGCGGCGAGGGACCCTACGCCGGCACGCTCAAAATGATGTCCACGACCGCCGGGCGGGCGATCATGCGCCTGGCGGAAGGGCACAATACGGTCATCGGCGTGGTGGCTGCCAACGTGCGTTTCACCAAGGCCGAGGTGACCAAGATGGCCCAGATGGCCCACGATGGGCTGGCGCGCGTCGTCTGCCCGGCCCACACCATGCTCGACGGCGACACGCTCTTCGCCCTGGCGACCGGCGGGCACAAGGCCGACGTCAGCACGGTGGGAGCCTACGCAGCCGAAGCGCTGGCCCAGGCCATCCTCCGGGCAGTACGGACAGCGAGTCCGGCAGGCGGGCTACCGGGATTAAATTCCTAGGGACACGGCGCTGCCGTGTCCCCGGGAAGTTTGGTTCGCGTACTGTGATAAGATCTGAACCCAGATCTTTGTATGCTGCCTGTTTTGGGCCGCTTCGAGAAGCGACTTCTGGCCAGAAGCAGCAGGGGAGATCCGCTTACTTCTTGCGGCGGCCTTTCAATTCGCTCTTCAGGAAGTAGCTCAACACCACGCTGATGGCGGTGGTGATTAACGATCCGAGGAAGGCGTTCCAGAACCATGGCTCGGCCAGGGTGAAGCCTACGTTAAACTGGATGCCGATCCAGCCGGTCAGGGCGAAAAGCAGGGTGTTGATCACCAGCGTGAACAGCCCAAGGGTCAGGACGATCAGCAGGCAGGAGAGCGCCTTGGCCGGCGGCTTGAGGAAGGCATTGACCAGACCGAAGATCAAGGCCAGCCAGAGGATGTCGACCCAGTTGCCAGCATAGAGAATGCGCCCGGGCAGGGCAATGATCGCCACATACAGGGCGACCGCATTGATACCCCAGCGTAAGATAAATTTCATCAGCAGTTCCTCCTAAATTGATGTACGCCGCGCAACGGCAGAAGTTTCATCGATCCGCATCCAGACCAGCGTGCGCCTGGCCTCGAAGCCGGCCATCCGGATCGGGTCGGCATATTCCCCGGCCGGGAAATCCAGGGTCAGGGATCGGCGCCAGGACAATTGGCGGCGGGCGTTCAACAGCAGGGCGGTCACAGCCCGCTCGCCCCCTGTGACGGTCGCGGCCAGCCACAGCCGGTCGGACTGTCCGTAGATCGCCTGCCAGGAAAGGGTCCCGAGCAGGTGCCCGTCCTCCCGCACAGCCCACTGGCGGACTTCAGCGTCGAGGAACAGGCGATAGAGCGAAGGCCCGAGACCTGGACGCAGAGAAAGCCAGGGCAGGGCCTGGTACCAGGCCGTCCCGTCGGGGTAGGCCCGCCGCAGCCAGTGTTCCTGCTCACGCCAGTCGCGACCCTGCCGCGCACCAACGGTCATCCCCAGGTCGTTGAGGCGAACACCCCGGTCCGGATTGGCCAGCCAGGTGGTCCGCCGGTGATGGGCGACAAAACCCAGCTGCTCGTACAGGGCGATCGCCCCAGGATTGTCATCGCGGACGTGCAGCCAGATCTCATCCGCATGCCGTTCGCGGGCATGCTCCAGGGCAACCGTGGTCAACGCCCGCCCGATGCCGCGCCGGCGCAGCTCGGGGCGGACGGCCACGTTGGCGATCAGATAGACGCGCTTGCTGCCCTGGCGGTGGGGGATCAGGCTGACATTGCCCACCACCTGGCCATCCTGCTCCCAGACGTAACCCGAAAGCGGCATGGAGGCCGTTTCAACCATCGTGGTCGCCCAGCGCAGGAAGGAATTGTCCTTACCGGCGCGGCGCATCTGCTGGAGGTAACGCCGCCCGTCAGCATCGAGCGTGCCGGCGAAACAGGCCTCGACCAGGTCGGCCACGGCCGGCAGATCGTGCAGGATATTGAGCGGGCGCAGCTGGCGCGTTTCGGCTAGAATCGCGGTGGTGATGGTTGCCATGGCGCCAATTATAGCCCCATTTGAATGGCAACACGATCAACGTCCCAGGTTAGGGATCCCTATCCAGATACGCCTGGTACACCTGCAATTGGGTGGCCCAGGTGATCAGGCCTTCATCGGCCAGCACTTGCATTTGTGCAAAGAAATAGCGCAGCACCCCCTCGTTTTCAGGGACGAATTCGGTCACGGGGAGGTAAACAGCCAGCTTGGCCACCCGGTCCGGGTCACGGTTCTGGTCGATCTCCCGGATAAGCATCACCAGCGCATCAACGTCAGCCCGGTCCAGGGGGCAGGCATCACAGGTCTGGCGCGAGAGATTGTCATATTCGCCAGACCCTTCGGCGAGGTTCCGCAGAGCCCCCAATTCACCCGAGGAGATGACGATCACGCCCTGTGGGTCGGGGACAAAATCGGTCGCATCGGCCACCTCGAAGAGATAGATGCGTTGGTACAGGTCGAACGGGGAATTGAAATGGTGGTTGCCAGCACGGATGAAGTCGTCGGTCCATTCCGGGCCAGGACGATTCTCGATCGGCATAGACAGGTAATGCATCGAGACGATCCCATTCAGGTAGCGGAACCCGGCCATGCTGGCGCCGATCGCCCAATCGTTCCTCGACCCGCCGCCGGAGCAACCCAGGTTGTTTTCTGGGCCAACCAGACCATCCACCAGGGCCTTGTTCTCGGCAAAGAAAAGGGAATAGCGTTCGACCGGCATCAATTCGTCGCGAAAACCAAAGTCGCAGTGCGTGCCAACCCCATGGCCGCGGGCGACAATCTCGGCCATGAAATTGCGGTTCCAGGTGACGTTGGCGATGGCAAAAGGCTGCTCAGACTCGATCGTCAGGAGGCCGCCGTATTCATCGGCCAGGTCGAGTCCGTAGGTCAACTGCTCAATGTGGCGTTCGAAGACTGCCTGATCACGATCGTCAGTGAAGCCATGCTCCATGTGAGTCATGGTGGTCATGAACAGGGGCGCCCGTTCCCTGGCAACCGGGTCCGTCCCGGCTCCGGATCCCGGTGTCAGTGCGCAGTCGGCCGGACAGTTCGTGGCATTCTCCGGTCCCCCGCAGATGCCGTCGCCGCACGGACTTGGCGAGGACGTCTGGGATCCTATCGGGGTGCCAATCCCCCCTGCGGAGGTGCCGCAGGCTGAAAGGCTCAACATCAATATAATGAATAGCATCATCAACTGTTTCAAGACCTGCCTCCTGATCCATCAACGCCATTCCTATTATCGCGCGAAACGGACAAACCCACACGGTCCGCGGATTTCTGTTGGACTTCTCATCAGTCTGCGCAGGGAGGTGGATCCTGGTAGGCCGGGCCATCCCGACCGATGCGCATCGCAATGCCCGCCTCTCTTTTGACTTGCGCTCCGCACCGAATTCAGTACAATGGAGATGAGGCGAATCTAATAGAACTCTAACGCGTAACCGGCAGTTCACCAAACCCCCCTTTGTTATAATCGTACCTGTACCCCGAAAGGATTCTGCCTATGATGCGATTTGACCGTTTCACCGAGCGAGCACAAGAGGCCGCTCAGACCGCGGCTGAGATCATCCAGCGCTACGGCCATAACCAAATCGATACCGAGCACATCCTGCTGGCGCTGATCGAACAGCCCGGCGGAGCGATCCCCCAGATCCTCGAGATGCTCAACATCAACGCCCAGGCCCTGGCCGAGCGCCTCGATCAGACCCTGCGCATGACCCCCAAGGCCAATATCTTCGGCGGCGGGGCCGGTCAGATCTTCATCACCCCGCGCGTCAAGCGGATCATCGACCTGGCCAACGAGGAAGCCAACCGCCTGAAGGACGAGTACATCTCCACCGAGCACATCTTCCTGGCGATCATGAGCGAGCGCAACACTTCCGCCGCCCGCATCCTGGAAAGCGCCGGGCTGAACCGCGAGCGCGTCCTGGACACGATCCAGCAGTTGCGCGGCGGGCAGCGGGTCACCGACCCGCATGCCGAGACCCGCTACCGGACCCTTGAAAAATATTCGCGCGACCTGACCCAGCTGGCCCGGGAGGGCAAGCTGGACCCGGTCATCGGCCGCGATACCGAGATCCTGCGCCTGATCCAGATCCTCTCCCGGCGCACCAAGAACAATCCGGTCTTGATCGGTGAGGCCGGGGTCGGCAAAACCGCCATCGTCGAAGGCCTGGCGCAGAAGATCGCCACCAACGACGTGCCCGAGATCCTGTCCGGCAAGCGGGTGGTCGCTCTTGACCTCGGGGCGATGATCGCTGGAAGCCGCTTTCGCGGCGAGTTCGAGGAACGCCTTAAATCTGCCATCGAAGAGGTCCAGCGATCTGCCGGCGAGGTCATCCTGATGATCGACGAGCTGCACACCGTCGTCGGGGCCGGCGCGGCCCAGGGCGCCATGGACGCCTCCAACATGCTCAAGCCAGCCTTGGCGCGCGGAGAACTGCAGTGCATCGGCGCCACCACCCTGGACGAGTACCACAAGCACATCGAAAAAGATGCCGCCCTTGAGCGCCGTTTCGCCCCGATCTACGTAGAAGAACCGAGCGTGGACAATACCATCAAGATGCTGCAGGGCCTGCGCGACCGCTACGAGGCCCATCACAAGGTGCGTTTTTCCGACGAGGCCCTGGTGGCAGCCGCCCGCCTGGCCGACCGCTATGTCACCGACCGGCACCTGCCCGACAAGGCCATCGACCTGATGGACGAGTCCGCTGCCAAGCTGCGCGTGGCGCTGTACTCCCTGCCCGAGGAGCTGAAGGAGAACAAGAACGAGATCGACCGCCTGCGGGCCGAGGAGGAACAGGCCGGGTTGGAGCGCGACTATGAGCGCGCCGCCCAGAAAAAGGCCGAGCGTCTGCGCCTGGAACAGGAATTCGGCGCCAAGCGTGACAAGTGGGAAGCCGAGCACCACCTCGATGAGGTCGTCGACGTCAACGACATCGCCGAGGTCGTCCACCAGTGGACCGGCATCCCGCTCAGCCAGATGATGGAAAGTGAATCACAGAAGCTCCTGCAAATGGAGACACGCCTGCACGAACGGATCATCGGCCAGGAGGAAGCCATCCATGCCATCTCGGACGCCATCCGGCGGGCCCGCTCGGGCCTCAAGGACCCGGCCCGGCCGATCGGTTCATTCATCTTCATCGGCCCCTCGGGCGTCGGCAAGACCGAGCTGGCCAAGGCCCTGGCCTGGTTCATGTTCGACGACGAGGACGCCCTGGTGCGGATCGACATGTCCGAATACCACGAGCAGCACACCGTTTCGCGGCTGTTCGGGGCCCCACCCGGATACATTGGCTACGAAGAGGGCGGCCAGCTCACCGAGGCCGTCCGCCGGCGCCCCTACCGGGTGCTGCTCTTCGACGAGATCGAGAAAGCCCACCCCGAGGTCTGGAACGCCCTGCTGCAGATCCTCGACGATGGGCGGATGACCGACGGTCAGGGCAACGTGGTCGACTTCCGCAACACGGTCCTGATCATGACCTCCAACCTGGGCACCGAGTACGTCCGCAAGGGCGGCACCCTGGGCTTCCTGCAGAAGACCGAGAACGACGAAGAGCGCAACGCCCATGATAAGATCGAGAAGGCCCTCAAGGGCACCTTCCGGCCCGAGTTCCTCAACCGGGTCGACGAGATCATCATGTTCTCGCCGCTCAGCATCGAGCAGATGGAACAGATCGTCGATCTGCAGATGAAAGAGATCCAGGAACGCCTGCAGGAGTTCGGCCTGACCGTCGAACTGACCCCGGCCGCCCGCAAGTGGCTGGCCAGGACCGGCTACGACCCGGACTTCGGGGCCCGGCCTCTGCGGCGCGCCTTGCAGAAGTACGTCGAGAGCCCGCTCTCGGTGGAACTGCTTGGCGGCAGCATCACTGCAGGCGCCATCGTCACCGTGGACACCAAGGACGATGACAGCGCAGTTGAGTTCAAGGTCAAAGAAGGAAAGAAGAAATAAGATTCACACCCCCCGGTTGGGACGGCAGGCTCTGCCGTCCCAACTTGTCTATTGAGACCCTTACAGGTACAATCGTTCCACTTGAGGAGTTCCCATGCGCAAATACCTTCCATTCATCATTCTTGTCATCCCCCTGCTGGCCTGCACGATCGTCATCCCCCCCTTCCCGACCTCCGTGGTTCCCGCCACCGCTGACCCCCTCCAACCGCCGACTCCCACCCTGGCGACCTCGCTCCACGGCGAAGACACGCTGGCCGCCCTGTGGCAGGTAGACCTGCCAGCCTTCGACCCCTATGATTTCGCCCAGCGTTACGAGGGCAAATCCTACGCCGAGGCGCTGCCGCCGGTCACAACGATCCGCCAGGTCGGCGAACGGGATGCCTTCTGGGTCACCTACGGCGCTGAGACCCCCGCCACCCTGCGCAACGTCACCGAGCACGCCTACTTCTGGGTCCAGGACGGCGTCTCCTACGACCACAATGCCCTGCTTGCTTTGGGCGAGACCTTCGAATCGACCATCTACCCGCGCACGCGCGACATCTTTGGCAGCGAGTGGAATCCCGGTGTCGATGGCGACCCGCGCATCTATATCGTCTACACCGACGACGAGACCGGCTCTGGCTCCTTCCCGACCTATGCGGAGATCAACCCTGAATTCGACCCCGAGTCCGACGGTCACGAGATCATCTTCCTGAGCACCTCCAGCCGCCTGGATGAGGACTACCTCTACGGCGTTCTGGCCCACGAATTCCAGCACGTGATCCACTATAACGTCGACCCCAACGAGGAACTCTGGCTTGAGGAGGGCCTCTCCGAACTGGCGGCCTATCGCCTGGGCTACGATCTGGGGGGCTTCGACCGCTATTTCACCCGCAACCCCGACATTCGCCTGCTGGAATGGCCCGATGACAACACCAGCGCCTACTACGGTTCAGGAGCCCTTTTCGCCATCTACTTCCAGCAGCGCTTCGGCGAGGACGCCCTGCGGGCCCTGGTGGCCGACCCGCGCAACGGCATCCGCAGCGTGGAAGCGGTCCTGACCGAACGCCAGATCGTCGACCCGCTGACCGGCCAGCCGGTCCACGCGGACGACCTGTTCCTCGACTTCGCCATCATGCTCTACCTGGACGACCCGGCTGTCGCCGACGGGCGCTACGCCCTGCCCGGCTACCCGGACCTGTCCTCGGTCCAGGACACCGACTATTCGCATACCTGCCCGATGGACATCACCCGCCGGGAGGTCAACCAGTACGGCATCGACTATCTCGGCATCGCCTGTCCCGGAGAGCACACCCTCCATTTCCAGGGTGCCACCGCCGTCGACCTGCTGCCGACTGAGCCCCACTCGGGTGAATACGCCATGTGGTCCAACCGCGGCATCAACTCCGACATGACCCTGACCTGCGCCTTCGATTTCAGCAGCCAGAGCGGACCCCTGACCTTCAAGTACTGGACCTGGTACGACACCGAGAGCAGCTACGACATGGTTTACCTGACCGCCCTGGGCGAGGGCGACGCCACCTGGACCAACCTGCTGGCCACCTCCCCCAGCGATATCTATGCCGGCTACACCGGCAGCGGGACGACCTGGCAGGAGCAGACCGTCGACCTGTCGCGCTTCGCCGGCCGCCGGACCCAGGTACGCTTCGAGTACGTCGTCGATTACTCGATCTACGGGGACGGTTTCCTGGTAGACGACATCTCGATCCCCGAAACCGGCTACACCACCGATTTCGAATCCGGACCAGACTGCTGGCAGGCCGAGGGCTTCGCCAGGGTCCAGACAAGCCTGCCGCAGACCTTCCGCCTGGCGCTGATCATCCATGGCCCGAACGGGACCCGGGTCGAGATCGTGACGGTGGCTCCCGATCAGTCGGCGGCCATCCCGCTGCACCTGGTGGAGGGCGAGCAGGCCACGATCGTCGTGATGGCCACCAACCCCTTCGCCCTTCAGCCAGCCAGCTACGACTACCGTGTCACGGCGCCCTGAAGATCCGCCCGACTTCATCTCCTCGTCCCGTCGCTCCGCGACGGGACGACTCTATCTCCACGGTCCGGGCCGATTACCCACACAATTTATCCAACTCGTGACAGATATCACTTGTATTTCTTTGTGAATACTGGCACTATTACCGCAGGTGTCCTACCCGTCACCCAGGTGCAGCGCCGAGAGGTTGTTCCCATTTCATCAGAGAAAGGAGACCCTGATGAACCCCCCATCACAGAATCCGACGCGTGAGGAACCCCGCATCGAGGTTGACGGTGAGGCTGCACGATGAAAGCCAGCCCACTTCCCCACCTGGCGGTTTCCCACCATTCCGCTCACGTGTGCTCCGACCCTGGTCGGGGCCCGATCACGGAAGACATCGGCAAGGAAGGCCTGAACCCCTTCCTGTGCCAGAGGACTGGCATGCGCAAGCACGGCGCGTGGGTGGGTGGTTGCTGGCCGCCGGGCGCGCCCTCCAGATCGTGGCCAGGGCATCGGCGCCCGACCAGCCCGGGGACCCGTTGTAAGGAGCAAGCTGTTTCGTTGGGTCGTTTACCGCAATCAGCGCACCCCCAAGTGCGCTGATTGTCTGCTCTCTTTGTGACACTTATCACTTGTACGACCCGGCAATTTTGATGAAACTGATACGAAATAGAGGTGCTTTTTCTCAGGCAAAGGAGAACGCCGGATGACTCATTCCGCAAGCACAGCACCGCAGAAGAACCACCGGGTTGGGGTCTACGTATGCCATTGCGGCACCAACATCGCCGGCACGGTGGATGTCGAGGCCGTGAGAGACTACGCGGCCAGCCTGCCCCACGTGACAACCGCACGCGGCTATACCTATATGTGCTCGGATCCTGGTCAAGCCCTCATTGCAGACGATATCCGCAATGAGGGCTTGACGCACGTCGTCGTGGCCTCCTGCTCGCCATTGATGCACGAGACCACCTTTCGCCGGGCATGTGCCGAGGCAGGGCTCAACCCGTTCATGTTCCAGATGACCAACATCCGCGAACACTGCGCGTGGGTCACCGATGACCGGGGCACAGCCACTGCAAAGGCCAAGTCCCTGGTCGCCGCGGCAGTCGGACGGGTGATCTGGCAGGAGCCCTTCGAGATGCGCCAGGTGGCCATCAAGCAGTCGGCCCTGGTGGTCGGTGGTGGGATCGCTGGCATCGAGGCCGCCCTGCGCCTGGCTGACTCGGGCAAGCACGTCACCCTGGTCGAGCGCGAGCCGTCCATCGGCGGACACATGGCCCGGCTTTACAAGACCTTTCCAACCTTAGACTGCGCGGCTTGAATTCTGACCCCCAAGATGGTGTCCGTTGGACGCCACCCCAACATCACGCTGATGACCTATTCCGAGGTCGAGAAGGTCTCCGGTTACATCGGCAATTTCACTGTCACGGTCAAACGCAAGCCGCGCTACGTGAACGAGGACCTGTGCACAGGTTGCGGCACCTGCCTGGAGAAATGCCCGTGGAAGAAGATCCCTTCCGAGTTCGACTACGGGATGAGCACCCGACCGGCAATTTACTACCCGTTCCCACAGGCAGTGCCGCGCGTTCCAGTGATCGATACCGAGAACTGCGCCTACTTCAAGTCCGGGAAGTGCAGGGCCTGCGAGAAGTTCTGCCCGCGCGGGGCGATCGACTTCGATCAGCAGGAACAGCACGTCGAGATCGAAGCCGGGACCATCATCCTGGCCACCGGCTTCCAGGACTTCGACCCGCGCAAGGAGACACGCTATCAATACGGCACGCTGCCCAATGTGGTCACCGGGATGGAACTGGAGCGGATGATCAACTCCGGCGGGCCGACCAACGGCCAGGTCCGCATGAGCGATGGCCGGATCCCGCAGCGGATCGCCGTCCTGCACTGTGTCGGCAGCCGGGGCGAGTCGCACGAATACTGCTCGCGGGTCTGCTGCATGTACTCGCTCAAACTGGCCACTCTGATCCGCGAATACGTCAAAGCCGATGTGGTCGAGTTCTACCGCGACATGCGCGCGTTTGGCAAAGATTACGAAGCCTTCTACACACGCACCGAGGAACACGGGGTCAATTTCGTGCGCTTCGATAACGACCTGCGCGTGGAACCACGCAACGGGCATCTGGCCGTGCTGGCCACCGATGTGTACACCGGCAAGGAAATCGAAGCACCGGTAGATATGGTCGTCCTGTCGACCGGCATTGAACCCCACGCCGACCAGCAAGCCGTCGGGGCCATCTTTGGCGTCAGCCGCAGCCCGGACGGGTTCTTCCTGGAGAAACACCCCAAGATGGCCCCGGTGGAAACCGCCACGGACGGGGTCTTCCTGGCCGGCGCCTGCCAGGGACCGAAGGATATTCCCGACAGCGTCTCGCAGGGTGCCGCAGCCGCAGCTGCAGCCCTGTCCCTGCTCGATCACGGTACGGTGGAACTCGAACCGTTCACTGCCCAGATCAGTGCCGAGGCCTGCGGCGCCTGCCGCACCTGCGAGGGATTGTGCCCCTATGGGGCCATCGCGATGGTCGATTGGAACGGCAGGCAGGTCGCCCAGGTCAACGAAATCCTGTGCAAGGGCTGCGGGGCCTGCGTGGCCGCCTGCCCGGCCGGTGCGGCCACCCAGAAAGGGTTTACGCTCGACCAGGTCCTTGCCGAGATCGAAGGGATCTTACTCTAGAACGCAGATCACGTTGCGTCCCTGACCATGGAGGTTTCATGAACCATTCAAAAATCAAGACCGGTGTGTACGTCTGCCATTGCGGGACCAACATCGCTGGCACGGTGGACGTCGCTGCGGTGGCCGAGTTTGCCCGCGGTCTGGCGGGGGTAAGCATCGCCCGTGATTACACGTATATGTGCTCGGATCCCGGCCAGGCCTTGATCAAGCAGGACATCCAGGAGAATGGTCTCAACCGGATCGTGGTGGCCTCCTGTTCGCCGCTGATGCACGAGCCGACCTTCCGAAGGGCCTGTGCCGAAGCCGGGCTGAACCCGTTCTTCTGCCAGATGGCCAACATCCGCGAGCACTGCTCATGGGTGGTCGACGACCGGACCCAGGCGACGACCAAGTCCTGCAGCCTGGTGGCGGCGGCCGTTCGGCGGGTACACCATCACGTGCCGCTGGAGATGCGCCAGGTGGAGATGAACCAGTCGACGCTGATCGTCGGCGCAGGCATCGCCGGGATCGAAACGGCCCTCAAGCTGGCCGAGGCCGGCAAGCAGGTCTACCTGGTCGAGCGCGAGTCCAGCATCGGCGGCCACATGGCCCAGCTTTACAAGACCTTCCCAACGCTCGACTGCGCGGCTTGAATACTTACCCCGAAAATGGTGTCCGTCGGACGCCACCCCAACATCAAGCTCTTGACCTGCAGCGAGGTCGAATCGGTATCCGGTTACGTAGGCAACTTCACGGTCAATGTCCGCCGCCAGGCCCGCTACATCGATGAGTCAATCTGCGCCGGCTGCGGCCTGTGCGCCTCGGTCTGCCCGGTCGACGTGATCAACGAATTCGACCAGGGCCTGAGCAAACGCCGGGCTGCCTACCGGGTCTCGGCCCAGGCCGTGCCGGGTGCCTACGCCATCGACAAGCATGGGGTGGCCCCCTGCCGGGCTGCCTGCCCGACCGACCAGCGCGCCATGGGCTATGTGGCCCTGGTACAGAAGAAGCGCTACGCCGACGCCTACTGGGCGATCCGCCGTGAGCACCCCTTCCCGTCCGTCTGCGGGCGGGTCTGCAACCGCAACTGCGAAGCGGCCTGCTCACGCGGCAAGGTCGACGAGCCGGTCAACATCATGGGCATCAAGCGCTTCGTTGCTGACTGGGCCTACGAGCACCGCCACGAACTGCCCAACATGCGCGACAAGTCGATGGTCGGCACGCCCTTCCAGCACAACCCGCCGCCGACCGGGAAGAAGGTCGCCGTGATCGGGGCCGGGCCGGCCGGCCTGACCGCCGCCCTTGACCTGGTGCGCCTGGGACACGGGGTCAAGGTCTTCGACGCCCTGCCCAAACCGGGCGGCATGATCCGGGTCGGCATCCCGCCCCACCGCCTGCCCTACGAAATGCTCGACTGGGAGATCCAGCAGGTCCTGGACGAGGGCGTCGAACTGCAGCTCAATACCTGGGTGGATGACATCCCGGCCATGTTGAAATGGAAGGGGCCCCACGGCGGCCCGTACGACGCCGTCCTTGTGGCCACCGGAGCGCACGTGGCCAAGAAGGTCAACATCCCCAACAATGAACACCCCGACAACTGGCTGAGCCTGGACTTTCTCAAGCAGGTCTGCCTGGGGGAATCGCCCGACCTGACCGGCAAACAGGTGGCCGTGATCGGCGGCGGCAACGTGGCCTTGGACTGCGCCCGCTCGGCGGTGCGCCTGGGGGCCAGCGGCTGCCGGATGATCTTCCGCAAGCCCAAGGGCGAGATGACCGGCTTCGAGTGGGAAGTGGCCGTTGCCGAGGAAGAGGGCGTCGAGATGTGCGGGGCGACCCTGTTCAAAGAAGTTGTCGTTGAACACGGCGACATCAGCGGCGTGCGCTGCGTCCGCACCGAGTACCACGGCTACGATGCCAGCGGCCGGATCGTGATCTTCGAACTGCCGGGCAGCGAGCACGTCATCCCGGCCGACATCGTCATCTGGGCCACCGGCCAGGGCTGCGACCTGTCGTTCCTGCCCGAGGACGGCAGCATCCAGCCGGCCAGCCAGGGGATCGAATCGGATGGCGAGATGATGACCAGCCTGGCGGGCGTCTTCGTGGCCGGCGACGTGCACCGCGGCTCAACCTTCTATGTGGTCGACGCCATCGGCGAAGGCCACCATGCAGCCCGGGCCATCGACCGCTACCTGCGCGGCGAAGAGGGGATCCCGGAACCGGATCTGCCACCGGTCGTCGAGCTGGACGTCGACGAGGTCCGGCGGCGCATCGTGCGCGGCGAGGCCTCGGAGCGGGCGCGCATCCCGATTCGCACCATCCCTCTTGAGGACCGCAAGCTCAACTTTCGCGAGGTCGACCTGACCCTGACAGAAGAGGAAGCCGTCGCCGAAGCGGAGCGCTGCGTCCGCTGTGGGACCTGTGCCGAGTGCCTGGAGTGCGTCGCAGTCTGCGATCGGGGTGCCATCAACCACGAGATGCACGCCCGTACCGAGGAACTGACCGTCGGGACGATCGTCCTGGCGACCGGCTTTCGCGAATTCAACCCCTCCCGGGCGCCCGAACTCAACTACGGCAAACTGCCCAATATCCTGACCGCCCTGGAATTCGAACGCCTGCTCAATGCCAGCGGCCCGACCCTGGGGAGCGTTACCCTGCAGAACGGCCAGGTGCCCAAGAGCGTGGCGATTGTCCACTGTGTGGGCTCGCGCGACGCAAAGTACAACGAATACTGCTCGCGGGCCTGCTGCATGTACTCGCTCAAACTCTCCCAGCTGGCCCACGAATACCTCGGCGCCGAGGTGCACGAGATCTACCGCGACATGCGTTCCTTTGGCAAGGGCTACGAGGAATTCTTCAACCGCACGACCCGCATGGGCGTGCACTTCTATCACGGACGGGTCAAAGCCATCACCAGGAAGAGCGGCAAGCTGCGCGTATCCTGGACCGAGGCTTTCCACAACCAGCCCGACCACGTCGACGTGGAAATGGTCGTCCTGGCAACCGGCTTCGAACCCCGTGAGGACGCCGGATGGGTGGCCTCCATCTTCGGGATCAACCGCAGCCAGGATGGCTTCTTCCGCGAGCGCCACCCCAAGCTGGCCCCGGTCGAGACCGCCAGCGAGGGCATCTACGTGGCGGGGGCTTGCCAGTCACCCAAGGACATCCCTGACAGCGTGACCCAGGCTGGCAGTGCCGCCGCGGTGGCCCTCTCCCTGATGGACCAGGGCACCATCGCCCTCGACCCGGCCATCGCCACGGTCAATGAAGCCCACTGCGCCGGCTGCGGCCAGTGTGTGACTGCCTGCCCCTATGGGGCCATCAGCCTGGTCGATGCGCGGGCCCAGGTCAATGCCTACGCCTGCAAGGGCTGCGGCACCTGTGCAGCCACCTGCCCGAACAAGGCCATGACCCTGATCCACTACAACGACCGCCAGATCGTGGCCGAGATCATCGGGGCGCTGGCAGTCGAAAACCCGGAGGCCCTATGACCTTCGAACCAAAGATCATCGCCTTTCTGTGCACCTGGTGCTCCTACACCGGGGCCGACTCGGCCGGCATCGCCCGGAAGAAGTCGCCGGCCAACATCCGCGCCATTCGCGTGCCCTGCTCGGGGCGTGTCTCCCCCGAACTGGTCATGCGGGCCTTCGACCAGGGCGCAGACGGCGTTCTGGTCCTGGGATGTCACATTGGCGAATGCCACTATGAATCCGGCAACCACCGCACCGCCAAACGCCTGCCGGTCCTGCAAAGCCTGCTGACCTATGCCGGCCTGGAACCAGAACGCCTGTACCTGGACTGGGTCTCGGCCTCGGAGGGCGACCGCTTCGCCCACATCACGACCGATTTCACTGAGCGGGTTCGGGCCCTGGGCCCTGCCCGTTGGCGGGTGAACCGGGAGGCCTGGCAGCCGGTCTACCGGGCAATGGAGGCAGCGGTCGCAGCGGTTCCGGCCCCCGCGATGAATTGCGCGGACAAGACCGATGCCATCCGCACCAGGGCTCGCGACCTGCTGGTCAACGGTGATGTCGAATGCGTGATCGGCTACGAAGTCAGCCCGCACGGCCGAACCCGCCCAACTTTCGTGTATACCCCGGACGAGACCGAACGCCTGGTCTGGAACCCGGGAGTCAGCAACAACCTGACCACTTACCTGCCTGTGAAGTTGAACAAGGGCCAACAGCCGGCCAAAGCGGTCGCCGTGGTGGTCAAGCCGTGCGACAGCAAGGCGGTCAACGTCATGCTGGCCGAGAACCAGTTCAGCCGGGCGCAGGTCCACCTGATCGGGGTGACCTGCGAGGGTGTGGTCGATGCCGAGGGCAATTTGCAGTCCCGCTGCCAATCCTGCGACGAACGGATGCCAGTGCTCTATGATTCCCTGGTCGGCGAGCCGGTCGAGGGGAAGGCATTGGATCACCCCGCTCCGGTCGACGAACTGGAGGCCCTGACGCCGCCCGAGCGGATGGAATACTGGCTGAGCCAGTTCGACCGCTGCATCCGCTGCTACGCCTGCCGGCAGGCCTGCCCGATGTGCAACTGCCCCACCTGCCTGTACGAGCGCGACGACTCGACCTACGCTCCGCTGGGGACCGGCCTGAACGAGAAGCGCACCTTCCATCTCGGTCGGGCCTACCACCTGGCCGGGCGCTGCGTGGGCTGCAACGAATGCGAGCGGGCCTGCCCGATGGGCATCCCGATCAGCCGCCTGAACCAGAAACTGGCTGCCACCCTGGCGGAGACCTTCGGCCACCACGCCGGGCTGGAAGCGATCCCATCGCCGATCGTCACCGTCCTGTCGGGAGAGTACAAGGAGGGATGAGATGAATGCCAAGAAAGCCGCCATCCCGCAAGAAGACCTGGCCGCCTGGCTGGACGCCGTCGCCGGGCAGCAGACCCTGGTTGCCCCACGCCGAGAGCAGGATGTCGTGCTCTACCGCCCGGTGACCGGGAGCGCCGAGATCGCCTGGGAGGCCGAGCGGCCGCTGCTCTCGGTCAAGGAGGTTTTTTTTCCGCCCACCGAGCAGCTGCTGACGATCGAGATGGCCGGGACGGAAGTACGCCTGAAGGAAACCCTGCCCGAGGGTCAAACGACCGTCTTCGGGGTGCGCCCCTGCGACGCCCGCGGCGTCAAGCTGCTCGACGCCCTGTTCCTGGACACCCGGCCGGTCGACCCGCACTACCAGAGGCGCCGCCAGCAGACCACCCTGATCGGCCTGGCCTGCAAGGAAATGGGCCCGACCTGTTTCTGCACCTCGGTCGGCGGGGCACCCGACGATCCAACCGGCATGGACCTGATGCTTTACACCACCCCCGACGGCTACCTGGCCGAGGCGATCACCGACAAGGGCCGCCGCATCCTCGAAGAGACAGGCTGGCCGGAGACGGTCAGCGGAGGTGCAGCGCAGAATGAGGCGAACCGGATCCCGGTCCCCTCGAAGGCTGAATGGCAGACGCACTTTAATGACGAGTACTGGCTGCGAATGAGTGAGCGCTGCCTGTCCTGCCGGGCCTGCGCCTACGTCTGCCCGACCTGCCGCTGCTTTGCCGTGCGCGACGAGATGCTGGCGCCGGGTGAGTTCGAACGCATTCGCTGCTGGGACTCGTGCGCCGGAGAGAACTACCGGCGGGTGGCCGGCGGGCACAAGCCGCGCCCCGAGAAAGGCGAGCGCCTGCGCAACCGCTTCTACTGCAAGTTCTTCTACTTCTCCGAACAATACCACCTGGAGGAGACCGTCGCCTGCACGGGTTGCGGGCGATGCATTGACGTCTGCCCGGTCGGGGTGGACATCCGCGAAGTGCTGACCGATCTCGGGAGGCCCCAATGAGCACCTCTGAAAAGACCATGACCCCCTATCTCGGCAAACTGGCCAAGGTGCATGATCTGGCCGCTGAGATCAAACTCCTGCGGGTCGAGCTGCTCAACGGTGGGGGCGAAGCCTTCGCGAATTTCCAGCCCGGGCAGTTCGCCTTCATCTCGGCCTTCGGCCTGGGGGAGGCCCCCTTCGGGATCGCCAACGCGGCCCAACGCGGGCCGTATATCGAATTTGCCATCGCCCGCCTGGGATCGGTGACAACCGGCCTGCACGAACTGGGGGAGGGCGATGTGGTCGGGGTGCGCGGCCCGCTGGGGAACTGTTTTCCGATGGACGAATTCAAAGGCAAGAACCTGCTCGTCCTGGGCGGCGGGATCGGCGGAGCGCCGCTGCGCCCGGTCATCCAGCACGTCCTCGACCAGCGCGGCGACTACGGCAGGCTGACCATCCTGTGGGCCGCCCGCCACCCCTCGCTGCTGGTCTTTACCGACGAGTACGACGAGTGGCGCGGGGCTCCCAATACCGAACTGTTCCTGACGGTTGACAATCCCGACGAAACCTGGAACCATGATGTCGGCCTGATCACCCAGCTGCTTGAGAAGGTCGCCCCCTCACCGGAGAACGCCATCGCGGTGACCTGCGGCCCGCCGGTGATGATCTACCACACCACCCGCATGCTCGAGAAAATGGGCTTTGCCCCCGAGGCCAGCTACGTGACCCTGGAGGCACGCATGCACTGCGGCCTGGGCAAGTGCGGCCGCTGCAACCTGGGCGAGAAGCTGATCTGCGTCGACGGGCCGGTGTTCAACATGCAGGCAGTCGGGAATCTGCTGGAGACCTATTTGTAGCACCCGATTTTCGGGCACCGCTGTTCCAGGACGCATCCGGCCTGGGGGCGCTCCGCCGCAGAGCGTCGCAACAAAAAAGCCAGTTTGAGGGGGGATAATTCCACGCCTCTTTCCCGGTAAAGAGTATAGTAAAATTAGACAAATTCTATCAGGAAAAAACCATGCAGAAATCCACTCCCGTCATCCCGATCATCCTGGTCATCCTGCTGGCAGTCTGTTGCTGCCTGCTGGTCGTCTTCGGCAGCATCTACTTGATCTTCGACCGCCTCGGCAGCACGATCCTGCCATCCGTCCAGGCCCTCGATCCCTTCGGCCCGACCCCGACCCCGGTCGAGGTGACCCGCGTCCCGATCGGTGAGATCCCCACCGGCACACTCCAACTGCTCGAGCAGACCATCGTCCCGGCCAACCACCTGCCGGACCTGGCCTGCCGCCTGCAAGGCAACTGCGACATCCCCGAGACAGTGCCCGCCCCGTCCGTCCCGCTGACGGTCGGGACCCGCCAGACCTTCTGGGCCAACGATACCGACGCCAACGAGAACTTCCAGGTCGAGGCCGAATTGCTCTACATCACCGAGCATGCCTATTTCTGGGCTGAAACCGGGATCCGCGTTGACGAGAACGACATGCGGGCCCTTCTGGATACCTTCGAGAACGAGATCTATCCCACCAACCGGGCCTTCTTCGGCTCGGAGTGGACCCCAGGCGTCGACAACGATCCGCATATCTACATCCTCTATCTCAACAACATCGGCTTCTCGGTGGCCGGCTACTTCTCGCTGTCTGACGAATTCCACCCCCTGGCCCACGAGTATTCCAATGCCCACGAGATGTTCTACATCAACGCCACCCAGGACCTGGGAGCCGAATACACCTACGGTGTCCTGTCCCACGAGTTCCAGCATATGATCCACTGGTACCAGGACGCCAACGAGGGCGCTTTCATCGATGAGGGCTTCGCCGAACTGGCCACCCACATCAATGGATACGGCACCGGAGGCTTCGACTGGTTCTACGCCAACACTCCCGACATCCCGCTGACCGACTGGCTGCCCGATCCAGGCACCAACACCGCTCATTACGGAGCCAATTTTCTCTTCTCGGTCTACTTCCTCGACCGCTTCGGCGACGAGATCACCCAGGCCGTGGTCAACGAACAGACCAACGGCCTGTACAGCGTCGACGTCGTCCTGGAGCAGCACCAGGTCACCGACCCGCTGACCGGGGAACTGATCAACGCCGATGATTTCTTTCTCGACTGGACGATCGCCAACTACATCCACGACGCCGGCGTCGGCGACGGTCGCTACTTCTATTCCAACTATCCCAATTCACCCCAGGTCCGGCCCACCGAGACCATTGCGACCTGCCCGCTGGCTCCGACCGGGCGCGACGTCAACCAGTACGGCGTGGATTACATCCAGATCACCTGCAGCGCTCCCTACACGATCACCTTCAGCGGCTCAACCACCACCCGCGTCATCCCGGCCGACCCGCACTCGGGCAGCTACGTCTTCTGGTCGAACAAGGGGGACCAGTCGGACATGACCATGACGCGCACTTTCGACCTGAGCAGCGTGTCCGGCCCGGTGGCGATGACCTACTGGACCTGGTATGACATCGAGGAAGACTGGGATTACGTCTACGTGGAAGCCTCCACCGACGGCATGCAATGGGACATCCTGATCAGCCCCTCCGGCACCGACGAGGATCCGATGGGCAACTCCTACGGCTGGGGCTACACCGGCCTGAGCAACGGCTGGATCGAGGAATCGGTCGACCTCTCGGCTTACGCCGGGGCAGAGACCGTCTACGTCCGCTTCGAGTACGTCACCGACGCCCGGGTCAACGGCGAGGGGTTCCTGGTCGACGACATCGCCATTGCGGCCATCGGTTACAGCGAAGATTTCGAAGCCGGGACGGGCAGCTGGGATGGCACCGGCTTCGTGCGCATCGAGAACATCCTGCCGCAGACCTTCCGGCTGGCGCTGATCCTGGAGGGCGCAGATGGGACAACAGTCCAGATCGTGGAGGTCAGTTCCGAGCAGACCGCCGAGATCAGTGTCCCGGCGGGAACCCGCAGCGCGACCCTGGTCGTCACCGCCACGAACCGCTTCACCCGCCTGCCAACAGGCTACGAGATCGAAATCCGCTAGAAAGAAGGGAAAAGCATGACGACTGCACCAAGATCCCAGGTACTGGAGCTCGCCGCCCTGGCCGAGTACCAGGAAGGCGCGATTGTCTCGCGCCAGATCACCAAGGTCGAGGCCGGGAACGTGACCCTGTTCGCCTTCGACCAGGGTCAGGAACTCAGCGAACACACCACCCCCTTCGACGCCCTGGTCCAGGTGGTGGATGGGGAGGCTGAGATCACGATCTCCGGCCAGCCCTTCCAGTTGAAAAGCGGCGAGGCGATCATCATGCCGGCCGACGAACCGCACGCCCTGCGGGCTGTGAAACGCTTCAAGATGCTCCTGACGATGATCCGGGCCTGAGCACATAAGCGGGCCAGATCGCTGGTCCAATGCATGGCAATGGGCGGCAGAGGGTCGCGGTTGGAGAGTTGATCCGGCCCGTTTCCGCATTCTACCTTGCCCCAGAAACATAATGTCAACCCTCCCGTGGCGGGTTTGAAGCGCAGAAAGATCAGGATGGGATCCCGATGGGCAGGCGAGGGCTCCATGGATGAAGATGTCAACGTCCCGTCAGCTTTCGTATCAAACGAGGAGATCTCTGCTGAGATCCTGAATCTCATCTTCACACGATCGCCGGATGCCATTGCGCTGGTGGATGAGCAGGGCCGGATCCTGATGGCCAACCAGAGCACTGCGGCGCTGCTTGGTTTCGCCAGCGGCGAGGACGTCGTCGGCCAAGCGGTCTGGGGATTCATTGCCCACCAGCACCACCAGCGCGCCCAGCAGGATATGCAGGATACCTTCAGCCAGGACGGCATCCGCCGCTTCGAGTATCCGATCGCTCATCGCCAGGGGGGCCAGTTCCAGGTCGAAATGACCGCCATTCCACTCAGGAACATCCCCGGCCTGCCGCTCAGCCTGCTGGTCATCGCCCGCGACATCAGCGAACGCCGCAAAACGGAAATGGCCATCCTGACCCTGCTGGAAAAATCGCTCCAGGGGGTGATCATGATCCAAAACCGGCAGATCACCTACTGCAACCAGGTGGCCAGCGAGATCCTGGGCTATCCACCGGAGGAACTGCTTGGCCTGCACGCAAAAGAGACTTCCCGGTTGATCCATCCGGATGATTTTCCCCTCTTCCGGACCCGCCTGCAGGCCCGTCAGGAGAACATTGAAGACCCCATCCGGCTGCAGTTGCGCATCCGGCGCAAGAACGGGGAGATCCGCCACCTGAACGTCGCCAGCGTCGGGAGCCTCTACAACGACCTGCCGGCCCTGCAGATCACCTTCCTCGACCTGACCGAGCAGAGACAGGCCGAAGAGGGCTGGAGGGAGATGCTGACCCGCTACCAGGCCCTGGGGGAGGCCGCCCAGGACGCCATCTACATCCTCGATCGGGAAGGCCAGATCCTCTACATCAATTCCTACTGCGCCGAAATGCTGGGAACCACCCCAGAGCGCGCCACCGGCCGGAGACGTTGCGACTACATCCCTGACACGTACGGCCAAAAGGTCCTGGAAGCGCGCCAACAGGTCTTCGAGACCGGGGCACCGGTCCAGGTTGACGACCAGCTTCCCACCATAAAGGGCCTGCGCTGGTTCAGCGCCAGGTTCGTCCCGCTGCGCGATTCATCCGGGGAGGTGACCCGTGTTCTGGGAGTCTCGCGTGACATCGATGATCGCAAGCACATGGAACTGGAACTGGTCCAGGCGACCCACGATCTTGAACAGCACGTCGCCGAACGAACCGCCGAACTGGTCGTCAGCCAAAAACAACTCAAATTGCTGACCCGCCGGGTTGTCAACGCCCAGGAGGAGGAACGGCGCAGGATCGCCCGCGAACTGCACGACGAGGCCGGCCAGGCCCTGATCTCGCTCAAGATGGGTCTGCTGGCCATGCTGGAGGAAATGCCCCCTGGTCACCCCCAGCCCGGATTGCTCAAAACCTTCGAGATGATCGACCAGACCACCGAACGGATCCGCAGCCTGGCCCACAGCCTGCGTCCGCCCGTCCTGGACATCGCCGGGGTCAACCTCAGCCTGAAGGAGTACTGCCGCGAGTTCTCCGAGCGGGTCAGGATCGAGGTGCACTACCAGGGTACCGACCTGCCCGGGCTGCCCGAAGAGATCAGCATCAGCCTGTTCCGATTTCTGCAGGAGGGCCTGACCAATGTGGCCAAACATGCCTCCGCCCAGGTCGCACAGGTCGATCTGGAATATCAGGATGGTGAGATCCGGCTCAGCGTGCGCGACGATGGCTGTGGTTTCGATCCGGCTGTTCCGGCGGCCGGGATCGGGCTGCTGGGCATGCGCGAAAGGCTCGCCATCCTGCGCGGCAGCCTGCAGATCGACTCCCGCCCTGGGGAAGGCACCCTGCTGAGCGCCAGAATCCCCTGGCAGGGATCCGGCTCGCCTTAGACATTTGTATTGTCCGCCGGGACCAGAGCGACTTCTTCTCTATAATGACCGAATGGGAGTATCCGCCGCCGCAGTGTCGCATAAGGGAATCACATGACCGTCCGGGTCGCGATCGTCGACGATCACATCAGCATCGTGGATGGCTACCAATATCGCCTCGCTAAATCGCCAAAGATTGAAGTGGTGGCAACCGGCACCTGCGGCGAGGAGATCGAGCCATTGTTGGCCAGGCACCCGGTCGATGTCCTGCTCCTGGACATCAACCTCCCAACCTCTCCCGAAAACCGCAACCCCTTCCCGGTCCTGCATGCCATTCCACGACTGCTCCTGCAGCATCCCAGGCTCAACATCCTGATCATCTCGATGCTCAAACAGATCGTGCTGGTCGAAGCACTGGTCGATGCCGGCGTCAGCGGTTACATTCTCAAGGATGACCAGGTTTCCATTCAACAACTCACCAAGATCGTCTTGATGATCGCCAGCGGCGGGATCTATTTCAGCGAGGGGACCTATCACTACCCCACAACCGGGAAGAGCAAGCCGGTCCTGACCCCTCGCCAGCTGGAGGCCCTGTCCCTGTGCGCGGCCTACCCTGACGGGACGACCATCGCACTGGCCAACACGCTGGGAATCTCGGGCTCGACCCTGCGCAACCTGCTCTCCGGGGCCTACCTGAGGCTGGGCGTGCGGACGCGCGCCGCGGCGATCGCCCGGGCAAATCAGCTTGGCCTGCTGCCCTCGGATTTTCCGCAGGAGATCGCCCGCCAGCCAGCCGACGAGGCCTGAGAGAATCACTTCCTGATCGCGCTTTGCCCACTGCATATGGAAAATGGCGGCTCTTCCGTCCGCCATTTTTGCTGTGGGCTTTTTGATCCTTTCCCCTTCCGAAGAGCTGCCGGGAGGTTCTTCCCAGGCAGCCCCGGCGCTCCTGGTGGAAACCGACCGGGCTATAACGCCTGGCGGAAATCGTATATCCCACCCTGGAACGCCCAGCGAGACCCGCAAACCGGGCAGACCAGCTGGTCTCGTCGCATGTCCAGAGCGGCATGACCGCACTCCAGGCACCTGAACAAGGCTCCCGGGGATGCAAACGGTGAGGACCCTGCTGCCTGGGCCTGCACGAAAACACTCGGGGCAAGCTGGCACAGGGCGCCCGTCGGCTGAAAGAGAGCGTCCAGCCCGGCCAACAAACCCGGGGGAACCAGCCGTTTGAGCAGCCCGAGACGGAAATGGGAAACCGTGCGCACCTTCTGGACCTCGAAGCTGGCTTCCGTGAGCCAGGCGCGCACGGCCCGCGGGTGAAAGTCGAAATTCAAGGCCGCGAACTCGACCGGTTCAAGGGCGAACGGATTCCAGTCCTGCCGCCGGAGGCAGTAGCGCAGGATGGCCTTCAAGTTGCGCTTGTTGGCATATTCCAGGATGAAGGCAGCTCCGGGCTGGAGGGCAGCCCGCACCTGGCGCAGGGCTGCTGGAGCATCGGCCATGTGGTGGAGGGTGCGGATCATCGTGGCGGCATCAAACAGACCCTCCACGAACGGCAGGCGATAGATGTCGGCCGCAACATAGACATAACGCGCTGTGGAACCCAAGCGGGCCTGGGCCTGTTCAAGTTGGGTATGGGAGAAATCAACCAGCACGATCCGCTCGAAGCCGTCATAGCGGGGGGTGTTCCGGCCGGCGCCGGCGCCCAATTCGAGCAGCAGGTTCCCCCCGGCCGGCAGCAGGTGGCGGAGGGCGATCTCCTCGCACCGATCCTCATACTCTCGACCGCCCTGTTCCCAGAACGAGGTCTGGTAGTCCGAACCTTCATAACTGCACACGGGAGGGCTTTTTTCGTCAGGCATCCCGATTGCCTTCACTGCCACGCCCGATGGCCTGGTAGGTGTATCCCATGCGGCGCATCTCGGCCGGGTTGTAGATGTTGCGCCCGTCAAAGAGGACCGGCGTCGTCATCAGGCTTCGGATCCTCTCGAGATCGAGCTGTTTGAACTCATTCCACTCGGTGATCACGATCAGGGCGTCACAGCCGTCTGCCATCTGGTAGGGATCGTCATACAGGGCGACCTGAGGCAGAAGGTCTCTGGCAGTTTCGATCGCCACCGGGTCGAACGCCCGTACAGAAGCCCCGGCAGCGATCAGGTTGTTGGCAACCTCGATCGAGGGGGCCTCGCGCATGTCATCGGTGTTGGGTTTGAAAGCCGTCCCGAGCAGCCCGACCGTCTTGCCCTGCAGGCCGCCCAGCATTGCCGCCGTGCGCTCGACCACCATCCGACGGCGGTCGTAATTGACCTGCGTGACAGCATCGAGGATGCGCGGCTCGACACCTTTCTGCCTGGCCATGAAGGCCAGGGCCTTGACGTCCTTCGGGAAACAGGAACCGCCCCAGCCCAGACCGGCATCCAGGAACTGGGGACCGATGCGTTTGTCGTACCCCATGCCAGCCATCACTTCCTTCACATCCGCCCCGAACGCGTCACAGACATCGGCGATCTCGTTGATGTAGGAGATCTTGGTGGCAAGGAAGGCATTGGAGGCATATTTGATCATCTCGGCAGTGCGCAGGTCAGTGATGACGATCGGGGCCCGCAGTGGGAAATGCAGCTGGGCCACCTTCTCGGCCGCTTCCCGGTCAAGCGAACCGAGCACGGTCCGGTGGGGATTCATAAAATCGGCGATTGCCGAGCCTTCGCGCAGGAACTCCGGGCAGGAGACCACCGAAAATGGGATCGGTTCGGGTTGTGCCTCGCTCACCACATCAGCCACCCAGTCCCCGGTCCCGACCGGAACAGTGGACTTGTTGATGATGATCAACGGGGCAGTCATGTTCTCGGCAATCGAGCGCGCTGCAGAAGCAACGTACTGCAGGTCGGCCTCGCCATTGACGCTTGACGGCGTTCCCACAGCGATGAAGGCAAATTCTGTATCCTGCAGCGCTTCGGCATAGGAGGTTGTGAATGTGATCCGGCCAGCCTGCACATTCCGATCGACCAATTCCTTGAGACCCGGCTCAAAAATGGGCATGACGCCTTTCTTGAGCCCTGCGATCCGTTTCTGATTCACATCAAGAGCCACAACGCGATTGCCGAGATCGGCAAAGCAGGCCCCGGTGACAATCCCAACATAACCGACGCCGACAACACAGATCCGTTTCATCTAGCACTCCTCATAAAAAGATAGCAGGGCGGACCAAGATCCGCCCTTCCAAAATCAGTCTACTTTCTTGCTAACCGCCCGGAGTGGGGGAGCGTGCAGGCGGTGGCGGAGGGGTCATGGGAGTCAGACGCTCGAAATCCTGCGGACGCAGGAAGCCGCCGTACACCCACCTCCCGCCCAGGGCTTCAAAATCCGCCTGTCCTTCGCTGATCCGCACCCAGAAATACGAATCCCCCTCATGCCCATCGTAGAGAACGTACTGGTCGAAAAAGAGACAGTCGTTCATCTGCAGGGCGCCGACCACCGGGAAATCCATCCCCGCCCCGTCACGCACATTCAGCGCCGCGATATCCACGCAGTAACGCACTCCGCTGGCCGGATTGGTCGCGGTTGCCGTCGGGCGAACTGGCGTAAGCGTGGCCGTCAGCGAGGCTGTCGGCGTAGGAGTCTCCGTCGGGGTCGGGAAAAGGGTCAGCGTGGGCGTAGGCGTGCGGGCCTGTTCAGCTTCAGCAGTCCGGTCGGCTTCAATCCTGACCTCAAGGTAATGAAAATACAGAGTCACGACAGTCGTGATGAGGGTGATAACAGCCGTTACGATCGTGCCGATCAGGGTATATTTGGCTGTCGTCGACATCCCGCCTGAGTCTTTTTCTTCGGGCATGAGTATCAACCTTCCTTCAGCGTCAGGGCCTGCTCGAGCGTCCGGCTGACTGTCTCGATCAATACCGCGATGTTGATCGGTTTGGAGATATAACCGTCAAAGCCCGCTTCAAGCGCCCGTTTTCGATCGCCCGGCAGGGTATGCGCCGTCAGGGCCAGGAGAGGGACGACCGCGGTCTGGGGGTCGGCCTTGAGCTCACGGGCAGCGGTCCATCCGTCGACTTCGGGCAGGGACAGATCCATCACCACCAGGTCAGGGTGTTCCTGGCGGACCAGGTCCAATCCTTCCTGTCCACTTCTGGAGGTCAACACCTCATGCCCGGCAGTCTCGAGCAGGATGCATACCAACTGAAGGTTGTCCGCATCATCTTCCACCACCAGAATGCGACCTTTCGTCATCGATTCTCTCCACGACTGGTTCCTTTATACACAAACTAAGGCAATTCGTCAAATATTTTCGACAGCAACTTGGAGAGAATTTCCTCCAGAATTGCTGGTCCGCGCTTCGAGTTTCGATAACCCCAAAAGGATTCTTGTTGACAAAATTGCCGCCCCATAGTAATATCAGGCCGCCTGCCGAGGTAGCTCAGTGGTAGAGCAGGGGACTCATAAGCCCTTGGTCGCGGGATCGACTCCCGCCCTCGGCACTCCAAAATGACCCCTCGTCCCACTTTAGGGGTCAAAACGAGGGGTTCCTCCCAACTAAGCCTGCAAAACGCAGGCTTTTTTGATTCATTCGTCCCACTTTGACCACTTTTTTGACTACGCGACCCCGACCAAGGGCTTCAAGCTGCAACGAAATTCGACCTAAGGATTCGACGGCATTTTTTACATCGTTATCAACACCGGTCAGCCGGAGTCAACCAAAACAGAAAGGAGCGCAGGTAATATGGTCCACAGAATAGCATTAAAAAGAAAAGAAGCCAATATGATCACCCTGAAACAGGCCATCGAAAACTACGTCACCACCCGCACCACGGAGGGAATGAGCCGGCATTACACCACCTGGCTCGAAAGGCGACTAAAGGATTTTAATCAATACACCCAAGAGACTCGTCCCGGAGACGAATCCCTTGGTCGGGTAACCCTGGATGACGCCCGGAACTTCATCGGAATGTTGATAAAGAAACGGGTCAAGTATGAGCACCACCAGAGGCGTGCGCCGGAAGCAGAAGGCCTCGCCCCCACCACCATTCACGGATACGCCCGCAGCATCCGCTCCTTCGGTACGTTCCTGTTCGAGGAAGGCTACACCGAGGAAAATATCTTTGAAGGCCTCCGGCCGCCGAAGGTTCCAAAGAAAATAATCGAACCGCTGACCGAGGAGGAGATCCGCCGTATCCTGTCCATCATCCCCCAGGTTACCGCCGAGGGGTTACGGAATTACGCCTTCTTCCTGCTATTGCTCGATACCGGCATCCGACTTTCAGAGATGCTCAATTTGAAAGTGAGTGACATCGATCTTGCCGAAGGGATCTTCAAGGTGATGGGCAAGGGTTCCAAGGAACGCGAGATCCCGCTCGGTGTCACCGCCCGGCGTGCTCTCATTCGCTACATCGAGATGGGCCGCCCCCGCCCACTCAACCCGAATGACGACACTCTTTTTCTGACCATGGATGGCAGTCCGATCACCCAGTCGAGCGTTGCCTGTGTGCTCAAGCGGATCGCCAACCGGGTGCACATCAAACACCTGTATCCCCACCTGCTACGCCATACATTCGCCGTGCGTTACCTGATCAACGGCGGCGATGCTTTCTCGCTGCAGAAGATCCTCGGGCACGAATCACTGGATATGACCCGCCGCTACGTGGAACTGGCCAATACGGATGTCAAAAAGAAACACCAGCAGTTCAGCCCGGTGGATAACTTGAACCTATCCGAAGCGCGGCGCGGTAGGCCCAGACTACAGACCAGAGAAAAATCCGAATACACGGCAAGTCCTAAAAGAGGCTGATTATGTTCCTGAAAATTTTCGCTGCTATTGCCAAGACAATCGGCGTCCTTGTTACGATCGCCCTGCTGACACCCATCGCTTATTTCGCCTGGCGGGCCGGCCAGCCCTTGGATCGGCCGGAATTCCGCGACCTGACCTACTACCAGCTTCTAGCAGAACGCCAAAACGCCTACGACCAGCTCGCA
The DNA here is from genome assembly GCA_016934715.1 of Anaerolineales bacterium. Lineage (GTDB taxonomy): Bacteria > Chloroflexota > Anaerolineae > Anaerolineales > Villigracilaceae > JAFGSI01. The sequence goes on from JAFGSI010000015.1 coordinate 43,137, forward strand.
CGTTCTTATCTGTCCAGCCATCCGAACGGGAAGGTCAAGACCGGGATGTGCTTTGGCGTGGAGGTGTTTGTCGAAGCGGTGGCCGGCTTGCCCAATTCCGGTTTTTATACACTGGCCGGCTTATTCCCTGCTCTCAAAAGGTTCGTCAATCCCTGGGACCTCCAACGGGGATATGTTCCGATGGATGTCACCGCCATGAACTTCCTGCCAGCCTGGTGGGACACCTTTGAATTATTCCTTTGGGGCCTGATCGAGCATGTCCCCCATGGACCGGTTCCCTACTGCCGGATCGCAACGCCATAATGCCAGCCCGGCGGATAAGTAGAGGCCGTAATTTCTGTTGGGTTGCGTGAAGTCTCATAATAAAACGAACGCCTGCGATTTTTCGCAGGCGTTCGTTTGAAAGGTCGAAGGATCAGGCCTGGAGGCTCGCATAGACCTTTACATCCCGTTCCAGTTTTGGACCGAGC
>JAFGSI010000082.1 GCA_016934715.1 Anaerolineales bacterium
CTTATTATAGAAATTGGGGATCCTCTTCGATGCCCATCCTCATGGTCGTATTTCCGGCACACACCAGATCCCGCCGCTGGCGCGTCTGGTGGAAAAGCGCACCCAGGTACTCCACCGGAGGCGGTGCTGGGTACCTGCCCAGCCCTACTCCCATTTATTCTGTGATACCCGGAGCGCATTCATCTCGTCTTGCCACCTTTCGTCTCCAGTCGCGCATGGCGGTGCCGGAGTTCCTCCATCCAGTGATTGTATTCGTAACGCGGAATGTCCAGTTCGCCGATGCGTTCCATTGCCCGGCGTGTCCATTCAAGGGCGGCACCCACATCGCGGACCCGGTGCTCGTAATACTTGGCCAGCTCGACATGAGCATAGACATGGCCCTGACCGGCGGCCTGTTTCCACAACCGGACAGCCGTCTCCAGATCGCCGCGACGGCGCTGCAGGGCTGACAGGCGTTGGACGGCTGCCCAGAAGTCGGCCTCGGCGAGTTCGGACTCCAGGCCGCGCTCGTAGAGCCGGGCTGCCAGGTCCCAGTTGCTCAGGCTCTCGAACAGCTTCGCCAGGGCAACGAAGTCCAGGGCATGCTGGACACGCCCGTCGAACGGGTCATCGAGCAGGGCGGCCATGTGATTGAGCAGGGCGGCCATGGCGACCACGTCCATGGCGTTGTGGTAGAAGACGCCCTTGAGCGGGGTGGCATCGCCGCTGCGCAGGTAGTCAAAGTAGATGTAAGGGATCTCATAGCCAGGGACCTCCTCGCTGCCGCGCGGCGCCATCAGGATGTTCTCCTCCAAGTATTTCAACGCCCGGCTGGGCAGACGGTCCCGCCACAATCGACGGGCCAATGGCAGGAGATCCAGATGCAAAAAATTTTCGAACGGGTTGGGGATGGAGTGCATGGTGTAGCGTGTGGCCAGCAGGGGCGCGTCAAAGGCCTTGCCGTTGAAGGTCACCAGCGCCTGGCAGGGCGCCAGATAACCCACCAGGGCCTCCAGCAGGGCCGGCTCCTCGGACGGGTCGCGCATGAAAAAGATCGAGGTGCGGAAGACATCGCGGTCGAAACGGCCGACGCCGACCATGAAGGCATATGTCCCGGTGCCTCCGGCCAGACCGGAGGTCTCCGTATCGAGGAAGGCCAGGGCCTCGACCGGCATCTCGAGCAGGCGCGGGTCCCCGGACCAGGCAGCGATGCCCGCCAGCGAGGCGGTGAGCGGCAGGGGCGCCTGGCCGTGCCGGTAGTTCGCATCCCAGGCCTGCTCGACGACGAAGGCCTCGCCGCGACGCCCGGCGACAAAGTGCCCTTCGACAACAGCCTGGATGGGAGTCCTGACCCCCGGCGCCTGGCCCGCAGGCTCCAGGTCCGTGACGCCCGTCTTAACGCCCAGCGCCTTGAGTTTGTCGGCCAGGGAGGGTCTCTTCGCGTTTGCCATGAGCCTCGATTATAACGTTAAGGCAATGTTAAATAGCGAGGAGAAACTCCCTTTCTGGGGTATTATTCTACGGAACCTGCTATGTCGAGGAGACTCCCATGACCGACGCCGCCCTGGCCAAAGAGAAGAGTCTTGCGGTCCTTACCAAGCTGGTCTTCGGTTCAGGAGACTGGAGCATCGCCACGTTCGGCACGCTGCGCCAGCTCTTCTACGCCATCTTTCTTACCGACGTGGTCGGCCTGGACCCGCGCCTGGCCTCCGTGGCCGCCCTGCTGGGCATCGTCTGGGATGCGGTCAACGACCCGCTGGTCGGCACGCTCAGCGACCGGGTCCACACCCGCTGGGGCCGCCGGCGCCCGTTCCTGTTCTGGTTCGCCATCCCATTTGGGATGGCGTTTATGCTTCTTTGGTGGGCGCCGCCGTTCGAGAACCAGTGGCTCCTGACAGCGACGGTTATGCTGGTCTATATGGTCAGCGACACGCTGCAGACAATGGTCAGCGTACCGCTTTACGCCCTGACGCCCGAGATCACGGGCGACTACGACGAGCGCACCTCCCTGACCGGATACCGGATGTTCTTCAACCTGGTAGCCTCGCTGGTGGCAGCCGTGGCCGCTCCGGCGGTCGTCGACGCCGCCCTGGCCAACGGGGCAACCCAGCAGCAGGGCTACTTCATCGTCTCGGCGATCTTCGGCGGGCTGGCCGTCCTGCCGCTGCTGCTGATCTTCTTCGTGGTGCGCGAGAAACCCCGCCCGCCCGAAGAAACGGACAGGGAACATGTCCCATTCCTGGTCATCCTGCGCACCGCCTGGACCAACATCCCCTTCCGCTTCGCCACCGCCCTGTACATGCTCAACTGGATCACCTTCGACCTGATCGGCCTGGTGCTGCCCTTCTTCGTCGCCTACTGGGTCGCCAGCGGCGATTTATTGATGAGGGCCCTTGGCCTGCCACTCGAGTCGACCGTCTTTGCCTTCCTGCTGGTTACCTCAGTGATCGTCCTGCCCTTCTGGGTCTGGCTGGCCAAACGGCTGAGCAAGAACATCGCCTATATCATCGGCATGGTCTTCTGGGTCGTGGTCCAGCTGTTGATCTTCACCATCCAGCCTGGACAGGTGACCTATATCCTGGTCCTATCGGTGGCGGCGGGCATCTCGGTCGCGACTGCCCACGTGCTGCCCGATTCGATCTTCCCCGATGTGATCGAGTGGGCTGAACTGCGCACCGGCCGGCGGCAGGAGGGTATCTACTACGGAGTCAAAAACTTCATCCGCAAACTGACCGGGGCACTGGCGATCTTCATCGCCCTGCAGGTCCTCGGTTGGGTCGGTTACCAGGCTCCCCCCGAGGGGGCGACCTTCTTCGTCCAGTCCCCGGAGACGCTGACCGCCATGCGCATCCTGATCGGACCCTTCGGGGCGTTGCTGCTGCTGAGCGCCATCGTCATCGCCTGGTTCTATCCGCTGACCCGCGAGCGCCACGAGCGCATCCGGCGTCTGCTGGCCCGCCGTCAAAAGAAGGCTGAAGGCAAACAAAGATGAGCACGGCGGTCATAGAGGCGGGACTGCCTTTCTGGAAAAAGGTCGCCTACGGCACGGGGGACTGGTCCACCGCCAGCCTGGGCACTCTGCGCCAGGTCTTTTATGCCATCTTCCTGACAGATGTGGTTGGGCTGGAACCGCGTCTGGCCTCGCTGGTCGCCCTGGTCGGCATCCTGTGGGACGCGGTCAACGACCCGCTGGTCGGGATGCTCAGCGACCGGGTTCGTACCCGCTGGGGCCGGCGGCGCCCGTTCCTGCTCTGGTTCGCCATTCCCTACGGAGCCAGTTTTACCCTTTTGTGGTGGGCACCACCGATTCAGAACCAGGTCCTGCTGGCTGCCGTTGTCTGCCTGGCCTTCATGCTGGCCGACACTCTGCAGACCCTGGTCAGCGTGCCTTTCATGGCCATGCTGCCCGAGATCGCCCCCAGTTACGACGAGCGCACCACCTTGACCGGGTATCGCATCTTCTTCAACCTGCTCGCCTCACTGGCCACCGCCGTGGCCGCCCCAATCATCATCGACGCCACCCTGGCTGCCGGGGCCACCCAGCAGCAGGGCTACCTGCTTGTCGCCGCACTGTTCGGCGGGCTCTCAGCCCTGCCTTTCCTGCTGATCTTCCTCACCATCCACGAACCGGCCCGGGGCGAAGCCGCCCGGCGAGTCTCCCTCAAGACCGCGGTCCGCACCACCTGGGCCAATATCCCGTTCCGCTTCGCCTCCATCCTGTACATGCTGAACTGGATCACCTTCGACCTGATCGGGCTGGCCCTGCCCTTCTACCTGACCTACTGGATTGCCGGCGGGAATCTGCTGCAGACCGCCCTCGGCCTGCCGCTCGAGTCAACCGTCTTCGCCCTGATCCTGACCACCTCGGTTCTGGTCCTGCCTTTCTGGACCTGGCTGGCGCACAAATTGAGCAAGCGCAGCGCCTACATTGTCGGAATGGCCTTCTGGGCTGTGGTCCAGCTGCTCATCTTCGGCGTCCAGCCCGGACAGATGACCATGGTGCTGGTGCTCTCCGTGCTGGCCGGTATCTCCGTTTCGACTGCCCATGTCCTTCCAGACGCCATGTTCCCGGACGTGATCGAATGGGATGAACTGCGCACCCGCCGCCGCCAGGAAGGGATCTACTACGGGGTGATGTCCTTCATTCGCAAAGTGGCCGGCGCGCTGGCGATCTTCATCGCCCTGCAGGTGCTCGGCTGGGTTGGCTACCAGACCCCGCCGCCTGGAGTGACCACATTCAGCCAGCCTGCAGCGACCGTGCTGACCATCCGCTTCCTGATCGGCCCGTTCGGGGCAGTGCTGCTTTTCAGCGCCATCCTGTTCGCCTGGTTCTACCCACTGACCCGGGAGAAGCATGGACGTATCCGCCGCCTGCTGGACCAGCGCAAACAGAAGCAATTTGCCCATGGCGAATAGACTGCCAGCCTGGAAGAAACTGGTCTACGGCTCGGGGACCTATGGCCTGGCGGCCTTCGGGATGCTGCGCCAGATCTTCTACGCCATCTTCCTTACCGATGTGGTCGGCCTGGACCCGCGCCTGGCCTCGATCGGCGCCCTGGTGGGCATCTTCTGGGATGCGCTTAATGACCCGCTGGTCGGGCTGCTCAGTGACCGGGTCCACTCGCGCTGGGGCCGCCGCCGGCCGTTCCTGCTGTGGTTCACGATCCCCTTCGCCTTCAGTTTCGTCATCCTGTGGTGGGCCCCACCCTGGGAAAGTCAAATTGCCCTGGCAGTTTATGTAACCCTGGCCTTCATGCTCAGCGACACGGTCGGGACCCTGATCGCGGTGCCCTACACTGCCATGACCCCCGAACTGACGCCCGACTACGACGAGCGTACCTCCCTTGCCGGTTACCGCATGTTCTTTCAACTGGCCGCCTCGCTGACCATCGCCATCGCCGCTCCGTCGATCGTCGACACCGCCCTGCTGAACGGCCTGTCCCAGCAACAGGGCTACCTGATCGTCTCGGGGTTGTTCGGCGCGATCGCTGTCCTACCGCTGATGCTGATCTTCTTCACCATCAAGGATGGCGACCGGGAGAAACCCGACGAGTCAGCGCTCGACTTCCTTGCGGCCATGCGCACCACCTGGTCCAACATCCCTTTTCGCTTCGCTGCCTTCCTGAACATGCTCAACTGGATGGCCGCCGACCTGGTAGCCCTGATCATCCCCTACTACCTGCTCTACTGGATCGCCCGCGGCGACCTGACCGCCAGCGTTCAACTCCTTGGTCTATCCTTGAGCCTGGAATCCGGCGTTCTGGGCCTGTTGATCCTGACCGCCATCCTGGCGATCCCATTCTGGAGCTGGCTGGCGGCACGCCTTAGCAAGCGCGCCACCTACCTGATCGGTGTGACCCCCTGGCTGCTGGGCTACGTGGCCCTGATCTTTGTCCAGCCCGGGCAGGTCAACCTGATGCTGGCCATCGCCGCCTTCGCCGGGTTGGGACTGGCCACCGGCTATGTCCTGCCGGAGGCCATCTTCCCCGACGTGATCGAGTGGGACGAACTGCTCACCCGCCGCCGCCAGGAAGGCATCTACTACGGTATCAAAAACTTCTTCCGCAAGATCAGCGGAGCAGTGGCCTTCTTCCTGGCCCTGCAGATGCTCGGCTGGGCCGGCTACCAGACGCCGCCGGAAGGGGCGCTGAACTTCATGCAGCCCGAAAGTGCCCTGAGGGTGATTCGCTTCCTGGTCGGACCAATGGGCCTGTTCCTGCTGCTGGGGGCAATGGCCCTGGCAGCCTTCTACCCTCTGAGCCGTGAGCGCCATGCCCGCATCCGCCGCCTGCTGGCCCGCCGGAAGACGCGCGGCGAGGCCACCGAGAACACAACTGGCCGAGGGTGACCCTCGACGCGATCGCTTCCTCTACCCCTCAAAAACCTCATCCAGCCAGTCGAAGACGAGGGCGCTCATCAGGCCCACGTTCTCGCCCATCACATGGTGGCCGGCGCCCTCGTCCAGCGGGCCGACGATCAACTTCTTGCGCGAATCCGGCAGGACCTGCAGGGCATGCTGCTGCTGGCGGCGGATCTCTGGATTCTGGTGCTCGCCCTCACCGATCAGGATCAGGGTCGGGCAGGCGATCCCGGCCGGGTCGAAGACCACGTCACGGTTTTTCTCGACCAGCGACCCAAAGTCGCGGCCGTCGAGCCCCCAGCGCCAGGCGATCAATTCGAGCATGCGGATCTGGAACGGCGCCCGCCACTCCGCCAGCCGGCGCACCAGGCCCTTGATCTTTGGGATGGGCGAATCGAGGAAGATGGTGTGCATGTTGAAGATCATGCTGTTGGCCACGCAGGCCCGGATACGCCGTTCGCGGGTCGCGGCCCGCGGCACCATGTAGCCGCCGGCGCTGATGCCGTAGGCTGCCAGCCGTTCATGGTCCACATCCGGGCGGGAGAGGGCATAGTCGACGACGAACTTCATCGGTGTCTCGAAATCGGAACGGAAGTACATCCCCTGGAACGGCAGGTCGCCCTGGCCCGGCAGGTCGACCGTCATGAAATTGTAGCCGCGCTTGATCGCCGCCGGGGCGATGAAGTAATACAGGTCCTCGGTGAAAGTCTCCCCGCCGCCGATCATCAGCAGGGTCCGGCGCGGCGTGTTGTCCGCGGCGGCCTTCTGGAAATAACCCGGTAGAACAGCGCCTTCGAAAGGGACCTCGATCCGTTCGAGCGCAGGTTCCAGCAGTGCGCAGCCTGTCTGGAAGGATTTCCGCATTGTCGCGACCGTTGGCCTGAACTCCGGGTCGGACGGCCGCATAGAGGCCAGCGCCGCCCGGTAGTAGACCGCCGCCCGCAGCAGAGCCTCCCGCCCGCTGACGACGTGGCCGGCCCGCAGGGCCGCTTCGCCCCGCTTCCGGACTCGTTCTCCGAGGGCGGTCCATTCACGCTCCCAGCTGTCCGGGTCGCCGTCCTTGATCCGGGAGGCGGCGTAAAAACTCTCCCCGATCCCCACCCCCCCATGGACAGCGGTGCCCATCAGCAACTGAAAGGCGAAGTCCATGTCGTTGGCCTTAAAGCGCATGCGGTAGAACTGGCGGTGAGCCTGGAATTCCTGGCCCTGTTCCCTGAACGTCTTCGCTTGCATTTCTGTTCTCCTTGATAGTATACATAATGTCATAATATAGACACACTGTCATATTTAGTATATACTGTAGGGAATCAGAGAGTCAAGGAACTGCCCCGCTCAATTTCCACCCGCCCTCATGATTGGACAGGAGTACAACCATGGACGCCCCCCCGCTCACCCGCCACCAGCGCCGCCGGCTTCTGACCCGCCAGCAGTTGATCCAGGCCGCCGTGGACCTGGTGCTCGAAAAAGGCTACGAGGCCGTCACCATTCAAGATGTCACCGACCGGGCCGACCTTGGCCGCGGCACCTTCTACATCCATTTCAAGGACAAGGAGGATGTGCTCTGGGCAGCGATCCAGGACGGCCTGCAGGAGACCGAGGCGGAGGCCCACAGCCAGTTCCAGGACGGCCTCCCGCCGCAGATCGAATATTATGGGTACCTGAACATCTTCCGCCACGCCGACCGCAACCGGACCCTGTACCGGGTGATGCTCGGCGAACAAGGCTCGGCGGTCCTGACCGGTCGCGTCCAGGCCCACCTGGCGGCTGAATACGAACGCGATCTCGCCGCCCTGCCGCAGAAGATCTACACCGAGTTCGATGTTCCCACAGAAATCCTGATCCAGGTCGTGACCGGGTCGGTAATCCAGCTGGTGCGCTGGTGGCTGGAGGTTCACAACGAATACACCCCCGTACAGATGGCCGGCATGCTCTATCAATCTCTGCATCATAAAAAACCGCCAGCCCGTGTAGGCCCAAGCCCTTTGGTGGATTGAAAACCCCCGCCACAAAGAATACAATTGATTTACAGAGTACTGCGTAAATATCCGAACCGAAATCGTTGCTACTACTACCTGCTTCGCAGCGACTTCAGTTCAGCTATTTCTGCAAGAAGCAGTAAGTCTTCCTGCGCGGGAAAGGATCTATCGCCTCACAGAAGCCTCCTTTCACATTCAAAATATGTAAGTAAGGAGAAAGAACATGAAGAGGCACTCTATCTCATCCTGGGGGCTGGCCCTTACAATTTGCCTGGCGTTGAGTTCATGCAACCTGCCAACCCCGACCGACCTGCCGACCTGCACGGAAGGACAGCTCCAGGCGCCGATCGACCTTGACCCGGACGGCGAATGGATCGTGCTCGACCCGGCGGTCGCCCTGGTCCTTCAGTGGGGTTACCCCGAGACGACCTGCACACCGGATTTCTTCGAGGTTTATGTCTGGACCGGCCTCGAGCCGGCTACGCCGGGCATGACCGGCCGGGTGAACTATGACGACGCCTATTCGCCGGGGGTGTGGATGCTGATCTGGCCTGTTCTGCTGGAGCCGGGAAACACCTACTACTGGAGGGTTTATCCCGGCCTGGAAACCGGCCCCGGGCCTGATGTCGATGGCCCGAATACCAGGGCGCACTTCTTTACCGGCCCGGTCTGCACCGATGACGGCGCCATGCAACCCGTTGACCTGATCAGCCCGGAGGATGACATCACCGTCGCACCAGATGATGAGATCACCTTCGCCTGGGACGATCCGACCTCCTGCCTGGTGGACGGCCTGTTCGAGATCGATTTCCACAGATCACCAACCAGCCCGCGCGTATACGGTATCCCGATCTTACAGACCGTCTACACCACCACCCCGGCCGAGATCGGCCTGGAGGAATGCACCCGCTACTACTGGCGGATCAAGACCGACCCGTCCGGCCCGCCGGAAGAACCTTTCTCGGATTTCCGCACTTTCTTTGTCCAGCCGCCAGGAGTGATTTGTCCGCTGGTCGATCTGCGAATCCCTCCTGCCGCCATCGCCCGCCTGAACCTGAATTGCCGCTCTGGCCCGGGTCCAGCTTATCACATCGACGACACCTTCTTCGCCGGGGCCTCCGCCCCGATCGTCGGCCGCAACCCTGAAAGTACCTGGTGGTACATCCTGAGCCCTAACCTGAACATCCACTGCTGGGTGTGGGGGGAACAGGTGGATATCGAGGGCGAGGTGGGCGAGGTGCAGGTCGTGGAGGTCGGGCCGCCGCCTACAGACGAGCCGACCAACGAACCCCCACCTCAGATCAACTGCGCCCAGTACACCGATTCCCAGTCCTGCGGCGCCAACCCGGCCTGCCTCTGGGAGTCCTATCTGACCACCCAGGGCGGTCAGTGTGTGAACCGGTAACCGGTATCGATAACAGAAGAGGCGTAGCGAGCGCCTCTTCTGTTTTTCACACGAGACCACTTCCTCTTTGTGTTGCCTTCCGCAAGCAGTGGGGGGAGCGCCGAAATCTGTCCCGACCAGCCAGTGTTCGGCGTCAGGGACATCCACCGAGCCCGTCGCCCGGGCCGGTGAAACACCGGCCTGGGCCAAAATCAAGGTGCTGCCGGCTGACCCTCTCCGGTTACCAGCATCCTCAGCAGCGCGAGCGTCTCCGCCTTGCCCCCCATCCCATTCTCCCCTGCCGGGCCAACGCACGAGGGACAACCGTCTTCGCAGGGACAATCCTGCACCAGTTCCAACGCCCGAATGGCCAGGTCGACGTGCAGTTCGAACAACTTCTGGCTGAAGCCGATCCCGGCCGGGATCAGGTCGAAGAGCACCACCGCGGGCGCCCCGCCGGCGAAATCGGCCTGCGGGTCGGAATGAACCCCCAGGTCGCCGCTGTCGCACATCAGGAAAAGCGGTGCCAGCTGGCCCAGGACGTAGGCCAGCCCGGCCAGCCCCGAGCGGACTCGCACGTTGGTCTCGACCTTGCGGTGGCATTCATGACACAGGGTCACCAGGTTCTCCAGGCGGTTGGCCTGCTGCCGCAGGATATGTCCGCTCTCGTCACGGAAAGTCCGGAACGGGACCCGGTGGTGGACAGCATGCTGGCGACCCGCTTCCGGGACCCCACAGACCTGACAACAATAGCCGTCCCGCTCCCGGACCCGCTCGCGGATCCCCGGCCACTCGGGCCCGTAGTCGTTGGGGGCATTGGTCCACAGGCCGTCCATGCTCAACGCCCGGACCGTTGCCTCCGCCAGGGTCAGCCAATAGCCGGTGGTCTGCAGATCGGAGGGCGGTAGATCGAGAGGCTCCTGGCCGAGGTTCTCGCGCCCAGTCCAGGAACGCTTGCGGAAGCCGGTGACGCGGGTCGTGACCATCAGCTCCCCCCAGGCTTTCTCGCCGCCGCGGACTGCTGCCCGGTCTGCGACCGCCTGGACCTGGATCTGGGTTTCGCGCAGCGGTTCGGTAAAGTAGTCCAGCCCGACCGGGATGACCACCGCCAGCCGCCGTTCAAGGTCCAGTTCCTGGACGTAATACTGCTGACCTTCATGCAGGTAGACAGCCCGCGGGTGGACCATCCAGGCGGCCGACTCGAGGTCCACCTCACCCAGGAGCTGCGGCTCATCCCCGTCCTGGATCTGGAGCACGACCCGCTCCGGGGAGGCCGAACGCAGCCCGACGACGGCTGCCGGATAAGCGTCGGCCATCCAATAGAACTTGTCGTCCGAGAAGTGAGCCTGATGGCCGTCGACCAGGAACTGCAGGAACTCCTGCACCTGTTCGGCGGGTAAATCGCCGAAGCCCTCGCCCTGTGCGAAGGGCAACTCGAAGGTGGCGCAGCGCAGGTGTTCAAGCAGGATCAGCAAGTGGTCAGGGTTGACCAGGCCGAGTTCGGGCGAGCGTCCGAAGAAGTAATCTGGGTGATGGGCCAGGAACTGGTCGAGCGGGCTGGCGGAAGCGAGCAGGACGGCCGCGGCTGGGTCGTCGCCACGCCCGGCCCGGCCAGCCTGCTGCCAGGTGCTGGCGATCGTCCCCGGATAGCCGACCAGCAACGCCGCGCCCAGCCCGCCGATGTCGATGCCCAGCTCGAGGGCATTGGTGGCCACCACCAGCCGGACCGAGCCATCCCGCAGACCGCGCTCGATCTCGCGCCGCTGGGAGGGCAGGTAACCGCTGCGATACCCGCGAACCACCCCCTCCTGTCCTGCCTGCCCTCCTTCGGAAATGGGGGGCGTACCCCGCGGGATGTCCCCGGCAGAGGAGATCCCCTGCAAGTAGGTCAGCAGAATCTCCACGCTCCGCCGGGTGCGGGCGAAGGTGACAGCCTGGACGCCCTCGGCCAACAGGTCCCCGGCCAGGCGCAAGGCCTCCTGCATGCTGCTGGCCCGCAGTCCGAGCGATGGTTCCACGACCGGCGGATTGTAGATCAGGAAGTGGCGCTCACCGCGGCCCGAGCCATCCTGGTCGACCAGGGTCACCGGGGCCTCGATCAGTCGGCCAGCCAGTTCGGCCGGGTTTCCGATCGTGGCCGAGGTCAGAATGAATTGCAGCTGGGTTCCGTAGAAGGCGGCGACACGCTTCAGCCGGCGGAGCACGTTGGCAACGTGCGAGCCGAAAACGCCCCGGTAGGTATGCTGCTCGTCAATGACGACATACTTCAGCCCGCGCAGGAAGTCGGCCCAATTGGTGTGGTGCGGCAGGATCCCGGTGTGAAACATGTCGGGGTTGGTCAGGATGACCCGGGCTCGCTCGCGGATCGACTTGCGGTCGCGCGCCGGCGTATCCCCGTCATAGATTGCAGAAGGAATACCCGTAAATGAAGAATGAAAGGACTTGAGACTGGACAGCTGGTCCTGGGTCAGGGCCTTGGTCGGGAAGAGGTACAGGGCCCGGGCCGCGTCGTCGGCCAGCAGGCCGCTCAGGACGGGCAGGTTGTAGGCCAGGGTCTTCCCGCTGGCCGTGCCGGTAGCCAGGACCAGATTCTCTCCCCGCCGAACGATCTCCCAGGCCCGGGCCTGATGACTGTAGAGCGCTGCGATCCCCTGCCGGCGGAGCGCTTCCGCCAGGGGGGGCGGCAGATCGGCCGGGATGGGCCGCAAGTCAGCGGGCCGCGGCGGCAGAGTTCGCCAGGCCACGAAGTTGGGGGCGGTGACAGGATCGTTGCGCCAGAAGGAGAGCAACCTCTCAAGGCTCATGTTCGCAAAAGGATGCAACCCAGAACAAGGCAGGTTCTTGTCCTGATCGGAAGATCATGACGGCCCGGCATCCTGCACCGGGCCGGACCGCAATGGATCACTTCTTCTTGCGCCTGGAACCAGACCCTGGCCTGACCTCTGCCTGGACCGGGGCGTAGTCGCTGTGCAGTTGGACCGGCTGTCCATTCGCGCGCACCCGCAGGTTGAGCATCTCGACGAAGACCGAGAACCCCATGGCGAAATAGATGTATCCCTTGGGGATGTGCTGGTGCAGGGCCTCGACGACCAGCGACATGCCGATCAGCAGCAGGAATGAGAGCGCCAGGATCTTGACGGTCGGGTGCCGGTCAACAAAGGCGCTGATCGGACCGGAGGCCCACAGCATGATGATGACCGCGATCACCACGGCAATGATCATGACTGCCAGTTCGTTGGCCATGCCTACTGCAGTGATGACCGAATCAAGCGAGAAGATGATGTCAAGGATCCCGATCTGGATGACCACGCTGGCGAAGGAAGCCGCGACCTTGCCCGCGCGCGCGCCCTGCTTGCCCTCCAGCTTGTCGTGGATCTCGAAGGTGCTCTTCGCCAGCAGGAACAGGCCGCCGACGATCAGGATCAAGTCGCGCCAGGAGATGCTGATCTCGAAGACCGTGAACAGCGGAGCCGTCAGGCGGATGATCCAGCTCAATGAGAGCAGCAGCAGGATGCGGGTGATCATCGCCACCGCCAGGCCAGCCTGGCGGGCGCGCGACTGCTGGGCAGCCGGGAGTTTTCCCGCCAAGATGGATATAAAGACAATGTTGTCGATGCCCAGGACGATCTCGAGGACCGTCAGGGTCAGCAGGGCGATCCCATTCTCGGCTGTAATGAGGTTCTCCATAAAGTCTTTGCCTCCAGCAATCGTATAATGGGATTTTACTCCATCCCATGGCGATTCGCCAAATTCTGACGGATGTGAAAGGCGGTCTCCCGACAACCCCGGCAGCGCTGCCCGAAGCTGCTCCATGTGGAGCTCTCCGGTATGGCTGACACGCGATCAAGACAGCCCTCTTTTCAACTTTCCTCCATGGCATTTTCAGCCTGAACAGGAGCAATCCTCTTGACAAATACTATTAACTCGTTTATTATTTTCCGCTGTTCGCAAATATAAACTCGTGTACTATTAAATAAAACCATGTCTGTCCGCCATACCATCCTCGGCCTGCTGGCCCACAAACCCCGTCACGGTTACGAACTGCGCGCCGCCTTCGAAGCCCTCGTCGGGGGTGACCGGAACTGGGACCTCAAACCGGCCCAGATCTACACCACCCTCGACCGCCTCGAGGATGCCGGACTGGTCGCCTGCACCTCCGACCTGGGCGAAGGCCAAGAGCCATCGCGGCGCATCTATGCCCTCACCCCTCCGGGCAAGGCCGCCTTGCAGGAATGGTACGCTGAGGGCGTCTCGCCGGACCACCAGCGGGATGAATTCTTTCTTAAGCTGTTGACCGGCATGGTCTCCGGAGAGGCCGACCCGGCCCGCCTGATCCAGACCCAGCGAGCCCACCTTTTCCGGGAGTTGCATGCCGCCACCACCTTGCGCGACAGCTATGACCCGCACACGGAAATGGCCCAGATCCTGCTGCTCGACAAGGTCACCATGCACCTGGAAGCCGACCTGCGGTGGCTGGAGATGACCGAGCTGCGCCTGGATGAAGTCAAAGGCCAGCCGCTGCCCGAACCCGAGATTCGCCGCCGCGGTCGGCCGCCCAAAGGCGACAAGGGCTCCACATATCCACCGCCCAAACCGACATGATTAAGCCTGCCCACCAAGCGACCCCATCCTTCCCCATTGATCAAAGGAACGAGAATGACCCTTCCACGAAACCAAAAAACTGTCCTCATAACCGGCGCAAATTCCGGGATCGGCAAAGCCGCCGCTGTCCAGCTTGCCCGGGCTGGCGCGACCGTGGTCATGGCCTGCCGCAATCCCGAACGTGGCGCGCGGGCGGTGAACGAGGTCAGGGCAGCGAGCGGCAATGCGCGGGTCGAACTGCTCGGAGTGGACATGGCCTCCCAGGCATCCATCTGCCGATTCGCGCAGGAATTCACGGGCAGCCACGCCCGCCTGGACGTGCTCATCCACAACGCGGCTACTTTCGACCACCGGCTGAAGGAGCCCGTGCTCACCCAGGACGGGCTGGAAACCGTCATCGCCACCAACCACCTCGGGCCGTTCTTAATGACCGGCCTGCTGCTCGACCTGCTGAAAGCCAGCGCCCCAAGCCGGATCATCACCGTCGCATCCAAAGGGTTGATCGCCTATCCATTCCTGGACATCGAGTTCGACAACCTGAACGGGGAGCGCAGGTTCAGCATGCAGCACGCCTATTACCATTCCAAACAGGCTCAGGTAATGTTCACCTTTGACCTGGCAGAACGCCTGCAAGGGACGGGCGTGACAGTCAACTGCGTGCGCGTGGGCAACATCGCCATTCCGGATGAAAGACTGGCCCACCTGCCCGCGTGGATGCGAAAAGCGTATCACGCCAAGAGGAAATTCGCCTTGACGCCCGAAAAAATGGCCGAGACCTACACCTGGCTGGCGGTAGATCCCGCCCTGGGGACGGTAACCGGCGGCTATTGGGATGCCCCCAATGTCCCGGCACGCGCGAACCGCATGGCCTACAACAAGCATACCTGGAAAAAACTCTGGGACGTAAGTGCCGCGCTCACCCACATTTCAAACCACTCGTAAAGAGGAGCTTCCCATGTCTCTCATTCACACTGAAAATTTGACCAAGATCTACGGGTCTGGTGAAACCGCCGTCACCGCCCTCGACCATGTCAGCATCAAGGTCAAGGAAGGCGAGTTCGTCGCCGTGATGGGCCCCAGCGGATGCGGCAAGTCAACCCTGCTGCACCTGCTCGGCGGCCTGGACAGTTCCAGCGCTGGCAAGGTCGTCATCGACGGCACTTCGCTGGCCGAGATGAAGGACGACGATCTGACGAAATTACGCCGTCAGAAGATCGGCTTTGTCTTCCAGTTTTACAACCTGATCCCGGTCCTGACCGCGGTCGAGAACGCTTCCCTGCCCATCACCCTGGACGGGGTCAGGCCTGCCGAGGCCCGCAAGCGCGCCGCCGAGTGGCTTGAACGCTTCGAACTGGGGGAGCGGCTCAACAACCGCCCCGACCAGCTCTCCGGAGGTCAGCAGCAGCGCGTCGCCGTGGCCCGTGCCCTGGTGGCCGAGCCGGCCCTGATCCTGGCCGACGAGCCGACCGGCAACCTGGACACTCGTTCAGGTGACGAGATCGCCAGCCTGCTGCGCGAGGTCACCAAGAAATATGGCCGGACCGTCATCATGGTGACCCACGATCCACGCATCGCCGCATACGCCGACCGGATCATCTTCCTCAAGGACGGCAAAGTGATCGACGAGACCATCCTTGAAAAGAAGAACGGCAAGAATGCAGATCTCCTGGCTGGAAAAATGAAGGAGATCGGGGACTAGCTGTCAGCCATCGGTCACCAGCAGCAGGCTCCACGGTGCGCTGAAGGCCGAGAACTGATCGCTCTCCGGAGGAGCATCCTATGAAACTCCAACTTACCCTCGCCTGGCGCTACCTGAAAGGGCGTAAACTGCGTTCCTTCCTGACCACCCTGGCCGTCGTCTTCGGCGTCCTGATCATTTTCGGGATGAACATCATCCTGCCGACCATGCTGGCCGCGTTCAATGCCAACATGCTGGCCGCAGCCGGCGCGGTCGATGCAACCATTTCCCACCAGACCGGTGGCTCGTTTCCGCCGGAGGTGGCCGACGGGCTGGCAGACATCGATGGCGTGCGCGCCATCACCATCTCGCTCAATCGGGTGGTCAATCTGCCCACCGACTTTGTCGATGACAACCCCGCCATCACTGACCGGATCTCGGCCGTGACCCTGATCGGCATCGATCCCGAAACTGCTCGCAGCCTGCGGATCTACCAGATCCAGGAGGGCGGGCGCTTCCTGGAACCAGGCGACACCGCCGTGACTGTCATCTCACAATCCCTGGCGGACGCCTATCGGGTCGGATTGGGCGATAGGATCGCCCTGCCTTCCGTGAGCGGCGTCGTGGATCTGACCGTGGTTGGCATCCTGCCGACGCGCACCGTGCCTGGCAACGAGGAGGTGCTCGTCACACTGCCCCAGGCCCAGACCATGACCGGCCAAGAAGGTCAGATCACCGCCATCGACATCGCCCTGGACACCACCGATGAGACCGAACGCGCTGCCATCCTGGCCGAGATCGAATCCGCTGCAGGCGACAGCTATACGATCGGCTCCCTGCAACCCGGCTCAGAAATGTTCGCCAGCCTCCAGATGGGACAGATCGCCATGAACATGTTCGGCGTGCTGGCCCTCTTTATGGGCGGGTTCATCATTTTCAACACCTTCCGCACCGTGGTTGCCGAACGCCGGCGTGACATCGGCATGCTGCGGGCCATCGGCGCCAACCGCCGCACCATCACCGCCATCGTCCTCATTGAAGGCCTGCTCCAAGGCGTGATCGGTTCGGGTATCGGGCTTGTGCTCGGGTATTGGATGGGTGCCGGGATCGTCCGGCTGGCCGAAGCCCCGATGAACATCTTCCTCAACATCCGAATGGGCAATCCCGTCGTTTCCCCGACCCTGATCGCGACCTCGCTCCTGCTCGGCGTAGGTGTGACTGTCCTGGCCGGGCTGATCCCGGCCCAGAACGCCGCCAGGGTCACCCCGATGGATGCCCTGCGCCCGACAGTGGCAGAAATGGAAACCAGACACCGCATGGGCGCCGGGGCCATCGCCGGGATCGTCATGATCGCCGTGGCGATCATGGCCCTCTTGACCGGGGAAACGTCTTTCATCGCCCTTGGCAGCTTGTTGTTCCTGATCGGCTTGATCCTGGTCGCCCCGCTGCTGCTGCACCCGATCGCCTACGCCTTCGGCAAGCTGACCGCTCTGCTCTACGCCCGACAGGGGATTGGTGACCTGGCCCATGGCAACCTGACCCGCCAGCCGTCACGGGTGGTCATCACCGCCAGCGCCACCATGATCGGTCTGGCTATCGTCGTCGCCCTGGGAGGCATGACCTCGAGCCTCTCGGACATGCTCAACAGTACGGTCCGCTCCAGCCTGGGCAGCGATTACCTGCTCATCCCGCCCTCCATCAGCGTCTGGAGTGGGGACATGGGCTCCGGCCCGGAGTTAACTGAACGCCTGCAGGCCATCGATGGAGTCGGGGATATCAGCACGCTGCGTTTCGCTGTTACCGCCATCAACGGCCAGTCAATTTCCCTGATCGGGATCAATCCCGAGACCTATCCACGGGTCAGTGGGCTGGATTTTCTGGAGGGAGACGAAACGGCGTACGAAGCCCTGGCTGAAGGTCGAGCCATGATCGTCAACGGTTCGTTTACGATCGCCCTCGCGGGACTCGAGGTCGGTGATACGGTGGAACTGGCTACCCCGGGCGGAGACCAGACCTATACGATCGTCGCAGTTGGTTCCGACCTCTTGAACGCCAAGGTCGTGACCGCTTACATCTCGCAGGCCAACCTGGCCGCCGACTTCAACCGTACGGACGACGTTTTCATCCAGTTTAACCTCCTCCCGGGCGTGGAACTCGAGAGCGTGGATTCCCAGATCAAGGAGGTCGCCGCCAACTATCCGCAGTTCACGGTCCTCGCCGGCAGGGGCTACATCGACCAGATGCTTGAACTGGTTAAGGTCCTCTTCCTGGGGATGTATTTCCTGCTGGCCTTCCTGGCCCTGCCCTCGCTGATCGCAATGGTCAACACCCTGGCCATCAGCGTCATCGAGCGGACGCGCGAGATCGGCATGCTGCGCGCCGTCGGCGCCACCCGCAAGCAGGTCCGCCGCATGGTTGTCGCCGAAGCCCTTCTGCTGGCTGCCGTCGGGACCGCCTTCGGTATTCTGGCCGGCATGTACCTGGGCTACGTGATCGTTAAGGCAATGGGAGTGATGTTTCCAATCTCCTACATGTTCCCGCTGGGCGGCATCCTGGGCGGCATCGCCATCGGCCTGATCTTCGGGGCCCTGGCCGCCATCATCCCGGCCCGCCAGGCCGCCAGACTGCAGGTTGTGGAAGCTCTGCGCTACGAGTAAGCGCGGTCGGCCCAGCCGCGCCTGTGGATCCATCCGCCTGTAGGCAACGGACCCCAAACGACAGGATCACACTCGCCGGGAGCATCTGCTCCCGGCTTTTTTTCTGGAACCGTTCACAACTTCTTGCCGTGCCGGATCCAGCCCCGGATGAATTTCGGTATGCCCTCGTCGCGCAGTTCCTGCGACCCGAACAGGTAGCAAATCCCGTAGTAGGCCAGCCAGGTGAGCAGGACCGTCGCGACCGCCAGGGTCAGCTTGATCACCCAGAAGAACATGTTCTCCATCAGCACTGCAACCGCCAGGAACAAAATGCTGAAGAAAACCGCCAGCGCGATCCCGGCCACGAACTTGTCCCGCAACGAGTTGTAACGCCACACCAGCCGGTACAGGGGCAACGTCTGGCGCTGTTCGCCCGGGGACATTTGGAAAGCTGCCTCGACAAAGAACCACAGTCCCAGGATATAACGCAGGCGCAGATAGTCGCACTGCTGGATGGGCAACAGAAAGACGAACGCTCCAAGCGCGAAAAGTACGACGAAAGACAGGAGATGCGGGCCTTGATGATTCATGCGTTTTTCCCTCCGGCCAGAGCGGTGCCCCTCAGGATCCATGGTTGGTTCTTACATCGTTGTGCGGGCCATGGAAAACCGCGCAGAAACCATCCGGGTTGGATTGGGACAGGCCCGAGATCGGTGAGCCCGGTCGGTAGTTCTGGACCGGGGTCGCGCGACAGCACCAGCAGTTTCCAGGTCACTGCTGGCAGGCCGGACAAAAATAGCATGCCCCACCCAGGTACTGGATCTTCTCGACCGTCCGGCCGCACTCCGGGCAAGGCTTTCCGGCTGCCTTGCTGTCCATGATCCGCACGTAACCGCCCGACTGCCCGAACAGGTCAAGCTCGTCGTTCCGGCCGCCTCTCTCGGCCACCTCGCGGACGGTCTCGACGACCGCCGCATACAAGTCGCGTCGCTGGCCCGGGTTGAGTTCCGCCAGGGCGCGGCGTGGGTGCAGCCGGGCCCGGAACAGGATATCCTGCGCGATCGAATTCCCCAACCCGGGGATCAGCTGCTCCTGGGTCAGGAGACTCTTGACGCTGCGCTTCGGGCCGGTCAGCAACTCGTCGACCAGGGCCGAAAAATAATTGTACGTAAAATCCGCCTCGACAGGCGTTGTCCGCATATCCTTGATGTACTCGCGTTCCAGTTCCCGGCCGGCCTCGTAGAGCTCCATGGCTCCCCACATCTGGGTCATGGCGGTCAGGAAAGAATCATCTTCGAAAGTGATGTACAGGTGATATTTTTTCGGAACCGGCGAGCCGGGGGCATGGTACTGGACCCGCCCACCGCATTCGCCGAACAGCAGCACGTAACCCGGCTCGAGCGCGAGCGAGAGCCAGCGCCCGCGAGCCGTGGCCCGGCCAACCCTCTTTCCGGCCGTCAGGGCCGCGAACTCTTCGTGGGTCCGGTTGTACCATAGAAATTTGTGGGGCGAATTCCCCAGAGCACCCCTGCGAACCACTTTCCCCTGCAGGGTGGCGTTCGACTGGCGCGCCAGGACGATGGTTTCAGAGATTTCGAACATGCTCCACCTCCCAAAATCCGGTCCCGGAAGGATGCCTGTTTGGCGTCCCATGACTGAAATTCCACCAGCAGTGGCGCGCAGATCACCAACCGGGGAAGAGCCGTCCCGTATCTCGGCCGCTCTGTGGTCCCGTAAAGCGCAAAACAGCATCTTCCCGTTCCAGAGGCGCCTTTTTGAAAATCCCTGGAAGCAGCGAGCATTCCTGTTGGTTCGTCAAGCGCCAGGAGCAGTCATCCTGGTTTTTGGTTTCCCCTGTAAGATCCGGAAGGCCAACCCTCCCACCCCAAGCGGGAACCAGAAGGTGATCAAGCGATACGTCAGGGTGATCAGGGAGGCCGCCTCCCACTGGACCCGCAGGCTCCCGAGGGCCACCGGCAGGGCTCCCTCCACCAGGCCGATCCCGGCCGGCGTAGGCGAAACGATCGTGAACAGGTAGCCGATGCTGAACCCGCCCACCAGGGTCCCGATCGAGAACGGTGTGCCCCAGGTCAGAAAACTCAGGGCCAGGACACAGAGCAAGAGGGCCTTGTTGTTGAGCGAAAACAGGAACGGCCAGATCAACTGCCTGCCCTTCCCCCGGACGACCGAGACGCCCTCAGCGATCTCGGCGGCGAAGACATACGCCCGGTCGATCTGCACGTAGTCACGCTTGATGAACGGCCGGGCGACCTGGTTGACCAACCGGCCGCACCAGGACAGCACCCGGCCAAGCTGTTCCTCCGAGCGATACCCCAGATAGATCAGCAGTCCAACTGCCAGGGCGATCATGCACAGGATCGCCGAGGCGGCCAATTCGCCGGCGTTCAGATTATGACGGCGGAACAATACGGTCAGGCCCAGCGCCAGAACGCAGAGGAAGGCCAGGTAGTCGAAGAGCAGGAACAGCGCTCCGACGACAGTGACCCGCCCGGGGGGCTGGTTGCGCTGCCGGGCCTGGTCGATGAAAACCGCCATTCCCCCAATCCCGGCACTGGGTGCCACCACGTTGACGAAGTTGGCTGCCGTGGACATCAGGACCAGACGCTGCCGGCTCTCGGTCAGGCCGACCAGCTGGTAGAGGTTCTGAAAGGTGACCGCCATGTTGTACATCCAGATTGCCTCGACTGCCAGCGCAGCCGCCAGGAACCACAGATTGCTCGCCTGGAGCGCCTCGACGATATTCTCCAGTTCGGAAAAACTGAAGAGGACAAAACCGACAGTCAGCAGGAGGATGACAGCAAGGATGAATTTGCGCATAACCGGATCATCCCAGACTGGCCTCCCGCGGATCTTGCTGGCAGGAGGCCTGAGTCTGTTTTCAAGCAGGCAATGCCTAGCGTCGGCGTCCGCCGACCAGGCTGATGAAGTAGAGCAGCTGCAGGACGGCCGTCACCAATCCGGCGACGTAGGTCAGGGCGGCGGCATTGAGCACGCTGCGCACACCGCGCTGCTCCTGTTGGCCGGCGATGATCCCGGCGTTGGTCAGCAACTCACGCGCCCGGGCAGAGGCATTCAACTCGACCGGCAGGGTCGCCAGGGCGAAGACCGCCCCACCCGAAAAGGCGATCACCCCCAGCCAGGCGATATCGACCCCGAAGGCCATCCCGGCGTAGCTCAGGAACAGACCGAGCACGATCAGGATCCAGCCCAGGGAGGAGCCGATGTTGACCATGGGCACCAGCGCCGAGCGGAAGCGCAGCGGCAGATAGCCATCACGATCCTGCAGGGCATGTCCGAGTTCGTGGGCTGCCACTGCCAGGGCAGCCACCGAGGGATTCTCGGACACCCCGCGCGAGAGGTACAGCGTGTTGTCGCGCGGATCGTAATGGTCACTCATTTCCCCGGCGACGCCCTTGATCTCGACGCCGGTCAGGCCCGCGGCACCGATCAGACGTTGGGCAGCCTGAAAACCGGTCAACCGGCTGGAGGCCTGGATGCGGCTCCACTTCCGGTATGTGGCACGCACATACCAGGACGCCAGGGCCATCAAGATGAAGGCCGGGACCATGCAAAGCAGGTAGTCAAGACTCAGAAACATCTGTCACCTCTCCTTCCTATACGCTGAAGAGCACCCCATGGTGCGTAGATCCCTTAGGGATTTATCAGGGCATCGATGGCCGCATCCAGCTGCGGATCAAGGTCGTTGGCAACGTCATCGGCGGTCATTTCGACGACCCTGTCGGGGGTCAGCCCCACATCATGAATGGTGTTACCGTTGGGGGTCAGCCAGCGGGCGATCGTCACCCGCACCGTCCCACCGTTCGAGATCTGGAGCCAGTTCTGCACCGTGCCCTTGCCGAAGGTCGTCGTGCCGACCAGGATGGCGCGCCCGGAATCCTGCAAGGCGCCGGCGACGATCTCGGAGGCAGAGGCGCTGTACTCGTTGACCAGCACAACCACCGGGACATCATAAGCCCGCCCGCCGCCGCGGGCCTCATAGCTCTGACGGGTGCCATCCCCGTACTGTTCGTACAGGACCACGCCCGAGGGAATGAATTCGGAGGCCACTGCCACCGCTGCCGACAGGTAGCCGCCGCCGTTGTTGCGCAGGTCGAGGATCACACCGCGCGGGTTCTGAGCCATCAGGTCACCCAGCTGGTCGCGGAAGTCGCTGGCAGTGTTGTCGCCGAAGATCGTGAGTTGAATATACGCAATGTTGTTATCCAGCATGCGGCTTTCCACGCTCGGGACGGTGATGTGGGCCCGGGTGATAGTCACATCAAAGGGCTCGGGAAGACCCTCGCGACGAATGGTCAGGGTGACGTCGGTTCCTGCCGGACCCAGGACCCGCGTCAGCCGCACCAGGTCTGGATCGATACCGGCGACATCCTCGCCATCAACCGCAATGATCTGGTCACCGGAGAGCAGGCCGGCCGCTTCAGCCGGGGAACCGGTCATCGTCTGGGTGATGGTCAGGTAATCGCCGCTGGTGTCGACCCAGGAGCCGATGCCATCGTATTCTCCCTGCATGGCATTGTTGGCGTCGGTAGTCTCGCGCACGTCCCAGTAGCCGGAGTATGGGTCACCAAGCGAATCCATCATGCCCCGGATGGCGCCCTCGACCAGGACCTGGTCGTCCAGGGGCTGGTCAACATACTGCTGGTGGATGATATCCCAGGCCTCCCAGAAGGGGCCGAAAGCATCCCCCAGCTCCGGCGGCGTGCCGGCGTCGGTCGGCGAGACCGGGGTGGTTTCCGGGAACGGCGGAGAGGGCACGAGTGCCGAACGTGGCAGAGCGAAATAGCCGGTGGCGATCCCGCCGCCGAACGAACAGACGACCAGGAGCAGGGCGAGCATGATGAGCAAGAACGAACGATGGGCTTTGTTTTCCATTAGAAACCTCCATAAGATCAGATGGGAATGGTAGCACGTCCGGGTTAAAACAGGATAAGAAAAACCGCCCGACGTGTCAAAAACGCATAAGAATCAGACCCCGGCCAGCACTCCAGGCAGTTCTGCCAATGAGCGGATGGTGGGATCGCAATCTGGCGAAGGGCCATCCAGGCTGACCAGGATGGTGGTCATGCCCAGGGTCCGGGCAGTGCCCAGGGAGCGCGGCTGGTCGTCTACCAGGATGCACAGCCGAGGGTCCGGGTCGCCGATCGCCCGCAAGGCCAGGTCGAAGGCCTCTGGCATAGGCTTGCAATAGGGGGACATCGTATGGATGTCCAGGATGCCGGTGAAGACACCCTCCAGGCCCAGGACCTGCAGGACGCGCCCCGCGTGGGCAGCGTCGGCATTGGTGAAAATGTACCGCCGCATGTCCAGGGACTCGAGCACCGTTCGCAGGACCGGATCGGGATGCAGATAGCGCTCGAGCGGCACGTCGTGGACGAAGGCCAGGTATTCGTCGGCATCGACCCGGCAGGTGGCCTGCAGACCGCGCAGGGTCGTCCCGTACTGGCGGAACAGGCTTTCGCGCAGCGTGGCGATTTGTTCGCGTGGAAAGCCCAGGCGCTCGTGCATGTATTGATTGATGCGTCCGGCAATCTCCCCCCACAGGCCCGAGGCAGGCGGGTAGAGGGTGTCATCCAGGTCGCACAGCAGGGTGGTGAAAGGCATGCCACCTATTATAGTCGGCATTGCGTTTTGTGTCTCCGCGAATCCCCCCCCGGGGCGCCGGTCGGAAGGCTCCTGGGGCTGGAAATGCTCGTATAATAAGGCCATGTCGATCCGAATCCTGTCCCCAGAAATCGCCTCCCAGATCGCCGCGGGCGAGGTGGTCGAACGCCCGGCCTCGGCAGTCAAGGAACTGGTCGAGAACGCCCTGGACGCCGGGGCGACCGCGATCACGGTCAATGTCTCCGGGGCCGGCCAGACCCTGATCGAGGTCGCCGATGATGGCTGCGGCATCCCGGCCGGCGAAGTGGGGCTGGCCGTCACCCGGCACGCAACATCCAAACTGGTCAGCGCTGACGACCTGTTTCGCATTGCCACCCTGGGCTTCCGCGGCGAGGCCCTGGCTTCGATCGGCTCGGTCTCTCGGCTGACACTCATCTCTCGCGCGGCCGGAGCCGATACCGGACGGCGCCTGCGGGTGGAGGGTGGAACCATCGGCCCGGTCGAGACGGTCGGCGCTCCGGTCGGGACCGTGGTGCGGGTCGAGAACTTGTTCTACAACGTTCCGGCCCGGCTCAAGTTCCTCAAGAAGGACGTGACGGAGCGGCGCCAGATCGACGCCCTGCTGACCCGCTACGCCCTGGCCTACCCCGGGGTACGCTTCAAGCTGAGCCAGGACAACAGCAGCTCCCTGCAGACTGCCGGCGACGGTGACCGGCGCACCATCCTGGCGAGCCTCTACGGGGTGGACGCCGCCCGCCAGCTGCTTGAAGTGCTCGCCGAGGAGGACGGCCTGCGCCTGACCGGTTTCATCGGCCCGATCACCCTGACGCGTTCCAACCGCAAGGAGATCACCTTCTTCATCAATGGGCGCTGGGTGCAGGACATCGCCCTGAGCAGCGCCGTGCTGCAGGCCTACCACACCATGCTGATGGTCGGGCGCTACCCGCTGGCAGCCCTGTTCCTCGAGGTCCCACCCGAGCTGGTCGACGTCAACGTCCACCCGACCAAGGCCGAGGTCCGCTTCCGCGAGCCAGACAAACTGTTCAACTTCGTCCAGCGCGGCGTGCGGCGCGCCCTGCTGGCCTACACCCCGGTCCCGCAGGTGGCTCCGCCGTCGCTGTGGGGGTCGCGGCCGCGCAGCCCCGACCCGACCTGGGAGCTGACCCACGCTGCTGAGCGGGGCCTGGAGAGCGCAGACAAGGACCAGGTTCCCGCAGGGAATGCTCCTCCGCCGACCGCCGAAACGCAGCCCCCGATCGCAACCCGGATCCCGCTCCTGCGGCTGATCGGCCAGATCGGGGCGACCTATCTCGTCGCCGAGGGCCCCGACGGGCTGTACCTGATCGACCAGCACGCCGCCCACGAACGGGTCCTGTTCGAAAAACTGATGGCCCAGCATGGGCTGAAGAACGTCCCCTCCCAGGCCCTGCTGACCCCGGCGGCGGTGCACCTGCCGCCTGCCCAGGCCCGCCTGCTCGCCGAGCAGCTGCCGGTTCTGCAGCAGTTCGGCTTCGAGGTCGAGCCCTTTGGCCAGAACACCTACCAGGTGCGGGCCCTGCCGATCCTGTTCTCCGGCAGCGACCCGGCTGCGGCGCTGCGGGCCCTGGTCGAGGACTTCGAGGAGGACGAGGCCCCGCTGCAGGAGGAGATCGAGGCCCGGGCGGCGGGCCGGGTCTGCAAGCGTCTGGCGATCAAAGCCGGGCAGGTCCTCTCGCCTGAAGAACAAAAGGCCCTGCTCGCCGATCTGGAGAACTGCAGCTCGCCGCGCACCTGTCCGCACGGCCGGCCGACGATGATCCATCTGTCGGTCGACATGCTCGAGCGGCAGTTCGGGCGTAGAGGCGCGCGGTAGAACAAAATGCAGGATTTCTTGAGGTTCGCCTACCGCTTTGGATTGTGAAGAATGCAAGCCCTGTGGCTCGAAAACCAGCAACTCTCCCTGCGTGACATCCCCCAACCGGAGGTCCCCGGCGAGGCCCTGATCCGCGTCCGCCTCTCTGGGATCTGCGGCACAGATCTTGAGCTGGCCCGCGGCTATTACCCGTTCACCGGTGTGATCGGGCATGAATTCACCGGGGAGGTCATGGCAATCACGGGATCCGACGATCCTCGCGGAAGTCCGGCCGCCTCCAGGGAGAAGATGACTTCGGGACCCGCACAATGGATCGGGAAGCGCGTCGTCGGCGAGATCACCGCCGCCTGCGGGGTCTGCGAGCAATGCACCCACGGACGCTCGAGCCACTGCGAGCACCGCACGACCCTGGGGATACGCGGCCGGCATGGGACTCACGCCGAATACACGACGCTGCCATTGGCCAACCTGCACCCGGTCCCGGACACGGTCCCGGACGAGGCAGCAGTCTTCGTCGAGCCGCTGGCAGCGGCGCTGCAGATTCAGCAGCAGGTCCAGGTGCAGCCGACGGACCGGGTCCTGCTGGTCGGAGCCGGGCGGCTGGGGCAGCTCGTCGCCCGGACCCTGGCCCTGACCGGCTGCGACCTGCGCGTCCTGGCCCGCCATCCCGAGCAGGAACGCCTGCTGCAGGGAGCCGGGATCCGCCTGATCACCGAGGACGATGTCCAACCCCGGCGCTGGGATCTGGTCGTGGAGGCCACCGGTTCGCCATCCGGCTTCGAAACGGCTCGCCAGGCTGTGCGTCCACGCGGAACGCTGGTGCTGAAGTCAACCTACCGGGGGGAGATGACCGTCAACTGGTCGCCGTTCGTGGTCGACGAGATCTCGGTGCTCGGCTCGCGCTGCGGCCCGTTCGCCCCGGCCCTGCGCCTGCTTGCGCAGCGCCAGGTCGACCCGATTCCCCTGATCGCCGGATGCTACCCGCTGGATAAGGCACTGGCAGCGATGGATATGGCACGAAGGAGGGGGATGTTGAAGGTGTTGATCAAAGGATAACTGCTCCAGCGAGCTGGCGCAACAAACCGGCCAGGCATTCAGCTCGCCGGGTCTATTTTCGAGGGAAATGCAAGGTAAACACGGTTCCCTTGCCGAAGGAGCTAACCACTTCGATACGTCCGCCGTGGCCGTTGACGATCTGCTTGCAGATCGAGAGGCCCAGGCCGGTGCCGACCACCCTGGCTTCATTGGCCCGCACGCGGTAGAACTTCTGGAACAGACAGGGCATCGCCTCCTCGGGAATGCCCACGCCGTTGTCCTCGACAGCCAGGGTCCACTCCCCCTCTCCCTGCCCAACCCGCAGGATCACCTTGCCCCTCGGCCGGTTGTACTTGATGGCATTGCTGAGCATGTTGAGCACCACCTGTTTCATCTTGTCGCGGTCGCAAGAGATCTGGGGAAAGTCCGCCGGGACCTCGATGGTGATACCGACCCGATTTTCGTCCGCCTTGCCCTGCATGATCGTCCGGCACTCGACCAGCAGCGGCTCGAGGTCGAAGAGTTTGAAAGTGAACTTCACCCGGCCCGATTCGAGGCGGGCCAGGTCGAGGAATGCGGTCGCCAGGGTGGTCAGACGTTGGGTCTCGTCATGGATATTCTGGAGCATCTGCTCGCGCTGCTCCTGCGAGATCTCAGGACGCTGCAGTAAATAGGTTGCCGTACCGATCGAGGCCAGGGGAGTACGCAGTTCGTGGACGAACTCAGAGATCAGGTCTGACTGAGCGAACAGGCGGGCATTGACGATCGCCACGGCCGCTTGGGCGCCGAGCACCAACAGCAGGTCCTCGTCGGCTGCAGTGAACTCGCCATCGCACTTGTTGAGCACCTCCAGGACGCCCACGACCTTGTCCTGGGTGATCAGCGGCACTGCCATGATCGAATTGGTGGTGAACTGGGTGCGCTGTTCGATGCGGCTGAAGTAGCGCGGGTCGTCCTGGACGTTCGAGATACGCACCGGTTTGCGGTTGGTGACCGTCCAGCCGGCGATGGAACCCTCCAGCGGGACCGCCAGGCCGCGCATCGTCTGCTGGTCCAGATTGGTGGCCACCTGGAAATAGAGTTCCTGGGCGGCGTCATCGTAGAGCAGGATCGAGGCGGCCACCGCATCGCTGATCTCGACCGCGGCGCGGATGATGCGGTTGAGCAGCATGTCCAGGTCGAGGGTCGATGCCAGGTCGCGAGAGATCTCGATCAGCCGACGGTAACCTTCCAGTTTCGTCTGTATCTCATTCATGGGACCTCGTTCTACCCGGCCGATCAGAAAACGGGCGCCCTAGCGCCTGAGACCCATCCTGCTCGCGATTCAGGCGGGAGCAGGATTAGCCCTGCGATTTCTGGACCTCCAACAGGTGGTTAGCCAGCTTGGCAAACTGCTGGCCGGTCAGCGAACCCGGCTGGTGGACCACGGCGGTGGTCTTGGTGCGCGCCGCCATGTACATCAGTTCGGGCGCCGGCGTGATCGCCCCCGCCACCGGGTAGCCAAGTTGTTCCTGAACCTTGGTCCAGTTCATCTGGAGCTCCGTCCGGATGCGGTTGACGACCACCGGATGCAGGCAGCGGCGTTCGATGCCCAGTTCCACCAGATCGGCCAGCATCGCCTTGGCATGCTCCACCGAGTGAGGCAGCGGTTCGATCACCACCGCCACCTGGCTGCAGGTATTGATCAGCTTCTGGGTCAGCGGAGGCAGGCCAGAGCCGAGGTCGATCACCAGGTAGGGCGTCAGATAGACCAGCCGATTGAAGAGCGTCTCGAACTGGGAGATGGCATTGAGCAGCAGGGCATCCTTGGGCTGGGTCGAGCCAAACAGCAGCTGCAAACCCGACTCGTGCTGGACCAAGGCGTCCCGGACCCGCTGGCGGGAGAGGTCCGATTGGTTGGCCTGGAGCAGATCGATCAGGGCGCGCGGGTCTGGGTGACCCAGGTCGGGTCCCAGGGTCCCCTGCCCGGGCCGCAGTTCGACCATGATCACCTCGGTCTGGGTAACGGCCTGCAGGGCACTGCCCAGGTTGGCCGCCACCGTGGTGACACCCAGCCCGCCGCGGGCAGCCAGGACCCCGACAGTAAAACTGCGCCGTTCGGCAGTCACCGCCCCGGCAGTCGTCGTCTTGCCCTTGCTGGAACGTGCCAGCAGGGCCTTGACGTGGGCCACCAGCTCAGAGGGGTGGGTTGGCTTGGTCAGATAGTCGTCGGCTCCGGCTTCGAAGCCGGTCACCTTGTCGTCCAGCTGGGTTTTGGCGGTGAACATCAGGATCGGGGTGCTGGCCGTGTCCGAATTGGCTCGCAGGCGGCGGGCGACCTCATAGCCGTCCATCCCCGGCATCATCACATCGAGCAGGATCAGGTCGGGATCTTCGTTCTCAGCCTGGGTCAGGCCCTGCTCGCCGGTCGTTGCCGCCAGGATCTGGTAGCCCTGCTTCTGCAACATCATCCCCACCAGCTTCAGGGTGTCAAGGTCATCATCAATGATCAGGATTTTCTCTGCCATAGGGTCACTTCCCGCAGCCTTTTACAAAGTCTAGCATAAAGCCGCCGGACAGGCAAGCAATTAAGGGCTGGTATAATGGCTGTTTGCGCCCTCCCGGAGGGTTTAACCAAAACAAATGTGCTATAATAGCGATACTTCCCCAACAAGAGGCAGGCATGTCTTCCAATACCATCCGCGTGGTCGGTGCCCGCGAACATAATCTCAAGAACATCACCGTCGAGATCCCGCGCGAGAAACTGGTGGTCATCACCGGGCTCTCCGGATCCGGAAAGTCCTCCCTCGCCTTTGACACCATTTTTGCAGAAGGCCAGCGGCGCTACGTCGAATCGCTCTCGGCCTACGCCCGCCAGTTCCTCGGCCAGATGCAAAAGCCCGATGTGGACTATATCGAAGGGCTCTCCCCGGCTGTTTCCATCGACCAGAAGGGCACTTCCCACAACCCACGTTCGACTGTCGGCACAGTGACCGAGATCTACGATTACCTGCGCCTGCTCTTTGCCCGCATCGGCATCCCGCACTGCCCGGTCTGCGGGCGGGAAGTCGTAAAGCAGTCGGCCCAGGAGATCGTCGACGCCATCGAGGCCCAGCCCGCCGGGACCCGCATCCTGGTCCTGGCTCCGGTCGTGCGCGGTCGCAAGGGCACCTACCAGGCCGTCTTCGAAGAGATCCGCAAGGCCGGCTTCGCCCGCGCCCGGGTCGACGGGACGGTCTTCAACCTGGACGAGGAGATCACCCTCGACCGCTACAAGATCCACACCATTGAAGCGGTCGTCGACCGGCTGGTGGTGGCCGACCCGGAGTCGGTGGAAGAACAGGCCACGGCCAGGACGCGGCTGACCGACTCGGTCGAGACGGCGCTCAAGTTCGGGGAAGGATACCTGACGGTCCAGATCCTGGCGGAAAAGGGCAGCCAGGCAGAAGATCGCGATGTCCACTACTCCGAGCACCTGGCTTGTCCCGAGCACGGGATCAGCATCCCGGAGATCGAGCCGCGCACCTTCTCGTTCAACACTCCCCACGGTGCCTGCCCCGACTGCCAGGGGCTGGGCAATAAACTGGAGATCAATCCCGAGCGGCTGATCGACCCCGAGAAATCGCTCAACGACGGCGCCATCATCGTCATGGAATGGAACAATATCCGCGAAGAAATCGGGTATTACTACTACCTCCTGCAGGGGATGGCCAGGCATTATCACATCGACCTGGACAAGCCCTTTGGCGAACTACCCAAGGAACATCAGGATCTGGTTCTGTTCGGCACCAACGGGGAGCGGGTGCGGGTCAATTACAAGAACCGGGACGGCCGTCAGGCGACCTTCGAAACCGCCTTCGAGGGCGTGGTCGGCAACCTGGAGCGGCGTTATCGCGAGACCAACTCAGAATACATCCGCGAGCGCATCTCGGAATACATGAGCGACCGCCCCTGCCCAACCTGCCAGGGCAAGCGCCTGCGCCCGGAGGCGATCGCCGTTACTGTCAACGATATTAATATCATCACGCTCACCTCCTGGCCGATCAACCAGACCCTGGCGTGGGTCGAAAATATCTCCGGCCCCAAAAGCCCGCTGACAACCCGCCAGCAGGCCATCGCCGAGCGAATCATCAAGGAGATCCGCGCCCGATTGGGCTTCCTGGTCAATGTCGGCCTCGACTACCTGACGCTCCACCGCACAGCGGGCAGCCTTTCGGGCGGGGAAGCCCAGCGCATCCGCCTGGCGACCCAGGTCGGCTCGCGCCTGGTCGGGGTGCTGTACGTGCTCGACGAGCCATCGATTGGCCTGCACCCGCGCGACAATAAGCGCCTGCTCGACACGCTCAAGGGCCTGCGCGACCTGGGAAACACCGTCCTGGTGGTCGAACACGACGACGAGACCATTCAGACCGCCGACTGGATCATCGATCTGGGCCCGCGGGCCGGAGAGCACGGCGGCAAGGTCGTCTTTGAGGGTACACCGGAGGAGATCCTGACCCACCCCAAGTCGCTCACCGGGGCTTACCTGTCCGGGCGCAAGCAGATCCCGATGCCGAAGAAACGCCGCACTGGCAACGGCAAGCACCTGACCGTGATCGGGGCGTGCGCCAACAACCTGAAGGGCATCGACGTCGAGATCCCGCTCGGAAAACTGGTCTGCATCACCGGGGTCAGCGGCTCGGGCAAGTCGACCCTGATGAGCGACATCCTCTACAACGCCCTGGCCGCCCGCCTGCACGGGGCCCACACCATGGCCGGCCAACACACCCGCATCGAGGGTATCGAGCACCTGGACAAGATCATCAACATCGACCAGTCGCCGATCGGGCGCACGCCGCGCTCCAACCCCGGCACCTACACCAGCCTGTTCGACGAGATCCGAAAATTGTTCGCCGAGATGCCCGAGAGCAAGGTGCGCGGGTACAAGCCGGGACGCTTCTCGTTCAACGTCCACGGAGGGCGCTGCGAGGCCTGCCAGGGCCAGGGCGAACTGCGCATCGAGATGCAGTTCCTGCCCGACATCTACGTCCCCTGCGACGTGTGTCACGGCAGCCGTTTCAACCGCGAGACCCTGCAGGTCAAGTTCAAAGGCCACAGCATCGCCGACGTGCTCGCCATGACCGTCGACCAGGCCCTGGAGGAGTTCGCCGCCTTCCCGTCCATGATGAACAAACTCCACCTGCTCCAGGAAGTGGGGCTGGGCTACGTCAAGGTTGGGCAACCCGCCACAACCCTTTCGGGTGGCGAGGCGCAGCGGGTCAAGCTGGCCCGGGAACTCAGCCGCCGCGCCACCGGCCGGACCCTCTACGTGCTCGACGAGCCTTCGGTCGGCTTGCATGCTGCCGATGTTCACAAGCTGATCGAGGTCCTGCAGCGCCTGGTCGAGGCCGGCAACAGCGTGCTGATCATAGAGCACAATCTGGAGATCATCAAGACCGCCGACTGGATCATCGACCTGGGACCCGAGGGCGGTGACGGCGGCGGCCAGCTGATCGCCGAGGGAACCCCCGAGCAGCTGGTCAGCATCCGGGGATCTTATACCGGGCAGTTCCTCAAGGGGCATCTCCGGCGCACTTGATCTGCCCGGGATCGACCTCGGCTACGCGCAATTGTTTCTGCTCGCTAAAACCCTCAAGTTCAGGTAGAATCATCCTACCAGCGCCAGCCCTTCGCGCCCGGCGCACCTTTCAGTGAAGGACGGGATACTCCAATGACCATGAAAGATACGATTTCCTCCTACCGCAAAAAACGCCGCCAGGGCGGCCCAATGTTCATTCTTGTCTTCGCCGCCGTGCTGATCCTCCTGGCAATCGTCCTGATCATCATCTCCTTCAGCGGCGACAGCCTGCGGTCGGCCTTCGCCACCAAGACCCCCACCCCGACGATCACCCCGACCCCGACCAACACCCCCACGCCAACCGACACCCCGACCGAGACCCCCACCCCGACCGAGACCCCCACGGCGACCCCCTCGGCGCCCTTCCGGTATACGATCCAGGAAGGCGACACCCTGGTCGGCCTGGTCGAACGGTTCGAACTGGGTGAAAATGGCTTGGTGATGATCTTCCTGCTCAATCCCTACGACGAAGCCACCGGCATCGGCATCGACCCGCAGACCCAGTTCTACTACGTCGGGCAGGAAATCTGGCTCCCCAATCCCGGCATGCCCCTGCCCAGCCCGACCCCGATCCCGGACAGCGCCTACCCCGGCTTCCGGATCACCTATTTCGTCCTGCCGGGCGACAACCTGGCCCTGATCGCCTCGAAGTTGAACAGCACCATCGAGGCCATCGTGGCCGCCAACCCGGAAACCCTGCCCGACGGCGACGCCTCGCCGCTCTATCCAGGCCAGTTGCTTCTGGTCCCGATCGACCTGGTCACGCCGACCCTGACGCCCTTGTCCACGGTGACGCCCACTCCGACCCCCTGACCATCCAGCACCCGGCCCTGCGCCGGGTGCTGCTTTGGCGCTCGGATCTGGCGGTTTCGTCCGCCAATCCCTTTGACATTCTAAGCAGCTAAGGCTAAAATGATAGCAACACCTAGGTGCGACAAGGAGCAAGCGTGAGCAAGTGGCCCGGAAAGTACGTCGTCGGCCTGACAGGCAATATCGCCACCGGCAAGAGCGTGGTGCGCAGGATGCTCGAACACCTGGGCGCCTACGGGATCGATGCCGATGCGCTCTCCCACCGCGCCATTGCCAAAGGGGCACCGGGTTACCAGGCCGTCGTGGACAACTTCGGCAAGTTCATCCTGGACAACAAAGGTGAAATCGACCGCACCAAGCTTGGCCGGCTGGCATTCTCTGACCCGGAGGCGCTCACTTCCCTCGAGAAAGTCGTCCACCCGCTGGTCGAACAGGCCATCGACATGCTGGTCCAGCGCGCCAGTCAGCGGGTCATCGTCCTTGAAGCGATCAAACTGCTCGAGGGTCCGCTGGCCGAGAGCTGTGATACCATCTGGGTGACCCATGCACCTGAGGAGCTGCAGAAGGCCCGCCTGATGACCAAGCGCCAGATGAGCGAGGCCGACGCCCTGAATCGCATCCGGAGCCAGAGCGCCCAGGAGATCAAGACCGCCGCCGCCAATGTGGTCATTCACAATACCGGCTCCTTCGAGGCCACCTGGAAACAGGTGACCGCGGCCTGGAAGGCGATCTCCCCGATCACCGACACCACGCCGGTGGTCATGAAGAAGACTGCCGCAGGTGAATTATCGATCCAGCGCGGCCGGCCGCGCGACTCGGCCAAGATCGCCGCCCTGATCACCCGTTTGAGCGGAGGCGCCAATCCTCAGAACCATGATGACATCATGGCCGCCTTCGGCGAGAAAGCCTTCCTGTTGCTGATGTCCGGCGAGGAACTGAGCGGGCTGGCCGGCTGGCAGGTGGAGAACCTGGTGGCCCGCACTACCGAAATGTACGTGGCCCCCGACCTGCCCATCGACCAGGCCCTGCGGACGCTGGTTGACGAGCTCGAACGGGCCTCCCAGGACCTGCAGTGCGAGGCTTCGCTGCTCTTCCTGCCGCCCCAACTGGCCTCCCAGGAAACCGTCTGGAAAGAACTCGGTTACGAGCGCCAGGCCCCGCAGACCCTTGGCGTGCAGGCCTGGCAGGATGCGGCCATCGAGTCGCAGCCGCCGAATACCATCCTGCTCTTCAAACAACTCCGCCAGGACCGTGTCCTGCGCCCGATTTAGCCTCCCGGCGACCCGGCCGACAGGACCGGCGGGGCTTTCAGCCCCGAGCGCGCCTCTTCATCTCAGACCGCCCGGCCACCCCGGCAGATTACCGTGTCCGATATCCTAAGCGATTTGGCTTTCATCTTCCAACGCCTCAACTGGCTTGGCGTGATCGACATCCTGCTGGTCACGCTGATCTTCTTTGGCGTGCTGTACCTGGTACGCGACACGCAGGCCATGGCCCTGCTGCGCGGCGCCCTCTTCCTGCTGGTGCTGATCGCCCTGATGACCAGCCTGGTCAACCTGCCGGCCTTCACCTGGTTGCTGCGCACCGCCCTCCCAGCCATGGCCTTCGCCATCCCGGTCATCTTCGCCCCCGAGATCCGCAGAGGCCTGGAAAGGATCGGACGGGCAGGTACCTTCCTGCCCTTCAAGAACAAGCATACGGGCGAAAGCATGCAAGGGACGATCCAGGCCGTGGTCAGCTCCGCCGCCCGCCTGTCTGCCCGCCAGCACGGGGCCTTGATCATCCTGCAGCGCTTTGACAGCCTGGATGAATACATCCGCACCGGCGTAGTCATGCAGGCCCAGGTGACCCCCGAGTTGTTGATGCAGCTTTTCTACCCCAACACACCCCTGCACGACGGGGCCGTCATTATCGGCGGAAACCGTGTTCGGGCGGCAGCCTGCGTCATGCCGCTCTCAGCGAGCGGCATCCTGGCCCGTTCCCCCGAACGCCAGATGGGGCTGCGCCACCGGGCCGCCCTGGGTATATCGGAGGCCTCCGACGCTGTGGCGGTGGTCGTCTCAGAGGAGAGCGGGGCCGTCTCGATCGCCCACGCCGGGCGCATGATCCGCCGGCTGGATCCCGAACGGCTGGAGAACATCCTGATCGCCTTCTACAGCCCGATCAGGGCCAGCCAGGGCAATTTCTTCCAGCGTCATTTTCCGTACCTGTTCCCCCGCAAGGATGGATGATCATGTTCAAGTGGTTGACCACCAACCTGCGCACCCTCCTGCTGGCCTTTGCCTTGGCAGTGGCCGTCTGGGTTTCGGCCGTCACGGCCGCCGACCCTGACGAGACGCGCACCTACCCCAGCCCGATCATCATCGAGTACATCGGTCAGGACTCGGGCCTGCTGCTGACCGGCACCGTCCCGCAAACTGTCACCGTCAGCCTGCGCGCGCCCAGTTCGGTCTGGAACGAGATGATCGCCAACCGCGGCTCGGTGCGAGCGATCGCTGACCTCTCCGGGCTGAGCGCCGGGGATCACAACGTCCCGATCCAGGTCCAGGTGGCTGTCCAGCCGGTACGGGTGCTGTCCAGCACACCAGTCACCCTGCGCCTGTCCCTCGAACCGCTGGACACCCGTTCGCTGGCAGTCATGCTGGCCCTGAGCGGGGAAGCGGCGATCGGCTACCAGGTCGGCGAAGCGATCCTGAACCCCGAGAGGGCAGTCGTCTCCGGGCCGGAGTCGCTCGTGGCACGCGTCGACCGCCTGGAGGCCAGCATCGACCTGACCGGGTCCCGGAGCACCATCGAAAGCCTGGCGACGATACAAGCCCTGGATTCCGAAAACCGCCCGGTCACCGGCGTCACCATTCAGCCCGACCAGGTGCAGATCAACCTGCCGATCGTCCAGATCGGTGGTTACCGTGACCTGGCTGTCAAGGTGGTGACCCGCGGCCAGCCGGCCAGCGGCTACCGCCTGACCAACATTTCCCCCTTCCCGCCGGTCGTAACAGTCTACTCATCCAACCTGGAACTGATCGAATCGCTGCCGGGTTTCGTCGAGACCATGCCGCTCGACCTGACCGGTATAGACGAGGGGCTGGAGGCCCGCCTGGAACTGGTCCTGCCGGCCGGGGTGACCCTGGTCGGGAACCAGACCATCGTGGTCCAGGTGGGGGTCGCCCCGATCACCAGCAGCCTGACGATCTCCTACAGGCCGGTCGAGGTGATCGGCCTGGGCGCCAGGCTGGAAGTCGATGTTTCGCCGCTCACGGTCGACGTGATTCTCTCCGGTCCACTGCCAGTCCTTGACTCGCTGCTGGCCAGCGACATCCGTGTGCGGGTCGACGTGACCGGCCTGGCGCCCGGCACCTACCAACTCACCCCGGTGGTTGAGATCCTGATCGATGAGGTGGTGGTCGAGTCGATCCTGCCCGGGACGATCCAGGTGGTCATCACCAGCACGACCACTCCCACCCCATAAGGTTCCATGAAACCAATTGTTGCCCTGGTAGGACGCCCGAACGTGGGCAAGAGCACCCTCTTCAACCGCATGGCCGGGGAACGCCTGGCCATCGTCGATGACACCCCCGGCACGACGCGCGACCGCCTGGTCACCGAAGCCGAATGGACCGAGGTCTATTTCGATGTCATCGACACCGGAGGGATCGATCCAACCCACGGCGGCAAGACCCCGCTTTCGATCGGCTCGGCCGACTTCATTCAGGAGATCCGCCAGCAGGCCCTGGTGGCTGTCCAGGATGCCGATGCAGTTCTTTTCATCACCGACGGACAGACCGGAGTCACTCCACCCGACCGCGAGGTGGCCGAGATCCTGCGTCGCCACCAGAGGACCGTCGACGGCCAGCCCTGGCCACCGATCTTCGTGGTGGTCAATAAGTGTGAGAGCAGCGCGGCACGCGCTGCGGCCGGAGAGTTCTACGAACTGGGGCTGGGCGATCCACACCCGATCTCAGCCCTGCATGGCACCGGGACCGGGGACATGCTTGACGCCCTGGTGGCCGCCTTCCCCCCCGATACCACCACCGAGGAGGACGATTCGGTCAAGATCGCCATCGTCGGCAAGCCCAACGCCGGCAAGTCAAGCCTGCTCAACCGGCTGGCCGGCGCCGAGCGGGCCATTGTCAGTCCGATCCCGGGGACGACGCGTGATGCGATCGATACCCTCATCG
Source organism: Anaerolineales bacterium (assembly GCA_016934715.1). Lineage (GTDB taxonomy): Bacteria > Chloroflexota > Anaerolineae > Anaerolineales > Villigracilaceae > JAFGSI01. Next base: position 37,230 of record JAFGSI010000082.1, read on the forward strand.
AGGTCGCCGGGCTGCCGGTCACGCTGATCGACACGGCCGGTATCCGCCGGCGCGGGAAGATCGAGGTCGGTGTGGAGAAGTACAGCGTGCTGCGAGCCTTCAAGGCCATCGAACGCGCCGACGTAGTCCTCCTCGTGATCGACGCCGAGGCCGGCATCACCGCCCAGGACACCCACATCGCCGGCTTCATCCTGGATGCCTGGAAGTCGTGTGTGGTGCTGGTTAACAAGTGGGATGCCATCGAGAAGGACACCTACACGATGGAGGAACACTCCCGGGTCGTGCGCCAGGAACTCAAGTTCATGGACTACGTCCCGCTGCTGTTCATCTCAGCCAAGACCGGCCAGCGGGTGGATAAAGTCCTGCCGCTGGCCCTGGAAGTCCAGGAGGAGCGCCTGGCACGTCTGACCACCTCGATGGTCAACAAGGTCCTGCGCGAGGCAATGGATGCCCAGCCGCCGCAGGCGCACGCCGGACGGCCATTAAAGATCTACTACGGTTCTCAGATCCGCACCGATCCGCCGACCTTTGTGCTGCACGTCAATGACACCAAACTGGCCCATTTTTCGTATATCCGTTACCTCGAAAACCAGTTCCGCAAGGCTTACGGCTTCGTTGGCACCCCGATCAAGATCCTGGTCCGCGGGCACAAAGATAAGTAACCTCGCGCTCGCGATTGGATTTTCCTGTATACGCAGAACCATTGGCAACGTGGGGGTGGTGTATGCTCCTGACGAATAGGACCCGGCGGATCTGATCGTCGGCGGCTGTGAGCAGGCCGTCCAGCTCGCTCGAGAGAACCGGGGGTTGGAATTCCCCGAGGACTGTCGGATCTACGGGATTCCTCCTGGCTGGGGTTTGTGTTCCAGTCGGCGCCCAGGTCCAGGCGAGTCCTGCTGGGAACAACGATTCCCTTCTGGTTTTTCGGCGCCCACAGGATCTGGCCATACAGCGCCGCCGGGACTCAGCGGTACGGCAAGAGAATGTCCACCGGGGCAAAGCCAGCGCGTCTGCCGGCCCAGAGGGATAGAAGCATCGGGATTCGCGTATTCGTGGATGAGAAGGGCGCCAGGGTGAACGTGCAGAACACTGCACGCCAACCGAAGACCTGCTTGTTCCACGCATGGGATAATCGAGTAAACGGCGGGAATCTCTTCGTCCTGCAAAAACTGCTCGGCCACGAAGCCCTGGACATGGTCCCGGCAGAATGTCGCATGAGCGTCGGATGATGTCGCCTCGGCCCACCAGTTGGCAAGTCCGGTGGATGAGTGGAGGTTGTAAGCGGAGACGATGTTCAATCATGCCGGAAGAGAAAGCGGATCCATTCCGGATCCGCTTTCTCACACATACAGGATAGTCGCCGACAGGAATATCGATCTTTTGGAAGCGCACTCAGGCCCCAGCCGCTGGCCAGACCTGCAACCCTTCTACACTGGCAGCCTGGCGCAAGCGTTGATCGAAACAGGCGAAAACGGTCTCCTCCCCGGTTACCTCTTGCCAGACCTGGGCACAGGACAGATGCATGGCATCATAAGCCCGCAAACCATGTTTCCACGCCAGGTCAGCAGCACGCTCCACGGCGGCAGAAGAAACAGGCAAGCGCGTATAAGCCGGCCAGTGGGCCCGGAAATCCCGCCAAGCTTCTTGCAAGGCCGTATCATCCACCCAACCCTGACGGCCCGCCTTCGCCAGGGCCGCAGCCATCTCCACGTAGGTGAGTGCCGCGGTGGCGACCGCCTCGAAACCGGCAATAAAGGCAAGCACCTGTTCGGAACCGTCCTCGCGGACATATTTCTTGACCAACGCGCTGGTGTCGGCGTACAGGATCATTCCCTTTCCTCCGACACCAGATCCGAGAGCAACTGCCCGCTGCGGTTGACCGCCCGCGGCTGGTACACTGGAAGGCTCTGGCCATTCCACTCCACCACACGGGCATCGGCCAATATCTTCAAGCGGCCGGCCAGGTCCGCGGCGATGGGCACGATCTGGCCGACCGGCTTGCCGCGCTCGGTAATCACCACTGTCTCGCCCGCCTTGACTCGCCGCAGGTACTGGCTCAAGCGGTTTTTGAGTTCACGTGTGCCAACACTGATCTCTCGCATCGATCCTCCTTGTGGACACATTATATCACAAGTAGCCACAATATTCATCGTCAATTCAGAACCATCAAAAATGCATGTAAAAATTGGGACATCAGGACTTAACAATCAGGATTATGTAGTGCAAAGTTTTTCTTCAGCTGTCTTCGACAGGCAGCGATTGCTTCATCTGTCACCAACTGTCTCCCAACCCATTTCGAAGAAGTATCGCCTGAATTTTTACTGCGACCGCTTGATGGTTCTTCTGTTGCAATTGAAGGAAGCAACGGGGCCAGAGTTACCAACGGCTCTCAAATCTTGAGTGCTGCGATGACCTGTGGTGTAAAGTCATTGACTCGACTTTTACAGCACCAAAACCGACGAATTGGTTCGTATCAAATTGCGTCGATCGGATTACAATCTAATCAACCATCTTTGACTGCCGTGTGTCCACTATCACCACTGTTTCGTTA
>JAFGSI010000083.1 GCA_016934715.1 Anaerolineales bacterium
TCACTTTCTGATTGACTGCATCGATTGTTAAAGTTCAGGTTTTTCGTCAGCGCTTTTTTGCGCTCAGTCCGCTACTCTAAACTCAAGAACTTATTATTATCCCTATATACAGTATCCCCTTGGGGGCACAAGAACAGATAGACCACTTGGAACATATATTCCATGTGGTCTTTTTATTTGGTTTGAACAATCAATCTCAATAACATTTACTGCTGAGAGGCTTCCCTGGAGCAAATCCGGGGAAGTTTGCTTTTCAGAATCCTTTGGCCCGGCACTCGTGCTGCCAGGCCAAAGGATCGTGATGGCTGACTTATGCGGTACTCTTGCGCTTCGCTAGGAATGGCAGGCGCCAGCTACCTTCCCCGCTCAGCCGGATGTCACGACGCACGAAACGCAGCCAGGCGATCAGCACCATGACCGCGCTGATCCCCAGCAGGGCGAACAGCCAGCCTGGGTTTAATTCCTGGATGGATAGGGTGGTTTGGAAGTAGTGGTACGGCATCAGTTTTGCCAAGGCTTCCATGCGCTCATCCATGAAGGCCAGGGATGAGATCATGTAACTGAGGGCCATGACCGCCCCGCTGATCGTCGCCGCCAGGCTGCGCGCCGGCAAGAACATGCTCAGCAGCAGCGCCAGTGCCGCATAAACCAGGATCTGGACCAGCAGTGACAGGAAGGGCACAGCCATCTGGCCCCAGTCCACGCCCAGGCTGGAGCCACCCAGCAGGAGGCTGAATCCCAGCCAAGCCAGGAGCATGATGACCAGGCAGGCGGCCAGCAGACCCAAGAAACGGCCAAAGAAGAAAGCTGACCGACCAACCGGGTGGGCTATGATCAGGTCCAAGCGGCCGCGCTCCTCGTCGCTGACGATCAGTCCGCTGCCAGCCAGCACAGCAAAGATGCCTATGATGACCGGCAGCATCGAGAAGGCGTACATGCCTAGGAAGCCGCCCGGCGTCAGCATGCTGTTCACGGTGGCCCCAAAGAAGGCCAGCATTTCGGGCGGATAGCTGGCGATCAGCTGCTGGAACCTTTCCCCCTGCCCGGCGACCGTCTCGTACATCGGCACGATCATGAGGCCATACAGCCCCAGGCCCAGCCCCCAGCCCAGGATCTGACCGCGCAGGCCAAGAAAAGTGTAGCGGAAGGTAGTCCATAAGCGTTTCATTGTCTCATTCTCCTTACTGGTTACTTCTGATAATAGGTCAGGAATATCTCTTCCAAACTGGGGCGCTCGGTCTCTAGGTCCAGGACGGGCAGGCGGCCGAGGGCTTGGATCAGATTCTCCATGTCGCCCTGCACCTGCAACGTGACACTGCTCCCGTCGGCCTGGGCGAGGATCTCGACTCCCGGCAATTTGCCAAGATCGGTCATCTCAACCGGCTTCTTGAAGCGAACCGTGATTCGGTTCAGCGCGCGGCGCGTGAGGGTCTCGATGCCGGCTACCTCGACGATCTCCCCGGCGCGGATGATCGCCACCCGCCCGGCCAGGGTTTCGACCTCGCTCATGATGTGCGAGCTGAAGAAGACGGTCGCCCCGGCCGCGTTCGCTTCGCGCAACAGCGCCAGGACCTCCTGCTGCATCAGCGGGTCGAGGCCGATGGTCGGCTCGTCGAGCAGAAACAATTCGGGACGGTGCATCAGCGCCTGGATGACCCCGACCTTCTGCTTGTTGCCCTTGGACAGGTTTTTGATCTGCGGCTTGAGGTCTAGGTCGAGGCGTTCGGCCAGCTGTTGCACGTAGCTCCAGTCGGCGCGTCCGCCGCGCATGTCACGGAAGAAACGCAGCTGGCGTTCGACGGTCAGGTTGTCAAAGAACTGCATCTCGCCGGGCAAGTAGCCCGACAGGGCCTGGACGGCCACCGGTTCGGCTTGCGGGTCCAGCCCAAGCAGGAAAGCCTTGCCACCATCCGGGCGGATCATATCCAGCAGGCAGCGGATCGTGGTGGTCTTGCCGGCTCCATTCGGGCCGAGGAAGCCGAAGATCTCGCCACGCTTCACTTCCAGGTCGATTCCGTGCAGGGCACGCACCTTGCCATACGATTTGGTCAGCCCGCGGACCTGGATCGCCAGATCTTTGCCGGGCGTGACAGCTTGACTTGCATTCATAAAAACCTCCTTACTCCTTGTTCGATTTCAGTGTGGGATTGAGTTGCTCGACAGAGAGCACGATCAGGCTCAGATCCCACAAGCGGTTCAAAAGTCCGCGCAGGGCGGACTGGTCGATCAGGACCCCGCTCAGAGTGGTGATGGTCATGTCATCGGCCTCCTTTCGTGAGACAAGTTGCATACCGCCCAGCCAATCCGACCAGCTTGGGTCGATCTTCCCCTCGATCGTGATCCGGTAACAGCGTGACGTACAGGGTGGTAGACTTCTCTCGATGGACATAAAGAAACTCCAGTTTGCTGCTTACAGCATACTGGAGTCGGAGTACGGTTGTGACCGGGCGAAAGTACGATCGGAGTACTGTTTTTGGGAAACGCCTAGCGGGACAGTAACAGACCCAGGCTGCGAGCGCGGGCAACCGCCTGGGTGCGGTTTCTGGCCCCGAGCTTGCCGAAGATGTTGGTCGTATGGCCTTTGACCGTGCTGAGAGAGATGTAGAGGCGGCTGGCGATCTCGCCGTTGGAGAGTCCCTCGGCGATTAGGCCCAGCACATCCAGCTCGCGCCTGCTGAGAGGCTCGACCAGGTCGCCGGCCGGGACCTTCCCGGCAAGTGGGGCTTCCGGGCTTTCCTGCGCCAGGACGGCCACGAGCCGCCCGGCGTACCCGGGAGAGATGCCCGCGGCGACGGCCTGGTACAGCAGCCGGGCCATTGGCTCGCCCTCGTCGACGAAGGTGCGCAGGTAGCCCTCCGGCTCGGCGAGGGCCAGGGCTCTGGCGAGTTCCTGCAACGCCCGGTCGAGGTCCCCCTTCTGGTGCAGGGCGAGCGCTTTGAGGGCCAGGATCTCGATGATTCGGCGCTGGAAACTACGCTTTTCGACCAAATCCTGCATGAAGGACAGCATTTCGAGAGCCCGTTCGGGCTGCCCTTGCGCCAGGGCCAGGCGGACCACAGTCAGGTACTCGGCTTGGAACAATTCATTGAGGGATGCGTTGCGGACGGCCTCGGCGAATATCTCGGACGGCGGGCGGTCCAGCAAGCCAAGCTGGTGTGCCCACTGCAGGGCAGGGTTCAGGTCGCTACGGGCGAGCCAGTAGCGGACCTGCATCACCTCCACCAGGCGGTCGTCCATCAACGTGGAGCAGCTGGCCTGCGCCCGTTGACGGGCCTGGTCAATGTAAGCCTGTGCAGCCGGCCAGTCGCGCCTGTTCGTGCGAATCCTGGCCAGGGCCAGCCAGGTTAGGGGAAGCCCGATCTCCGAGAAGAATTCCATCATACCGGCGGCTTCGCCCAGGTACTTCTCAGCCGAATCCAGATCGCCCTGCTCACGCAGCATCTCGCCCAGGTTGAGCATGGTCTTGCCGAGCATGGGGGTCTGGCGGCCTATACGCTGGCTGGCCAGGTCCACCACCTGACGGCAGGTTTGCACAGCCAGGCGCATCTGCCCCTGGACGTAGCGCAGACCAGCCAGATTGGTGAGCGCCATGAGGGTCATCATGATGTTGCCGGAGTGGGTGGAAATTTCCACAACCTGTTCAAAGGCGCCCACTGCGGCTTCTACGTCGCCGGCCAGGGTGTATGCCATGCCCAGGCCGTCCGCGGCCAGGCTGCGAAAGAAGACCCGTTCGGCCGGCAGGCGACGGAGCGCCTCTTCGCCCAGCCGGATGCCGTCGGAGGAGCGGCCCTGCAGAACGGCAAGCAGCATCTGCAGGGTCACGCCCTCCCCCTGGAGCGTGTCCAGGCTGCCGGAATCGGCCAGTTCCTGATAGAGGCTGGCGGTTTCTTCGGGAGGCTTCCCGTACAAGATCAGGGAGAAGCCCTTCAGGGTGCCGAGGACCGGACGTTTCAGGATCGTCTCGTGGGGCAGGGCTTCGAGCCAGCGCAGCAGGGTGAGCGCCTGACCGTGCATCAGCAAGCCTTCGGCGATTCCCTCGATCAAACGGGCAGCGCGGGCGAAGTCTTGCCCAGCCAGGGCGTGCTCGATGGCCAGGTCGATGGCGCCGTTTTCCTCGAACCAGCAACTGGCCCGGACATGGAGTTCGCCGGTTTTTCCCCCCGCCCCCTCCTGGAGGCGCTTGCGCAGCAGGTCAGCGAAGAGGACGTGGTAACGATACCAGCCGCGCTGGTTGTCCAGCGGCACGATGAACAGGTTAGCCTCCACCAGCCCGTCGAGCATTGCCTGCGCCCCGGGACGGCTGGTGACGGCCTCGCACAGAGAAGCTGACAGGTGCTCAAGGATGGATGTCTGCAGCAGGAAGATGCGCTGCGGCTCGGACAGGCCGGACAGCACATCGTCGGTCAGGTAATCGGCGATGAACCTGTCCTCCCCGGAAAAGGCGGCAAAAAAAGCGGACCGGTCGGGGGCAGCGCGCATGGAGATTGCCGCCAGCTGCAAGCCGGAGATCCAGCCCTCGGTCCGCCGTGCCAGGATTGCCAACTGCTCAGGGAAGAGAGCCAGATCTATCGATTGGTTGGCGAATGCCTCCACCTCATCAGCCAGGAAACACAACGCCTCCTGGCGCAGCTCGACCAGCTGCCGGCGCGCCCGCAGACGGGCCAGCGGGAGGGGAGGGTCGGTACGCGTCAGCAGCACCAGGCAGAGCCGGTTCGGCTGGTGGTCGAGCAGAAAGGTCAGGAAGACCTGGATGGGTTCTGCTGTGATCAGGTGGTAATCGTCCAGGACCAAGAAAATGCGTCCGGGGAACTCATTCAATTCGTTGATAAGCAGCGTCGCCAATACCGGGACCGGTGTGGGCTTGTGGGTCTGCAGCATCTTGAGCACTCCCTCCCCGAAGCCAGCTCGCAGGCGTTGCAGTGCGGAGATGAAATAGGTCAGGAAGAGGGTCAGGTCGTTGTCGCCGTGCTCCAAGGTCAGCCAAGCGAATTGGTCGGGGCGGACCTTCTGGGAGGCCTGCAGCCACTCGCTGACGAGCGTCGTCTTGCCGTAGCCGGCCGGGCCGCAGACCAGGACTAGGGAGACGCCCTGTTCCAGGCTATCGTCCAATATCCGCCACAACCGCTGACGATGGACAAGCTTCGAACCGGTGAGCGGGAGGCTGAATTTGGTCGAGAGCAGAGGAGTGGACAAGTTTACGCAAAGATTCCTTACATCGTGAAGGGATTGCTGCCACTCATTATAGCACGAGGGATTAAAACCCTCTCGACTTTGGATTATGCATATATACAGCATCCCCTTGGGGGCACAGGAACAAATAGACCACATTTTCCATATGGTACTTCCTGATCGACTACGCTCTGATGCCAGAGCGTAGTCTTTTTTCCATGGGCATTGAAAAGCCAA
>JAFGSI010000084.1 GCA_016934715.1 Anaerolineales bacterium
AAAACCACCACCTGTGGCGAGAAAGGCCGAAATCACGATTGTTTACCATATGTAGCCATCCCAAATGTGGCGATTTTCCGCCAAAACTGGCCCGTGCCGCCATCTGTTGGGTTTTCGGCACTATGGCTGAGTGGTTACATTTAGTTACACAGACTCATGATACGCTGCAATTATGACATAGAAAATAAAAAGCGCCTCCTTTTTTGGAAGGCGCATCATATCATTTATCTTTGTGCTAAGCTTGCATTACTGGTCTGAACTTGTATCCGTAGATCAGGATCCCGCGCTCGTCGCCGTCCTGGCGCAGGCGGCGGGTGACCATCTCGACCGGCATGCCGATCTCGACCGGTGTGTCACCCAGGTCGGTCAGTTGGGCGGTCACCAGTGGGCCCTCGGCCAGTTTGACCAGCGCCACGGTGTAGGGGGCGGTCTCGTCGAAATCGGCGGGGGCCTCATAGATGGTGGTGTACGAATAGACCTGGCCGCGTCCGCTGAAGGTGTAGGCGGTCTTGGCCTCGCCGCCGCAGTTCGGGCAGATGTCGCGCGGCGGGAAGATCTTGACCTCGCAGTGCGGGCAGACTTCGCCGACCAGTCCGTAACGTTGTTGTTTCAAGCGCCAGTGGCGGGGAACTTCCATGTTTTTGGCTCCTTGCTGCGGGGCGTGGTTTGATTCTTCCGCAGTCGAAAATTTTACTTTCTGACTCTAATTCTATGGAATGCGACTCTCATAACCTATCAGCTTAGCCTTTTCAAAACATCCTTCAGGCTGTCAGCGGTCCACGGTCAGAACATGCGTGACTGCCGTCGCCGCCGGCCCACCCAGGGACTGGATCAGGGCCACCGCGGCATCCGTGATCTGGTTGCTGCCGGCCTGGCCACGCAGCTGCAGGGCCGCCTCGACGGCCTGATAAACGCCGGTTGCCCCGCCCGGGTCACCGCGCGCTTTGCTGCCGCCCATCGTGGCGCAGGGGATCTTCCCATCCCGGGCGATGGCGCCCTGGGCGGCCAGCTTCCAGCCCTGGCCCGGCTGGGCGAAACCGGCCGCCTCCAGCGACAGGGCGGCGTAGATGGAAAACGAGTCGTGGTACTCGAACAGATCGACCTGCTCGCGTTCGATCCTGGCCTTGCGCAGCGCCTGCTCGACCGAGGCCTGGGCAGCGGCGAACCATAAGGGTTCAGCGCGGTTGTGCAGGCCGAGGGTATCGGAGACGCTGGTCGAGGCGGCGATCCGCACCAGCGGGTGGGGAAAGTCCGTGGGAAGCAGGTCGCGGCGGGTCAGGATCAACGCCGCGGCGCCGTCGGCGTTGGGGGCGATGTCGAACATGTTCAGCGGCTCGCAGACCGAGGATGCTTTTTGATAGCTCTCGACCGTGATGGCCTTGCGGTACATGGCGTTGGGGTTGCCGGCCCCGTTGGCATGGGCGGTCAGGGCAAAGCCAGCCAGCCCGTCGGCGGGCATCTTGAATTCGTGCATGTAGCGGCGCATCAGGATGGCGGACTGGCTGGTCGGGGTGAGACCCTGGACAGCTTCGAAGTCGCTGTCGGTGATGGTGGACAGGGTCGCCTCGATGTCGGCGCCGATCATGTCGGTGAACTTCTCGACGCCTACGACGATGGCCACATCCACGTAGCCGCTGGCGACAGACAGATAGCCCTGGCGCAGGGCGGCCCCGCCCGAAGCGCCAGCGGCTTCCATGGTCTGGGCCTCGATTCCCGTCAGATTGGCGAAATCGACCAGCAGGGTGCCGAGGTGAGCCTGGCGCGACAGGTTGGCGGCCAGCATGTTGCTGGCAAAGAGGGCCTGCGGCTGCAGTCCACCCGAATCCTCCATTGCAGCCTGGATGACCTGTCCGCCCAGCAGGCGCAGGGATTTCTCCCAGTGTTCTCCCACGGGCGATTGTCCAATTCCGGCGATGACGACGTCACTCATGATTCACCCTGGCATCATTTCATCGTGATCTTGCCGCGGTAGCGGGCGTAGGTGGCGTAGTCGATCTCGGTCCGGCGGGCGATGTAGTCCTGGGTCTTGATGGCCAGGGCGCGCCGCTCGGGCAGCCGGTCGGTCACAGTCAGGTCGAAGGCATCCGAGCCGGCCCCCGAGCCGAACGACACGACCAGGATGCGGTCGCCGGGCTGGGCCACATCCAGGGTGGCGGCCAGGCCAATCATGGAGGCCCCGGCGTAGGTGTTGCCGATGACCGGGGATAGCAGGCCCGGCTTGGTCTGCTCAGGGGTGAACCCCAGCATCGAGGCTGCCTTCTGGGGGAACTTGGTGTTCGGTTGGTGGAAGATCGCCCAGGTGTAGTCCTGGGCGCTGGTCGCGGAGGCCTCCATCAGGGCCCGGGCGGCCTCGGTGATGTGGTGGAAGTAGGCCGGGTCACCCGTGAAGCGCTGGCCGTGTTCGGGGTAGATCTGGTGCTCGCGGCGCCAGAAGTCGGGCGTATCAGTGACAAAGGAGTACGAGGCGCTGATGGTTGCCAGGCTCTCCTCCGCCGGACCGACCAGATAGGCCGCTCCGCCAGCCGCAGCGGTATACTCGAGGGCGTCGCCCGGTTTGCCCTGGGCAGTGTCCATACCGATCGCCATGGCGTAGCGTGCCATTGACGAGCCGACCAGGGCCATGGCCATGACCAGCGCCTCGGTCCCGGCCTTGCAGGCAAACTCCATGTCTGCCGCCTGGACATGGGGGGTGGCCCCGATCGCCTCGGCCACGATCGTCGAACTGGGCTTGACCGCATACGGGTGCGATTCGGACCCGATCCAGACCGCCCGGATCCCGGCCGGGTCGACCCCGGCCCGCTTCATCGCATTGCGGGCCGCCTCGATCGACATGCTGACCACATCCTCGTCCAACCCGGGGACGGCCTTCTCCTTGATCGGCAGGTTGGTGATCCGCTCGCCGGTCCAGACCCGGGCGATCTCCCGGGCCGGGATGCGGTAGCGCGGCACGTAGGCCCCGTACCCGACGATTCCGACCGGCTGGGAGGGTTTCAAGAGTGTCTTGTTCTCTGTCATGGTTTCATCCTGTTGCCGTGCTGCTGGTTGCATTGGGGATCAGACGATGATCCGGGCTTCCATGGCGCGCGCCTCGCGGGCGCAGGCCTTGAGGGTCGCGTCGAGTTCGTTTTCCCTGCAGGTGCGGGCGACCGAATGTCCCAGTTCATCGATGCCCTCGATGCGGTAGGTCCCCTTCGAGATCTCATCATAGCGGAAATACCAGCCGTCCATCAGGCCGGTGATCGGATAATGTTTGCTCAGTTCCTCGTAGATCAGCGGTGTCGTGGCCTTGTTCATGTTGATTGCCTCCAAGACTTCAAGATTGCTTCAGCCCTGTCGATCCGGACGGTCTTCTCGGCCACCAATTGGGCGGCCAGTTTCTCGATCTCTTCGCCGGCGGCTCCGGCGGCGATCGCCACCTGACGGGCGTGCAGGCTCATGTGCCCGCGCTGGATGCCCTCGGTGGCCAGTGCCCGCAGGGCGGCCAGGTTCTGTGCCAGACCGACCGAGACGATGATCCCGGCCAGTTCGGCGGCGCTCTGGACGCCCATCATTTTCAGGGCAGCCTTGGCTGTCGGGTGCACCCGGGTCGCCCCCCCGACCGTTCCGACTGCCATTGGCATTTCCAGAGAGCCGCTCAGGTTTCCATCGGCATCGCGTCCCCAGGTGGAAAGACTGGTGTAGCGCCCGGAGCGGGCGGCGTAAGCGTGGGCCCCGGCCTCGATGGCCCGCCAGTCGTTGCCGGTGGCGATGACCACTGCGTCGACGCCGTTCATGATGCCCTTGTTGTGCGTCGCCGCCCGGTAGGGATCGGCGGCAGCAAAGGCCCAGGCCTCGATGATCCCGTCGCGGACTTGCTCGCCGCTGAATTCGCCGAAGGACAGTTGCTGGGTCGGTATCGTGCAGCGGGTGCTTGCCAGGCGCCGGTCAGCCAGGTTGGACAGGATGCGCAGGTGGACCCGCCCGCCGGTCAACGCTTCGAGGTGCGGTGCCAGGCGTTCACAGGCCGTATTGACTGCGTTGGCGCCCATCGCGTCGCGCACGTCGTAGATGATGTGCACCACCAGGAACGGGCCGATCGGCGTCTCGTCGAAGGTGTGGACTTCCAGGTCGCGCGCCCCGCCGCCGAGTTTCTTCAGCACCGGGTCGATCTCGTCGACCTCGGCCAGCAGGTCGGCCTTCTTTTCCAGGATCGCCTGGCGGCCGAGCGACAGGTCGGCCAGGTCGAGGACCTGGATCTGACCGATCATCTCGGGGGCCGTTGTCTCGGCGTTGAAGCCGCCGCCGGTCCGCACCAGTTTGGCCATGAAGGAGGCTCCGGCCACCACCGACGGCTCCTCGATCGCCATCGGAACCAGGACCTCCTGCCCGTTGACGACGAAGTTCAGCCCGATGCCGAGCGGCAGGTTATGGGTCCCGACGGCATTCTCGACCATGTGGTCAGCCTGTTCAGCCGACAGGCCCAGGGCCAGGAAGGGAGCCAGTTCGGAGGGGGGCAGCCCGGCGGCTTCGGCCAGCCTTTCCAGCCGTTCGTCGAGCGGCAGGTTGTAGAATCCGGGGAGGCGTGAAGTGGTCATCTGTGCGCGGCTTCTTTCGGCGTTGTTTCCCTGATTATGAGGGTTGGCCTCTGGCAAAACCTATCAACTTGTAAAAAAGTGGACATCTGGAGTAAAATTATCAAGATTGAGGTGTCCTGATGCTCCTGACGCGCGAACAATTGCAAGAGCGCCTGATCGCCTTGCATAAAGCCAGTCTCGAGCTGGTCAAAGAAGTAGCCCTTGAGACTTTACTGGAACGGATTGCCGCCCTGGCCTGCGAACAGGCCGGCGCGCGCTATGCCGCGCTGGGGGTGCTTGATGACGACGGCCATCTGCAGCGCTTCATCACGGTTGGCATGACCCCGCAGGAAATGAAACGCATTCCGCATCCGCCGCGCGGCCTGGGCCTGATCGGGGCGCTGATGCATGAACAGGGTACCATACGCCTGGCCGAGATCCGGGACGACCCGCGCAGCGCCGGCTTCCCGGCTGGTCATGCGGAGATGCACTCCTTTCTCGGTGTGCCGATCCGCCTGGGAGACCTGCAGTTGGGCCAGATCTACCTGACCGAAAAGATCGACAGCCCCGAGTTCACCCCTGACGACGAAAAGATTATTGAAATGCTGGCCGCCTATGCCGCAGTGGCGATCCAGAATGCGCGCCTGTACGCCGACCTGCAGCAGCACGATCGTACGCTGACCCGCCGCTCCGAGGAATTGGCGCTGGTCAACCACATCGGTTCGACCCTGGCCGACTCACTCGAGCTCGAGGAGATCCTCAACCGGACCCTGAGCCAGCTGCTTTATCATTTCAAGGTCGAGGCCGGCGAGATCTTCCTGCTCGACGCCGATGGCCAGACCCTGCGCCTGGTGCTGCACCGCGGCGAGGCGGCCGAAGCCTTCTGGTCGCGCAATCGTTACCAGCTGGGCGAGGGAACGGTCGGCCGGACGGCCGCGACGCGCCAACCGGTGATCAGCACCGACCTGAGCGAGGACGGCGATGCCACCCGCCAGGCGGTCGTCGATGCCGGGTTCAAGCAGATCGTGTGCATCCCGCTGACAGCGCGCGCCGAGCTGGTCGGCGTATTGACCATCGCCACTCGCGGCCACAAGCCTTTCGACGAGGACGAGATCCAACTGCTGGTTTCGGTCGCAGCTTCCGCCGGGACCGCCATCGAGAACGCCCGCCTGCATTACAACGCCCGGCGCGTGGCAGTGTTGGAGGAGCGCGAGCGGATTGGTATGGACCTGCATGACGGCATCATCCAGTCGATCTACGGGGTCGGGTTGGTGCTCGATGATACGCGCCTGTTGATCCGCGAGGACCCGAAGCGGGCTGATGAGCGCATTCGCAAGGCCATCGATGACCTCAATGCGACCATAAAGGATTTACGCAGGTACATTCTCGACCTGCGCCCACGTCAAATGCATGGCGAAGGTCTGGCCGATGGTCTGCAGCGGCTGGTGGCCGATTTTCGCCAGAACACCAAGGTCAAGACGATCGTGACCAGTTCCAAATCCAACCACTTGTCCGATATGCCGATCAGCCACTCGATGGCGCTCTTCCACATCTGCCAGGAGGCGCTCGCCAACGTGGCCAAGCACGCCGGGGCCAGGAATGTCTCAGTCGACCTGTGGACGACCTCCGACCGGGTCCTGCTGGAAGTCCGGGATGACGGGGCGGGATTCAAGATCGAAAAGGCCCGCAAGACGGTCGGACATGGACTGTCCAACATGATCACCCGGGTCCACAATGTCGGGGGGGATATTGACATCACCTCCGTCCCGGGAGAGGGAACGACCATTCTTGCCTGGGTGCCGAGCCGGCAGGGCGATTAATCCCCCGAATCCGACCGCGCGGGCGCAGCGAAACTCAGATTCATGGGTTTCACAAGCCGTGAAAGGCAGATTGTAGCAGCGGGCATTTTTTAAGGTTTGTCGGGAATCTCCCGTCTGGCTGCAGGGACACCCGAACTCATCCCACACATGGGGTTGGGGTGCAGGGAGGGCGGCGTTTGTGGGGGGCATCCAGGGCAGCGGTCAGAACTGCCCGGGGCAAACGGCACAGCCTGTCTTTAAGATAGGGGCGACCTTAAAAAAGAAGAAGTTTTTAAAGTAGCGTAGGTTTTGCGTATTGGTACCCCGGGGGGTTATCTGCTAGAATAGGAACAGCGTGATGGGTAGCTGGCACTACCCTTCCCCCTGAGCAAGGCTTTCGTCAACCCAATTTTTAATGGCTCCCACTGCGTAAGCAGTGGGTCTGCTTCCCTGTACTCCAACGCCGCAATCCATTCATTGCTGGAGGAGAAGTGATGGACGCTGATCGAGCCTGGCAATCAGTTCTTGGCCAACTCCAGATGGAGATGCCCAAGGCCTCCTATGATACCTGGGTACGCGACACGAACGTTGTTGCCTACGACGATGGGATGTTCACCGTTGGCGTTCGTAATGCCTATGCCCGCGACTGGTTGGACAATCGCCTGTCGAGTACAGTGAATCGCCTCCTGGCCGGGATCATCGACCGCAACGTGGACGTGCACTTCGTGGTCTCTGCCAATGGGCACAATGAGATCGGGCACGATGAGGCGGCCGAAGCCCCCGGCGCCGATTCGGCCGGGGAGGACGGAACCCCTGGCGACGGCCCGCAGGTCCGGCAGAGCGCTTCGCTCAATCCGCGCTACTCTTTTGAGAATTTTGTCGTCGGGCCCAACAACCGCCTGGCACAGGCAGCCTCACAGGCGGTGGCCGAGAACCCGGCCCGGGCCTATAATCCCCTGTTCCTCTACGGCGGCGTCGGGCTGGGCAAGACCCACCTGCTGCACGCCATCGGCAATGCCTGCCATGCTCGCGGCCTGCACGTCCTGTATGTCTCCTCCGAAGAGTTCACCAACGACCTGATCAATGCCATTCGCGGTCGCACCACCCAGGCTTTTCGCGACAAGTACCGCTCGAGCGACGTCCTGCTGATCGATGACATCCAGTTTATCGCCGGCAAGGAATCGACCCAGGAGGAGTTCTTCCACACCTTCAACTGCCTGCACGGGCAGAACAAACAAGTCATTATTTCTTCCGATCGTCCCCCCAAGTCCCTGGTCACGCTTGAGGAGCGGCTGCGCTCGCGCTTCGAATGGGGTCTGACCGCCGACATCCAGCCGCCCGACTTCGAGACCCGCCTGGCGATCCTGAGGGCCAAGGCCGAGCGCCTGGGCCGCGCGGTGCCGGCCGAAATCACTGACCTGATCGCCCATCGCGTCCAGTCCAATATCCGTGAACTGGAGGGGGCCCTGAACCGGATCATGGCCTACGCCGACCTGAGCGGCGAGGAGTTGACCCCGCGAATGACTGAGAACGTCCTGGCAGACCTGTTGCCCCAGCGCGGCGACCTCAAGCCGGATGCTGTGGTCGATGTGGTTGCCCGGACCTTCAATCTCTCGGTCGAGCGCATGCTCTCCCCTGACCGCTCACGGGCCGTGGCCCTGCCTCGCCAGATCGCCATGTACCTGCTGCGGGAGATCAACATCTCCCTGCCGCAGATCGGACAGGCGATGGGTGGGCGCGACCACACCACGGTCATGTACGCCTGCGACAAGATCGCCGACCTGCTCGAACGCGATGACCGCCTGCGCCGCCAGGTGGTCCAGATCCGCCAGGAATTGTACGGCCAGGCGGCCGTTGTGGTTTGATATTGACCCATCCTGTGGGTGTCAGGTTCAGGATGCCGTCCCGGTGTTTTTCGCCGGGACGGTCTGCATTCGGAGCTGACAGGACCTCCTCCAGGTGGGCAAAAACGCCAGGTGCGGCAGTTGCATTTCTTCCCCTTTTCCGGTATCCTTACTGAAGCGGGCGTTCGATCAGACATAGGAGGTGCGTATGAAACCCATCCGCTGGATCTTCATCGTCAGCATGGTCGGAGTCGTTATCAGCCTGGGTGTGGTGGCCTACACGATGTTCTTCGGGCCGGACAAGGTTCTCATTGAAGGCCGCAGCCTGCAGGAGTTGATCGCCAGTGGCGACATTATGCCCGTCCTGGTGATTCTGATCTCCCTGCTGGTGGTTGGCTTCAGCATGCGGCCCTTCCTGCGGATCATGTTCCCGCCGACGATCAAGAACGGCGTCAACGGGGAAGCCCGGGTGCTCAAGGTTTGGGATACGGGCGTGTCGATCAACGACAACCCCCAGGTCGGGCTGCTGCTCGAGTTGACCCCGCCAGGCGGGGCTCCGGTCCAGGTCGAGGCGAAGTCGGTGGTCTCACGCCTGAGCGCGGCCAATGTTCAGCCGGGGGTCGTGGCCGAGGTCTATTATGACCCTGCTGACCTGAAGCGACTGCAGGTTAAATCCTTCCAGGTCTCGGAAGAACCGCCCGGGGACATTGAATCCCGCCTTGAGAAGCTGGACCGCCTGCGCGAGAAGGGCCTGATCAGCCTGGTGGAATATGAACGTAAGCGGGAAGAGATCCTGAAAGAAATTTAGGCGCCCCTCCAGATCCTGTTCGGCTGGCGCATCAGACGCGTTTTCTGGAATTCTGGTCCCTGCCGGTCATCCAGGACAGGGAAATCAGGCTGTCACCGTGGTCTGGCCTTCACCGCCAGCTTGAAACGGACCGCCCTCCCGCAGGACTTGCGGGAGGGCGCGCTCTTTCGGACAGAAGGCTGGGAATCAGGTGGCTTGCTCGTCGACGAACTCTCCGCCGATGATCTGGCGGTCGATCACCCTGCGCGGCTCGTCGAACCTGAAGATCACCTCGATCTGCTGGAAGCATAGATTTTCTCCGCTTCCGATCAAAACTTTGCGGCAGACATAGTACTGTTTGTCCTTCTCGTCAAACTCCAGGCTGGGGTCGTTGAAGATGTTGACCTGCCCGGAGATGATCTCCCCGCAGCGCTTGCAGCGCACTTTGAAATTGTGGAATTTGCCTTTCGGCGAAGGGGGAGTGAAGGCCCGGCCCAGTTTCTTGAAGAAGCTCATCGGAATCTCCTCGCGCGTAGTATCAACAAGTATAGCACAGGCTCACCTGGCCGTCTTCGTCTGCGGGAAGGGAATGGTCAGGGGACCGAAGAACTGCCTCCACTTTGGCGGTTCGGCCTCGTCGAGTGGAGCATAGCCGACCCCCAGCCAGCCCAACCGCTTGAGCAGCGGTTCCAGCCGGCGGCGGAAGTCGGGGTAGTTCTTCTTATCCCTGGGTGTCCAGGCGGCCTCTGCGACGGCGCACAGGCGCGGGAAGGCCTGGTACTCCAGCCGGGCCCGGCTGTGGACGAACTCGCCCCACAGCGGGAATTCTACCCCCAGGATCCCGGCCTCCGCCGGGTCCAGCCCGGGCAGGGATGGTTCGTAGCGATAGGCCCGGCTGAGCGGCATCAGGCTGTGATTGTGGTCCAGGTAGGTGTCCAGGAAGGTGGACATGATCACCTGCCGGCCGGCGTGTACAGCCCGGGCAAGTTCTTTTTGATCCCCGACCCAGTACTGGATCACTGCATCGGGATGCAGGTCGATGCCCAGGATCTGGTTCCAGCCGATGATGCGCCGCCCGCCGGGGGCCAGATGAGCGGCAATGCGGTTGGTCAGCCAGACCTGCAGGGCGTGCTCGTCCTTCAACCCCAGCTCCCGGATGCGGGACTGGCAGGCGGGGCAATGCTTCCAGCGGGACTTGGGGGCCTCGTCCCCGCCGATGTGAAGGAACGGGGATGGGAACAGGTCGACCACCTCGTCGAAGACGGCGGTCAGAAAAGCCAGGACGCCGTCCTGGCCGGCACAGTACAGGTCGGGGAAGATGCCAAAGCGGGTCGCGACCTCGAAGGGCCCGCCGGTGCAGGAGAACTCGGGGTAAGCCGCCAGGGCGGCGGTCGAGTGGCCGGGAAGGTCGATCTCCGGCACGATGGTGATATGGCGGGCGCCGGCGTAGGCGACGATCTCGCTGATCTCGGCCCGGGTATAGGATCCGCCGTGTGGGATGCCATTATGCTGCGCGGTGAGCATGGTTTTGCTTGTCCCGGCCCGCCAGGCACCGACCTCGGTCAGGCGCGGCCAGCCCCGGATCGCGAGCCGCCAGCCCTGGTCATCGGTCAGGTGCCAATGGAAGACGTTCAGCTTGTGCAGGGCCATCAGGTCGAGGATCTGCAGGACGGCTTCCCTGCCGTGAAAGTGGCGGGCTTCGTCGAGCATGAAGCCGCGCCAGGAGAAACGCGGCTGGTCTTCAACGATCAGGCACCTTACTCGCCAGGCGATCCCCGTTCCCGGGTGGGAGGTCTCCACTTCGGCTGGCAGCAGTTGGCGCAGGGTCTGGACGGCATGGCCAATGCCCCGCGGGGTCGCCGCGGCGAGGAGCACACCGTCCGGCCGGACCTCGAGCCGGTAGCCCTCGTCCCCGCGCGCTGCCAGCCTGGGGTCAAGCCGCAGGACGATGGCATTGGACTCTCCGGCCTCCCCGGTCCGGATGGGCAGTGGAAATCCGGTCGGGGCGGCGAGCAGGCCGCGCAGCAACTCGGCGTTGGGGACGTTCGGGGGGTCGGTCACGATCGCAGTCCCGGAGGCCAGTTCAAACATTCCGGGACAGGGCTCGATTTTATCCGGCAGGGGGAGAATGTCAGGGAGAAAGTCCATGCTCCTATTGTATCCTGAACGGAGCCCCAGGTTTTCAGATTTCTGTCCCCCAAATCTGTGGTATACTTGCGCCGCTTCCTTCGGGAAGCATCATCTTGCCTGGGACGGGCATCGAGCGTCCCTGAGCGGGTCAACGTTCCTCCACCGAGGAAGATCCCCGCTAAACCCGCAAGTCCTGTAACGGGACGTGCACGAAGGAGAAAAAATGGCAGTTGTTTCTATGAAGGCGCTGCTGGAAAGCGGCGTCCATTTTGGCCACCGGACCAACAAATGGGATCCGGGCATGAAGCCGTACATTTTTACCGAGCGCAACGGCATCCACATCATCGACCTGCAGCAGACCGTCAAGGCGATCAACATGGCCTACGGGATCATCCGCGATACCGTCGCCACCGGCGGGACGGTAATGTTCGTTGGAACCAAACGCCAGGCGCAGGAGACCGTACGTGACGAAGCCGTGCGCTGCGGGATGCCCTATGTCACCGAACGCTGGCTGGGCGGCATGCTGACCAACTGGCCGACCATGAATCAGCGTATCCTGGAACTTGAGCGCCTCGAGCGGATGATCGCCACTGGTGAGATCGAACGCCTGACAAAGAAGGAGGGCTTGATGATCCAGCGCGAGATCAACCGCCTGAACATCCGCTTCTCGGGCGTTCGCAACATGAAGGGCAGGCCCGACATGATGTTCGTGGTCGACGTGATGCGCGAGGATGCCGCTGTCCACGAGGCCAACCTGCTCGACATCCCGGTCATTGCCCTGGTCGATACCAACTGCGACCCGACCCCGATTGACTATGTGATCCCCTCCAACGATGATGCCATCCGGGCGATCAAGCTGCTGGTCTCCAAGATGGCCGAGGCCGTCCTGGAAGGCAAGGCCATGCGCAAGGACGAGGAGCCTGAGGCCGAAATGATGGCGGCCATGGGTGAGGGCGAAGCCGCCCTGGTCCGCAAGCCCGGCCGCGGCGTGGAAGAAGACAAGGAACTCGAGGACGCGGACCTGCTCGGCGAGGCCACCCTGGCCAAGTTGGACCAGGCCAAGTCTGAGGAGGGCGAGGAAAAGAAGGCTGAGGAGAAAGAGGAAGACACGCCTGCCGTCAAGGCCGAGGAAGAACCTGTCGTCGAGGCTCCGGCCGCGGAGATCGCTCCGGCCGCGGTGGAGGAGACTCCGGCAGAAGTGCAGCCCGAGTCTGAAGAGGCCCCGGTGGAAGCGCAACCTGAGGTCGAGGGGATCCCTGCTGAAGAACAGCCTGAGGTCGAAGAGGCACCCGCTGAGGATGCCGAGGCTGAAACGAAGGAATAAGAGGAACTGGCATGGAAATCACGACTGAGATGATCAAGGAACTACGCGCCGCCACCAATGCCGGCGTGCTCGACTGCCGCAAGGCACTGACCGAGGCGAATGGTGACTTCCAGAAGGCGGTCGACTACCTGCGCGAGAAGGGTCTGGCGACCGCCGCCAAGCGCGCCAACCGTGAGGCCTCCAACGGCGTCGTCGAACTGTACTCGCACGGCAACGGCCGGGTGGGGGTCATGGTCGAGGTCAACTGCGAGACCGACTTCGTCGCTCGCTCGGAGCAGTTCCGCAAGTTCGCCCACGAATTGACCTTGCAGATCGCGGCCGGAGCGCCACAGTACATCCGGGAGAGCGACATCCCTGCCGAGGTCCTCGCGCACGAGAAGGAGATCGCCATGGCGCGGGCGCGGGAAGAGGGCAAGCCCGAGAACATGCTGGACCGAATCGCCGAAGGCCGCCTCGAGAAGTTTAAGGACGAGGCCTGCCTGCTGCGCCAGACGTACATCCGTGATGAGGAGACCAAGATCGAGAAGTTGCTGCTCGACCTCGTCGCCTCGATCGGGGAGAACATCGTCGTCCGGCGTTTTGCTCGCTGGGAACTTGGCGAGATGAGCCAGGAAGATAGCGACCAGGGGTAGAACCAGAAGGCCAACCATTGCGGTTGGCCTTTTTCCTGACAAGGAGCTGACATGGCTGGATTGAAGTTCAAACGCATTCTTCTCAAGCTCAGCGGGGAGGCACTGGCGGGCGAGGACGGTTTCGGAATCGATCCGCTGGAGGCCGAGGCGGTCGCCAAACGGGTCAAGGAAGTCTACGAGATGGGGGTCGAGGTGGCGATCGTCATCGGAGCCGGCAACCTGTGGCGCGGCAAGCAGGGCCTCGACCGCGGCATGGACCGGGCCACCGCCGACTACATGGGCATGCTGGCCACGGTCATGAACGCCATGGCTCTGATGGATGCCCTTGAGCGAGCCGGCGTGCTTACCCGGGTCCAGTCGGCGATCGAGATGCGCGCAGTGGCCGAGCCTTACATCCGTCGGCGGGCCATCCGTCACCTGGAGAAAAAGCGCGTCGTCGTCTTCGGCGCCGGGACCGGCAACCCGTTCTTCTCGACTGATACGGCCGCTGCCCTGCGGGCGGTCGAGGTCGACGCTGACGTGCTGATCAAGGCTACCAAGGTCGACGGAGTCTACGACTCGGATCCCAAGAAGAATCCCCAGGCCCACAAGTTCGACACCCTATCCTACATCGACGTGCTCAACCGCCGCCTGGCGGTCATGGACAGCACGGCGGTCTCGCTGTGCATGGACAATCAGTTGCCCATCCTGGTGATCAACCTGTGGGACCCGCAGGCCCTGGTCAAGGCGCTGCAGGGCGAGAAGGTCGGCACCCTGGTGACCGCCTGAGAGTCGTCTGAGACCTTTTGACAGGGTCGACCGGATACCCTTCCCGTCGACCCTGTTTGTTACCAGCCAACGGCCGTGCCGGTCTGTGCCTGTATGGGTCCCATTCTCGAAACGATCAGGAAGCCGGGTTTGTTCCAGTGGCGAATTTTCCGGTTTTAGGGTATCCTTGGGGCACGCACTAATTCCCCCGGGAGGTCAACGTGATAAACGATTTGTTGAAAGATGCCCAGTCTCGCATGCACGCTGCCATCCAGAGCCTGCAGGATGACCTGGCCGCCATCCGCACCGGGCGCGCCACCCCTGCGCTGGTCGAGAAACTGCCGATCACGTACTACGGTACCGACACACCGCTCGTGCAGCTGGCCTCCATCTCCGTCCCCGAACCGCGCCAGTTACTGATTCGTCCCTTCGACCCCTCCTCGGTGAAGGCGATCGAACGTTCGATCCTGGCCTCTGACCTGGGACTGACTCCCAACAACGACGGGAAACAGATCCGCCTGAACCTGCCACCGTTGACCGAAGAACGCCGCCGCGACCTGGTGAAGGTCGTCCACGGCCGCCTTGAGGAAGCCCGCATCGCCATCCGCAATGTCCGCCGCGACGTGCTCAATGACATGCGCGATTTCGAGAAGGAGAAGCTCTTCTCCGAGGATGATCTCGAACGCGGCGAACAGGACCTTCAGAAGATTACCGACAAGTTCATCGAAGAAGTCAACCAGAACGGCCAGCACAAAGAGCAGGAGATCATGGAGGTCTAAAGAGCCTTTCTCCGCCGCCAAGCGCCAGCGCACCACCCTTCGCCGTGTTAGGTTCTCCGAATCCTTTATCCCTTATGAGTCCAATCGACAAGGTTTCTAATTTGAAGATTCCTCAACACGTTGCCATCATCATGGACGGCAACGGTCGCTGGGCCATTGGGCGCGGCCTGCCGCGCCTGGCCGGTCACCGCGCCGGGACCGAAAACCTGCGCCGCATCATAACCGCCTCCGTCGAGTTCGGCATCCGCCACCTGACCATCTATGCTTTCTCGACTGAAAACTGGGGCCGCCCCCGGGAGGAGGTCGACGGGTTGATGCGCATCCTCGAAGACGTCATTGACCGGGAGTTGGCCGAACTGAACAAGGAGGGGGTTCGGTTACGGCATATCGGGCGCCTCGAACGTCTCGATCCGAAGATCCAGGAGAAGGTCCTGGAGGCCATTGACCTGACCAAGAATAACGACCGTCTGAACCTGCACGTGGCGTTTAACTACGGTGGGCGCGATGAGATCGTCTGCGCCATCCAGAAGATCCTCAGGGATGCTGTCTCCCCTGAGGCGGTGACCGCTGAACTGGTCAGCAAATACCTCTTCACCGCCGGCATCCCCGATCCGGACCTGATCATCCGCACCTCGGGCGAACTGCGCATCTCGAACTTCCTGATCTGGCAAGCAGCCTACTCGGAGTGGTACATCACCCCGACCTACTGGCCCGATTTCGACAAGGGCGAGTACCTGAAGGCCCTGGAGGCCTTCAACAAGCGCGACCGCCGCTACGGCGGACTATCCGAGAACGCCAAGGAGTAGAGCATGCTGACCCAACGCGTCCTGGTGGCGGTTGTGCTGGCGGCAATCGGCATCCCGGTGATCGTCCTGGGGGGCATTCCGTATTTCGTCCTTTTCTCGCTCTTCCTGTGCATTGCTGCCTGGGAATACGCCCAGCTCTTCCGCCAGGTCGGCTTCGCGCCCTCGAACCTGCTGGTGGTCCTGGGGACAGCGGCCCTGCTTGTCACCCGGGCCTACTTTCCCGACTACGCCACAGCGGCCCTGGCCGTGTTCATCCTGACGGCGATCACCTGGCACCTGGTAAGCTTCGAGGGGGGGCGCGATCAGGCCGCCACCGACTTCGCCATCACCCTGGGCGGGGTTCTCTACCTGGGCTGGATCGGGGCCTACCTGATCGACCTGCGCAACCTGCCGAATGGGATGTGGTGGTTCTGGCTGGTTTTGCCCTCGGTCTGGCTGGCTGATACGGCGGCCTATTTCTTTGGCAAGGCCTTCGGCAGGCATCCCCTCAGTCCACGCCTGAGTCCCAAGAAGACCTGGGAGGGCTACTGGGCCGGGGTGCTCATCGGGACGATCGGGACGGCCGGGCTGGCACTTCTGTGGAACCGGGTCGGCGGGCTGGATGTGACCTGGTACCACGGCGGCATCCTGGGTTTGATCCTCTCGATCCTGCCGACCCTGGGTGACCTGGGGGAGAGCATGATCAAGCGCCAGGCCGGCCAGAAGGATTCCGGCACCTTCCTGCCCGGTCACGGCGGGGCCTTCGACCGCTTTGATTCGTGGCTCTGGGCGGGGGTGATCGGCTTTTACCTGATCAGCTGGTTTCTCATATAGGAATTCGAGGAGGAGAAAATGGAAACCGGACCGACACGCAACCTGGCACTTGAACTCGTACGCGTGACGGAGGCGGCGGCATTGGCCGCGGGCCGCCAGATGGGGCGCGGCGCCAAAGAGGCCGCCGACCTTGCCGCGGTCGAGGCCATGCGCCTGATGTTGAATTCGATTGAAATGAATGCCGTGATCGTCATCGGGGAGGGGGAAAAGGACAATGCCCCGATGCTCTTCAACGGGGAGCGGGTCGGGACCGGGCGAGGGGTCGAGATGGACATCGCTGTCGATCCGATCGACGGAACCCGTCTGCTGGCGAACGGCAACTGGAATGCGATCGCCACCGTCGCCGTGGCCCCGCGCGGGACGATGTTTTTCCCTGGTCCAACATTTTATATGAAGAAGATCGCAGTGGGACCCGAGGCGCGCGGCAAGATCGAGCTGGATGCCCCGGTGGCCCACAACCTGCAGGTGGTGGCCAAGGCTCGCGGCATGACGGTCGACGACCTGACCGTGGTGATCCTCGACCGGCCGCGGCATGAAGACCTGATCGCTGAGGTACGC
Organism: Anaerolineales bacterium; assembly: GCA_016934715.1. Lineage (GTDB taxonomy): Bacteria > Chloroflexota > Anaerolineae > Anaerolineales > Villigracilaceae > JAFGSI01. The sequence goes on from JAFGSI010000084.1 coordinate 16,773, forward strand.
CAGGCGGGTTCGCGCATCCGCCTGATCCCCGACGGCGACGTGGCCGGGGCATTAATGACCTGCTGGCCCGATTCGGGCATTGATATTCTGCTGGGCATTGGCGGCACGCCCGAGGGTGTTCTGGCGGCCTGTGCTGTGCGGGCGATGGGCGGCGAGATCCAGGGAAAGCTGTATGCTCGCGACGAGGTCGAATTGCGCCATGGCCGCGAACTGGGCTACGACTATGATAAGGTCCTGGCGATGGATGATCTGGTGGCCTCCGACGATGTCTTCTTCACTGCCACCGGCATCACCGACGGCGAGTTGCTCGACGGGGTCAAGTACACCGGCAGCAGCGCCCGCACTGACAGCCTGGTGGTGCGCGGCCTGACCCTGACTGTGCGCGAGATCATCGCCACGCACCGTCTCGATCGCCTTGGCGAGTTGAGTTCGATCAAGTATTGAAATCGATCGTTCATTTTTTGCACAAGAATTGATGCAAACCGGTTGTGCGCTTTTCCGAAGACACCATTTTCCAACTTTACTTGACATATGGGCGGCTTGCCTATATAATCTCGCCTGCCTTCCTCGCTAGCTCAATTGGCAGAGCGGGCGGCTGTTAACCGCTAGGTTCGAGGTTCAAGTCCTCGGCGAGGAGCTTTTGCCTTAAAATTTCGCCTTTAGCTTGGCGAAATTTTTTAACTTACCACTTATCTGCAACTCACCAACACATTGATAATGGAGTTGTTTTGATCTACTATCGCGTACAAATATGTCTGTTGATCGAGATTTGATGCGAATATCTGTTGATCCACACTTTCCATGTTGAAATAGCTATCCTGCAATCGAGTAACACTCAATCTCATAACCTGCTGCCTAGTACGCGTTACTGTTTCCGAAGCAGCATCCAGAGCCAGTTGACATTCTCTTGATGGTTCGTCCTGGTTAAAGAAGTGGTCCAGATACAAGTTGACAGAAAATACACCGAGAATTAGAACCAGTATAAGTATCACTGTTGACTGAAATCTTTTGTCCATTGTTCCTCCTTGATAGTCTTGACTTTTGATTAACATTATTGCAGTAAGCATTACTACAGTCAATCATTTCTGATTGACTTTCGCCACTCTAACCTAAATCGCAGAAATAAAACTCTTACCGTAGAAGAATTACCCTATCGTGTACGGGATAATTTCCTTTCTCCAGCCGAAATTTCGTTTTATAAAGTTCTTTCGTCTCTTACTGGAACACGGTTAACTATTCAGGCCAAAGTAGGTTTAGCAGAAATCTTTTTTGTCTCTCACCCCAACAAGAATTACTCCTATCGCGGTAGGATCAGTCAAAAGCATTTAGATTTTCTTATCTGTGACTCAACTACAATGAAACCACTTGTAGGTATAGAACTCGATGACTCTAGCCATGATCGGGCCGACAGACAAGAACGAGATGAATTTGTGAATGAAGTATTCCAAGCTGCGGGTTTGCCTTTAATACATATCCCGGTCCAGCGCGAATACAACACTCGTGAATTAGCTGCCCAAATTGCCCCGCTCATTAAAAGCAGAATGAGCATATCGGCACCCCCGGCACAACCAGCAAATAGTAATCCAAATGGTTAGCGTAAAATTCTTTCTGTAAAATTGGTCACCTTAAAAGAGTAGGTCAGGTGTATCCT
>JAFGSI010000085.1 GCA_016934715.1 Anaerolineales bacterium
CACCAGGAACGTGTAGCTCACCACGTCCCCCACGCCATCATACGGATCGCCGGAGGCGATGCCCTTCACCAGCGTCAGCGCCGGGTTGACCAGCGCTACCGTTACTGTATTGGAGGAAGTGTTATTGCCTTCATCAACTTCGAGAACCTGCGCATCGGGATCCACCGTGGCCGTATTCGGCAGGGGGCCGCTTGCTGTCGGCGTAGCCGGAATGGTGACCACGAAACTACCGGTCACCGCGCCGATCGTCACATCCGCTCCACTGGCGACACAGGTCAGGACATCGCTGGCATCGATCGAACAACTGATGTTCGCCGAGTTGCTGATATCGGTGAAGGTGCCGGTAGTTGGCAAACCATAGGTTGCATTGGCGGGCAGGGAATCTCGAAGGATGGTCTGTCCATCTGTAAAGGCTGCGCCCCAATCACCAGCATTGGTGATCGTCAAGACCCAGTTGAAGGTTGCACCAACGACGCCGGCATCGCTGGTATTGTTGCCCTTCACAACTCTCAGATCGGGCAGGCGTACCGGGATCGTAACGCTGTCCTCATTCGAGTCCACGCCGCCAGTGGTGGCAAGGGCAGTATTGGTGATCGAACCGGCAGTCAGGTCGCCCATGACCACGGTATAGGTTGCCGAACAAGTGATGGATTCGCCCCGATCCAGGAAATTATCACCATTCCCCGAACCAGGCGGAGCAGTCTGGACCGCCGTGTTGACAGCCGGACAAAATTCGTCGACCGACAAGTCATCATCGATCGTCACCGGGCCAGCCAGTTGTGCATAGCCGCTGTTCGTCACTACATACGAATAGTGCAGGACCTGGCCGGCTGATGTGTAATAACTCTCGGCCGCGCTTTTCTCGAGTGTTAACCCGGTTGTGGCATAGGTGGCAGAGTCGGATTCCGGCCCGGTCTGGTCGCTGTCCACCGTCGCCGTGTTCGTAAAGGAGTCGGCGGTTGTTACCGGGAAAGGCCCCAGCACACAGTAGGCAAGATGCTGTTCATCGGCATCAGCAGGCGGCAATGGAAACACATCCGGTAATGAAGCGCCTTGACCATCGACCCAGGAACAATCTGGCATGGTGAAGCCCGGATCGGTTACGGTAACGTTGGTCAACGTCACGTCGCCTATATTCTCAATAATGAAGCGAAAGTGCACAGTGCCGCCAAGGGGCACACCCACGAACGAGGTCCATGGATCAGAGCCGGTGGGCGAGACCTGTTTCAGGATGGAAATGCCAGGATGGGTGGCGGTGACCGTCAGCGTGTCGGCAGCGGTATTGCCAACACCGGCGGTGGTTGCCGAGACATTGCCACTTGTATTGGCATAGGTCCCCGTGATGGCGGAGGTCGTGTCGACCGTCACGGTGCAGGATTCGCCGGCGATGATCGAACCGCCGGTCAGGGCGATCTGGTCCCGCCCGCCGACATTGGTGACCGCCACCGCACCGCCACCGCACTGCGGCGTGGTCACCGCGCCGCTGACGGTCACGCCCGCAGGCAGCAGATCGGTGAAGGCTACGCCCGAGAGAGAGTCATCCTGGTTGGGGTTGGTGATCGTGAAGGTCAGGGTCGAGATCCCGCCAGCCACGATCGGGTTGGGGCCGAAGAGCTTGTCGATCTGCGGCGGCTGGATGGCGGTCAACGAAGCGGCGGCCGTGCCGCCCGGGCCGTAGTTCGTACCGGTCTGGTCCGACGAGATGTTCCCGCTGATGTTCACATGCGGGCCGGGGGTGTTGGCCGTGACGGTGACCCCCGTCAGGGTGCAGGAGGCCCCTGCGGCGAGCGTTCCTCCGGTGAAGGTAATCATATCGGGTGCGGTGGTGTTCAGGCTTCCGCCGCAGGTCAAGGTCGGGCCGCTCGTGGTCACCGTCAGCCCGGGCGGCAGCGTGTCGTTGAAAGCGATCCCACTCAGGGCGGCATACGGATTCGGGTTGGTGATCGTGAAGGTCAGGGTTGAGGTCCCGCCGACCGCCACCGGACCGGGAGAGAACGACTTGCTGATGGTCGGATAGTCGGGAAAGCCACAGCCGGTGATGATCACATTATCCAGTACGACACGAGGAGCAGTACCGGTCGCTTTTGCGCCGAGCTCATTGAAGCGAAAGGCTGTTGTCGATGAACCGGTAGTGGCAGCGACAGCGGTATTGTTGAGATACCAGTTTGTTTTGGTAACTGGATTTAAAACCGCACCGGTTCCCGTCGCTGCACCAAAGGATCCGCCATTGGCGTTGGACCAGACGTAAATGTAGTTGTTGTTGGCGTTCGCCCAGTTGCCTTCTACATCGACATCATACGTGATCTGTACGTCCGAAAAATTAGTCGTATCGACCAAGAACTGAAAATATGGTTCTGCGCCGTAAAGTGGATAGCCTGGGGGCGGTGAAGCAGTTTCTGGCCAACTGCCGCTGATGCTCGTAAGGCTCCACCCGACCTGACCATTCTGGGTATCTGGGACTGTGCTGAGGACATTCCCGCCATAACTTGCCGTGGCAGTGGAAACCCCGGGGGATTGATAAGTGGGAAGAAGCGACGACGTAAAATCCCAGCGGGCCAGGAGGACGCCCGGGGTGCAGGGGGGCGGCGCGGGAGCGGTGTTCATCACCAGGCTTGCGCTGGCATCATCGCCGGTGTCCACCGTGCCGACGAACAGGTTGCTGGTCGCGTTGTCATAAGTACCCGTCGACGGGGCGGTCACCTGGATGCTGAGCATGCAGGAACCGTAGGCCGCGATGGTCACGTTCGAGATCGCAACCGACGGCTGCCCGGAAGCGTAGCCCGCTCCCCCGATCGGGGCGCGCACGGTCGGCGTGCCACAACCGCTGGCCGTGTACGTCGTGCCATAGGTCACCATCGCAGCAGGGAAGGTGGGGAAGGTGTCGGTGAAATGCACGTCCTCGAGCACGGCCCCGTTGGGATTGGCCAGGGTGAAGGACAGGGTCGAGATGGTGTTGACCTGGGTCGGGCTGGGGGTAAAGGACTTGTCGATGGTCACGCTGGTCGGGTCGATGATCGCGGCCAGGCGGGCGCCAAAACTGAAGTCGGCATTGTAATGGTAACTGCTGCCGGAGAAGTCATAGATAAGATTGGTGAGATTCTGGACTGTGCCGCCCCCACCGATGATGGTGACATTGTAGTTTATCGTAACATTGCCACCATATTTCCCGACGCCGAGGCAGGAGCGGTAGTTGAGCGAGTCGGGATCATTCTCCCAGGTGCAACCGTCCCCATAGAGCCTGTCACTGGTGGCACCCGCGGGGGCAGTATAGCTGGTTGCAACAGAGTTGATCCGGAAGATGGTATTGGGAAAATTGATGAAGGACTCGATCTGCTCGTAGCCGTTGGTAGCCGTCTTGCCGATCAGGGTGATGTTGTACGTGCCGCCGATCGTCAGGGCCATCGTCCCACCCGGAGCGACGGACTGACCATCCAGCAGGACATCGGTGGTCGAGTTGCGGCTCTGCGAGATCAGGCGCTCGACATAGATCTCGCGCGGGGTAGGCGTGCTGACCGGGGCCGTCTCGTTCGAAGCGACCACAATGTGATAGCGGCGGGTCGTGTCAAACGCGGCCTGCAGCCGCGAAACAGTCACCTCGAAATAGACGTCCTGGCAGGTGTTCCCGCCAGCCAGGGTTCCGGTTCCGACCTGGACGGGGATCGTCGTCCCATCGGCCACCCAGCCTTGCGAGTTCTCGCGCAGAGCGATGTGGGGGTTGGCGCTATCCCAGACAAGTTGGGCGGTGACGCCGGTCGCCGTTTCGCCCACGCCGCCCATATTGCAGATCTGCACCCCGATCGGGAAATTCTCCGGGCCCGAATTGAGCGGGTCATTGGAATCCAGGCCGACCACATTCCAGGTGATCGGGGTCACCGTCAGGGTCACTGCGGCCAAGACGCCTGCCTGTGGCTGAAGCAAGGCGGCGATCAAAAGCAACGTCGTTGTGACGGGAAATAGGGCTTTCTTCCGTGCATGGGTCGGCGAATGGATCATACCAGGCTCCTGCAACATTAAACTGATGAAACGAAATAGGCACAATACGTATAAAAAAACAACCAGCACGGGCCTGATAAACAGGCACAGTTGACAGCCGGTTGCGCAACTCGCTCCACAACCGCGCCTTTGCGCCCAAAATTGCGGGAATACATTTTTCCCCGCTGGCGCTATTGGGTTATTTCCGGATGATTATACCCATGATCAGGGTGTTTGTGTGAAATTCCATACTATCAATGTTGTTAGGTTCCCCCAACCTACCTGAACCAGCCAGAGCGGTCCTGAAGAAGTCCCGCCCGCTTCCAGCGATGATTGACATCCCGCGATACTTCAGGTATGCTTGCAGCGTCCGGGTGGGTCCGGCGCGGCGGAGCCCTGCAAACCCCGCCAGGGCCGAAAGGCAGCAACGGTACGCGGGCCGCTCCGGGTGCCGCCGGGGTGCCTGCCCGGACATTTTTTCATCATCCGTCGCCCCCGAAACGCTCACCAAGAACTCAAATTTGTGGCACAATACAGGGGCAAGGAACAGGTACTCCATGAATCGCTGGATCAAATTCCTGCTCGCCATCCTCGTCGGTCTGACCCTCGGCCTGGTCTACGGCTGGGCGGTCAGCCCGGTCGAATATGTCGATACCTCCCCCGATACGCTGCGGGAAGACTATCGCGCCGACTATGTCCTGATGGTCGCCGAGATCCACCACCATGACCATGACCTGGACCAGGCCGCCCGCCGCCTGGCCATGCTCGGCAGCCAGCCCCCGGTCCAGGTAGCCGCGGCAGCTCTCGACTACGGTCTGAGCGCGGGCTACCCGCCGCTCGACATCGCCCTGCTGCAGGAACTGGCCACCGACCTGCAGGCCTGGGACCCGTCCGCCCCCGGAGGACAGCCATGAGCAGCGAAAACGGGACCTCTGACAAGCGCGGCCCCTGGTACCTGATCTTCGGCCTGGCCATCGGCATCGGCCTGGGGCTGCTGATCGCCTGGGCCTTCATCCCGGTCACCTATGTCAACACCTCCCCGCGCTCCCTGCGGGCAGACTTCAAGGACAGCTACCGGGTCCTGATCGCCTCGGCCTACACAGCCAACGGCGACCTCGGTCGGGCCCAGGCCCGCCTGGACCTGCTCGGTGACGAAGACCCCGCCGCCGCCCTGGCCGACCAGGCCCTGCTCCTGGCGGACGTCGGTGACCCCGAAGGGGCTGCCTTCTCCCTGGCCGCCCTGGCCGGGGCCCTCGGCGTGACCGTCGACCTGCAACTGCCCGGCGACGATGCGGCTGGAGATCCCGACTCGACCGGTTCCGGGCGGCCGACGGCCACCCGCCGCCCGACGGTCACCCCGACCCCGCTCTTCACCTCCACCCCGCGCCCGACCCGCACCTCCACCCCCACCCCGGGGGCAGCCTTCGCCCTGGTCTTCCAGGAGGAGATCTGCAACCTCGACCTGGCTCCCGGCCTGCTCCAGATCGAGGTCCGTGACGCGGCCTCCCAGCCGGTTGCCGGTGTCGAGATCCTCATTACCTGGGAAGGGCATGAGGAGCGCATCTTCACCGGCCTCAAGCCCGAACTCGGCAACGGCTATGCCGACTTCGACATGGACCCCGAACTGGTCTACAGCCTGCAGTTTGCCGATGGCGGTCCCCCGACCGCCAACCTCAGCGCCTCGCTATGCACGGTCGATGGTGAGAGTTTTTGGGGAGGATTGCGGCTGGTCTTCAGCCAGCCATGACCTGCCTGACCTCGATGCGGCGCGCTTGATCGATCCGAGAAAATAAAAAACCCCACAGGTCCTGCCTGCGGGGTTTTTCTCTCTTCGTAGATCAGGGAATAACCCAGTCGTTGCCGATGCCGACCACGATATCGGCCGGGGCGTTGGGATTGAAATCGAAGACCAGCGCATTGGGCCCCAGATTCATGACTGTCATCAGGTAGCGGATGGTGTATGGCGCACCGCTATGGATGATGAGCACCGTCCCGTTAGGGAAAGGAGAGGTGTAGAAGTAGTAGTTTTCCGGATAGTCGCCTGTATTGCCAACCGCCGTCACGTTCATGCCCTGGGCGGTGAAATAATTTCCCGTGTCACCTGCCAGGTTTGCCGTGAGGGTCCCGTTGACGAAGACAACCCTGGCGCCTTCGTCCTGCATCAGCTGGGTCTGGTCTCCATTCGCCATTGTCGGGCTGAGCGCCCCACTCCCGAAGATCTCGTCCCGCAGAACACGGATGTTGTCTGGGATTGGCTGAAAGACGCTCTGCGAGACACCATCGACGACGACCGAATCCAGCAGGACCTCCTCGTACCCGATAATGCCGCGGTGAATGTCCGCCAGGTCGATCTGTTGGGCCAACACAGCCAGCCGCAGGGCATCGTCAAGGTCCAGATTCGTGTGGATCCCGGATGAGAATTGATCATACAACAGGGGGGCCCAGGAGATGTAGTTCGGGAAACTGGCCGGATCGAGGATCTTGTCACGGAGCGCCATGATCACCTGTTGCTGGCGTCGGGCGCGGTCGACATCACCGCCCTCCGTATTGCGCGCCCGGGCATAGGCCAGGGTCTGCGATCCATCGAAATGGTGCCAGCCGGGTTCCAGGTAGATCGTGTTTCCCGGTCCCTCGATATCGATCGACATCTCCTCTTCCACGTAAATCTCGACACCACCGATCGTGCCTACGATATCCGAAAAAGTCGAGAAGTCCACCTGGGCATAATACTGCACCGGAACACCGATCACGTTTTCGACCGTCCGCATGGCCAGCCCCGGCCCCCCCCCCGGCACGTTGTAGGCTTCACCCAGTGAATAGGCAGTGTTGATCTTGCCGTAACCGAACCCGGGAATAGTGACCCACAGGTCACGCGGAATGGAAAGCATGCCGGCGGTGCGGCTCAAGGGATCGATCGTCAGGACGATCATGGTATCGGAGCGCGGCGGCCCCTGCCCTTCCAGCCAATCGCGATAATCCAGGCCAATGAAGAGCACGCTTACCCGGCTACCGCCATCCCAGGGTTCTGGAAGCACAATCGGCGCGCTGACGGTCGGCTCCGTATCGGAAGCAATCGGCGTCCCTTCGGCATTCACCTCCGGCGTTCCCTCGGCAGCCGAGGACCCATCCACCGCGCAGGAGGGCAGTGGGAGACCCGGCAGGGAAGTCAGGCGCCAGCAGGCTATCAATCCGCTCAGGAAAACGGACACAGCAATCGCCAGAACCAACCCCACACCCCAGGCGATGATCTGGCCCGTGGTCGGGCGTTTAAAATTGAATTTCTTCAATGTCATCTCTGTTCGCCTATCTCGATTTCGGTTAAAAAGACCCCGAAGTTTATTTGATCGCGGGTGGCGGGACCGGCAGGTCGGCACTGGCCACGTCCACCCATTTGTCGCCCTCGCTGATCAGCATGACCGGAATCTCGTCCACGACGGGGTATTTCCGGTTGCAGTCCTTGCAGATCAGCCAGGATTCTTTGTAATAGTCCAGCAGCCCGTCCTTCTCTCGGACGCAAGCCGGGCAGCGCAGGATTTCCAAAAGATCGTCAGCCAGCATGTTTTCTCCTATTGTAACAATCGGCAATTGTACCACGTCTAGGGCTGGCAGATTCCCAGCGCATCCGCCAGGCTCGGTGGGTCATCCGTCCCGGGGCCAAACTCACAGACCGCCCGCCAGGGGGTGTAATGGGTGCGGAAAACATCCTCGAACAGCAGGCCGCCGCTGCGATACACCCGGCGGGTCACGACGACGTCGGCCCCCTCGGCCGCCCAGTCGACCTGGCGCAGTTCATCGGCACCCAGCTCCGGGTTCATCACGAACTCCGTCTCCGGCGGGGGAACGATATTCTGCGGGCCGGTGGTATCCCATTCGACGGTCCGGCCATCGCTGGTCGAGTAGAAGTTCCAGGTGATGCTGCGCGCGCTGACATTGACCCACACTTCCATCAGCAGCCAGTACGGCGTGTCGTTGGTGAACTCGAAATCGACCAGCGGAAAATAGACGGTCGCGTCCAGGCCGGCAAGGTTGGCATCGTACCCGTACTGGGTCTGCTCGTAGTAGTAGACCCGGTAAGCATGGGCATAACGCTCATGGATCGGGTAACCACCGAAAAAGGCCGTACGGAACAGGGTGGTGCTGACCTGGCACACGCCTCCGCCGACGCCCAAGATCGTCTGGCCGTTGTAGATGATCATCGCCTCGGCGTAGCCGTTGTCCAGGCTGATATCCCCCAGGACCTCGGCCATCGAGAAAGTCGCCCCAGGCGGGATCAACAGTCCGTGGAACTGGGCAGAGGCGGTCTGGATGTTCTGGATGCGTGCCAGGCCCGAGCCGCGAAAATAGCTGATCTGCTGCGAGACACGTTCGGTGATGCCCAACGATTCGGCCGTGGCGTCGTTGCGGACCTGCGGCTGGGTCAGAACCACGCTGAGCGGAATGGTATGTTCGCCCTCCAGCAGACCGTTCAGGATGGCGCCCTGGGAGGCCTCGGCGTCCAGGTTGCGGCCGATCACCGCTGGCTGGACCAGCTCCAACTGGCGCGTGTTATCATCAAATATGAAACGGGCATTTTCGGTGCCGCGATCGATCTCGGCGGCGATCGCATCCAGGAACGGCTGCAAGGCTGACAGATTCAAGACCATCTGGTACTCCAGGCCGGTTTCGCCAACCGGGACGCGCTCCGGGCGCAGGATCGTCGCCAGGGTCGTCGCATCCAGGGTCCAGGGACCGGGATCACCTTCGGCGGCCTCCGGGATCATCAGGGTCAGCGGTTGGCTAAGGCTGGTCCGCAGCGCCTCGGCCGTGGCCGAGGCATCCACGATCTGCGGCGCCTGTTCGTGAACCACCATGGTCACTTCGCCATCCCGGAAAGACTGCAGCTGGATGGTCAAGAAGGTCATGGTCGTATCGACATCGAAAACCCGCCCGACCTGTCCGGGATGATACAGGACCTCGGTCCCGTTCAACTGCAGCTCAGCCTCAAGCATCGGCTGGTTGATCGCCAGGACGATCTGCTCCAGATAGGCATGGGCCACGCGCTCATCGATCATCACCACCGGCTGGATGTCCACCCCGCCCTGGCGGGCGTTGAGCTGCCCGGCCAGGTCGGAGAACATCCCACCGCTGCGGCCGATGTCATACGCCGCCTGGATCGTCCGGCCGACGTCAAAGACCATACCCAGTTCGGCCGGGGTCGCCGTCCAGACCCGATCCCCGTCGACGAACAAGACCTGCCCGCTGTAGGGATAGGTGAGCGTCTGGCTGAGCCTGACCGCCGCCTCTTCGACCGTCAAGCCGGAGAGATCCACGCCGGCGACCGAGACTCCCGGCACCATCCGCCCGGCGTAAGCCAGCTGGTAGCCGCTGCTGACCAGAAAGATCCCGACCAGGAACAAGGCCATTCCGCCGATCAAGGCGGCGGCGATCTGGGAAATGAGCGCGCTTTTCCCAGACCTCTTGAGGCGTGTGGGTTGGGTCACGAAGGTGGTCATAGGAGAATTATACCCTTTCGCTGTTCGACTTTCATTTCCAGAGCAAAAGGGTCTGCTTATCCAGACGCTCCAGGACGCCTTTTGTTCCACTTCAGGAAGGGGATCAGCATTGGAGTGACAGTGGAATAATCGGTGTACGCCTGGCCGAACTCTCCGAGCAGCTTGCGTTCCTCAAGATAGGCCCCAACGACGATGTAAATTGTCAGCGCAACGTTGACCGCCAGGACGTTGGCCGTCATGATCGGCATCAGCCAGATGAAGGCCAGGCCAGCGGTATAGAGCGGGTGACGTACGTGGCGGTACAAGCCGGTGACGATCAACTCCCCGCCACGCACCGAAAGCGAGCCCGCCACCTGCCGCAGGCCGAGGAACTCCCAGGGGTCGGACTGCAGGAAGCCGGCCACCATCGCCGCGACCGCCAGCAACATCCCGAAGGCCATCAGCCCTGACCAGGGCAGCGGGACGAGGTACAGCTGCCGGTCGGGGGTCAGGGCGGTCAGGGCCAGGACCGGCAGGAAACTGAACCCGGCAAAAAGGTTGTAGGCCAGACGGTAGAAGCGCATAAAGCCAGCGCCCAGCCGTCGACGGAAGAAGTCCTTGGCCGGCAGGGAGGCCAGCAGGGAATGGAGAAAGCCCCATCCCAGTACCGTGAGAAGGATCCAGAACATGGTTTTCCTGAATGGTTCCGACGGGATCTATGCGCTCCCCAGCCTTAACCTCTGTAGGCCGGCACCTCGATCGTCTTCGCGCCAGCTTCGGCCAGGTAGTAGGGCATCCAGGCCAAGCCAAAACGGTCAAGGAAGATGTCGGCCTTTTTGGGCGTGACCGAGACCTCAGTGATGTCATTGACCACATCACCCCACCTGTCGCCGAGCTCGTCCAGGGCCCGCTGGCGGGCCTGCTCCAGGTCGCCCAACTGCTGGTCATACTGCTCAAGAGCCTCGACGGATTCCTCGACATCGGCTTTGGCCTGCTCGGTCATCCGGCGCTTGGTCAGCGAGGTGGACAGGCGCCTGGAACGCCGACCGCCGCCGAAGACACCCAGGACATTCTCGGCATGGGTGGCGATCTCCTCGCCCTTGCGCTGGCTGAGTTCGGACTCATCCATCTTCAACTCGCGCTCTTCGCGGGCGATGCGGTTTTCAATGGTCTGGATCTGTTTATCAAACGAGGCGGTGACCCTGGCCATCTCGGCATCGCGTGCCTGGCGAGCCGCATCGGAGCAGGCCTTCATGAACTCAGCCTGCGAGACATCGGGGGTGGCGTACAGGCCAAGAGCCTCGTTAACCCGCACGGTGATCTTGCTGGTCCGGTAGATCCAATCGCGATAATCTTTCTCCAGGGCGGCCATCAGCCGCGCTTCTGTGAAAGGAGCGTCCAGGCCCGCAAAACGCGCCTCGGGAGCCGGACCGGGGTCCATCTCAGCGGGCAGCGGCAGGGAGCTGTCAACCTCGTCCCAGCGTACGACGCCGCGCCGGTCGGGGTCCACCACCAGCGCCGATCTGATCGCCTCGCTGTCGAGGCCATATTTGCGATCCTGGAAGCGCACCTGGGCAGCCGCCAGGATCGCCGGGCGGTAAAGCACCCCGCCCAGCTGCAGTCCTTCGACCGGTTCACCCGCCGCAGCCAGGGCCCTGGTGAAGGACAGGTTCATCGGCAGGAAGAACTCCTCCATGCCAGCCGGGACGGGAGGACGGGTGAGGGAGAAGAGGCGATCGGCAGGGGGGGGCGAGGCAGGGGTCCCCGTTGAAGCGGGCCTGGCGATTGGTGTGAATCCTTCCGGCGCTTCACTCGCGCCAGCCCCAGCGCCAGGCGGTTCCGCCAGGAACGCCTGGAGGGTATCCGCCCCGACCAGTTTATTGAGGGCCGGGATCTGGGCCCGGGTCAGCGGGCCGGCCAGGAAGTTCATCGCCCAGCGGGTCTGGAAGACTGTCGGCTGCTTCGCATGAACATTGTGCATCAGGAACATGCGTTTGCCGAGCGCGGAGATCAACTTATCATAACTGCTCCGGTCCAGGCCACTCGGCACCGCACCCTGCAGGCCATCCAGAAGGCGCTGCTTGTCCTGCTCGGTTTGCAGCTTGCCGATGAACCACGTCCCGGCATTGGACAGGCCCTTGTAGTCCACATCGACCGGGTTCTGGGTGGCCAGGATCAGCCCCAGGCCAAAGGCGCGCGCCTGTTTAAGCATGCGCAGCAGCGGCTGCTTGGAAGACGGATTCCGCAACGGTGGCATGTATCCGTATATCTCATCCATGTACAGCAGCGCCCGCAGGTTGGTCGCCCCGGTCTGGGTGCGCATCCAGGTCTCGACCGCCGAGAGCAGCAAGGTGACGAAGAACATGCGGTCCGGATCCGACAGGTGTGACAGAGTGAAGACCGAGTGACGCGGCCGCCCATCGGGAGTCCACAGCAGGGCGCCAATCTCGAGCGGCTGGCCAACCTTCCAGAGTTCGAAGGATGGAGAGGCCAGGATGTTGTTCAACTGCAGGGCCAGCGCCATGCGCTGCTTGGCCGGGAAGAAGGTGTCCACCGGGAAGGCGCCCAGCTTTTCGAAGGGCGGGTTCTGGATCTGCAGGATCAGCTCGGTCAGGTCGAGCGAGCGGTTCTGGCTCCAGGCGAACTGGAAGATGTTGGCCAGTAGAATATGCTCGCGCGATTGGATCGGGTCGACGTCATTCAAACCGGCCAGGCCGAGCAGGGCCGTCACCGTACTGGCAATCCGCTCGGTCAGGACCTCGCGGTTCCCGGCCCAGTCCAGGCCGGGGGCAGCCAGCGAGGTCAGCACGCTGACCGGTATGCCGGCGTCTGAGCCGGGAGTATAAACGCCAAACTGGACAGCATTCTTGAGCGCCATCAGGCGCTGGCGGTCGATGCCCCATTCGCCGAGGCCCTGCTTCCAGGCCCCGGCGGTATCAACGGCCACCTGTTCGAGCGATTTGCCCGCCCGGCGTGCCATCTCAGGGTCCAGCCAGGGTTGGAAATCCTGGGGAGCCAGGTCGGGGAAGTGCAGCAGCAGGTTGGTCAGGTCGCCCTTGGGGTCGATCAGCAAGGCCGGGACGCCCTGGAGAGCGGCCTCCTCCAGAATGGCGATGCACAGGCCGGTCTTTCCCGAACCGGTCATCCCGGTGACCACGGCGTGGGTGGTCAGGTCGGCAGGATCGTAGAGCAGGGGTCTGTCAAGGGGTTGACCTTGTGCGTCGTACTGACGGCCAAGATAGAATTTATCGGTCATTGGGAGTCTCCTGCAGATTCTCTACGCGTAACTTTACCCCGACTCGAGTAAAAACGCAACACTTAGGGTTGGGCTTGACCATAGACACGCCAGAACTCGCTCAGAAATTGAGCAGCGACATCGGCATTGAAAATAACCACCACATTCTCGTCGTTGCGCTCCTCGGCGCTGCGGGAGAAATTGTAAGACCCGGTGATGACGATCCGCTCGTCAATGATGATGACCTTGTGGTGCATCAGACCGGGGTTGCCGTCCAGGCGCACGTCGACCAGGGCCTGGCGCAGCAGCTCGTATTCGGTACCCTCATTGGTTGCCGCCTGCTCTTCCTCCATCACGCCAGCCACAGGGATGAACAGGGACCGTTCGCGCAGTGCTGCGCCGATCTCATCCGAGGTGAACGAAAAGGCCAGGAAATAGACACTCGCTTCGGCCGATCCGATCAGCTCAACGATCCGGGTGGCGACACCGTCGTCAGGGGAGAAATAGACCTCCACGTCTGTTCCAGCGACCTGCACCACGGGATAGGGTGTATCGGCCAGGGAAAAATCCCCAAAGCGATCCTCGACGAACATCTCTTCAAATTCGACCGTGTAATCCCATGCCACCTCGGACGAGAGAATGTGGACCAGGTTGTTGTGATCGCGGTATGTCCCGCCGACCGACAGGTTCAGCGAGCCTGTCCAGACCTGGCTGCGGTCGATGACCACGAACTTGTGATGCATCAACCCCTCCCGCCGGTCGCCCACCACCGGGATACCGGAAGCGATCAGGTCCTGGATCTCAGCATTGTCCAGGTTATCGCTCTCGGTAACCACCCGCACCACCACCCCACGACGGTGGGCCCGCAGCAGAGCATCGCGCACGCTCCACAGGGTCAGGTTGTAGACGGCCACATCGACCGAGAGCCGCGCCGAGTCGATCGCCGCAGCCAGGACCTCGTCCGGGCCGCCCTCGTAGAACTGCGCCCCTGGCGCCCGGGGGTCTGTGAAGTAGACCGCGATCCGATCCGTAACCGGTTGAGGGCTGGGAGTCAAGCCGTCAACTTCCAATTCGAGTTCAGGCGGCGCAATAAGCGGCCGGGGGGTCGGGCTGGAGAAGGGGGTGCAGGCAGATAGGAGAAAAACAAGAAACAGAAAGAGCAATGAATGTCTATGCGCAGTCTGGTTGTTCACGGTCGAACCTCCTGGGCAGGTTTCCGAAATTATAGCACATCAGTTCGGATCTTCCGTCGTAACCATCTGTTGTATAATCAACCCCAGACCCCCACCTTCGGGACACGCAGATGTTCCAGCAAAGCCAGAACCTGCAAATCGTCGCCCAATCAAAACGCCATGTTGGCGGCCTGCTGGGAATGATCCTCGTATTCGTCCTGTGGGGATTCGGATTCGAAGCCCTGCAGACGGCCGGGATCTGGGAAAGGGCACGCATCTGGTCAACATACATCATCCTGCTCCTCGAATTCCAGGCACTGCGGACATCCCTCCAGCTCGCCCGCCTGGGCCGCCGTCCCAGCCCGCTGCTGATGTGGACCGGCTTCCTGGTGATCGTCGGTGGGATCTGGTTTGATGTCCTGGCGACGATCGCCGTCTCGCCGGGACTGGAGATGGAAGCCAACCCGATCATCGCAACCTTTCGGGACGCCCGCTACCCAGACTGGCTACTCTATTTCATTGGCGCAGCGGCCCAGGTCATGCTGACGCTGCTCTCCTGCGTCCTGTGGGCTGCTTTTCTACGTCACGCGCCGGTCTACCTTAACCTGCTCTGGGCCCTGGATCCCCACAACCTGTTCCAGTTCGTTCTCACCAGCCTGGGACTGAACCCGCACCGGCCCTTTGTCAAACAGCGGCCCGACCTGTTTCCTCGCACCTACCGCATCTTCTGGCCCATCGTCCTGGTGTTGATCGCACCCTTCAACCGCCTGCTGCTCGGCCTGAGCTGGATGATCATACGCAAAGGCCTGGCCGGGGAAGCGCTCACCGCTCTGGAAACCGGCATCCGCGACTTCACCTCTACGGTTTTCATGGATTGGATGCAGCTGATACTGGTCGGCGCCGCCTTCCTGCTCTGGTTGCTCATCGCTTATGCAAGCGGCCGGCATTGGCAGGGTTAGCAGCCCAGCCTCGGCAGCCTGACCCGGCCAAGATCCTGCCCTGGAGTGCGTGGCTCCAACAGAGTATCCAACGCTGCTTTCCGGGACAGGATGCCTCAAAGCCAAATGTTCCTCTAGCGGGAGCGAGAGGAGCCTCCCGTTCTAATGTATAATCCTTCCCCGTGAGCGACTCCCCCTCCTCCGCCAACCGCCAGATCGCCCGCGCCACCGGGACGGTGATGCTGGCCCTGCTCGTCAGCCAGCTGGCCAGCCTGGCCTATTCGATCCTGGCGGCCAGTGCTTTCGACGCCACCACTGAACTGGACCCCTTCCTGGCTGCCAACCGTCCGGCTGAGACGCTCTTCGTGCTGATCGCCGGGGGCGCCCTCGGCTCGGCCTTCATCCCGACATTCACCGCCCTGCTGGTCAAGGGCGACCGCAGGTCCGCCTGGCGGCTGGCCTCGGCAATCGGCAACCTGCTGATCCTGATCAGCAGTGCCCTGGCCGCACTGGCGGCCATCTTCGCCCCGCAGGTTGTGCGGGTTGCCCTGGCCCCGGCCTTCGCCGCCGACCCGGTCAAGTTCGCCCTGACCGTCGACCTGCTGCGCATCCAGATGATCTCGGCGGTCCTGTTCGGCCTGGGCGGGCTGCTGGTCGGGATCCTCAACTCGCACCAGGTCTTCCTCTTCTCGGCCCTGGCTCCGGCCCTGTATCGTCTGGGATTGATCTTCGGCATCCTGGTCCTGGCGCCCTCGATGGGAATTTACGGCCTGGCCTGGGGGGTGGTCATCGGAGCAGCCCTGTACCTGCTGATCCAGGTCCCGGCGCTGCTCCGGCAGAAAGGCAGCTACAGCCCGACGCTCGGGATCGGCGATCCGGCCGTCGGCGAGGTCTTCCGCCTGATGGGACCGCGCCTGCTGGGGGTGGCCGTGGTCCAGTTGAACTTCTGGGTCAACACCTGGCTTGGCTCGCGCTGGGAGGGTGCCGTGACCGGTCTCTCGATCGGTTACACCATGTTCCTGATGGCCCAGGCGGTCATCGCCCAGTCGGCGGCCACAGCTGCCATGCCGACCTTCGCTGCCCAGTATGCCATGGGGAAATTGGACGAGATCCGCTCGGGGCTTGCTGCCACGCTGCGCAGCGTGCTGCTGCTGGCCGTGCCGGCAAGCCTGGGGCTGATCCTGCTGCGCAGGCCGATCGTCACCCTCATATACCAGCGCGGGGCCTTCACTGCCGAAACCGCCGAACTGGTCTCCTGGGCCCTGTTATGGTACGCCGCCGGGCTGATCGGGCATTCGGTCTATGAAATTCTGGCGCGTACCTTCTACGCCCTGCACGACACCCGGACACCCGTCCTGGTCGGAGTAGCGGCAATGAGCCTCAACGTGGGGCTCAGCTTCGGGTTCTCGGCGTTGTTCGAGCGGGTTGGCTGGCTGCCGCACGGTGGGTTGGCCCTGGCCAATTCGCTGGCGACTGCCCTCGAGGCACTGACCCTCATCTTACTGATCCGCCGCCGCCTGAACGGGATCGAGGGTTCCCATGTGACCAGAGGCCTGGGGGCGGCTGCCCTCGGGACCCTGGGCATGGCGGCCGGACTGTGGGCCTGGCTGCAGGTCCGCGGGTCCGGATCGACCGCTGTCACCACCCTGGGCGGAGTCGCTCTCGGAGGCGCGGTTTATGGCCTGATCCTGGTGCTGCTGCGCGTCCAGGAGGTCAAAAACCTGTTCCATGCTGCCCGTCGGCGCCTGCACAGATAGGCGAGCCCCCCCGCAAGAGCGGGGGGGGGGTGTTCGTCTAGGGGTTGTGGCAGCCACCATCCAGCCAGCGGCAGCCGTTGCCCTCACACGTCGCGAGGCTGGTGTACAGGTGACAGGCCAGCTGCGGAGCAGGGGTGTCGGTCGGCCCGGGCAGGACCGGGGTCGGCGTGGGCGGCGCCGCCTCGAGCACCAGCCAGGCCGGATCCCCTTCCAGGCGGCCGAGATTGGCCCGCACCCAGCACAGCGTTTCCCCATGCACTCGAACCTGGAACCAGATCATGTCTTCGTCGCGCCCGACGGCCGGAAGACTCTCTCCGGCTGCGGCTGAGGCCAGCACCGGATAGACCACCCCCGGGCCACTGCGGCAGTTGAGGCCTTCCCGGGGGGTGAAAACCAGCGTCGAGAAACCTGGGGAGATCGCCGGAGCGGTCGTCTCAGCGCTCGCCACCACGTAGGCATATTCAAATGCACCGATATCGACCCGCAGCAGCCCGTCCATATCGCCATCGACCGGACGGTCCACGCCGCGCTGATCGATGGGCGGCGCCAGCCACTCGGTCCCGGCGTCAATCGCCGGGCTGTCTGGACGGAGGGCGTGGGTCAGGGTTGTCCCACCGTTGTTCGCCAGGGGCTCAAGCAGCGGATCCGTGCTCTGCAGGTTGCCGTATCCGTCGAAGAGACAGGAGGCATCGCTGGACAGGTTGAGACCGCTGGCCACAAAGCCCCATCCACCACAGTTGGTCGTCTGATTGCCCGCCAGGAGCACGTTGACAAACATGACCGTCCCACCGAGATGATGGATCCCGCTACCGCCATTGGAGTCATGAGAAAACAGGTTCTGAGCGCTGTTGTAGGCGATCGTCACATTGAAGGCAAACAGGGTGGCATCCGCCCCGCCGTTGCCGATCCCCCCGGCCAGGTCACCCGCAACGTTACCGCTGACAGTGACGTTGGACAGGTTCATGGTCGCATCATTGGAGTTCATCACGCCTCCCCCCGAATACTGGACGGTATTATTGTCAACCGTCACACCGCTCAGGGTGGCCTGCCCGCCGTTGTTGGCGATCCCGCCGCCGAAGGTGGCCGTATTGGAGGATAGCGTGCTCTCGCTCAACGCCAGCTGGCCGGGTTCCAGGTTGGCGATCGCCCCACCGTCTCCGCTGGCCGTATTGGCATATGCCTCCAGGCCGGTGATCTCGGCTGTCCCCGTGTTGGAGATCGCGCCGCCATCACCATTCTGGGTGGCCTGGTTCCCCTGGAAGATGCAGGAAGCGATGGTCAGAGTCCCGGCATTGAAGAGGGCGCCTCCTCCAGCCTGGCCGCGGGTCTGGTTGTCAGCGAAGGTGACCGCCGTCAGCGTGGCAGTACCCTGGTTGTTGAGTCCGCCGCCCCGGTCATGGGCCTGGTTGCCGCTCACCGAAACGCTGGTCATGACCAGGGTGCCCAGGTTGTAAATCCCGGCGCCGCCGGAATACGCATCGACGCCAAGGGCCTCGTTCTCTTCGATGGACGAGTCTTCCACCGTCAGGGTGGCACCCTGCTGGACGACCATACCGCCCCCGGCCTGGCTGGCCCGATTGGCGCGCACCGAGACGCCCCGCAGGGTGACGTCAGCGCTGCCGATCGTCAGCCCACCGCCCGTATTGGCACTGCCATTCTGGATCGTCAGGTGAGCCAGGGTCACATCGACCGTGCAGCCCCAGCAGTTGATATTGACCACCGACTGGTTGAGGCCGCTGCCGTCGATGATCACGGGAGAGGCGGCCAATTCGCCGGTGATCGTCACGCTCCTGGTCACGTAGACCGCCTCGTTGTAGGTCCCTTCGGCCAGGTAGATCGTATCGCCATCCACGGCCCGGCCGAGAGCTTCGCTGACACTTCGGCAGGGGGCCAGGGGCGTACGGCAATCGTTGTTATCATCCCCCAGGGGAGAGACGAACCACTGGTCCTGCAGCGGTGTGGCGGTCGTCGAAGGCGGGCTGCAACCGGGCAGGAAAAACAGCAGGCCAATGATAAGCAAGGTCAGGGTGATCCGTCTGACCGAAGATGAACACACGACGAAAACCATGGGGCCTCCTCCCAGGCAAACCGCATTTCTGCTGGATCGGCACAGGACCATTTGCAAAGCACTGCTTAACTATCCGAACCGAGATCGCTGCCACCACCTGCTTTGACGGCAACTTCCGTTCCACTCTTTCTGCAAGAAGGAGCTGACCTGGATCGGGGGCCGCGTTCCCGGGGAGCCCCTGTCTGCCCCCAACCGGAAAACCGGCTCGCCCTTCGAGGATTTCACAAACCTACTATAACACACCCCCAAAACCAGGATATCCCCCAAAAGAAACGACCCGCATCCGCCGGGCCGCGGGTCGTTTTAGAAAATCATCGCCACAGGAACCACAGCGCCTGGGCCACGGTCAGGCCGAGCAGCACGCCGCCCAGGGCCTCGATCGGGGTGTGCCCGAGCACCTCGCGCAGTTGCAGCTGGGAAATGGGGTGGCCCTTGAGCAATTCGGTCACGAGGATGTTGATCTTCTCGGCCTGCATCCCGGCCTGGCGACGTACCCCGGTGGCGTCGTAGACCACGATCATGGCAATCGCCACCGACAGAGCGAACAAAGGCGAATCGAAGCCAATATACAGGCCGATGGCATGGGTGCACGAGACGACCAGTGCCGAATGCGAACTGGGCATCCCGCCGGCACTGATGAACAGGCTCCAGTTCCACCTGCGGGTCAGGAAATAGTCGATCGGGATCTTGAGAATCTGCGCCAGGAACCACCCGCTCAACGCAGTCCACAGAACACGATTCTCCAGGATGGCGGCGACATTCACGGTTGGAGGTCCGGGGCATCGATCAATTCGTCGCCGCTGAGCTGCCGGACCTTGAGATCGGCCTGCTCGAGCAGGACGACGCAATGTCTCACCAGGGCCTGGCCGCGCTCGAACAAAGCCAGCGACTCATCCAGCGGCCGGCCTTCGGACTCGAGCCCGGTCACGACGGTCTCGAGTTCGGCGACGGCCTCTTCGTAGGTCAGATCTTCAATGGGTTTAGGTTCAGGTTTCGGCATGTTTATCCTTGTCGCTTTCCATGACGCGGGCCTCGATCTCGCCGTCACGCAGGCGCAGACGCAGGTCGGTTCCTGGCCCGGCCTGTGCCACGCCGGTCACGAGGGCGCCATCGACCTTGCGCATGATGAGGGCAAAGCCACGCTGCAGCACCCCGAGCGGACTCAGCGCCAGCAGGCGTGCCTCCAGCCCCTTGAGGCGTTCGGCCTCGATGCGCAGACGATATCCCTGGGCCGCGTTCCCCCGGCGGCTCAACTCGTCCAGGCGCTGACGCTCGGTCTGCAAACGACGGGCGGGAGAGAAGAGACGCACTTGCGCCCGCAGGTCGTCCAGAACATCGCACCGCCGCTCCAGCTGGACCCGGATCAAGCCGGCGAGCAGCGTCCGGGTCTCGATGAGGGTGGTCTGCAGGTCCAGCAAGGTTACTGGAGTGGCCAGTTCGGCGGCGGCAGTCGGGGTGGGTGCCCGCAGGTCGGCGGCGAAATCAGCCAGGGTGAAGTCGGTCTCGTGGCCCACGCCGCTGATCACCGGTGCCTCAGACCCGGCCACAGCCCGCACCACCCGTTCGTCGTTGAAGGCCCACAGATCTTCTATCGAACCGCCGCCGCGGGCCAACAGGATCACATCAGGTCTCGCCACCCGGTTCAGGGACTCGAGGGCGGCGACCAACGCCGGGGGGGCCTCATCACCCTGGACCGGGGCCGGGGCCAGGATCACCTCGGGCAACGGATTTCGCCGCCGGAGCGTATTGAGCATGTCGCCCAGGGCCGCCCCCGTGGGCGAGGTGACAATGCCGATGCGCCCCGGCCGCTCGGGGAGCTCACGTTTGCGCTGGAGATCGAACAGACCTTCGGCCTCCAGCAGGGCTTTCAGGCGCAGGAACTCCCGGTAGAGAGCCCCCTCGCCCACCGGGTGCAGCAGGTCGGCGTAGAGCTGGTACTGCCCCCCGGCCTCGTAAACGCTGATCCGCCCGTGGACCTCGACTGCCATGCCATCCTGGGGAGCGAAGCGCAGCCGGGCAACGTCGCTGCGCCACATGACGCAGCGCAGCTGGGCCCCGGCGTCCTTGAGGCTAAAATAGACATGCCCGGACGAGGGCCGCGAGAAATTGGAGACCTCCCCCTCGACCCAGATCCCCTGCAGGGCCCCGTCTGCCTCAAGCAGTTGGCGCAAGTAGCGGTTCAGGTCGCTGACGGTCCAGCGCGTCGAAGCATCGAAGAGTGGCATCTGCTTCATACCAATTCCAGAATACTATCGTTCCAGAGGGCTGTCAACAGTTTCTGTTAAGAGATTCCAAAGCAGTTCTCATTTGCGGGTACTTTTTTTTTGCTACAATAGGGGTACAGAACCAATCCTATGAGCAGATCGCAATGAAACGGATATCAGCCCCCTGGCGGATGAAATTCCTGGAGGACCACCCCGAGGGTTGTCCCTTCTGCCGCGTGCAGGCGATGGAAGACGGACCCGAAAACCTGATCGTCCGGCGCGGCCGGCAGGCCTTCGTGATCCTCAACCGCTACCCCTATACCGGCGGTCATCTTCTGGTCGTGGCCAAACTTCACAAACCCACCCTCGAAGACCTGCCGGCCGATACCCGCGCCGAAATGATGGAACTGGCAACCCATTGCATGCAGGTTTTACGACAGATATATCAGCCGCACGGATTCAATTTGGGGGCCAATATCGGTGAAGCCGCAGGGGCTGGCGTCGCCGGGCACGTTCATCTGCATGTCGTGCCGCGCTGGACCGGCGACGCCAGTTTCATGTTGACCCTGGCCGAAACCAAGGTCCTGCCCGAGACCCTGGAAGAAACGTACCGGCGCGTCCGCCAGGCCTGGGGCGAATAGTCGTTGCTTGAGGACGAGAGGAGAAAAATGAGATCGAAAACCCTATTCCTATCCTTGATGACCCTGTTCTTCCTGGTCATCAGCGCTTGCGGGGGAAGTGTCACCAATCCCGTCACCGCCCCCCCCACCGAACCACCCCAGACAGAAGCGCCCACCGCTGTGCGGACCGTCATCATCGTCAACCTCGAAAACGACGTTCAGGTGCGCGCCGCGGCGGAGGCGGATTTCGCCCCCGCCAGCGTCGGCCAGGTCCTGCAGGCCGGAGCCGAGGTCCAGACCGGCGAGCTGGGGCGGGCCGCGCTCGAATTCCAACCAGACGGCACGATGGTCTATGTTGGACCGCATTCTTTTTTTGCCTTCGCGGTCGTTGAAGGGGAAGGCGATTCGGCCTTCACCCGCCTGCGGCAGGACCTCGGCCAGTTGTGGATCGTGCTGACCAAGGGGCAATTAGAGGTCGAAACTCCCTCCGGCGTGGCTTCGGTGCGCGGCAGTTTCATGGGCACCAACCTCGGGCCCAACGGGTTCACACTTACCTGCCTGGAAGGACATTGCAGCTACAGTGGCGGCGGTGGATCGAACGACATGACCAACGGCCAGGCCTGCGATGTCGACCCGGACGATCAGACCTGTGAACCGCGCGGCATGAACAACCAGGAATACCAGGGCTGGAACGGCATCCCCGGTGCCGGTGATTACATACCGCCCGAACCGACCCCGCAGCCGACCCAGCAGCCCGGCGCCTTCGGCCCGGACGAGGGGGATTTTCCTCCAGGGATCAACCCCCTGACCGGCCTGCCGGTGAGCGACCCGTCCATGCTCCAACTGCCGGCCGTCCTGATCTCGATCACCCACTTCCCGCCCTCAGCCCGCCCCCAGGCCGGTCCGTCCTTCGCTCCCTGGGTGTATGAGATCTACATCAGCGAAGGGACAACCCGCTTCCTGGTGGTCTTCTACGGTGAAGAACCGCAGGTCCAGATCCCGCGCCACGGCTCCTGCGAAGAGCCGGCCGAGCCCTTCGTGGCCGCGGAGACCGTCCTGGGAAATTATGCCTGGTTCGATGTCAACCTCAACGGCATCCAGGACCAGGACGAATACGGCATCCGCGGCATTTGCGTGACCCTTTATGACCCGGACCGCAATCCGCTGCAAACCACGGCCACCGACGCGAACGGCTATTATGGATTCAACGTCGAGGCCGGCGAATCCTACATGCTCGGCTTCGAGAGGCCCAACGGCCTGGACTACACCATCCCCGACGTCGCCTACGAAGAGACCGACAGTGATGCCGACCCGTTGCATGGTCTGACCCCGGTCTTCACTGCCGCCGGGACGAACATGAACTGGGACGTGGGGTACATCCCGGTCGAGGAGGAAGAGGAGCCCCCCACCCCGACACCCGGCGGTGGCGGGGGCGGGGGTGGAGGGGGCGGCGGCGGGGAATCGCCCCCGCCCGAGATCGGCCCGATCCGCTCGGGGCGCCTGCCCTACGCCCACATCCGCAACTACTTCCCCGGCTCGTGCCTGATCTACGCCGGCGCCTATGCGGCCGTCCAGCAGCAGCTGCCCGGCTGCGTGATGCAGTACGGCAATGACGCCGACGATGTCAACAGCGCCATGCTCGGCATCACCGACATTCAAGAACTGGCCCTGGCCAATCAGAATCCCAACCTGCCGGTCAACTACTCGGGGAACATCTTCGACCCGACCCCGCCGTCCGGAGGCACGACTGCCAACCAGGTCCTGGTGGATTGGTCGTACCTCAACCGGACACAGTGGATCTACAATCCGCTGGCCGGCGCCTACGAGCGCTACGTCAACCATCCCGATTTTCCCAACGAGTTCGACCCCATCGGCGACCGCCTGACCGGCCGGACATTGCTGTTCCAGAATCTGATCTTCGCCTTTGCCGAACACGTCGTTCAGTCGCCGACCATGATCGACGTCAATATGGGGGCCGGATACAACGGCTACGCCTACCTGTTCCGGAATGGACAGATGTACCGTCTGCGCTGGACCACGCTCAACGGCGAGTACGAGCGGACGACCGGCATGACCCGTCCGATGCGCTTTGTCGACGAGAACGGCAACCCCTTCCCGCTGGCCCCCGGCCATTCCTGGGTCCACGTCTTCACCCCCGGCTCAACAGTGTATGAGAACGCCCCGGGGAATTTCATCGCTGATTTTGAAGCCCCGGCCGGCACGCGCTAAGCAGTTCCTGAATTCCACAATCATCGCCTCCCTCTCCAGAACTTCGGAGAGGGAGGGGTGTTTTTATGCTCAAGAATGCCTGACACAGGAAAAAACGCGTGAACCCTCAAACTTACGACTACGTCATCATCGGCTCCGGCTTCGGCGGCTCAGTCTCGGCCATGCGCCTGCGCGAAAAAGGCTATTCCGTCCTGGTCCTGGAAAAAGGCAAGCGCTTCGGCGACCAGGATTTCGCCCGCAGCAACTGGCAGTTCTGGAAATACCTGTGGGCTCCGGCGGCGCGTGCCTTTGGCATCCTGCAGATCAGCCTCCTGAAGGGTGTCATGGTCCTGCACGGGGCCGGGGTAGGCGGGGGCAGCCTGGGCTACGCCAACGTGCTCGAGATCCCTTCCGCCGCCACGTTCGCCACCCCGGCCTGGAACGAACCGCTTCCCTGGGGCGAGATCCTGCGTCCCCATTACGAGACCGCCCGGCGAATGCTCGGGGCAACCAGCAACCCGAAACTATGGCCCGCCGACGAAGTCCTGCGCCAGATCGCCGCCGCGCGCGGCATGCAAACCACCTTCCGCACCACCGAGGTGGGGGTCTACTTCGGCGAGCATGGCCAGACCGTTCCCGACCCGTACTTCGACGGCGCCGGCCCTGAGCGCACCGGCTGCCAGCACTGCGGCGGCTGCATGGTCGGCTGCCGGTTCAACGCCAAGAACACTCTGCCCAAGAATTATCTTTACTTCGCGGAATTGAACGGAGCCGAAGTCCTTGCGGAGGCTGAGGTGGTGGATGTCAGGCCCTGGACCAGGCGGGATGGGCCGCAGCACCCGAGATATGAAGTCGTCACCCGTTCCTCCACCAGGCTGTTCCAGCCCCGCAAATCCGTGCTGGCCAGGAATGTGATCTTCTCGGCCGGCGTGATGGGAACGCTGAACCTGCTCCTGCGCCTGCGCGACCAGACCGGTTCCCTGGAGCGCCTCTCGCCGCGCATAGGCGAGCGTGTTCGCACCAACTCGGAGGCCCTGCTCGGCTCGGTCGCCCGCCGCAGTGACGTCAATTACTCCGAGGGTCTGGCGATCACCTCGATCTTCAACGCGGACGAGATGACCCGTCTCGAGCCGGTGCGCTACCCGGACGGCTCCAGCCTGATGCGTTTCATCTCCGCCCCGCTGGTCGACTTGGACGACGGCATCTTCCGCCGCATGCTCAAGTCGGCCTGGTGGGCCCTGACCCATCCGCGCGACTATCTCAAGGCCATGGTCCTGCCCGGCTGGGCCCACAACGTGACCATCCTGCTGGTCATGCAGCACGCCGACAACCGCATGAAGTTCCGCCTCGGACGCAGCCTCTTTACCCTCTTTCGCAGGGGGTTGGTGGCCGTGGAGGAGCCCGGCCACGCCATCAACGCCCGGGTCGAGCACTCCCACGAACTGACCCGGGCCTTCGCCGCTCTGACCGACGGCATCCCGATGGGCTCACTGGGCGAGAACCTGTTGAACCTGCCGACCACTGCCCACATCCTGGGCGGGGCCCCGATGGGCTGCGATGCCGAGGCAGGTGTGATCGACACGAACTTCCAGGTCCACAACTACCCCGGGCTGTATATCATCGACGGCTCGATCGTCCCGGCCAACCCGGGGGTGAACCCCAGCCTGACCATCACCGCCTTGGCGGAATACGCCATGAGCAAGATCCCGGCCCGCTGAGACAGCGCCGCGCCAGTCAGGTTGCGAAGAATCGCCCTTTGCTTCTATAATACAGGGGGTGGCCCAACTTTCCCAAGAGAGGAGCGATTCATGAACCAACCTGCGCCTGCTTCCCCTGCCGCAGGGGACGATCCCTTCGCTCGCCAGCCCAGCCTCATTCTGGGATTCATCGGCGGCGGGTTGGGCATGGTCCTCGGCGCCACCGCCTGGGGGTTCATCTCCTACTTCACCGATTACCAGATCAGCTGGATGGCGATCGGGGTCGGATTCCTGGTCGGCCTGGGCGTCAGGCTGCTGGGCAGGGGCAATTCGGTCCTCTTCGGCCTGGTTGCAGCCGCCCTGTCGCTCGGCGGCTGCCTGCTGGGCAATTTCATCTTTTACGGCAGCGTCCTCGCCCGGGAATACGGGCTGCACTTCTTCGAGGTGATCAGCATCATCGCCGCTGACCCCGGGATCATCGTCGAACTATTTCGCTTCGCCTTCAACCCGATGGACCTGTTCTTCTACGCGATCGCCATCTTTGTGGGCTTCCAGACCGCCTGCAGCGCGCCGAAGAGAACCGCTCCCCAGCGCTAAGGCCAGGCCGGTGGACTTCTCTCCCGCTTCCGACTTCGCCAGCCGGCTCGACGCCCGTGATCCCCTGGCCGGCTACCGTTCCCGCTTCGCCATCCCCGACCCCGACCTGGTCTACCTGGACGGCAACTCGCTCGGCCGTCTGACTCTGGCCGCGGCCGAACGCCTGCGCCAGGCCGTGGAGGACCAGTGGGGCCGCGAGTTGATCCGCGGCTACAACCAGGACTGGTGGCAGGCCCCCGGCCGGATCGGCGAAAAGATCGCCCCCCTGATCGGTGCCGCCCCCGGGCAGGTGATCGCCTCCGACACGGTCTCGATCAACCTGTTCAAGCTGGCCGCTGCGGCGCTCGAGCTGCGCCCCGGGCGGACGAAGATCATCACCGACACGCTCAACTTCCCCTCCGATCTGTACATCCTGCAGGGCCTGGTGCGCCTGCTCTCCCGCTCGCAGGGGGAAGGTCGGGGAGGGCAGCATGCCATTCTCCGGATCGGCTCGCGCGACGGCGACGTGACCCCCGACCTGGACGCCCTGGCAGCTGCCCTCGACGCGCAGACCGCCCTGGTAACACTCTCTCACGTGACCTTCAAATCCGGCTACCTGTACGACATGGCCGCCATCACCGAACTCGCCCACCGCTCTGGGGCGCTGGTTATCTGGGATCTGAGCCACGCCGTCGGAGCAGTGACGATCGAACTGGACACCTGCAACGCAGACTTCGCCGTCGGTTGCACCTACAAGTACCTGAACGGCGGCCCGGGCGCCCCGGCTTTCCTCTACGTTCGTGAGGCTCTGCAGGAACAGGTCGTCTCGCCGATCTGGGGATGGTGGGGGCAGCAAAAGCCCTTCGCTTTTGGCCTGGACTATGTCCCCGCCCCTGGCGTGACCCGTTTCCTGAGCGGCTCACAGCCGATCATGTCGCTGCTGGCCATGGAAACCGCCCTCGCCCCCTTGCTGGAGGCCGGCATGCCGGCCTTGCGGACCAAGTCGCTGATGCTCAGCGAATACCTGATCTCCCTGGCCGATACGCTCCTGGCCCCGCTCGGCTTCAGCCTCGGCTCGCCGCGCGACCCCGCCCGGCGCGGCTCGCATGTCAGCCTGCGCCATCCGGAAGGCTACCGCATCAACCGGGCCCTGATCGAGGAGCTGAACCTGATCCCCGATTTCCGTGAACCCGACAACCTGCGCCTCGGCCTGACCCCGCTCTACACCTCCTTCAGCGAGGTCTGGGAGGGCATCGACCGCATCCGCAGGGCCGTGGAAGAGAAACGTTACGAGAAATATTCCCCGGATAAACTGACCGTGACCTGAAGCCGCCATGTCCAGGAACAGGATCCACACCCGCATCCTGCACGCCCCCCTTGCCGCCTGCCTGCAAGGGGCCCGGCTGGATTCGTATACCGAAGGACAGGAAAGCCTGATCCTGGAACTTCAAGCCTTCGCGGCCAGTGGCCCGGCGGAGCTGTTCGAGCGGGAGGGAACGATCTTCGAGCACCTGCGAGGGCATTTCAGCCCGGCCCGGATCACGTTTGCGGGAGTAGCCGAACTCAACGGAAATTCGTTCTACAGAGACATGTCCCGCCTGCCGGCCGACAGCCCTTCCCGGACGATCGTCGATCTGCTCAGCTGGCGCCCACCGGGCCGGGATGAAGCTTTTTTTCTGCTCTACCTGTTGGCCCAGGAGGCGGACGATCTCCAATTCTTCGCCCGGCTCCTGACCTTCGAACGGCTTCCCGGCGATCCCCAGCCGGTAGGCCTCCAGCGTGACTGGTCGTCACCGCCTCCGATGCCCGATCGGCTTGTCCCCCGACCACGGGCCGTCCATCACCGCTTCGGCGGCGACCCGGTCCGGGTCACGCTGGGCGGGCGCGCCTTCCAGCACCGGCTGTTCATCGGGGGGCTGGACAGCCAGACCCTCCGCAGGCCGGAGGTGGACGCCGTCCTCAATCTGGGAGAGGAAGCCAGCCGCTGGACCGATCTCGAAGGGCCCCATCCGGCCGACCGCTGGTCCCACAAGGGTGAAGGCCAGGCCGGGATGAGCCTGGACGAGATCCGCCAGGAGGCCGGCTGGGTCGTCGAACGCCTGCTGGCCGGCCAGCGCCTGCTGGTCCACTGCGTGGCTGGCCTGAACCGCTCGGTCACCATCTGCTGCGCAGCCCTGATCTTGCTCGAAGGCCTCCGCGCCAAAGAGGCCCTGGAACGGGTGCGCGTCCATCATCCCTGGGCCCGGCCTGACAGCCATCACTGGCTGAAATTGCGCTGGCTGGCGCACCAAGCGTAGTGGCGGCCTTCCGGCCGCCACGTATTCTATTTCTTCCTCTCCACATAGATCGTTACCGCGGCGCGCATGAATTCCGCCAGGCGGGGGTCGACCTTGTCGAAGTTTGCCTTGAAGCGCGGGTCGTTGTTGTAGAGCTCGGCCAGGCCAAGCAGCTGTTCCAGGCCGGGAGTCCAGAAGGAGTCCATGTGCCGGCGCCAGCGTTCCACCCCGGCCTGCGCCTCCGGGCTGGATGGCCCCAACGGGATGGCGGCGACGATGGCCTGGTAAGCTGCGTTGCCCTCGTCCCCGATCCGCTGCTTGTCTGCGGCCGTGTAGGATTTCCATTTCTTCTGCGAGGCGCGCACGATCTCGGGATCATACATCTGCTCGGCCTCTTTCGCATACTGTTCCTGCTGTTCCTCCGAAAAGGCTTCGAAGAGCTGTTTCCTGTCCATTTCTTTTCGTCCTTTCAAATGCAAAATTGTGTCATCCACGGTCCGGAGGAGACGCCCCAACCGTTCAACCTGGCCCTGCAGTGCCTGGCGGTGGGACTCGAGCGCCGACAAGGCGTCGAAGTCCGGGCGAGTGACGATGGCCTTGATCTGCCCCAGGGATAGGCCCAATTCACGGTAGAAGCGGATCTGCTGGAGTTTCAACAACGACTCGTCAGCATACTCGCGGTAGCCGTTGGGGCGGACGGATTCGGGCTTCAACAGCCCGATCTCATCGTAGTAGTGCAGCGTCCGGATGCTGACCCCGGCCAAGGTGGCAAGCCGCTTTACAGTGTACGCCATGCGGCCATCATAAACCATAACGTAACGTTAATGTCAAGAAAAAAGGGGGGGATTTTCTCCGATTTCGGGATCACTGCGAGCCCTGCCGGCGTTTTTTCCTGCATCCAAAACCAACCCTCCTGCGTATATCTACACATTCGTCCCCCTGCTCACGCGAGAGCCGCTTGGGCAGGAGCATGCCAATCGCTGAGAGGTGCAGGACCATGAATGAAAGCAATGGGAAACCGAGGGCCCTGGTGGTCGGGGCCGGCATCGCCGGGATTGCCACGGCCGCCCGCCTGGCGCGTCGCGGCTGGCAGGTCAAGGTCGTCGAAAAGAACGAGAAGTCCGGTGGACGCTGCGGCCAGATGGTCATCGACGGCTACCGCTTCGACACCGGCGCGACCCTGTTCTTGATGCCCGAGCTGTACGCCGAGACCTCCGCCGCCCTGGGCGAGCGCATGGAGGATCACCTCGACCTGCACCGCATCGACCCCACCTACCAGTTGGTTTTTCAAGATGACACCCAGTTCCACCTGACCTCCAACATGCACGCCCTGATGGCCCAGGTGGAGGCGGTCGAGCCCGGGGCCTTCGAGCGCCTGCTGCACTACCTGGGCGAGGGTCGTCGCCACTACGAACTCGCCCTGCCCAACCTGATCAACCGCGGCTTCTACTCCCTGCCGGAGTTCATCAACCCGCGCATGCTCGCCCTTTTCCTGCGCTTGAAAGCCACGACCCTCCACAGCGCTTACGCCGGTCGCTTTTTCAGGACCAGGAAGCTGCAGATGGCCTTCACCTTCCAGGACATGTACATGGGCCTCAGCCCCTACCAGGCCCCGGCGGTCTACTCGCTGATGCAGGCCACCGAACTGACCGACGGGCTGTACTACCCAGCCGGCGGCATGTACACCATCGCCGAGCGCCTGACCGGGATCGCCGAAAACCTGGGCGTCGAGTTCGTCTACAATGCCCCCGTCGAGCAGATCCAGGTCGAGGGCAAGCGCGCCAGCGGCGTCCTCCTGGCCGACGGGCGAGCCCTGTCCGCCGAGGTGGTCGTCGCCAACGCCGACCTGGGCTACGTCTACCGCCACCTGCTGCCAGACGACGGGACCGCCGACCGGATCGACCGCAAGGAGTACGGCTGCGCCACGGTCATGTTCTACTGGGGCCTGGACAGGCAATACCCGCAGTTGGCCCCGCACAACCTGCTCTTCGCGGGCGACTACCGCCGGAGTTTCGAGGATGTCTTCGGCAAAGCGACCATGCCCACCGAGCCGAATTTCTACATGCATGCTCCGGCCCGTCTCGACCCGACCGCCGCTCCGCCCGGGTGCGATTCGCTCTACCTCGCTGTCCCGGTCGGGCACATGAACGAAGACGCCCCCCAGGACTGGCCGGCGATCCAGGCACGCGCCCGGCAGTACATCCTGCGCCGTCTGGCCGGGCTGGGAATGGCGGATCTCGAATCCCACATCAAGGTCGAGGTCGGCCTCGTCCCACCGGACTGGAAGCGCCGCTACAACCTGACCCGCGGCTCGGCCCACGGCCTGAGCCACCGGCTGACCCAGATGGCCTACTTCCGCCCGGCCAACCGCCACAGGTGCTACCACAACCTGTACTTCGTCGGTGCCAGCACCCACCCCGGCACAGGGGTCCCGACCGTGCTCGTCTCCGCCCGCCTGGCCAGCGAGCGCATCCTGGCAGAGACCGGCGCCTGACCACCAAAATCACGCCCCACGGAGGGGAGCCACCCGGCTCCGGGGCAGGAGGAGACTCTCCATGAACACCACCGCCGCCCTGGCCCGTTCGATCACCTGGGCCAGCAGCAAGCAATCCTATCTGACCGCCCGGCTCCTGGCCGACCGTGACCTGGCCGACGACTGCCTGCGCGCGTACGCCTACTTCCGTTGGGCCGACGACAGGATCGACCTGGCCGGCCTCCCGGAAGGCGAAGCGCAGGCCTTTCTCTCCCGCCAGCAGGACCTGGTCGAACGGCTATACCGCGGCGAGCGTCCCACCGACCTGGGCCCCGAGGAAGCCCTGCTCGCCGATTTGATCGCCCATGACCGTGCACCCGAAAGCGGGCTGCGCTCGTTCATCCACAACTTCATGGCCGTGATCACCTTCGACGCCGGTCGCCGCGGGCAGCCCATCAGCCGGGGAGAAATGGACGCCTATACGAAGTGCCTGGCGACCGCCGTGATGGACGGACTGCTGTACTTTATCGCCAACGGCCATCCCTTCCCGCGCACTGCCCCCCGCACCCTGGCAGTCGTCGGGGCACACATCACCCATATGCTGCGCGACACGCTCGAAGATCTGGCCCATGGCTACATCAACGTCCCCCTGGAAGACCTGGACGAGCGCGGCCTGGACCCGATCGATCCCGGGAGCGACTCCTTCCAGGACTGGGTGCGTGCCCGGGTGATCGAGGCCCGGCGCTGCTTTCGGGTCGGCCGCGGCTACATCGACACCCTGCCCGTCCTGCGCGCCCGCCTGGCCGGGGTCTGGTACTGCGCCCGCTTCGAGCGCATCCTGACAGCCATCGAACGCGACGGCTACCGGCTGCGCGCCGCGTACCCCGAGCGCCGCAGCATGTCCGCCTGGCTGGAGATGGCCTGGCTGGGGCTGGTCGTCACGCTCCAGCACTGCAGCGGAAATATCTGGACGGTCTTCTGCCGGCACGCCTGCGGGATCCGCAGCCTCCTCCCGCGCACGACCCATCTCCGGCCAATGGCCTGATCCGGGTTACAATCAGGGCATGTCTGTCAACCTCCTGTTCGAAAACGCCCACCTGCTGGCCGTGGACAAGCCGGCCGGCCTGGCGACCATTCCCGAGGGCTGGGAACGCCAAGCCCCGCACCTGCGCGGCCTGCTGGAGACCGAATACGGCAAAGTCTGGATCGTCCACCGGCTGGACAAGGTCACCAGCGGTGTCATCGTCTTTGCCCGCGACGCAGAGACCCACCGGGTTCTGAGCCTGTTGTTCGAGAGCCGGGCCGTGCACAAGGTCTACCACGCCCTGGTCACCAACACCCCCAACTGGGAAGAGCGCACTGCCCGCCACCGCCTGCGCCCAGGCGTCGGACGCCCGCAGCGGACGGTCGTCGACCACGCCCGCGGCCAATCCGCCGAAACCGGCTTCCGGGTCGGCGAGCGCTTCGCCAGCGCGGCCCTGCTGGAGGCAATTCCGGCCAGCGGCCGCACCCACCAGATCCGGGCCCACGCCGCGGCGCTTGGCCTGCCTCTCCTGGGCGACTCGCTCTACGGCGCGCCGCCAACAGAAATCATAAACCGTCCGGCTCTGCATGCCTACAGGTTGGCATTCGAGTTCGACGGCCAGCCGCTCGCCTTCAGCGCCCCCTACCCGAAAGATTTCGAAACTGCCCTGAAGAAATTGAAAGCCGGTCGCTAGGACCGGCTCTTTGTCTGGCCAAGCTTCCCGGGGAGCTGCCGCGGCGCGGATCCTCAGATAATCTTCCGCGCTTCCATATAAAATCTTTTTTCTTGCGCCTCACCCATCGAGAAGGTCTTGCGCGGCAGGGCCCCGTCGAGGATGACGGTCTTGAAAAGATCCGCCTTGTGCATTCCGGGAACATAGAAGCCGAGGTTGCCCTCCTGAGCGCCCAGTTCGCAGATCACCTCGCTGCCGTGGACGTAGTCGATCTTCTCGGCTCCACCGTCCCTCAGGAACGAATCCAGGCAGGCCTGCAGCGTCCCAACCGGCAGGTTGGACCCCGGACGGACGATCTCGACCACCCCATAGTTCCGGCCGCTGCCACCCCCGATCATCCCGACCAGCTGCGCCGGGCCGCGCTGCTCGTCCACCCGCCGCACCATCATCCCGGCGCTCGGCACCGGGATATAGTTGACCGGCCCGCAGGACGCCTCCAGGGCGGCCAGAATATCCTTCCGCAGACCGAACAGGATCCGGTGGATCGGCTCGAATTCCAGCCCCTCGTCGTGGACATTCTCGATCTCCACCAGAGCATAGCGGGCCGGGTGATCCATGCCGACGGTGGGCTTGAGTTCCTCCCAGACCGCCTTGGCGGTGGCCAGCGAATGGTTGCCATCCCCCATGGCGAACAGCAGCACCGGTGTGTCGCTGGGGACCCCGTACTTGCTGGCAAAGGCCTCCGGCCGGGCCAGGCCGCGCAAGCCGGCAACCACCCCGGCCTCCAGAGCCTTGCTCACGGCATAGCCGCACAGGTGTCCGCTGCCCTGCATCAGGTCAAAAGCGTACAGCGGTTCGAGGCGGTCCCTGGCCACGGCCAGCTGCTCGACGACCGTACAGGAGGGGTCATCGATCAAGACCAGGATGTGGGGGAGTTCCAGCGCCGCCCCGCGGCGGATCTTCATGCGTGGAGGCAGGCGCTCAACGATCGTCCCCTCGCTGGCCCGGATCAAGCTGGTCGAGCCGCGGGTGTAGTCGTAATGCTCCAGGTCGAGGCACAGCATGATCCCGCGCCGGGTGCGTCCTTCGAAGGTGCGCTCCACATAGATCAACCCGTCGCGCGGCTGCAGGATGGTCTCGTCCAGGTACTGCTGCATCGTCGCCTGGATGCGCCTGATGCGTTCGGCCTCCCCGGGCTGCTCGAGATAGACCTCCGGCAGGACCAGGTGCAGGGTCGAGGGCGCCGGGCCGACGATCTGTTCGACCGCCTGCCAGTATTCCGGCTGGGAGGTGAACTGGTCGCAGGCGATGACCGCCCACTTGTTGAGGTCCACGCCGGCCCTGGGCAGGAGGACCTGGGGGACCTGAACACCGACGTCATGGATGATCTTCATATGAGTATTCCGCATGAAAAGGGTTGGGGCGACCCGGCGGTCGCCCCAGTATCCTGTCAGTGTGTCTTGGCGAATTCGATCAGCTTCTCGGCCACTTCGTCGCCGACGCGACTCTGGGCCTCCGTGGTCGCCGCGCCGATGTGGGGTGAACCGATGACGTTGTCAAGCTTGAGCAGCTTATAGTCACTGGGCGGCTCCTCGGCGAAGACGTCCAATGCAGCCCCGGCGACCTTGCCGCCGGTCAGGGCAGCATAGAGGGCTTCCTCGTCCACGACCCCACCCCGGGCGCAGTTGATGATCCGCACGCCGTCCTTCATCTTGGCGAACTGCTCGGTGCTGAGCATATTGGCCGATTCGCTGGTCCTGGGCAGATGCAGGGTGATGTAATCGGACTGGACCAGCAATTCGTCGAGTGTGACCAGGGTCACGTGGGCAGCGTCCTTGATGTAGGGATCATACCCGACCACGCTCATCCCCAGGGCATTGGCCCGCCGGGCCACCTCGCGGCCAATGTTGCCAAGGCCGAGGATGCCCAGGGTCTTGCCGCCCAGTTCGGAACCCACGAAAGCCTTCTTCTCCCATTTCTCAGCCTTCATCGAGGCGGTCGTCTGGCAGATCGAGCGCGCCAGGGCGAACATGAAGCCGATCGCCAGTTCGGCCACCGAGGCCGAACTGGCCTGGGGTGTATTGAGCACCGCGATGCCTTTCGACTTGGCGTAATCGGCATCGATGTTGTCCAGGCCGACGCCGCCGCGCACGATGACCTTCAGGTTCGGGCAGACATCGATCAGCGGCTGGCGGATCTTGGTCCGGCTGCGGACCACGCATCCAGTGTAAGCCGGCAGGACGCCGGGCAATTCCTCGGGAGTGATGTCGTCGCGGACGTCCACTTCCAGGCCAGCCGCGCGCATCCGCTCGACGGCCTCTTTTTCAGTCTTGTCACAGATCAGGATCTTCATGGGTTCCTCCTCAGGAGACATCAAATAGACACGATGAACACAAGCTCATCGAACAGTTTCGCCCACCCCGGGATTCGGGATTGCGCAAAATTGCACGTGGGCGATTGTATCAATGCGACCGAAGATTGTCAATCAATATTTCCAGACGTATCCACAATTGCGTCGAAAAAAACCTTCCGGCAGAATATCCGAACGGGTGCGCCCCACAACAGAATACAAACCAAGATCTGGATGCAGACATTTTCGCAGTACTCTGTAGTTTCAATCCACTTGGGGATATAATCAGGGACGCATTCGCTCGGAAATTCACATATTCAGGAGAGAACTCATGTCTGCGAAACGTGCATTCAACTTCAATGCTGGTCCGGCAGCCCTGCCGCTGGAGGTCCTGCAGCAAGCCCAGGCCGAACTGCTCGATTATAAAGGTACCGGCATGTCTGTAATGGAGATCAGCCATCGCTCGAAGGAATTCGAGGCCATCCTCCAGGAGGCCGAGGCCGACCTGCGCGACCTGCTGCAGATCCCGGCCAATTACAAGGTCCTGTTCCTGCAGGGTGGCGCCACCCTGCAGTTTGCGATGATCCCGATGAACCTGCGCCCGGCGGGCGGATCGGCAGACTACATTGTCACCGGCGCATGGGGCAAGAAGGCTTTCAAGGAAGCCCGGCTGACCGGAACCGCTCGGGCAGCTGCCACCACCGAGGCAGATCATTTCAACCGCCTCCCGGCCCAGACCGAGCTCGACCTGGACCCCCAGGCTGCCTACCTGCACTTCACCGCCAACGAAACCATTCACGGCGTCGAGTTCTCCGCCCAGCCGGAGCCCCCGGCCGGGGTCCCGCTGGTGTGCGATGTCTCGTCTGATTTCATCAGCCGCCCGCTGGATGTCTCCCCATACGGCCTGCTCTACGCCGGCGCCCAGAAGAATGCCGGCCCGGCAGGGGTGGTCGTGACCATGATCCGCGAGGACCTGCTCGAGCGCGTTCCCGAGAACCTGCCCAGCCTGCTCAATTACAAGGCCCTGGCTGCCGAAGGCTCGCTGCTCAACACGCCGCCCTGCTGGAGCATCTACATCGTCGGTCTGGTCTTCAAGTGGGTCAAGGGGTTGGGCGGGCTGCAGGCCATGGAAAAACGCAACCGCGCCAAGGCCGACCGGATCTACAAGGCCATCGACGAATCCGGCGGTTTTTACAGAGGCCACGCCGCCCCCGAAGCCCGTTCGCTGATGAACGTGACCTTCCGCCTGCCCAGCGAGGAACTGGAAGCCGCCTTCGTCGCCGAGGCCAAAAAGCAGGCCATGATCGGCGTCAAGGGCCACCGCTCGGTCGGAGGGATGCGCGCCTCGATCTACAACGCGGTCGACCTGCCGGCCGTCGAGGCCCTGGTCGCCTTCATGAAGGACTTCCAGTCCAAGAACGGCTGAGCCCTGCCCATCCATCCCAAACGGCCCGATCTCCAATTTGGGGATCGGGCCGTTTGGGGTTCGTCCCTAACGGCCCGGTTCCATGCTCAAAAAACAAGTGTTTATTGGTTATAATTCCGGCCATGGAGTTCTTTCTGGATCCCGACATCGAGCGCCTGCCCCCGGCCAGGACCCGCCTGCTGGACCTGCGGGCTGAGCCATCTTCCGACGGCCAGCGGCTGCGCCTGCACCTGGAACTGACCCCCTTCGAACAGCGCCCCGACCTGGAACTGACCCTGACCGATCCCGATGGGTCGCCCTGCGGCTCAGCAAGCATCGTCGGGCCGGTGAGTTGGGTCCTCGAACTGACCTTCCACGTCCGCAAACCGGTCGAGGTTCCAGGCATCTATACGCTGACCGCCGTGCTCTCGTACGTCGAGCACGGCGAGGTGGACCGCCGGGCAATCACCTTCGCGCTCTCGCCCGCCAGCCCATGAAAATCCCGGCCCCTCCCTGGACCCCCTTCGCCTGTCTGCTGAGCCTCGTCCTGCTCATGGCCTGCCGGGCGACTCCCACCCCCCTGCCTGTCCCAACCGCCACCCCGACCGGCACACGCATCCCGTCAGCGACCCGCACGCCCGCCCCCAGCCCGACCGCGGTCACGACCGCGACCTCCATCCCGGCCAGCTCGATCTGTTCGCCGCTGACCCGCCATCCGCTGGAGCAGCTGCCCCTGCTGATCTCCTGGGAATTCAACCCCTTTCCCCCCGACAACCATTTCGGCGTCGACTTCGGTCACTGGTCGCTGGGGGAGGAAGAATCATCCCTGTACGATCCCGTCCAGGCGCTGATGGACGGCCGGGTGGCCGGCTTCGTCATCGATCGCCCACCTCACGGGACCATGATCACCCTTGAGACGCCCCATACACGGCTGCCCCCGGCCCTGATCGAGGCCCTGGGGATCCCGCCGGGGAACTCGGTCTACCACCAGTACGCCCACCTGGCCGACCCGTCCGATCTGCAGATCGGACAGCCGGTCGCCTGCGGGGACCTCCTCAACCGGGTCGGCCTGACCGGCTGGACGGTCGCCCCGCACCTGCACCTCGAGACCCGCTGGGGGCCACCGGGATTCACCTTCACCGAGATGGCCTACTACAGCGCCGACGCCACCCCCGCCGAAATGGCCAGTTACGAAACCTGGTTCGTCAGCGGCCAGTACCAGCCCTTTGATCCGATGATCCTCTTCAGCCTGCCACAACCCGGCCCATGAACAAACCCGCCCTTTATCCACGAATCGTTCTCCTCCTGACCGGCCTGAGCCTGCTGGTTGCCGGCGCGACCGGCTGCGAGGCGACTCCCACAGCGGCCGTCAGCACCGAGGTCCCGGCCGAACTGCCCTTACCGACCGGCATGCCTTCGGCCACGCCCCTGGCGCCCGTAAGCCCGGCCATCCCCGTCGAGATCCCTGGACTGGTGCTGATGTCTCTCAGCGAGGGCGGTCACTACCACCTGTTCGCTTACTCGCCCCAGGGCCTGCCGCTGACCCGCCTGACCGCCGACCCGTGGGACGACATCACCCCGGCTCTCAGCCCGGACGGCAAATGGATCGCCTATGCCTCGCGCCGCAACGGCTATTGGGACCTGTATGCCCTCAGCCTGGAGACTGGCCAGGTGGTCCGCCTGACCGACACGCCCGAGTACGAGGCCGCGCCCTCCTGGTCGCCGGACAGCCAGTGGATCGTCTACGCGACGTACCTCAACGACAACATGGAGATCTATGTCCGCTCGGTGACCGACCTGGCCTCCCCGCCCCTGCCTGTGACCGCTGACCCGGCCGCCGACTATGCCCCGGTCTGGTCGCCCCTCGGGAGGCATGTCGCCTTCATCTCCAATCGCAGCGGGGAGCCGGAAGTATGGATTGCCGATCTCAACCAGGTCGGAGCGGAACGTTTTTCCAATGTCAGCCGCAGCCCGGAGACGATCGAGTCCCATCCGGCCTGGTCCCCTGACGGGTCCTTTCTGGCCTGGGGGGCCGCCTCGTTCGATAGCGGGCTGACCGGCGTTTACATCTGGGACAGCACCCAGCCGCAGATCGCCGCCCGCTGGCTCGGCACCGGCGACTGGCCCATATGGCAGGGGCAGAACTTGATCGTCACCCGCCTGCCAACTCCCAACCAGACCTACCTGACCGCATACGCCGTCGCCAGCGGGGAACTGCGCCTGCCGCCGACACTGGTTCCCGGCCTGCTGCATGGCCTGGTCGCCCTGCCGGCCCTGCCCCTGCCCTTACCGGGCCCGCTGGCCAGCGCGGCCCTGGCCGCCCCGCCCGCGCTCTTCCAGACCGGGATCACCCCTCCCCCTGATGTACCCGGCGGCCGCGCCAACCTGGTGCCCCTGCAGGACGTGGAAGCACCCAACCCGCAATTGCACGACATGGTGGACGAGGCCTTCCAGGCCCTGCGGCTGCGGGTCGCCTCGGAGGTCGGCTGGGATGTCCTCGGCAGCCTGGAGAACGCCTATGTTCCGCTGACCACCGTCCTGGAACCGGGCCTGGGCGAGGACTGGCTCTACACCGGCCGGGCCTTCAGCCTCAGCCCGGTGCTGGTCAACGCGGGCTGGATCGCAGTGGTGCGCGAAGATTTCGGGGCCCAGACCTACTGGCGAGTCTACCTGCGCGCCCGGACCCGCGACGGCTCGCAAGGCGAACCTCTCACCCAGGTCCCCTGGGATTTGAGCACCCGCTACTCGGGCGACCCTTCGGCCTACGAAGAGGGCGGAACCCTGATGACGAGCGTCCCGCCGGGTTATTGGCTGGACCTGACCGCCCTGGCCGCCCAGTACGGCTGGGAACGCCTGCCGTCCCTGGCCAACTGGCGTTCCTATTTTAACGGCATCCGCTTCAACGAATTCGCCATGACCCAGGGCCTGGACTGGCGCTCGGCGATGCTCGAACTCTATCCGCCCGAGGCGTTGATCACCCCCACGTTGGTCATTCCTCCCACCCGCACCCCTACCCGTACGCCGCGCGGGTACCAGACTCCCACCACGACCCGCACCCCCACCCCGCGCCCGACCTTCACCCCCTGAGGCCGCAACCGCTTGCGCGCTGCCAGACAAGACCGCCATGAAAAACACCGGGCCGAACACCTTCACAGTACCCACCCTGCTCCTGCTGCTCGTGCTGGCCGCCTGTGGCCCGGCAGCTGCCGGCGAGACGCTTCCCACCCTGGCAGTCTTCGCCACCTCTACCGCGACCCCGCACGATCCAGCCGAGCTCCAGCCGCCATTCTCCTCCAGTTCGCAGGCCGAGGGCACGGCGGTGATCAACCTGGGAACCCCGGCGGCCACTCCCACCCCGGGAACGGTGCGCTTCGATGTCCCGCCAGCCATCGCGCTGGTTTCGGCCTGGCGCCCGCCGCTCTACCCGGTCCCGTGGGCTCCAGGGCCATACGATCACTTCTATTTCTCGCGTCCCATCGCCGCCGATGAGGTCAACTGGCCGCTGCCCAGCTACCGCTACGGCGGCGTGTTCTTCAACAATGGACAGGTCCACACCGGCGTGGATATCTCGGCCGAATACGGCAGCGATGTCATCGCCGCCGGCCCGGGAACGGTCATCTGGGCTGACTGGGGATTGTTCATCCACGATCCCGGATCCCCGTATGGCCGGGCCGTCGTCCTGCGCCACGATTTCGGCTACCAGGGCCAACCGCTCTTCACCGTCTATGCCCACCTCTCCGAGATCGACGTGATCGCCGGCCAGTGGCTGGACACCGGCGGCGTGCTGGGCAACGTCGGCGACACGGGCCATGCCACCGGCCCGCATCTGCATTTCGAGGTTCGGGTTGGCAGCGACCAGTTCTTTGCAACCTATAACCCCGAGCTCTGGATGGCCCCCCCCCAGGGCTGGGGCGTGCTCGTCGGACGGGTGATGGACACCCGCAACTCTCGGCTGGCCAGCTATGAGGTCTTCGTCGACTCCAACGAGACCGGGCAGCGCTGGACGGTGCGCACCTATGGATCCGAGGCGATCAACCCCGATCCCTACTACAACGAAAACCTGGTCCTGAGCGACCTGCCGGCCGGCATTTACACGATTCATATTTACTACGGCGCCTTCGACAGACAGGCCGAGGTCCAGATCATCCCCGGTCGGGTGACCTTCTTCACCTTCCGAGGCCACACGGGATACGATGCCGAACTCCCGCCGACACCCAACCCGGCCGGCCTGATCACTCCAATACCCTGAGGAATTGTGGACCAAGGCAGCGAGAACAACCGTTCCACTTTTGGAAAATAGCACTCCTTTGGGATGGGCGCCGATAACTGCTTCTTGCAGAAAGCGCTGAACTGAAGCTGCCGTAAAGCAGGTGGAAGCGATGGAGCCGCCCCAATGGGGATGTTGTTGCCGATTACGAGGATCATGGCGCCCTTCGAAAAAAGTGCGGGGTGCGAGAGGCCCTTAAAAACAAGCCCCGCCGGACCGACACCCGAGATGACCAAACGAGTTGCTCATGCAGCTTTTCCCAAACAGCGTGCGCCCGACTGGTGGGAGCCGCCGCGTTTTCAAGCAGTTGCGTTGGTGAAAAGTTGGTTCCGTCAAAATGGCGCTGCCTCGTCCCGCCCACCAGAGGAGAACGGACACCATTGGACCGTAGAATAGGGGATCGTGAAAAACATGGATGATGACCTGCAACTTCTTGTTCATTTCTTCAATGACAAAGAAACCCTTTTCAAGACGATCACGATGGCAGGAATTTCCCAGGTAGCTGAAATTTGCGATAAGATCGCATCCCAAAAAGGGTGGTATTGGCCAAGATTCGCCGAAAGCGAACGGCATGATTATTTGAAGAGAAGACGATTCGTCGAAAAAGAACTGTATGAGGACTACACACATGAATACGGGAGCTTGAAGGAAAAAATCCCTGTATACTTTTATCTTTATCCCAACATGACAAAGCAGAAGGCCATCGAATTGGGACAGCAAAGAATGAACCATGGTGAAATAGAACCTCATGTACTGGTGATAAAGATACAGGATATCAAAGACATCAGAAACATCACATTTACCCTGAACGACAGTCACAGCGCATATTGGAAAAGGGCAATGGAATCAGGAATACCGTGCCGAGGAGATGGGAATGGTCATGTTGTTTTAGAAGACCATAACAAGGTCTTCCCATTTTCGATGATTGAACAAATCCATCAGAAGTATAAAGCGCAGCATATCAACTACGAAATCCAGATCTGGGATTATCAGTTGCTTGAGACGATGCGTTATACGCTTTTGGGCAAAGAAGAAACGTCAACACAGCCCGGTGCCGGCTCCAGCGGGCGGTCGCTCCGCTCCCGCCGATGAGACAGGCCTTCGGCCCGTTCGATGAGAGAAACCCAACAGAAAGAGACAATACCATGCCTATCCTCGAAAGGACATCTCCCAGCATCGGACGGCGTATTGCTGCCTATCTTTTGGATTACTTTCTTCTGTCGGTGGTGCTCATCTCTTTACAGGGGGTCATTTTTCTGGTGGGTCAGGGCTTCCCCTACAACCTTCTGCATACTGGCCCACAGATTGAGCTATGGGTGGTCTTGAGTATCTCTTTGCCCGTTTGGCTGTATTTCGCGCTTGGTGAATGTTCATCCCATAAAGCAACTCCAGGGAAACGACTGTTCAGGCTGCAGGTAACGAATCTCAGGGGTGCTAGAATCGGCTT
Organism: Anaerolineales bacterium; assembly: GCA_016934715.1. Taxonomy (GTDB): domain Bacteria; phylum Chloroflexota; class Anaerolineae; order Anaerolineales; family Villigracilaceae; genus JAFGSI01. Next base: position 41,834 of record JAFGSI010000085.1, read on the forward strand.
TGGGAGGGCCATCATCCGCACCGTGATCAAGTTGATCCCCTGGGAATTGACACATCTGACACTCATGCTGCCTGTTCCGTTGTGGTGGGATTCCTCGCCTGGTCTGCGTTCAGGCATCCTGATTGTGTATGTTCTGATCGGAATCTATATCCTAACAATGTTCTTGAACAAACGGCGGCAGAGTGTCCACGATCTGATCGCACAAACGATAGTAGTCGATACGCGCAAGCAAGAGAAGGCCCGATAGAAGCGACGGAGAACACCGGTTCCAGGGGACGGTCGCTACGCTCGCCGGTGAGCCAGGCCGTTGGTGCGCTTTTGCGATGCCCACAGGTAACAGCCGTATGACCTGAGGGAAAACACGACGACGAAGCGCGGAATGCTTTTCTTGTTCCTCATTTTTGGCGTTTTTCGCCATGGCAGGAATTCTATTCTTTGGGTTGTGAAAACGGGGGGCCGGGGAATGGGCATTCTCAGCAAGGATCGTCTGGATAATCGCAGGTACAGCAGCCTTCCTGTAGGCGTTGGCGCAACCTGAGGATAGAAAGGCAAAGACTTCGAATCGGAGAATCGCGTTCCTGCTTTACTCTGGCTTGTTCTGGCAGCCGCGGCAGCTCAGTTCTACGGACTAGTGGGGCGATTGGCATGGGTATCGCCATTGCCGAGGTGTATACCGAAGCCCATCTGTGACCCTATACAGGCTAAGATCAGGAAAAATCGCCATGGGTAGGGTTAATTTTGATGAGTAAGAATGGCAGCAATCGTGTCAACCGACCCACTAGCTTTCTTTTTTCTTCTCAGGCATCTTCCACTTCAAAGTCACTTCGTAATTGACATTCACACCGAGCTTACCAATCGCCAGGTTGCCCACTTCGCCAACCGTATTGATCCCGAACTTGATCTCTGCCTCGCTGACCTTCAGGCTATCTAATTCAGCGATCAGTATCTTCGCTTGGCTCTTGACAGCCTTGAAGGCATCTGGGAAACTCTTCTTCGCTTTTACCACAGCCGCTTCTCCCGGCTTGCGGGATGCCCGGACGATCCCCCCGGTTTCTTCTTCGGTTGCTTCGATCATGACGGTCGTGCCATCACCCATATCGTATTCGACGTAAGTAGGCATTTTCATGTTCCTTTTCTTATAGACCTACGGCAAGTAAACAGGCCGTTCAACTTTCTCCACGCCACGTGAAGCCTTGACGATCCCGGAGGGCTCTGCGGCCTCCTGCAGTTCTTCGGGCGTCTTAGCAGAAAGCGAGGTCTGGATAATCTTCTCCCAGGCATAAAACAGCCCGAGCAGACCGATCAGGAGGAACATCACCTGGGAGACCTGGGTCACGGCACCTGAGATGTAATCCCCATTGAACAACTCCTGGAACAGAACAATCAGGGTGAGCAGCTCTCCTACAACAGCCCAAGTAACGACCGCGCTGCCTATAACAAACGGCAGAACCAACAATGGCGTCTTTCCATCCTCTTCCAGGATCAGTTTTCCGTTCTTCTTGGGTTCCTTGGCAATGGCGTTCAACGCTGATAAGAGGAATGGCGCCAGCACAATAAGGATTGGGAACAGCGTGTTGAGGGCTTGAAAACCATGTTCGCCGAGAATGACCGGCTTCTCGGGAATGATCTTGGAGGAAGCTACCACATTCAGCAGACCTCCTACCGCTACAAAGGTCGACGCCCAGTTTTCTTCGAACTTCCACTTGAGACCCTTCATACGGCAAGCGAGAGTCTGCCTGACACCCAGTTTCTTCTCTCGCTTGAACTTTACAAAAATACCTGAGAGGCTGGCAACGAAGAGAAGCACAAACCCGACGATGAAGCTCCATACAAGGATCCAGTTTATGTCCGGGACAAGAACTCCCAGAATCCGATCCGGTGGAAGGTCGGGCAATGGTTTCAGAGTAAGTGAGGCAAATGCCGGTTCGATCCCGGCCGCCTCAACGACCAAGTAACCGGATGTTTCTTCGGAAACCAGATCGGGAAATTCAAGGATGAACTGCGCGATGGCAAAGGCGCCTATGCTCGTCGTTCCACCCTGGACATACACGACGATGCTTCCTCCCTCGTTGCTTACCGCCCGGAAGGCAAGCGCATCGATGGCCTCGCCGTTATTCCGGACAGTGACAACTGTCAACATGGAGGTGGAGACCGCGTCCTCCGGTTCCGCCATGATAGATTCGCCCAGAATTTCCAGACGAGGGGCTGCCATCGCTGGAGACACCCGCAAGAAAAATAGGAGCGTACAACCAATCACTGCCAGGATCATCCACTGCTTATTGTTTGTTCGTTGGCTCATTTTGACTGAACTTCCTCCAACAGGTTTCTTATAACTATAAGTCAAATTTACCCAACGGACAATAGACTTATGAAACTTGTCGCCTGCTTCGCCGTTTTGATGTACACTATTTCTAACTCATCCTGCGATGCACAGATATGTCCAAACTGCCTGAAAGTGCCATCCTTCGCATCTTCGATCAAGAGCGCAACCCCGTCGGCGCAGGATTCTTGGTCGCGAATCGACTGGCCGTAACTTGTGCACACGTAATTGCCACTGCACTCGGGCTTGAGGAAGACCATCCCAAAAAACCAAAGGCTCTGATTCATTTTGACCTTCCCCTCGTCGAGCCTGGAAAAACAATTACTGCCAAGATCATCTTCTGGGATATGGAGCAAGATGTCGCTGGGCTGAAGATCGATGGTGGCATTCCCGAGGATGCAAGCCCTGCCCCGCTCAAGCGAGCTGGCAGTCTGTGGGGAAATACCGTCCGAGCATATGGATTTCCACCGGCTGAAGATTACGAGATGGGTGTCTGGGCAAAAGGAGTCTTACGCTCGGACAATGACAAGGGCTGGTTGCAGATCGATAAAACCGAACGCGGAGGGTACGCCATTCAGCCAGGTTTCAGCGGCGGGCCGATTTGGAACGACAAGTTGCAGGGGGTGGTAGGGATGGCCATCGCGGCAGACACGGCTGAAGGAGGACGTGCCGCCTTCATGATCCCTGTGAGTGTGATCAAATCTGTTTGGGAAGACCTCCCCACCCCACTTGCTCCTGCCTATGGCATTCCTGACCTACCCCCACATTACATCCCCCGCACCACTGCGATCAATTACCTGAAATCCCGTTTGTTCGCGCAAGGGAAGATAGGCATCTCAGGCAAGGGGGGGCGGCTCGGCCTGCAGGGCATGGGCGGAATCGGAAAATCGGTCTTGGCAACTGCGCTGGCACACGATCCAGAAATTCACGAGCAATTCCCGAATGGAATCTTCTGGATCACAGTCGGGCAGACCCCAGATCGTAAAACCTTGCAGGTGAGATTGGCCAAGTTTGCTGGTGCAGAAGAGACGGGCTATACAGATGAACTACTTGCAAAGGACAGCCTGCGTAGTCTGTTTGAGAACTGGACCTGCCTGCTAGTATTGGATGATGTTTGGAACGTGGAAGACGCCAGTGCTTTAGATGTGCTCGGAGAGCAGGGGTGCCTTTTAATAACTACTCGGAATGCGGACGTGGTAAAGGGTTTGAGCGCAGAGGAATACAGTCTGGATTTCCTCACTGATGCTCAGGCTTTGATCCTGCTGGCTGATTGGGCAGGGCAGAAAGTGTCAGACTTGCCCCTGGATGCCCATTCGGTAGTCCAAGAATGCGGAAATCTGCCACTAGCCCTTTCAATGGTTGGTGCCTTTGTGCAGCACAACCCCGAAAACTGGGAGCGCGTCCTATATCGTCTCCGCAACGCAGACTTGGGGCGCATCACGCAGATTTTCCCGGATTATCCTCACCGGGACTTGCTGCGCGCCTTACAGGTCAGCGTGGATGCTCTGCCGGAAGCATGGCAACCATACTACCTTGAACTGGCAGTATTTCCAGAAGATACGCCCATCCCTGTCTCAGTAATGGAAACTTTCTGGGCACTAGAGGGACTGAATAAGTATGATGTCAGGGACATCGTCGATGCACTGGTCGACCGATCTCTCGCGCGCATTGACAAGGATGGCAATCTAACCCTGCATGACCTGCAGTACGACTACATTCGAAAACAAGCTCGGGATCTGAAGCCTCTTCATCAACGCCTGCTGGAAGCCTATTGGAAGAAGTGCCCCAATGGCTGGCATAGCGGTCCCAATGATGGCTATTTCTTTGATCATCTCAGTTATCACTTGCATACAGTTGGGCGAGACCATGAGCTTGAGCAATTGCTGTTGCAATTCTCGTGGATGACAGCCAGATTGGAAACGAGTGGCATAACGGCATTGCTCAATGATTATGAAAATATCCCGTACGGTGAAGAATCCGAACTTGGTATAGTGCTCAGCGGGCTTCGAATGGCTGCGCCCGTCATCCGAAAACCCGTAGACCTGGCTGGCCAATTATTCGGACACTTGCTGACGCGACATTCTCAGGGCATCCAGAATTTTCTTGCCGGTATTTCGCCCGGGGATCCCTGGTTGCGCCCATTGAATCTTGCTTTACGACAAGCTGGAGACCCATTCCTGGGTATTTACCGCCCACACTCGGGACAAATTACGGCCGTTACTTTGCTTCCGGATGGTTCACGAGTAGTGGCCGCATCTCTCCAAAAGACAATAACGCTCTTCGATTTGGAAAGTGGTAACGAGATTCGCGAGTTCCAAGATCCTAGAAAACCAACTGAGGTTGGAGAGGATGCCCATCCAAAAGCCGATTCTCGCAGTAGTGATGAGGGGCCTATTGGCAGCAGATCCCTACCTTCCGTCTTCGTAACACCTAACGGCCGTTTCATCGTTTGCACGTTTGGGGATGGTACTTCCTGTGGTTGGAATTTGGAGAACTCCGAAGTTACTTACGCCCTTGACAACATAAAGGCAGTGATGCCATCAGTGGATGGCAATTCCTTGATCACTGTTGAAAACAATCATCTGAAGATTCGAGATTGGGCCAGTGGTGAAATATTACAATCCCTTGAGGACGTAGGCGAAAACATTCAATCAATCGCAACAATGGCGGATGTCGACCGGGTCATTGTCGTAACAAACGAAAACTATCAGCATGATCTAAAGATCTGCAATATCAAAACTGGGAAAGTAGAGCAGGTTCTTCCTTGTGGATATCACGATGAGAAACAATGGATTTCCTGGAGCAGTTACGATACTTACTACGACGCTGGTGGCCGTTACGAAATTATCCGCGATCGTACGATCAACGCCGTCGCACTGACATCAGATGACAGGTATATTGTCTCCGCATCACGAGATGGCTCATTGAAGGTTTGGGATTTGCAGAAAGAAGAGATTATCCAGACCCTTAGAGGCCATTCGGGCAGTGTCAATGCAGTTGCTCTTATCCCCGGTACCCTGTATGCGGTTTCTGGATCATCCGATAAAACTCTCAAACTGTGGAATATTGAAAGTGGGAAAAACGTCCGCACCTTTACAGGTCATTCTAGCGAAATATGGTCTATCTCTGTAACACCTGATGGCAAACGAGCAGTTTCTGCTGATAGAGATTCGTTGATCGTCTGGGATCTTTGCAGCGCCGAAGAAGATCATACGTTTGTCGGTTTCCAGCGAGAAATATTAAGACATTTGAAAGCGATCCAGTTGAGGCGTCAGGACCGGAGCCCTTATTCAAGAGAGGTCGTGCCTGACGAGATCAGATTAGTTGCCCTGCATCCAAATGGCAAACAACTCATTCTCGTCGACAAATTCAAGAGAAACGATGATGGAAGCGTGGGACCTTTATATCCATCGGATAAGGTGGATGAATCGAATCAACTAATGATATGTGAGTTGGCTAGTGGCGCTATTAATCCTATTGCAACTGGGTTTCGTGGTACCGTAAATGCGATTACGCTGACTCCAGATGGGCAATATGTGATTGCGGCAGCCGCAGATAAAACTTTATATGCATCAAAGATTGATGTGGAAAATGAGGCTTCCATCCTCGATAGTCAATCTGGTGATATCACTGCCATTGCTTTAGCGCCTGATGGCAGTTTTGTTGTTTTTGGTTCTTCTGATGGAAAATTAAAGGCATTGGGTTTTGATCGCCGGATGAAGGTTCCCGTTCTGCAAGGTGAAATGGGTTCTGTAAGTGCAGTGGCGATAACACCAGATGGCAGGTATGTAATTGCCGCATCAGCACAGGGGATTTTGAAATTATGGGACTTGAGCAGTGGCAATGAATTGCATACCTTCAGAGGCCATTCGGGTTACGTGCACAGTATCTGTATTACACCAGACAGCAAATATATTATCTCTGCTTCTGTCGATACAACGCTAAAGGTTTGGAATATAGAAAAGAGGGAGGAACTTGTCACTCTCCATGGCCACAGCGGTTCTGTGAATGCAGTTGGTGTTACACCAGATGGAGGACTTGTCGTTTCTGCCAGCGACGATGAAACCATCAAGGTGTGGGATATCCAACGTCATGAGGTTCTTCAAACTCTAAAAGGGCATTTGGGCGCCATAAATGCCGTCATCGTGACTCAGGATGGGAAACATATCATTTCTAACGGCCCTGTTCTGGAGGGTAGCTTTGTTTTAGCATGGAATATTGAACGCGGCAACCAGACAAATAACCTTATGTGGCACTTTGGTGCAGTAAGAGCCATAACATTATCGAGAGATGGTAAACACGCGGTGTCGGCGTCCGAAGATGGAACACTAAAGGTGTGGGATCTAAACCAGGGGACTGTCGTTCATGTACTTAAGGGACATCGTAGCAAGGTGTTTGGCGCTGCGATTACCCCAGATGGACGATTTGTCGTATCAGGTTCAGGTGGACATGGGGATAACTCCATTAAGCTATGGGACCTGAATGATGGAAGTTTGGTCAGGAACCTACCAGGGCATTCTGGTCTCTTCTCCTCCGTAAACGCAGTGGCGATAACGCCTGATGGTAGGCATGTTATTTCAGCCTCAGGGGATAACACCCTGAAAGTCTGGGAAATGGATGGTGGACAGGAAGTTCTTACTCTCGAGGGACACTCAGGTCCCATAAATGCAGCGGCTGTAACGCCAGGTGGCAAACGCATTGTTTCTGCGTCTGCTGATAAGACCTTGAAGGTTTGGGATCTGGAAAGCGGGAAAGAGATTCATACCCTCAGCGGACATTCAAGCTATGTAAACGCAGTGGCCGTAATACCGGATGGCAAATACATCGTCTCTGCATCCGCAGACAAAACCCTGAAAGTATGGGACTTGGAAAGTGGGGAAGAAGTTCATACCCTCAGCGGACATTCAAGCTATGTAAACGCAGTGGCCGTAATGCCGGATGGCAAACACATCGTTTCTGCATCCGCAGACAAAACCCTGAAAGTATGGAGTGTGGATAGTGCAGAGGAGATTATTAGTTTTGCAGCAGAAGCAGGCTTACTTTGCTGTGCTACAGTAGAAGGAGAAAAGATAATGGCTGGTGATGAAGAAGGGTGGTTATATGTTTTCCAATTGATAAAGGAGTAAGCTAAAAATCCACTGACTATCTATACTGTGACTTGCTCCTACTTATGAAGAAAGGGTGTACGCGTTTCACCCAATCAGTCCTAACCACTTGCTATGTGGGGGCTACTGAAGTTGACCCGATTTGGATGTTGTTGCCGAATTCGATTACACAGGGGCAAGAGCTGCAAAGCTGGACGTTCGGGTGGTAACACAGGGAATGCCCATTTCACAAATCAATCAAGAGAATCCCTTCTTTCAACCCCTGTTTGGTTTTGCCCTTCCGGTATTCATTTTCAATGTAGCTGTGTTGACACTACTCGGAATGTGGTGGAAATATGCAAGTGCCCACCGGTGATTGCCCGCATCTCAGGCAGCCAGGAAAAGGTGGCGTGGGAAAGGCTGGATGACCATCCAGGAAAGAGGAACGCCCGTTTCCCATCATGGAGCACGCAGGCCACGGAGCAGGAGGGACCGGGCTGGCCCGGTCGGTTTTCAGGCCGAGCGTGCGCCCGGCGTGAGGGAAGCGAGATATTCGTTCACTGCTCGGTCCGGTTCTTCCACCGGCATCTTGGCAAAGATGTCCGTTAGCGGTATATTCCACCTGGCCCTGCCTCCCGGGGATGGTTGGTGCGCCAACCAATTTGTGTCACCGCTGGCAGCGTTTTTACCGGAACAAACCTGCTGGGTATCACAGACGGGAGCCCTTGACGCATCGAACATCTGTGCTATACTTGCCGGGTACACTGCTTCGCGTGTAAAAAACAGTTTGAATCGGGCGGGACCTGCCCGTTGGGGCGAAAGCGCAATTCGTGGGCGAAGGCTGCCCCAGGAAGCCCCGCCACCGAGTGGCCGGGGAGTGTCACAATCGACCAGAGAGGTAAAAATGGCCCGTAAATCTTCATCTGATTCCAGCGTCGACGAAGCCCGTCGCGCCATGCTCGAAAAAGCCGTCGGCGACATCGTCAAACGTTATGGTGACGGCTCGATCATGCGTCTGGGGGAAGCCACCAGCATGGTCGTGGACGTGATCCCCACCGGCTCCCTGTCCCTCGACCTGGCCCTGGGAATCGGCGGCATCCCGCGCGGACGCATCACCGAGATCTACGGCCCGGAATCATCGGGCAAGACCACCATCAGCCAGCACATCGTCGCCGAGGTCCAGAAACTGGGCGGCACCGCCGCCTTCGTGGATATGGAACACGCCCTCGACCCGTCCTACGCCGCCAAGTGCGGGGTCGACATCGAAAACCTGCTCGTTTCCCAGCCCGACACCGGCGAACAGGCCCTCGAGATCACCGAGACCCTGGTCCGCTCGGGGGCAGTCGACCTGGTGGTGATCGACTCGGTCGCCGCCCTGGTGCCGCGTTCCGAGATCGAAGGCGACATGGGCGACGCCACCATGGGCGCCATGGCCCGCCTGATGTCCCAGGCCCTGCGCAAGCTCTCCGGGGCCATCAACCAGACCAAGACCTCCGTCCTCTTCACCAACCAGCTGCGCCAGAAGATCGGCGTCATGTTCGGCAATCCCGAGACGACCACCGGCGGCAACGCCCTCAAGTTCTATGCCTCCGTGCGCCTGGACGTGCGCCGCATCCAGTCGATCAAGATCGGAGCCGAGATCGTTGGCAACCGCACGCGCGTGCGGGTGGTCAAGAACAAGGTTGCCCCGCCCTTCCGAACCGCCGAATTCGACATCATGTACAACGAGGGCATTTCCAAGGTCGGCGACCTGGTCGATCTGGCCACCGAACTCGGCATCCTCGACAAGCGCGGCGCTTTCTATTCCTACGGCGAAGTGCGCATCGGCCAGGGTCGTGAGAATTCCAAGGAATTCCTGCGCCAGAACACCGACTTGGCCGATGAGATCGAACTGGCCATTCGCCAGCAGGCTGCCGGCGGCACGTTGGCCGTGCCGCTCGACGCAGAAGCTGCAGATGACGGCGACAGCAGCGAGGACCTCGGCGACGAGGCCTAAGGCCTGGAAAGAGACCCCGATGAACACAGGTGCGCCCCGCAGACGCTTGCCCGCGAGCCGGCCTGTGTTCCTCTTTTTAATCGCCGCCCTCTGGATCCTGAGCCTGCTGGCCGCCTGCGGCCAGACCGCCCCCGCCTACCTGCCCCCTACCGCGCTGCCCTCCCCGACCTTCACCCTTACCCTGACCCCGACCAGGACCGCCACCCCCCCGCCAACCGCGACCCTTACCGCCACTCCCGAGCCAAGCGCCACCCCGACCCCACCCTGCAGCTTCAACCTGGACTTCCTCGCCGACCTGACCGTCCCGGACGGCACGGTCTTTGCCCCCGGAAGCCCGATCGACAAGCAGTGGCTGGTCCTCAATAACAGCACCTGCGACTGGACAAGCGCCTTCCGCCTGCGCCTGGTGGCCGGCGACCCGCTGGGCGCCCCGCCCGAGCAGGCCCTCTACCCGGCCCGCGCCGGGGCCCAGGCCGTGATCCGCATCGCCTTCAGCGCCCCCCTTGAACCGGGCGAGTACACCTCCGGCTGGCAGGCCTTCGCCCCCGACGGGACCGCCTTTGGCGACCGCTTCTATGTAACCATCGTCGTTTCCCAGGCTCCGTAAATCCGCCTGCCAACAAGCCTGCTTCGTCTGAAACGTCAGATGAAATCGAATGGAGACTCGAGGTTTCAAAATCGAGCTTCTTTTGTATACTTATGCTAAAGGAGAATCCCATGCCCACTCAACCGAAATCCGCCTCTGCCCGCCCACCCGCCTCGCGTGTCCCTTCGACCAGGGCTGCGACTGGAAAATACGTTCATTTTTCCGACAAGATGACCGAATCGCTGATGAACATCAACCGGGTCATCCAGGACAACAAGAGCACCCTCGACTCGATCCAGGACATGGCGATTGAGTTGACCCGCGCCATCCGCTCACTGCAAGCCGTCGTCATGAAGTATGTCAGCATGGCCGATAACATCCTGGAGACCATCGTCCCGATCATGGAAAACCTGCCGATCGTTCCCAAAAAGATCAAGGAGTTCGCCGCGGATGCCCGGGACCTGGCCAAGAAGATCAACACCGCCAGCGCACTGGCCGAAAAGGTCCTGCCAGGCGTGGAAGCCGGCCTGACCAGCGCCGACATGAGCAAGTTGCAGGCCTCGACCGGCGAGGTCTCCCGCCTGACCAGCGCACTGCAGGCCATGGTCCCGGCCGCGACCGGCGCCAGGAAATAATGCCTGGTTTCGGCCTGCGCCCCCTGACCCCCAACGACCGCGACCTGGTCCGCCAGAAGACCATCGCATCCTGGGGCTCCGCGATCGTCGTCGCCCGCGGTGAGGTCCTGCGCCCGGCCGAACTGCCCGGCTTTCTGGCCGAGTCCGAGGGTGAGCCCATCGGCCTGCTGACCTACGTCGTGCGCGCCCAATCCTGCGAGATCGTCACCCTCGACTCCTGGCGCGAAGGATCGGGGATTGGCAGCGCGCTGGTCCAGGCGGCGAAACAGGCCGCCATCCAGGCCGGCTGCAGGCGGCTGTGGCTGGTGACCACCAACAACAACACCTCCGCCCTGCACTTTTACCAGAAGCGCGGCTTCGTCTTGTGCGCACTGCGGGTGGAGGCGATCGCGGCCAGCCGGCGCCTCAAGCCAGAGATTCCCCTGACCGACGCGGAAGGCATCCCGATCCGGGACGAGATCGAACTGGAGATGCTGCTGTAGGTGCGGCGCGGGAGCGTATTCCGATACTCTTGGTCTGCCGACCATCGGGTGCAAGAAAGGAGGAAGCGGGCTTCCTCTGCCGCCGGAAGGCGGCAGTCCCTGCCCGCTATTTCTTATGGAAAATCCCACCATCGACCTGATCCACCGCCACGCCTCGGTGCGGCGCTATAAACCCGACCCTCTGCCGGCCGCCCTGGTCGAGACGATCGTCGCCGCTGCCCAGCGCAGCTCGACCTCATCCAACCTGCAGGCCTACTCGGTGGTCGCCGTGATTCGGGCAGAAACGCGCCAGCGCCTGGCCGTGTTGTGCGGCGACCAGCGCCACGTTGCCGAGGCACCGGTCTTCCTGGCCTGGTGCGCCGATCTGGCCCGCCTCGAGCGGGCCTGCGAGCTGCGCGGCTACATCCAGGAGACCGGCTTCGTGGAGAACTTCCTGATCGCCGCCGTGGACGCCGCCCTCGCCGCCCAGACAGCCGCCCTGGCAGCCGAGTCGCTCGGGCTGGGGATCTGCTACATCGGCGCCATCCGCAACCGCCCACAGGAGGTCATCGACCTGCTCGGCCTGCCGCGCCTGACCTTCCCGATCAGCGGCATGACCGTCGGCTGGCCAGCCCGCGAGCACGCCCTGCGCCCACGGCTGGACATGTCCACCATCCTGCACCGGGAACAGTACGACCGGACACATGAGGACGAGGCGCTGCACACCTACGACCAGGCAATGATCGGCACCGGCATCTACAAGGGACGCCAGGTCCCGACCCCGGGCAAGCCGGAAGAAGTGGAAGACTACGGCTGGACCGAGCATACTGCCCGGCGCGTTTCGCAGGCCGTTCGCACCGGGCTGCGGGCGGTGATCGAGGAACAGGGCTTCGGGTTGAAATAGCGCATTCGAAAAAAAACCTTACGGCTCTTCCCAGGGGATGGTACAATAATCACCATTAGGAGTATATTAGTATGAATAAAAACCGCACCCTGAGAGAGAACATCGAGCCCCAGTTCGTCATCGAAGGCGCCGGTGTGCTCTTGCGGCGCTCGTTCGGGCCGCAGGTCTCCAACCGTTTTGACCCGTTCCTGCTCTTCGACCATTTCGCCTTCAATGACCCGGTCGAGGGCCCGATCGTTGGCTTTCCGATGCACCCCCACCGCGGCATCGAGACGGTCACCTACATGCTGGAGGGTTCCGTCAGCCACCGGGACAGTCTGGGCAATGCCGGCCTGATCGGCCCCGGCGACGTGCAGTGGATGACCGCCGGGGGCGGGATCCTGCACGAAGAACTGCCCCGCCGCGGCCCCACAGGGAGCATCTACGGATTCCAGTTGTGGGTCAACCTGCCCGCCGCCGATAAAATGACCTCCCCACGCTATCAGGAGATCCTGGCCGACTCGATCCCGGTGGTCGAACGAGATGGGACCCGGGTGCGGGTGGTGGCCGGGGAGGTCGACGGGGTGCGCGGCCCGGTGAGCGGGATCGCTGCTGATCCGCTCTACCTGGAGGTGGCCCTCGCGCCGGGAACCTGCTTCCTTCAGGAGGTTCCGGCAGGACACCTTGCCGTGGCCTACGTCTTTGAGGGCCGGGCAGCTATCGAGGGCCGGGAGGTCGAAGCCGTCCGGCTGGCCGTCTTCGACGACGGTGACCGGATCGATATCCGGACCGGCGATTCATCTGTCCGCTTCATGTTGATGGCCGGGGCTCCCTTCGGTGAGCCGATCGCCCCCTACGGCCCATTCGTGATGAACACGCGCGCTGAGATCCAGCAGGCCCTGGAAGACCTGCGCAATGGAACTTTTGTGATGCGCTAGAAGCGGCTCAGCCAGGGACCGCATGAAGAATCACGGGAGGGATCTCACCTAGGGCAATCGCATTTGGGCTGGTTTTTTAGGCAGAGTGGGACGGTCTCTACTAATTCGCCCGGATTTCACAGGCCTCCGCCCAATA
>JAFGSI010000086.1 GCA_016934715.1 Anaerolineales bacterium
GATCGACATCGAAAGAATCTCAGGATCGCCAGATGTGGAATACGGAGTGATATTCCGCTATTTCTCCGACGATAGTTATTACACCTTCATGCTCAACGACTCCTCGCAAACCTTTAGCGTTTGGATCAATCGAAACGGTGAATGGTACTCACTGCACGATTGGAGTTACAACCGATCGATTCAGGCCAATGCCGTCAATCGTCTGGGAATCTCGGCACGCGGTTCGCGATTTGTTTTCTTCATCAACGGAGAAAACGTCTCAACTCGCAGTGGTACCGGGCCGCTGTCAGGCCGGATCGGGGTGACAATCAGTGCGCCCAATACGGGGGACTCCGCGGTCCTCCGTTTCGCCAATCTCGAGCTCCAGGGCTCGCGCTGAGAATAAAGGAGAATCTTCATGACCTCCCCTTACGAACCCGGCACCCTGGCTCCTCTCGCCCCGCAGGAGAAACGTCCCCGTAACGCAAAGGCCCTGTGGATCGGCGGCCTGGGCGGCGGACTGGTCTTGATCTGCCTCCTGGGCGCAATCCTGCTCCTCGTTGGGCGGTCCCAAATCCCGGCCATTGCTGAACTCTTCGCCAGCAGCACGCCAACCATCACGCCATCCCCGACCTACAGCCCCACCCCGACGCGCACCCCGACTCCCACCCGGACCCGCACGCCAACTCCCCGCCCGGGCGGGACCGTCACCGGGCGGGCCTTCTTCGCAGACACAAACACCCCCTTTCAGACCACGGTGAACCTGGTCAACGACAACTCGCAGACAGAGCTGACGGTCGAAACCGACCGGCAGGGGTATTACGAATTCACCGGCATCACGACCGGCACCTACCAGATCGAGGTCATCATCCCGGAGGCAGTCATTGCTGCCTGTACGAACACCCACCTGACCAGTGAAACCGGCTGGTCTGTCGTCTATCGGATCACGGGAACCGGACTCTTCATCCCCATGGTGCAATCGGACGAGTTCCACATCTCGGCCGGGGATGAGATCAATCTAACCCCGGGGCTTGCCTGCCACTAGCGTACGTTTTGCGCAAACAGGCGGCAAAACGTTGAATAAGATTCGATGGTGTCCGGTCGCGGCAAGCGCCGGTAACCTCTGCGGAAGCGGAGGTATCCGGGCATGGCGACGAAAATATCAGGATCCTCTGCACGAACTGATAGAGTGCTGACCCAATCGCTCGACTGGCAGGCTCCTCTTGAGCAAAACGATCTGGCCGATCCTGATCCCCCACCGGATGTCGAAGCGCGCATGGATGCCGGTTTCTCTTCCGGCCAAAACCTGACCTGGCTGTTGGAGATGGGATCTTGTCCCAACACCAAGGCTCCCAATGGGCAGACAGCAATAGCCCTGTGCTCCCTACGATCATGATGTCCAGTCCTTTCTCTCAAGAAAGCAAACAAGAACGAGAACAGAACTCACAAAAGACGATATTAGGAGTCGCAGACTGCGATAGGTACTGCGGAGATCGGTCAGGCCGGATGCGCCCGGTCTGATGCAGCGTGTGAGCGACCAGCGCCGGATGCTGGCAGGCGCTGGAGGCCCTATCCTGGTATTCGAGCGTGAGGCGGATGAGCGCAGAGAAGGTCTGTGACGCGCTCAGGGAAGACGTTATCGCATGTCAGCACATTCCATTGGATCAATGGGTTGGAGAACTGGTCGCGCTGGGCAGCCCAGCGCAGGCCGATCGCCTTGCGAGCCGTGGCGACGCGAGCGACACCGGCTGGTTTGGAGAGGGCGAGGCGTTTGCAGGTGCAGTACAAGGCAGGTTGGTGAACGAGCAAACTCGAGACGGCGTTCATCAGGTTGCGGCGCAGGCAAACGTCCCCGCTCTTGAGAATGGGGGTGCCGCGACCTTTGCGCTGGTGGTTGCCGGAATCGTTGCGGTCGCTGACCAGGCCAGAGCGGCGGAAGACCTGGGCCGCTTCGGTGTAGTGGGCCGGGTCGCCAATGAAGGCGGCCAGGCTGGCAGCCTGACTGGAAAAAGTCTGGATCAAGCCCCGCTCCCCACCCTGATTCCTGCCAGATGCCGATCCTCTTTCCTGAGCGGTCCGCGGCAACCCGCGTGCCGCTGTTCTTGCAGCGCGTCCTTGGACTGCAAGGACACGAACCTCTGGGAATATCAATGCGCTGAAAACCCAATTCCCCCCTTGCACCCGAGTGTCAGATCTTTTCTTTCTGCGCCATACCCCCCAGGCGCTCCGGGTCCGTTATCTCGAACTCGGTGCGGTTGATCTGGATCAAACCCTCGTCGGCGAACTTATGCAAAAAGCGGCAGACCACTTCGCGAGACGAACCGATGCGGGCTGCCATGTCGTCCAGGGTCAGGCTGCGCGTGGTCGGTCCAGGCGCCGTCTGCCCGGGAAATTCCATCAGCAGGCGCGCCAGTCGTCCTGCGACCGGTTGGAATGCCAGTCCATCGATCACTTCGCTGGCACGGAGCATCCGCTCCATCATCAGCAAGGATAGTTCCCAGGCCAGGCTGCCATTCTCCAGCAGGAAAGGCAGCATGGCCTCTCGCCTCCACAGGTACAGCTCCGAAGGCTGATGGAATTTCAAGGCGATCGGATTGGGCATCTGCTCCCGAAAAAAGGCCAGCCCCCAGAACAGCTCTCCCGGCTCAAGTTCTGCGATCACCAGGCTGCGTCCTTCGCCGGATTCTTTCAGGATCCACAGGCGGCCCTCAACCACCAGGAACAGGTAGGGCCAGCAGTCGCCGGCATGGACCAGGAAGCCGCCAGCCGGGTAACGCCTGGAGATGGTCATCTCGGCCAGGCGTCCCAGTTGGCCAGCGTCGAGACTTGAAAAAAACGGGGATTGTGCGAGCAGGTCGGGGAGGAAGGTTCCCATGCAAGGATTATAAAGCATGCAGGGCAATTTGACTTATGTCAAAGACGGGACGTCCTCCTTGTGATACAAATCACGATAGAAGTCCACCCCAAAAGGAGCAAAAAATGGAAAATACCCCCAAGTCCGTACGTTTGATCATGGCCATCCTGGCTGTCGTGATCGGCCTCTTCATGATCGCCGTGGCGCCATTCCTGATCCAGACCTCGCTGGAACGGGTTCTTTCGGCGCTGATGACTGTTTCGGCAGAAAAGCCCGCCTACGCCAGCGGGATCCTCCTGTTCTCCTACGCCTTCCCGCTCTACCGCGGGCTGATCTTCATTGGCGGGATCGCCCTGCTCTGGCTGGCAGGCCCCATCCACCAGGGGAAGGAATGGGCCTTTCCTGTGGCACTGCTGGCGGCGGCCTTCCCGTCGGCTGGCGGGATGTTCATGTTCATGCCCTATGTTTCCTTTGTGGACGGGTTCCCCATCCCGATGGCCGTCTCGTTCGTCGGGCTGATCCTCTTCTGGGCGCTCATCCTGCTGCGCAAGGTTGACAGGTGGTTGAAATGGGGCCAATTCCTGGCCCTGACCTTTGCCGGGATGCTGACCACCCACGCCTTTATCGTCGGGATTGGCAACCTGCGCATGCTGCTCACCCGCCCCGAAAAACCGCTGTACAGTGGCTTGGGCGAGTGGGTGCTGGCCTGGTCGCAGCCCATCCAATGGATCTGTGTACTCCTGCTGTTCATCGCCATCTACCTGATCGCCGCACGGAAATTCTCCGGCTGGTGGCTGGCGCTGATCTCGGTGACCTCCCTGGCCGCCATCGATATCCCCATGCAGATCATCCGTCTCACCATGACCGACTCCACGGCCTGGGACTATACCTACGGGTTGCCCATCATTATCGGTCTGCTGTTCGTCCTGCTCTTCCCGAAATTCAAGGCCGCGCTGATCCAGGAGTAGTGCCCGACCTTCCCATGGAGGCAGGTGCGGCGCAAGAAGTTCCCGCTCGCGCCGTACCTGCCAGGCAAGAACTGCTTGACCGAGACCAAGTCCGAAGCTCGTATATTCCAGTGCGCTTCGGACTTCCTGTCCGGCAGCATGCTCGCAACGCTGGCGGATCCTCAAGATACATCTGGATGAGCGCGGCCTGGGAAGTCACACGCCAGCGCGACGCCCCTGATGGAAAGGTCGGGGGGGCGCGCGAGCAATTCGCGCGCCTGGCGAATACGCGGTGGGCGAAGATGGTCCCTGGGAGTGCTGTGCATCTCCTGGCGAATCGATCGGTCAGAGAATCAGTACGGACGCCAACAGAACGAGCGATCGCGTCACGATTGCGCACTGCGGCATAGCTCATCTGGAGAGTGGCCATCGCCTGACCCACGATCTGCTGGGACACCCTTCCTGGTGTGGGGGTCAGACAGGCCCATCCGAAGACAGGTACCGGGTCTCACCAGACTCGGGCGCCCTGGCCGGGCTGCGACCGTCTGCGGCCGGTAAAGGAGCGTTATAATCGAGCCTGTTTCCCACCATGCCCACTTTTTTCCCCCCACCCCCCCACGAGATCCAGAAGCGTAATTTTCGCTATGTGCTGATCGACGCCGTTGGGGTCAGCATCGCCAGCGTCGCCTCCCCCTTCCTGCCGGTCTTCCTGACCCGCCTGGGCGCCAGCAACTTCCAGGTCGGGCTGCTCTCGTCCATGCCAGGGGTGACCGGGCTGGTCCTGGCGCTCTTCGTCGGGCGCTTCCTGCAGACCCGCACCAACATCGTGCCCTGGTACAGCCTGTCCCGCCTGCTGGTCATTGCCTGCTACGCCCTGACCGGGCTGCTGACCCTCTTGATCCCCCAGAACCACATCATCACCTCGACCCTGGCCATCTGGGCCTTCGCCACCCTGCCGATGACGGCCCTGGCGGTGGCCTTCTCGGTGGCAATGAATGCCATCGCCGGACCGGAAGGACGCTACCTGCTGCTCAGCCGGCGCTGGGCCGTCTTCGGCCTGACCAGCGTGGTCGGGACCTTCCTGGTGACGCGCGTCATCGACCGGATCGCTTTCCCGCATAATTACGCCCTGATGTTCCTGGGGCTTTCGCTGGGTGGGCTGGTCAGTTTCTACTTCTCCAGCCGCATCCAACTGCCAGACCAGCCTGCGGTGACCTTCGCCGCGAGCCGTTCACCGAGGGAAAGCCTGCGTAACTACCTGGCCCTGCTGCGCAGCGCCCCGGCGTTCGTCTCTTTCTCGAGCAAACGCTTCGTCTACCTGTCGGCCCTGGCCCTGAGCGCCCCGATCATGCCGCTCTTCTTCGTCCGCCAGGTGGGAGCCAGCGACTCGCAGATCGGCAGCATCACCATGATCTTCACCCTGGTGATGCTGGCCGGCTACTTCCTGTGGCCGTGGGTCTCGCGCAGGCGCGGCGGGCGCTTTGTCCTGCTGGCGACCAGCCTGGGAATGGTCTTCTACCCTGCACTGACGGCCCTCGTTCCGCAGGTCGAGTGGATCCTGGTCTTCGCCGGGATCGCCGGGCTGTTCCAGGCCGGCCTGGACCTGGTCTTCTTCGACGAGTTGATGAAGACCGTCCCGCCCGAATACTCGGCCACGTTTGTTTCCCTGGCCCAGTCACTGCAGTACCTGACCGCGATGGTTGCCCCGATGATCGGCACCGTCCTGGCAGACCTTCTCGGCCTGGGCGGGGCCCTGCTGGTCAGCAGCGGGCTGCGGCTGCTGGGATTTCTGCTCTTCCTGCGGCCGGACCGGCGGAAGCTCATCCCGCCGGCAGGATGAGCCCTGGGCGTCGTAACCAAAAGGCGATCCAGCTGGATCGCCTTTTGGTCCTGCCTACTCTGCTGGATCGAGCACCCGCCCGATGAACAGGATCTGGCCGCTGGGGATGTCGCGGATCAGAAAGAGGAACGGCCGGTCGATGATCAGGCGTACGCCCTCATCCGAAGGCGGAGCGGCACCGGCCATCATGATCACCGCGGTCGCCGCGGCAGCCTCGGTCCCCTCCTCATCCACTGCCACAAAGGCCTGGTGAATCACGTCGCTGATGAACAGGTCGCGCAGCCCATCCATGCCGGAGAAGTCGGCCCGGGCCGGGTCGAAGGCCTCCGGCATGCCCAGCCCGGCCAGCTGCCCGGCCAGGCTGAACTGGCTGCGGAAGGTGAACGTCGGCAGTCCCAGCTCGACCTCCACCGGCTGCAGTTCGGCCAGGATCATCGCCAGGGTCTCTGCATCCAGACCGGCTTCGAAGGCCGCCAACTGGCCCTCGTCCGGGACAAGGATGTCCATGGCCGCCGTCCCGCCCACGTAAGGCAGCTCGACAGCCCGAAAATTTTCCCCCCGGGCATAGGGCAGATAGGCCCGATTGTGCATCATCTCGACCTGTACCACGGTGCCGTCCAGGCGGAAGAAAGGCGCCTGGTTGGTGTTGTCGGACGGGAAGGGCATCTGCCAATCCGCCTTGAAGTAGATCGCATTGGCCAGCACCATCCGGGTCAGCGGGCTCAGCGCCCCGGGTGGGATCAGATCCTCGATGCGCCCGTGGGTCCCGTCGCTGATCCAGGTGTTGATCTCCTGGCGCACAGCATCCGCGTTGGCAACGAAGTCAGCGGGATGGATGCCAGCCCCGTAGTTGACCGCCAGCAGGTCGAGGTATTCGGGCAGGAAGGGATGTTCCTGTTGGGCCCAGACCCCGTTGGCAATGTTGAGCTGCAGCGGTTCATCGTCCTGATCGTCGGATTGCCCGCGGCGGGCCAGTTCCAGGTCAAGAGCGTTGTAGGCCGGATGCAGGCGCTCGGGCGGCAGGCGGAAATGCAAGACCGCGTCCATCTGTTCCCCGGTCCGGCCGCCCGCCCCGGCCCGGGTCATTGCCAGGGCCAGGGAGATGCTGAATGGCGAGCAGAACAGGTTGCCATCCTTCGAGCGCAATGTCTGGTACAGATCGACGGTGAAGGCGTTGTTGCCCGCCACCAGGGTCTGCAGATCGCCGGACGTGACGTTCGGGGCGGTCTCACGCTGCAGGCTGGAATGGACCGGATCGGGCACGGCAGGGCTGCAGGCCGCCAGCAGCAGGCCGGCCGCGGCCAGAAAAAGGAATATCCGCACGGCAGTATTCTTCATGTCCTGTTCGGCGCCAGAAACCACCCTCTTTCGCGGGGCAGGAAAGCGCCAGCTCCTTTCTGTGTATATACAGATGTTCTGATCACACCGCACTGCTGTTCGCAGGAGGAACGCGCAATTCTTTCCAGCGGGGCTGTGCTGGGACGGAAAATCCCGATCTCGCCCGTCAGGGAAGTCAGCCAGCCGAAACGGCGCAGGCTGCAACTGCGCACCACCCTGAAGACCGGCGCCTGCCGGGGGGGAATTCAGACGGCCTCTGCCTCCTGAATCAGGGCCTGTCCATCGACGTCCGGTCCCAGGTTCCAGTGTACCTTTTGGCAGGACGAAAAGCGGTAGAATCACCCCGGAGGTGTCGCATGGACGTACTTGAAGCAATCCAATCCCGCCAGTCGATCGGGGCGCTCAAACCGGATCCGGTGCCGGAAGAGCTGATCAAACAGCTTCTGACCGCCGCAGTGCAGGCCCCCAATCATTACAAGGTCCGACCCTGGCGTCTCGTCGTGCTGACCGGGGCCGGGCGCGAGCGCATGGGCGCTGTTCTGGCCGCATCGTTCGCCGCCCGATTCCCCACGGCGCCCAAGAGCGCGCTGGAGAAGGAGCGCACCAAGCCCCTGCGCGCCCCGCTGGTCATCGCCGTCGGGGTCGACAGGCCGGCCGAGGCCCGGGTGCTGGGGGTGGAGAACATCTGCGCCGCGGCGGCGGCCTGCCAGAACCTGCTGCTGGCCGCCCACGCTCTCGGCCTGGGGGCCAAGTGGCGTACCGGGGAGGCGGCCGGCGACCCGCGCCTCAAGGAGTTCCTGGGGCTGGATGCCGAGCAGGACCTGATCGCCCTGATCTACATCGGAATCCCTGAAGGCCAACCACCGCCACCGGCACGCCCCGGCTTCGAAGACCGGACGGTCTGGATAAAATGAAGATTGGTCCGAGAGACCCTCGAGGCTTTCGGCCTCGGAGTCGGTTCTTCACAGAACTGCCGGCACCTTCTCAGCTGATCTCGCCGCCCAGCCAGGCGAAGCGGTAGCCGACGCGGTGGACGGTTTGAATATAGGTCGGACGGTGGGGATTGGGTTCGATCTTCTGGCGCAGGTTGCGAATGTGGGTGTCAAGCGTCCGGCTGGCGCCCTCGTCGCTGTATCCGAGCGACGCCTGGAGCAGTTCGCGCCGGGTGAAGATGTGGCCGGGTTTTTCCATGAACATGCACAGCAGGGCAAACTCGGTGGGGGTCAATTCGACGGGAACCTGGCAGACCAGCAACTGCTGCTCACCCACATCGATGGTCAGATCGCCGCGTGAGATGTGGGCTGGCTGTTCGGCTGCCTTCGTTCGGCGCAGGAGGGCCCGCACCCGCTGCACCAACTCACGCGCATTGATCGGCCGGGTGACGTAGTAATCGATTCCCAGTTCAAGGCTCTGGGACTTGACATGGGGATTGGTCTGCGAGGTCAGCATGAGAATGGGGAGCGAGCCGACATCATGGTCGAGACGGATCGAGCGCGCCACTTCCCAGCCATTGGCCTGGGGGAGGTTCGAGTCCAGCACCACCAGATCCGGGGTCTCGCGGTGCAGCATTTTCAGGCCCGTTTCCCCGTCGGGAACCGTCAGGACGCGATACTCAGCCTGCTCGAGGTTGTCTCGAACCAGGCGCCGGGTATGCGACTCGGCGTTGATCACCAGAACGAGTTCCATGGCGCTCCTGTAACAATACGTTACTGCTTAATTATCATACATTTTCCCCAAAATGAGAACACCCTGGCGGAGGAATTTTCGATCAGGGAGCGGGATATATTCCCGATTCTGCCAAGAACTGGATGGAAAACGTGCTCCCCTGCCCCGGGCCAGGGCTTTCGACCTGGACCATCCCGCCCTGCGCCGTAACCAGCGCTTTGACGATCGCCAGCCCCAACCTGGCCCCGCCGCGATCGCGGCTCCACCCGGAACAAGAGGAAGGCGCGAAGATGTGTGCCCGGTCGCCTGGAGGGATCCCCTCCCCGCTGTCCTTCACCGCAAGGCCAAAAACGACCCCCTGTCCAGAATGGCAACCGGGATGGCGCCCGGGCGACGCTGTGCGCCCCCCGCCGCACCGACCCACCCGCCCGCCTGGACGCCACAGGCGGGCGGGCCTCCCAGCAGGGACAGCGTTTACGCATGCGCCATTCTGCGCTCGCGACACGGATCCGGCGATGCTATTTCCCCAACCGGGCCCGTTCTTCTGCAATGAGGCTCTCGTCGAGCTTCTTGAACAGTGGAGCAGGTTGGTTCAGCTTTGTGCCGGGCTGCAGGTCGCTGGGCTTCCACTGGCAAGGCAGGCGGCCCTCCTGCCCCCCACTGCGATACCGGAGCACGGTGTGCTCGCCGAGCGAATCCTGCACCGGTTCAGTGACCTGCTTACCGAAGAGCGGGATCGCGTAGCTGAAGAAGGTGTGCAGGCGCTCGCAGGTGAAGGGCAGGAAGGGAGCCAACAGGAGCTTGAGGCTGTCGATCGCCTTGAGAGCAGTGTAGGTGCTGCGGGCGGCGGCATCCTTGTCGGTCTTGATCTGGAGCCAGGGGGCGCTGGTGTCGAGGTACTTGTTGACCTCGCTCGCCAGGCGCAGGGCCTCCTGCAGGGCCGCCCGCAGGCGGACCGCCTCGAGCTCCCGGCCGACCGACTCGAAGCCGGCCTCGATGGCGGCCAGCAGGTCCAGGTCAGCCTGCGCGAGCCTCGCCGGGTCGATCGGGGGCACGTGTCCGTCCCAGTGCTTGTAGCAGAACGACAGGACCCGGTTGGCCAGGTTGCCCCAGGTGGCGACCAGTTCGTTGTTGTTGCGGGCGACGAACTCAGCCCAGTCCCAGTCGGTGTCGCGCATTTCAGGCATGTTGATCGTCAGGTAGTAGCGCAGGGCATCCGGATCGTAGCGGGTCAGCGCATCACGGCCCCAGACAGCCCAGTTGCGCGAACCGGAGATCTTCTGCCCTTCCAGGTTCATGAACTGGTTGGCCGGGACGTCAAAGGGAATCGTCAGCCGGCCCTCGTCCTCAGCGAAGATCTTCAGGAACTGCTCGCCGACGCCCATCAGCTGGGCCGGCCAGAGCGAGGTGTGAAAGAAGATGTTGTCCTTGCCGATGAAGTAGAACTGGCGCGCCGCCGGGTTGACCCACCACTCGCGCCAGGCCTGGGGCTGGTCGGCGATCTGGGCCCACTCGATCGCTGCCGAGAGGTAGCCGATGACCGCCTCGAACCAGACATACAGGCACTTGCCATCCCAGCCCTCGACCGGCACCGGGATGCCCCAGTCGAGGTCGCGCGTGATCGGACGCGGCTTGAGGCCTTCGGCCTCGATCTTGCCGAGCGATTCACCCAGGACGGTCTCCCGCATCCGTTTGGCGCGTTCCTGCAGGAATTTCGTGACCGCCGGTTCCAGCTTGGAGAGGTCGAGATAGAAGTGCTCGGTCTCGCGCAGTTCGAGAGCCCCATCACCGGTCTTGGCATGTGGGTTGACCAGCTTCTCCGGCTCGAGCACGTTGCCGCAGTTGTCGCACTGATCTGAGCGGGCGCCCTCGGCGCCACACAGGTAGCAGGTCCCTTCGACGTAGCGGTCGGGCAGGAAGCGCCTGGCATCCGGCGAGTACCACTGCATCGACTTCTGGGTGAACAGGAAGCCGTTCTCGCGCAGAGCCAGGAAGATCGCCTGGGAGACCTTGAAGTGGTTCTCGGTGTGGGTGGTGGTGAACAGGTCATAGGTGATCCCCATCTGCTGAAACAATTCGAGGAAGCCAGCGTGGTATTCCTTGTAGACCTGCTCGACCGGCTTGCCGAGGGCATCGGCCCGCAGCGTGACCGGGGTCCCGTGCGAGTCGGTCCCCGAGACCATCAGGACCTGGTTGCCCTTCAGGCGGTGGTAACGGGCAACGATATCCCCCGGCAGGTGCGAGCCGGTGAGGTTGCCGACGTGGATCTCGGCGTTGGCGTAGGGCCAGGCGATTGCGATGAGGATGTTTTCGGGCATAAGAGGCCTCTCTTTCAGGGGGTCATTCCCTGCGCGGAACCCGCAGACGCCCTCCACCACAGGAGCTCGTTGCGCCTGGAAAGGGCCGCCGGAGGGTTCCATGGAGGTGCAGCAGCGCCCCATCGTCTGCGCTGCGCTCCGGGCTCCTCGCAAGGGCAATGGAATAGCAAACAAAAAGGCCGCCCGCGACCGGACAGCCCGTGAAGAGTTGCGAAAACCTGCTAGCGCAATCCTACCGTCGCTGCCCGGGCGCGGCCCGACATGTCCATCGCCATCATCGCCATGGCCATGGTCACCATCAGGGCAGACAGAAGGATCGTGACATGCATGGCCGTAGTGTACTATGTCCTGGGCCAGGTTGCAAGGGGGCATTTTGCTCAACCGGACTGCAATCCAAATATCACTTCCTGCGAACAAAATGGATGTACAATCACCTCCGAGGCGCGCCCTATGAAACCCTTCCAACTGATCTTCAACTACGCCCGGCGCTATACCGGGCCGCTGATCGTCACGGCGATCAGCATGCTGGCCCTGGTCGGCGTGCAGCTGATCGTCCCCTGGATGGTGAAGTTGCTGGTGGCCGAGGTCACCGCCCCCGGGGCCTCGCTGGCCGACATGAACACCATCAACCGGCTGACCACCATTGTGCTGGTCGTCTTCCTGGCGCGCGCCGGGCTGCAGTTCGTGCGTTCCTATGTGGCCCACGTCGCCGGCTGGGGCGTGGTGGCCGATGTGCGCAAGTACATTTACGACCACATGCAGCGCCTGTCGCTGCGCTTCTACGAGGACAAGCAGGTCGGGCAGTTGATGTCCAATGTGGTCAACGACACCGACCTGTTCGAGCAGCTCATCGCTCACGCCATCCCGGACGTGGTCGTCAACCTGGTGACCCTGATCGGCGTGACAGCGGTCCTGCTCAGCCTGAACTGGCAGCTGACCCTGCTGAGCACGATCCCCATCCCGCTGGTCTTCCTCTCGCTGCGGATCTACGCCAAGTACGTCCGGCCTGCCTTCCGCAACCGCCAGAAGGAACTCGGCAACCTGAACGCTCTGCTCAACGACAACCTGTCGGGGATCCGCGAGATCAAGGCCTTCACCCGCGAAGAGGACGAGGCCGAACGGGTCCACAAGGGCATCGACAACTACCGCAGTTCGCTGCTGCGGGCATTACGCCTGATGGCCACCTTCCAGCCGTTCGTCGAGTTCACCTCCTCGATCGGGACCCTGATCGTGATCTTCTTCGGCGGGCGCCTGGCCCTGCAAGGAACCCTGCCGGTGGCCGACCTGGTGGCCTTCTTCCTGTACCTGGAAAGCTTCTACGCCCCGGTGCGCAGTCTCTCCGGGGCCTGGGAGGCGGTCCAGTCGTCGCTGGCCGGCGCGGACCGGGTGTCCGGTCTGCTGGCCGAGCCGCGCGAGCCGCAGAACGTCCAGGGGGCGACACCAGCCCGGGGCCCGGTGCAGGGCGAGATCGTCTTCCAGGACGTGCACTTCGAGTACCTCCCCGGCGTGCCGGTGCTCAAGGACATCAGCCTGGTGGTACCAGCCCGCTCGGTGGCTGCCCTGGTCGGCCCAACCGGGGTCGGCAAGAGCACCCTGGTCAGCCTGATCCCGCGCTTCTACGATGTGACCGCCGGGAAGATCCTGCTCGACGGGCGCGACCTGCGCGATTACACCCTCGACAGCCTGCGCGGGCAGATCAGCATCGTTCTGCAGGACGTGTTCCTGTTCTATGGGACGGTGCGCGACAACCTGCTCTTCGGACGCCCCGACGCCGACGAGGCCGAGATGGTCGCCGCCGCCCGGGCCGCCAACGCCCACGATTTCATCGCCGACCTGCCGCAGGGCTACGACACCCTGATCGGCGAACGGGGCGTCAAGCTCTCGGGTGGGCAGAAACAGCGCCTGTCAATCGCCCGGGCGATCCTCAAGGACGCCCCGATCCTGATCCTGGACGAGGCCACCTCGTCGGTCGACACCGAGACCGAGCAGCTGATCCAGCAGGCGCTCGAAAGATTGATGCAAGGCCGCACGACGATCGTCATCGCCCACCGCCTGAGCACCATCCGGGGCGCCGACCAGATCGTGGTCCTGGAGGAGAATAAGATCCGCGAGATGGGGACCCATGAGAAGTTAATGAAGGACAACGGTCTGTACAAACGGCTGTACACGGTCCAGAAGTAGCTCCTGACCGGCTGCCAGCCCTCTGACCCCGGACTGGCCTGGTGATCGTCATGGTTTTCCAGCCTGTGTCGACCAGCCCCCCCCCCAATGCTGTCCTGGCAAATTTTCACCCGCCATAATCCCCCCTGACCCGGGTTCCCGCCGCCGCAGGTCCGCCAGCTGGCGGGTCCACATCTTTCCCGAACGGATCGTTCGCTGCAAGCCATCCCCAAAAAGGACGGCTCCCAGGCCGTCCGGAAGCAGGCATGGAAGCCCGCTCAGCAGGTTTTGAGAAGCATTTTAAAGGTATTCTTTGAGCTGCCGCGCCCGCCGCGGGTGGCGCAGGCGGCGCAGAGCCTTGCCCTCGATCTGGCGGATGCGCTCGCGCGTCAGGCCGAACTTGGCGCCGACCTCCTCCAGGGTATAGGAGGTGCCATCGTCCAGACCGAAGCGCAGGCGCAGGACGCGCGCCTCGCGCGGCGAGAGCGTCCCCAGGACCTCTTCGATCTTTTCCTTGAGCATCGACTGGTAGGCACTCTGCATCGGGGTCGGGCTGAACTCGTCCTCGATGAACTGGCCCAGTTCAGACTCTTCGTCGTCGCCGACCGGGCTCTCCAGCGAGAGCGGCAGCCAGGAGACCTTGAGGATCCATTCGACCTTGGCCAGGTCGAGGTCGAGCTCCTGGGCAAGTTCGACCGGCTTGGGGACCCGCCCCAGGCGCTGTTCCAGGTCGTGGGTGGCCTTGTACATGTGGCGGATGCGATCGCTCATGTGGACCGGGATGCGGATTGTGCGGGCCTGGTCGGCGATCGCCCGGGTGATCGTCTGGCGGATCCACCAGGTAGCATACGTCGAGAAGCGGAAGCCCTTGTGGACATCATACTTCTCGACGGCTTTCATCAATCCCAGGTTGCCCTCCTGGATCAGATCCAGGAATGGCACCCCCCGCCCCATGTAGCGCTTGGCGATGCTGACCACCAGGCGGGTGTTGGCCTTGATCAGGTGGTCGCGCGCCAGCAGGCCATCCTGGTAGAGGGCCTCCAGCCGGCCGCGCTCCAGGGCCCGGGTCCGGCCAGGCATGCGGGTCAGCTGCGAGCGAGCCTGGCGGCCCTCCTCGATGCGGATCGCAAGTTCGTACTCCAGATCGACCGAGAGCAGCGGGACGCGCGACATCTCCTTGAGGTAGAGGCCGACCGTATCATCACTGACCAGACTGGTGTTGCTGGGATCCAGCCAGGGTTCGGCCTCGGGTCCGGTCAATTCCTCGCCGGGAGCCATATCGAAGTTCTCGGGATCGACGATGTCCACGCCGCGGTGGCGCAAAGCCAGCATGATGACCGACATGCGCTCGACATCGTCGCCAACGTCTGGATAAAGGTCGAGCAGGTCATCGGTGGTCAGGTAGCCCTGGACGGAGGCTTTCTCCAGAAGCTGGCTGAAGATTTCCTTGTGTTTCCGCCGCCGATCGGGATGCGTCATGGTTCAATCTCCTGGTGCCTGGCTGTCTAGCCCAGTATTTCCTTCAACACCGCGAAGGGTGAATCGGACTCGGGGCGGTGGCCGCAATCGGTCTGGTTGCGGTTCTCACCGCAGACCGGGCACAGGCCTTTGCAATCCGTCTTGCAGATTGGGCTGATGGGGAATTCGAGCAGTGCATACTCACGCAGCAGCGGCTCGAGATCGATGTACCCGTCCTCGGGGACGAGCAGTTCCGACTCGGTCATCGAACGCCGGTCGAAGGCGTACAGTTCGGTCAGTTCCCACTGCAGCGCTTGGGCGAATTCCGTCAGGCAGCGGACGCACTCGAGATCCGCACTGGCGGCGAAGCCAGCCTGCAGCAGCAGGCCCTGGGGGGTGCGGTTGAAGCGCACCGAACCGACGAAATTACGCAGGCGCAGGTCCTCGCCGAGCGGCATGGTCTCATAGTCGAAGGTAAAATCGCGGCTTGTGCCAATGGCCGCGTTCAGCATTAATCCGACATTGAGTCTCAAGGGACGGCGAGGGTTGGTCACATTTCTCTACACGAAATCTGGGATACAAACATTCTAGCACAACGGAATCTCGAAGTCAAGAACTTTTTTAAGCTTTGCGCGAGACGTCACAGATTTAGCAAAATCCATGCGCCCATTGATAAATAGAACATATGTGCTATAATAAAAGGGGCCGGCAGGTGGTCTGGCAGCCAGGTCTTGCTCTCCGACCGTCCCTGCCCTTCACCCGGCACTGCGACGAGGGCAAAGGCGCAAGCGACCTGGGGCGGTTGCGGCCCGGGGATGGACCGGGACCGCAATCCGGCAATCCTCGCTGAAGCAGGAACCCAACCGCAAGGATCCCTTGCAGAGGGCCCTATCCGTGTAGGAGAACGGCTCACTCCCAGTAGACTCGAGCACATGCTCGCTGAAAGGATCGGTTATGGAAACCAACCCCAGGCCCAGCCTGTATCGAACGGTCAACGACGCCGCCCGCTTCCTGTTCCAGGGCGGCGAATACGCCCCCAACGAACGCCGGTATCTGGTCGACTGGATCCTGGCCCACCAGAACCCCCACAAGTGGTTCATCTTCTACCCCTCCCCCGAGGACCTGAAACGGGACTTCCGCCTGTTCAGCGGGGAGAAACCCAGGACCCGGCTGCTGACCAGCAATGCCCTCGAACTGGAGAGCCTGCGCCTGCTCTCCCTGCTCGACCCGCACGAGTCGCGGGTCCAGACGATCTTCAAGCAGGCCGACACCCGCCTCGAACGTCTGTGCTTCGCCAGCGTCTGCCCGGTCGGGGAATGCGCTCCAGCTTCGATCGCCTTCCTGCGCTACCTGACCGCCCGCGACCGGCCGGACGCCGGTGCTCGCTGCATACACGCCCTGGGCGTCCTGCGCCTCCACCGCGATGGCGAGGGCGGCTGGCAGAAATTTCCATTTTTCTTTACCCTGCTCTGGCTGACCGAACTGCCTGCCGACCTGTCCGGTGAAGAGCTCAAGTATGCCATGGCGCGCTGCGAGCAGGCCTTCCTGCACCCGCCGCACCACCCCGGACCCTACGACGGCATCCGTGAACGGATCATTCGCAGCGCCCTGGACCGGGTTTCGCCCAGGACGATCCTGCAGAAAAGTGAAGATGTGCGGGCTGCGTCGCTTCGATTATAATCAGCATTGCACCAATGAATATCCAGGGCCGCACGGATGTGCGGCCCCGATTCTCAAAAAGGAACGTTTCGCATGCGCAAGTTGATCAGTCTGCTCGTCCTGCTCCTGGTCGCGGGGAGCCTGTTGGCCGCCTGTGGCTCCAGGGAGACCGTCGTCACCCCTCCGGTGGACACGGCCGCCACCGCGGTAGCCGCTGCCCTGACCGCCATCCCACCCCAACCGACCCACACCCCTCAGCCGACCTACACCCCCTACCCCACGCCGAACCTCGCCGGGCTGTTCTGCGAGTACGAGTTCTGCATCGGGCACCCATCCGGGTTCCCCTTCTTCGACCTGGAGGTGCTCAACGACTTCACCGCCAACCGCAGCAGCTATCAGCAGGGCATCCTGATCGGCTTTTCTGACAGCCTGTACATCTTTCTCAGCTGGAGCCAGCTGCTTGGCGACTACGACCCCAACGTGATGCTGACGGTCGCCCTGCAGAGCGACCTGCCTCAGGATACGCGCCTGACCACCGATCTCCACGGACGGCCGGTCACCTACACCCTGCTTCAGACCACCCCCTCCGACCTGATGTCTTACGGGCTGGTAGCCGCCTGGCAGTGCGGCGACCGCCAGTTCGGCTGGAAGGCCTATACCCTCCAGGATGGCCAGGCGATCGACCACCTGCGCCAGGCGTTGAGCCGGTTCGCCTGCAGCAGGTAACGGCTGCAGGCGAACCGCAGGTACAGGAAATCCTAGCGGGCGTGGATCGCCACCAGGGTGATGTCGTCGTCCTGGGCTGAACCGGACTGGTAGGCGGCCAGGACCCTGGCCAGGCCATCACACACCGCCTGGGCCGAGAACGCTGTCATGCCGGCCAGTTCGCGCTGCAGGCAGGCGTGCCCGAAGGGTACGCCTTGAGGGCTGCAACAATCGGTCATCCCGTCGGTGAACAGCAGCAGGGTGCTGCCCGGGGAAAGCGTGACCGTCCCTTCATCGAGGAGCGGCTTGTCGAACAGGCCCAGCGGCTGGCCGATCTGGTGCGGCAGTTCCTCCACGCCCCGGACCGTCAGCAGCATCGGAACCTCGTGCCCGGCACGAACATAGGTGAACTCCCCACTCGGACTGTCCAGGACGCCGTAAACGACGGTGGCAAAAAGCTGGTTCTGAGCCAGGTAGGTCAGGACCTGATTGGCCTGAGCCAGCACCTGGCGGGGAGTGCCGATGTGGAGCATCTCGGCCGCGATCAGGGCATGGACACGCGCCATGAAGATCGCCGCCGGCACGCCCTTGTCGGTCACGTCGCCGATCAGGACCGCCACCCGGGTCTCATCCAACGGAACGATATCGTAGAAATCGCCGCCCACGGCCCGCGCCGGGTTCATGCATGCCCCGAAGTCGAACCCGGGCAGCGTCGGGAGCGTTCGGGGCAGGATCGACATCTGGATCTCGGCTGCCACCTGCAGTTCCCGTTCCAGGCGCTCCTTCTCAATGATCTGCGCCTGGGCAGCCTTGAGTTCGTCATAGGCCTGCTGCAGCTGGCGGTTCTTTTCCTGCAGGTCACGGAAGGTGGCCGCGTTGGAGGCGTCCAGGCGCCTGGTGAGGATCTGAACCATGGCGAAGGCCATCTGGGGCTGGCGGGTAAGGAGGGCGTCGAAGTCCTGGCGGGTCATCGTCCACAGGCGGGCAGGCTCGCAGGCGCGCACGCTGGCCGAACGCAGCCCACCGGGCAGGAACAGGCTCATTTCGCCGATGAACTCCCCGGGACCCATCGTCGCCAGACGGGTCTCATCCCTGCTTCCCATCCCCAGCAGGATCTCGAGACAGCCCTCAATAAGAATGTAAAGGCTCTCCCCGGAATCCCCCTCGCGGAAAAGCACGCCGCCTGCACCAAGCTGGACCACCTGGAGCGTGGCTGCCAGATGGTCCAGTTCAGCATCGGGCAATTCTTCCAGTAGAGGAACCCGGCGGAGCAGGTCAGTCAAGGCCATGGAGCACAGATTTGCCGCCGGTCTAGTAATAGTACGGGGCGGTCAGGTAGGGTATCAGGGCTGCCATGGTGATCACCCCGGTCAGGAGCAGGATAGCGATGATGACAGAGCCAACAACCGTCAGGATGATCCCCAGCCAGTTCAACCATAAGCCCGCTGTGGCCATTCCACCGCCGCCCTCACCGCGCTGCCTGATCTGGGCCTGGGCCGAGTGACCGGTGATGATCCCGATGAACCACAACAGTGGCGAGATACAGCCCAGCGGCAGCAGGCACAGCAGGCCTATGCCAGCCGTTGCGACGAGCAGGACCCAGCCGATCAGAAAATTTAAACACCACATGCCGATATAAATGACCCATCCCAGGATGCCCAGCACCATGCTGGTAACAGCATTTCCATTCACCTTGGGCGAAGGGGCAGGAAGAACAACCACGTGCTGTGGAGCGTTGGAATTCATTTCTCGATATCTCCTTGTACCAAATTGATCTTGCAGGATCCTTCAATCTCAGTTCATCTGCCACCAGACCGGTCGCAGGAAAACCCACAGGATGATGACCAGCGTGAACCCGAACAGGGCATTGACCAGCGGCACCCCGCCGACCAGGTTCAGGCCGGCCACCAGGCCCATCGAAATGACCAGGCCGTAGAGGCCCCACTTGCGCCCGTTCCATACCAACAGGCTGCAGATGTACCCGGCCAGCCCGAGCACGGCCATGCTCAGGGCGAACCACTGGGGGAAATACCCCTCCAGGAGCGGGTGGGGGCCACGCAGGGGAGAGATCAGGATCGTGGACAGGTTGGTGACCAGGGCCAGGGCCAGTATGAGCTGGGTCGTCGGCGAATGCCGGACCGGGGCCATGGACAACCCGGAAAGGCCGTAGACCGTCACCAGCGCCAGCGCCGGGGAGAACAGCGCCAGAAAAAGGCCCTGCTGGGCAGCCAGCGAACCCTCCAGGCCGTATTCCTGGATGGCCTGTTGCTTTTCGGATTCGCTGTAGTCCGGCCACGCCTGGACCAGGGCCGTCATGTCGGCCGCCCGGTCGAAGTAGGCAGCCGCCGAGGCCAGGAACAGGAAAATGGCTATGAAAAGGATCGCTTTACGCCAGTCGAAACGCATGGCTCAGTCATCTCCTCGCAGGTAGATCTCTTCCTTGCCGCCAAGTTTCTCCTGGATGCGGGTCACGACCGTATCCAGGGCGGCGGCCTGGTGGACGTAGTCCAGGTCATCGGTGTGGATGGTCAGCACGGGGCACATGTCGAAGGCGCCCAACCACTCGTCGTAGAAGGTATCGAGCAGGGCCAGGTAATCGGCCGAGATGCCGGTCTCGATGTTGCGCGCCCGGCGGCGGATGCGCTCCATCAGCACCTCCACCGGACACTTCAGGTAGATCAGCAGGTTCGGAACCGGCAGGTTGTCGACCACCAGTTCGAACAACTTGCGGTAGGCCAGGTAGTCGCGCTCGGCCAGGTTGCCCATGTGGTGCAGGGCGCGGGCAAAGATGTAGGCGTCCTCGTAGATGCTGCGATCGAGGATCGCCGACCGGGGATCGTGGGCCGCGTCCAGGTACTGGTCGGCGCGATGGCCGAGGAAATAGATCTGCAGGTGGAAGGACCAGGAGCGCATGTCAGCGTAGAAGTCGGACAGGTAGGGATTGTCGGCCACGGACTCGTAATCGGTCCGCCAGCCAAGCCGGGCCCCGATGCGTTCGGTCAGGGACGTTTTGCCGGCCCCGATGTTGCCAGCCACCACCACCAGGCGTTTGCTCATGCAGGCCTCCTCTTCATGGGGATATTGTACACGTTTTTTCAGGTGCGGGCACATAAGCCAGCCACTGATGTTAGAATGGTAGCATCCGACTCAAACCAGAGGCTAAGGAAACCCATGGCGAATTATCTTGTCACCGGCGCAGCCGGGTTCATCGGTGCCCGCGTTTCGGCAATCCTGCTGGAACAGGGCCACACCGTCGCCGGCATCGACAACCTGAACGATGCCTACGACCCGCGTATGAAAGAATACCGCTTGCGCGGTCTGCAAGCCTCCCCGGGCTTCACCTTCCGGGAAATCGACATCGCCGACCGCCAGGCGGTCGAGGGACTTCCGCCGTGCGAGGCGGTGATCAACCTGGCAGCCCGGGCCGGGGTCCGGGCCAGCGTCGAGGACCCGTGGGCCTTCTTCGCCACCAATGTCACCGGAACCCTGAACCTGCTCGAATACTGCCGCCGGGAGGGCGTCCGGAAGTTCCTCCTGGCCTCGACCTCCAGCATCTACGGGGCCGAGGCGCCCCTGCCGACCCCCGAAACGGCTTCCTCCGACCGCCCGCTCCAGCCCTATGCGGCCAGCAAGAAGGGCGCCGAGGTGCTGTGTCACAGCTATCACTCGCTTTACGGGATCGATGTCAGCGTGGTGCGTTATTTCACCGTCTACGGCCCGGCCGGGCGTCCGGACATGAGCATGTTCCGCTTCGCAAAATGGATCCACGACGGGGAGCCCCTGCATCTCTACGGGGATGGCGAACAGTCGCGCGGCTTCACGTATGTGGATGACATCGCGCGCGGCACGATCGCGGCGCTCAGGCCGCTGGGCTACGAGATCATCAATCTCGGTGGGCATGAGGTCATCAGCATGCAGGGCCTGATCGCCATGATGGAAGGGGAGATCGGGAGACCTGCGCACGTCGAACGCCACCCGGCCAACCCGGCCGATATGCGCACCAATTGGGCAGACGTGACCAAGGCCAGGCAACTGCTCGACTGGCAGCCTCAGATCGGCCTGCAGGAAGGTGTCCGGGAATTGATCGCCTGGTATCGAACAGAACACCACTGGGCGAAGGACATCCGTACCCTGTAGGCGAGAACCACGCATGAAAGCAGTCCGTATCGATCGATACGGACTGCTTTGTTTCTTCGCCCGGCAGCACCCGCTATGCCACCCAGAAGTCGAAGGCGTACAGAACCGCCAGGGTGCCCATCAGGAGCGTGCTGGCCAGGGTCCAGGCCCGGTCGAAGGCCCGGTTGCGGCCCCACACAGCCAGCATGTAGAAGACCGCCGGGGCGCCCAAGATGTAGCGATGGATACCCTGGACTGGCCCGCTGCCCCACGAAATGGCAAAGACGGCCAGGCTGAACCAGCCGATCTCAGGATAGCGCTTGAGACAGGCGACACAGGTGGCCAGGCCGATGATCAGGCCCAGGAATTCGGTCAGGTAATAGGCCGTCCGGGCAGGGATGCCGATGGAGAGATCGCGAAATGCCGTCGACCAGTTATAGAAGGCCCCCCCGAGATCCATGACGCCGCGCCCGAAATAGACGGCCTCGATGAAGTCGAAGTTGTTCCCCAGCCGGGAAAAGTTCCAGACCAGGTAGGCGATCAGCGGGGCGAATGCCAGGAGCATCTTGGTGAACGAGACCGCGACCACCAATTCCCGACCGAGCCAATCCCAGGTGGGGTCGGCCGCCGAGTCGAGCCCCCAGCGTCGTAGAAAGTTCGGCCTGGCATCTTTGGGCCGTGCAGACTTCTGGATAGGCCGCACAACCCCGCCGACCAGGCTGCGGACCGCCTTGCGGACCGCCAGGAACATCGCCCGCCTGGACTCATTCAACCAGTAGTAGACCTGCCGCCACTCCAGGTCGATGTCCATCCAGTCACCGGTGTGGAACCAAGTCAGGGCCATCGGGATGATCAGGGCCACGCCAACCGCCCGCGTCAGGGTGGCCGCCGCGCCCAGCAAGGCCGCCGGGAACCAGTACCAGCCTCCCCGCCGCAGCATGGCCAGACAGCCAAAGGCCAGGCCAACGAACAGGCCTTCGGTGTAGACCTGAACCAGGAAGAAACCGGTCGGGAAGATCAGCAGGTAGAAGACCGCCCGCATGCCACCTTCATGATCAAGGTGCTCGCGGGTCAGGTCGTAGAGAGCCAGCATCCCGCCCAGGGTTCCAAGGGCCGAAACGACAACCCCGGCCAGGGTCGCAGTGGCGGTGGGATTCAGCCCGAACACCTTGAGCGGCCAGGAGACCAGCCACATCATCCATGGGTAGAAGGGGAAGAAAGCATAGGCCAGCGAGATGGATTGATACTCATCGGTGATCACCCGGCTGCCGACCATCATCTGGCCATCGCGATAGGTTGTGCTGCCGATCTCGGTCAGGTGAGGGATGCGCGGATCGTCGTAGCCGCCGACGGCCACGCCGATGTAGTATTCCGAGTCCCATGAGACCTGGTCGTTCAGGAACGGATCGAGCAGGAAAGGCCGGTCGACCTGGTAGCCCTCGCCGGTGTAGGTCTCGGTCCAGGGTTGGGATCGGTCTGGATAGACGATCGCGAAGCGGGTCGTGGCCCAGGCCTGGAAGCCGACCATGATGAACACCCAGGCCAGCCAGATCAGGAAGATGTTGCGGAAGGCAATTTTGTTCATCGCGGCCTCACTTTTCCATCCCGGTGATGACCATATCCTGCATGAAGAAGCGCTGGGCCAGGAAGAGCACCACGATCGGCACGATCATCAGCATCACGGCGCTGGCCTGCAGGAACTCGGGGGTGAACCCGTAGCTCTGGAAGGCCTGGGCGCTGAAGGCGATCGTCCGCTCGCGGCTGACCCCCAGGTACAGGCTGGCCATACGCATCTCGTTCCAGGCGTTGAAGAAGTGCAGCAAGGCCACAGTCACCACCGTCGGGATGGCCTGCGGCAGGACGATCGAGACCAGGGTGCGCATCGGACCGGCGCCGTCGATCATGGCGGCCTCATCCAGGTCACGCGGAATGGCCTTGAAGTTCTGGCGCAGCAGGAAGATGTAGACCGCGCTACCGAAGAAGTGCTGGAAGAGCAGCGGGAAGAAATAGATCCCCGGCCAGCTCGTCATGCCCTTCAACACATTCATGACCTTCGCGTAGAGAAAGAATGTGGGCACCAGGGTGATGCTGTCGGGGATCATGATCGTAGCGATCAGCAGCAGGAACAGGAACTTCCCCCCCGGGATGCGGAAGCGCGAAAAGCCGTAGGCCACCGCGATCGAGGAAGCCAGCACACCGATCTCACCCACGACCACCAGGATCAGGGTGTTGCGAAGCAGGCGCGGATATTCGATCCGCTCCCACAGGTTGACGAAATTGCGCCACTCCCAGTGTGGATGGAAAACCCGGTCGAGGTCCCGTCGTGAACCTTCCCAGGAGAGCAGGCCGGCATCCGGGTTCTGGGGGTCGACAAAGTGAATCGTTCCTCCCTCAATATCCACCAGCGCCCACTGGCGGGTCTTGGTCTGAGGATCGGGCATGCCCGGTGCCAGGTCAGGATCGAGCGCGATCTTGGCCGGGATGAAATAGACAGACAGGTTGCGGCCCTCATACTCATAGGTCACCGGCACTGCCGGCAGGATCGGCGAATTGCGTTCGCTCAGCTGGGCGCTGGTCTTGAACGAGGTCACCACCATGTAGCTCAATGGGAACAGGTAGAGCAGGACCGCCAGCCAGACGAACAGGTTGACCACCGCCATCCCGGTGAACATCCAGATCCGCAGGGTCAGGGTCGAGGCGTCGCGGCCGCGGCGGGGACGCTCAGATTTCGACATTCTCGTCCTCCTCGGGGAAATGGACCCAGTAGCGTGCCGAGCGGAAGATCAGCACGGTGATGGTCATGACCACCAGGAACATGACCCAGGCCAGGGCGCTGGCATAGCCCAGGTTCAGGAAGGAGAACATCTGGAACACGATGTAGGACTCCATCGGGGACAGGCTCTGGCTGTAGGGCAGGCCGCGGTCAAGCAGGGCCACCCCGCCGAAGGAACTGATCGTGTTGATCACCAGGCTGAAAAAGATCGCCGGGGAGATCATCGGGATGGTGATCGAGGCGAAACGGGTGAGCGGCCCGGCCCCATCGACCCGCGCCGCCTCGTAGAGTTCCTTCGGAACGGCCTGCATGGCTCCCAGCATGATCAGGAAACCCGGCCCGATCGTCCACAGGGCCAGGATGACCGGGAACATTCTGTACAATCCCATCGGCGGCGGCAGCCCCAGCGGATCGAGGATCAGCCGGTTGAGCCAGCCGCTGCCCGGGCTGACCAGACCCTGAATGACAAAGAAAATCGCCACGGCCGGGATGATGCTGGGCATGAAGAACAGCGTTCGCAGGAGGCGCTTGCCCTGCAGCCAATCGCTGGTGAAGATCGCCGCCAGGGCGAGCGCCACGATCATCTCGATCGGCACCGCCATGATAAAGAATCCCAGCGAGCCGAACAGGCTGCTGCCGGCTTCCCGATCACGCAGGATGAACAGGTAATTCTGCAGGCCAATAAAATGGGTGTGCTCAGGATCGAGCATATTGAAGTCAGTGAATGAGAAACCCAGGGCGGTCAGGATCGGGATCGCCTTGAGCAGGACAAAGCCGATCACCCAGGGTAGGATGAACAGGAATCCGACCCGGGCAGAATAGCGCTCGAGAGAAAGACGCCCGGTCTTCTTGCGCGACCTCGGGTCTGGCGCCCGGCCGGCAGTGCGTGTCAGCATGGAGTACCTCCTGGAAAGTCCGCCCCCACCTCACCGCCTCCGAGAGAGAATGGCAACAGGAGCAGGACCCAAAGTGCGGGTATGATACCGTAAAAAAAAGGACCTGCAAAGTGTAACGTGCATCAGGTTTTCTTCTGAAACCGGGCGGCCTGCCGCCCCGGCGACCATCCTTCCACCAAAAATAGGATGCACTTCAGTGTTGTGTCCCAACCAGCAGTCATCTATAATAAGGACATCACCGAGATCAAGGAGAAAAGTCCCATGTCGAGCGCGAGCAAGCTCCGAGCCCGCCGGCGAGCCGCCCAGGCCGCCCGCCGGAAAAAGACCATTCTGTGGAGTGTCATCGGCGTCCTGGTCCTAACCGGGATCGTCGGGCTGATCGTCATCCAGAGCATCCGCAACACCCAGGAAACCGATCAGGCCTCCACCCAACAGGCCGTCTACCTGACCGCCCTGGCCGAACCGACCGCCCAGGCCGGCTCGGCCCGCGACCCGGTGCCCACCCGGCAGGATGCCCCCTATGACACCCCCCCGCCGATGACGATCGACGTCGCGCGGGCCTACCACGCCACCGTCACCATGGTAGACGGTGGGGAGTTCGTCATCCAGCTCTTCCCCGGCGAGGCCCCGCTGACGGTGAACAACTTCGTCTTCCTGGCGCGCGAGGGCTACTTTGACGGCCTGACCTTCCACCGGGTCATCGAAGGTTTCATGGCCCAGGGCGGCGACCCGACCGGCAGCGGCTCGGGGGGGCCGGGCTACCAGTTCGAGGACGAACCGAACGACCTGCTCTTCGACCATGCCGGCGTGGTCGCCATGGCCAACTCGGGGCCGGACACCAACGGCAGCCAGTTCTTCATCACCTTCGCCCCGACGGAGTGGCTCAACGGCCAGCACACCATCTTCGGCGAGGTCACCGAAGGCCTGGAAGTCGTCCTCTCTCTGACTCTCCGCGATCCCGCCACCAATCCCACCTACCAGGGAGACGTGATCGAAACGATCACGATCAGCGAAGAATAACAGGAGACGCTCCTCTCCGAACAAGAAGGCTTCCATCTGGAAGCCTTCTTGTGGCTGCCTGCCGTTCATGGTTGGTTGCTGCTCAGGGGAAGTGGCCACAATAAAATCAACTGCTTCTACACCCTGGGCAGCTTCTTGAAGCAGGTTGGGGCGTAAGCCTCAAGGTTCTGCGCTCCCGGAAGACTCTTCCGGTCGCTTGTGTCTCCCGCAGTCAGCGGAAAACAAAGGGAAAAAAGGGACATCGGTCAACATTCGCTGTACCCGCAGGTGTAGCACTTGCGGCAGCCCTCCTCGTTGACCATCGTTGCCTCACCGCACTCGGGGCACAGGTCGCCCATCTTGAGCGCTGCCTGGCGGGGGGAGGAGATCGCCAGGTCCGGCTCGACCGCCTCAGGAGTCGGGGGACCATCGTGATGCCCGTTCCCGTTGCCATCGCTGTCCCCGGCCTGATCGACCACCACGTGGGTGGTATTGCCGGTCAGGTACTCATCCAGGACACGCCCGACGCCATCCGGCAGCGAACGAATGCGGTTGGGGCCGAAGCCCAGCGAGCGCCCACCGCCGATCCCGGAGAGCTGTTTGACCACTTCCATCATCCGTTCACGCGGCGGGATGGGCGAGGCCAGGCGCAGGATGTACGAGATCAACCGCCCGATGGCCTCTGAGACGGCGGCGGTCTCCGAGCCCGCCTTGGAGGTATTGATGAAGACTTCGAAGGGTTGCTGCCCGCCGTTCTCATTGACGGTCACGAAGGCCTTGCCGAGCGGCGTTTCGACCCGGAAGGTGCTGCCGCGCAGCAGGGCCGGGCGTGGTTTCTTGGATTGGTTCCAGGCCTCGATCTGGGAGGCGATCACCGCCGCCGAGACCGGCCGGGCGGACGATTCGGCCTGGCCGCTCCCAAACGGCATGACCACAGGGGTCACCGGAACGGCCACCGGCCTGTCAGCCTGTTTCTTATCGGCGGTGGCCCTGGTTTCCAGGACGACCGTCTCGCGCGAGCCGGTCACGTAGACCGTGGTACCCTTGCAGCCCAGCTCCCAGGCCAGCATGTAGGTCTCGGCCACATCCTCGACCGTAGCCCCTTCAGGGAAGTTGATCGTCTTGGAGAGCGAGTTGTCAACGAAGGCCTGCAGGGCGGCCTGCATGCGAATATGCTCCTCGGCGGTGATGTCACCGGCCACAACGAAAACCTGCCGCAGCGCCAGTGGGACCGCGTCGACATCCTGGCAGGTGCCGTGCTGCATGACCTGTTCGACGATCTCCTGGCGGGCATCCCCGCTGATCCCGGCCGCTTCCAGAGCGGCCTTGAAGCGTGGGCTGGTGTAGGTCAACTGCAGGTCCTTGCCCTTGTCGTTGACATGCCGGATGTAGGCCAGGGCAAAGACCGGCTCGCAGCCATAGCCTTCGCAGCCGGCCACAGTGGCGATCGTCCCGGTCGGGGCAACGGTCGCCTGGGCGGCATTGCGGATGCCGAACTTCTTGATATCGGCCACGATCCCGTCCCAATCCAGAACCGGGCGGCCCCAGTCGCGGTCACCCGGGACGATCGACTGCGGCGGGGTCCAGCGCATGTCCTCGAAGTCGTAGATGCTGCCCTTGATGGCCGGGAAGGCCCCGCGCTCGCGCGCCAGGTCGACGCTGGTGCGCATGGCATGGTAGCGGACGAATTCCATCACCCGGGCGCCGAAGGCCTGACCCTGCTCCGAGCCGTAGCGCACCCCGGCATGATACATCAGGTCGGCCAGGCCCATGATCCCCAGCCCGATCCGGCGCGCCCGGTGGGCGGATTCTTTGAGCGCCGGCACGGCCGGCACATAGGCGTTGGCATCAATCACGTCATCGAGGAAGCGGGTCGAGAGGACCACGCTCTGGCGCAGGGCCTCCCAGTCGACGGTCCCATCGGGACCGCAGTGCTCATTCAGGTTGACCGAGCCCAGGCAGCAGTTCTCGTGCGGGCCGAGCCACTGTTCGCCACAATTGTGAACAACCAGCCCATTGGCGACAAAGGAATGCGTTTCCGGCTCATGCAAATCGTAGACCATTTCGACGCCATCGGGATCGACCGCCAAAACAGTCGCCAAATAGGATTCTTCATCAAGCCCGCCTACCATCCGATCCAGATACCCGGCCAGTTTGGACTGCTTTGCTTCAGTCATGAACCCGACCTCATCAGAAAAACGAATGAGATGGGTACGGGTGATCGCCAGCTCGTGTTGCGGCAGATGGAAAATTTCCTGCTTGCCGCCTCGTCCATCAGGCATGGTTCGGTATCCGCCCGGGCGACGGTTTTCAAAAATTCGACTGGCGATTCCAAAGTTTAGCAGAAGCTGCTGGACATCTTTGAGCAAAGCAAGGTGGCTCGAACCCAGGCGAACGGAGCAACCTTTTTCTCCACCATCATTCACCTGTCCATCGGCTGTAAACAACGCCTGCAAAAAGCCGCGTTGCATGGATTCGCTTCCAGTATAGACAGAAGATGGAACCTGGAATTTATCCTCTGCCAGGCCGTGTTCTTCCGCGAACATTCGCAATCGGTTGGATGC
Source organism: Anaerolineales bacterium (assembly GCA_016934715.1). GTDB lineage: Bacteria > Chloroflexota > Anaerolineae > Anaerolineales > Villigracilaceae > JAFGSI01. The sequence goes on from JAFGSI010000086.1 coordinate 28,272, forward strand.
GACGCGGGCTTCATCACGATCCTCAAGGGCAATGCTCCCCACAGAGTGGGAACGCCGCCCGGCCGGTGTTTCAACCATGGCATTCACCCTTTGGGCAAATGCCGGCGCCAGTTCACTCTCTTCATCCCCCAAGAACGAAAGGACCTCCCGAACAACAGTGCCGGTCCCATCGGCCACCAGCCAGCCAAGAAGGCGGCCTTCTGCCAGGGAACCAACCGCGCCAAAACCACCCTTACGATTGTAAAGATGGATGCGATCGCCGGGATGGAGTTCGCCCGCTGCCACCCAGCCGCGAACAGTCATTACCTGATGATTCTCCGTGAGCCTGAGTTCATATCCTTCTCGGGTCATCAAGCGATAGACGGCTTTTCGTCCGGTCGGGAAAACATGGGAAGCTTGCTGAAAAGTTTCCTGGCCGAATCGGGCATCTGTCGCCACCCGAATCGGTTGGTGTTTGGCTGCCAAGTGATCCGCGCGCTGAAGGCCCTCTTCCGTATAAAGAAGCGTTTCCCCCGTCACACAGGGATTGGTCGACTCGAGCGGATACAGGTGCGGAACCGGGTTCTCGCGGTTGGCGGCGTCCAGGAACAGGACGCCCGGTTCGCCGTTGTGGTGAGCCTGTTCGACGATCTTCTGGAAAATTTCACGCGCCCGGATGGTCCTGTAAACCTTGAGCGGTACGCCGCGCTCCCGGGCCTGTTCGATCGTCCCGCTGAAACCGCGGTACTCGGGGGCGGCCACGTCGGGGAAGACCAGGTCCCAGTCAGCGTCCTCCTGGACGGCCTGCATGAAGGCGTCGGTGATGCCGACCGAGATGTTGAAATTGGTGATGGCGTTCTCGTTGGTCTTGCAGGAGATGAATTCCTCGATGTCGGGATGATCGACGCGCAGGACGCCCATGTTGGCGCCACGCCGGGTATTGTGGGTGACCATCCCATAAGCGAGGTAGGTGTGGTTTTGTTCCACCTCCAGGTCGAGAGTCTGGGCGTCCTGTTCTTGAACGACTTCCAACACCTGAACGAACCACATGCCTTCCGGCGACCGGGCATGTTCAGCGAACGCAGGATACGCCTGGCCGAGTTCGTCGAAGGCAGAACGGGTAAACCTGCGCTCCCCGCGCCGGTAGCGCACCAGCGAACGCCGTAATTGCGGGGCCTCGCTCCGGAACTTGCGCCCGAGGCCGCGGCCCTGTCGATCCATTTGCTCAAGTGCGATCGCCTCCAGGACGGGGCCGAACCAGTAGTGCGGGTTGGGAAGCGAATAGCTGCTCTCAGCTCCCGGGGCCCTTTCCCGGGCCATGCAAACTGCGAACCGGGAGCGCGGGTCGCAGCCGATCCGGTCCCGCCAGGCCTGCAGGCCGACGCTGCTTAGGATACGAACATGCACGACGCGTTTCGTCCCGGTATCGATCGATCCCGGCACGATCGTCCGGACCCGGACCGGGCAACCCAGGCCAATCAGCAACGTGGCGACCTCGTCTGCCAGCCGGGGTGAGTTCGTACGCAAATCCGGACAACCCTGAGAGACACTCCCACCCGCCTCCAATAAACCACGAAGGAATGCGCCGACAATTTCCGGGGGCGATCGACGAATCAAAGCGGGAACCTGGGCACTGGTAGTGCGAGAATTCACCAGGCCGTTCATTTGCAGGAATTCCTTGACCGCCCGGTCATCCAGGAGAAAAGTCACCGGGCGATCATCGGCTTTTTGTTGGCGGCGGACCTGGACGCCGAACAGGCGTTCCAGCATCGCCGGCATTTCCTTCATGAGATAGGAGCGCTGATCCACGCTCACCCCCAGGCGATGATCTTCCTCCCGGGCGGCGACAAAGCCCTCTCCAATCAGATAACCGACAAAGAACGCCAGTTCTTCATCGAGGATGGCCGGGAAGTTGGGCCTGTTCGGATCGCCGTGCGCCCGAGGCGGGCGTTTGAGCGCCCGCAACCTGCCCCGGTGCTGCCCCAACTGCACCAGGATCCAATCCCCGGATTGGAGATCACAAAGGGCACGCCAGGCCGGACCGTCGTCAGTCATCACCTTCACTTTATGCTCGGGGGTCCCGGCCAGACTCAACCCTTCCCGTGTAATCACCCGCCGGATCGATGCAACCCCATTGTTATACGCCCGCGACGATTCCTGCCAGCCCTGATCAGTGGCCACCTGCAAGGCATGCGATTGCCAGCCCGGCGTATCTCGATCGGCAATTTCATCCAGGCGCAGGAGACCCTGCTCAGTAAAGACCAGTGTTTCAGGGAGCAGGCAACCGCCCTGGGCGATCTCCCCGAAGGCGTGGTCGTAGACCCGCAGGAATCCGACCGGACCCGTGGCCTGCCCGGCCGACGACTTGACGAAGGCTCCCTTGGGACGCAGGCGTGAAAAGGAGAAGCCATTCCCGCCACCGGTCTGCTGGATCAGGGCCGCGTCGCGCAGCGACTGGAAGATGCCGGCCGGATCGCGGCCCATGTCATCGGCGATCGGCAGGACGAAACAGGCCGCCAGTTGGCCCAACGGAGTGCCGGCTCCGGTAAAGGTGGGGGAATTGGGAAAGAATTTCTTGGTGGTCAACAATAGGTAGAACTCGCGCGCCCGGGATTCCACGTCCCCCCCCCAGGGCTCCTCGGCCATCGCAATATGATAGGCCACCCGCCAGAACATCTCCTCCGGTGTCTCGACCGGCTGGCCATCATCACCACGCCGCACGTAGCGCCGGATCAGCACCTGGCGGGCATTCTCGGTCAGGTCTACACCGGGAAGGTCTTCCGGTATAGGGGGAGTCGGCAACAGTCCTTGCTTGGGGGAAACGGATGTTGCAGCCATGGTAAAAATCTCCTCTTTCAATCGGGTTTAGTTGTAAAATCGGCGGACGCTTTGGCGTAAGCAACACGGGGGAGACACTAAGAACATGCGCCGGCAGGCAGCCCCACTCTCTGGCAACCGAGCGCATGAAGTTGATCAGCCTTCCAGTAAGCGATTGATTTCGTTCCGCAGGGCGTGCAGGTCATCCAGACGCAGGTAGACAATCGCATACCGGATGTATGCAATCTGGTCCAGTTCTTTCAGGCCGGTGATGACCAGGTCGCCGACCACGCGCGAGGATACTTCAGACTTGCCCATCTTTTGCAGCTCCGCCTCGACCATCCCGATCAGGCGCTCGAGGTCGGCCGCCGAGACCGGCCGCTTGGCGCAGGCGATCCGCACGCCGCGCATCACCTTCTCACGATCGAACTCCTCCCGGGTGCCGTCCTGCTTGACGATCAACGGCGTGGCCAGGATTGGACGTTCGGAACTGCTGAAGCGCTGTCCGCACTTGAGACATTCCCGCCGGCGACGGATCCCCCCGTGACTATCATGAGTCGTATCGATCACTTTCGAGCCGTCGTGCTGGCAGTAGGGACAACGCATAGGCGATTTCTCCGCTATCTAGAACAAATGTAGCCGCCATATGTGGAGCCTCTTTTCGGGCCTCCCCCAGATATGGGGCTAACGTGAGATAATTCTAACATACTTGTTTAGTCAGGACAAGAGGACCAGCGGGTGATTTACCTTAAAAAATGGAACTGGAGGTGGCGAGAAGGGATTTTTGCGTTGCCTTGGACCTGGTTTTAAGATATAGTTACTGCATTCGAGCTGAAGGGCCCACCCTCAAATGACCGGCCGTCAACAAGGTGTTCAAAGACGATGAACAAGCCGAGCATCCTCCATACCTTCAAGCACATCTTCTCACCTCCACGGATCGAGGATGTAGAATCCCGCCAGCGTGTCGCCACCCTGTATTTCCTGCTGTGGGTGCTGGTGATCGTCTGCTTCGGTCTGATGGTGTTGATCCTGTTGCGGGGGGAGGAGCGGACCTTCCGGGGCCTGCTGGTGGCCGCCATTGTCCTGATCGCAAGCCTGGTCCTGACCCGCCTGGGCAGGTTCGCCATCCCCCGCAGCCTGGTGCCGACCGCGATCCTGCTCGTCAATCTCTACATCCTTTATTTTGGCCTGGGATTGCATGATCTGGGCATTCTCGGCCTGGCCATGAATATCGCCCTGGCTGGCCTGCTGCTGGGAAAACGCGGGGTGGTGGCATTCACCCTCTTGAGCAGCCTGGGTCTGACCGGGATCTACGTTGCCGAGATCTACGGCCTGCTCGTAATGGCCACCCCCTTCCGCGATCTGACCTCACTCGGCGACCTGGTCATCATGATCACTCTGCTGCTCACCACCGGTGTCTTCATTTACATTGCAATGCACACACTGGCCCGCAACCTGGAGATGGTCCGGGATCTTAACAATGAGCTCGAAGGCCGGGTCATCGCCCGGACGGCCGAACTGCAGGCCGCCAACGAACACCTGACCGCTCTCAGCCAGGTCAAGGACGATTTTGTGTCCAACGTATCCCATGAACTGCGCACCCCATTGACCAGCATCAAGCTCTATTTAGGCATGCTGCAAAGAAAGCCGGACCAAGCGCGCCAGGTCCTCGACCGGTTGAGCCGCGAGACCGGGCGTTTGGAACACCTGATCGAAAGCTTGCTGGCCCTCTCCCGCCTCGACCAGGAACGGGTCGCGATGCTGGTGAGTCCGCTCGACTTGAATCGACTGGCCGAGCAGTTAATCATCGACCGCGCTCCGCTGGCCGCCGACCGCAGGCTCGACCTGCACCTGGAATTGCAGGCCGACCTGCCGCTCGTCCAGGCCGACGAACGCATGGTCGGGGAAGTCCTGAGCATCCTGCTGACCAACGCCCTCGAATACACCCCGGCCGGAGGACAGGTCACTGTGCGGACCTGCAACCAGGGCGGCCAGCAGGATCCGACGGCTGGATTCGCGGTCATCGACACCGGGCCCGGGATCACCCCCGAGGACCTGGCCCACATCTTCGAGCGCTTCTTCCGCGGCAAGGCGGGCCGCGAGTCCAAGATTCCGGGCACCGGCCTGGGGCTGGCCATCGCCCGAGAGATCGTCAACCGGCACAACGGCCGGATCGAGGTCCACAGCGAAGGCCAGGCTGGCCAGGGGGCCATCTTCCATGTCTGGCTGCCGGTCTCCGACTCGACTTAGGACCTGACCAGGAAAACCCCCTCCTGCGCAACAAAGCGAGGCCTCCCAGGCAGAAAAGCAGGGGAGGGATTCGCATGCCCCTTTCATCCCCATCCGGGCAGTCCTGGTACCACCGGGAGAACGCCTCCAGGGGATCGCCATCCTGCGGACCTGCACGCGGGAATTTTGCTGCGTGAATCCTGCGAACGGTTGGCGCGCCGGCTGTACAAGGGCTGGATCGGGTACGTGACCCCATAAAAAAACGCAGCCGTCCCCCTCAGCGAGGGAAGACTGCGGGCTGTTGGATGCCTCCCCGGCGCTCACTTGCTCTTGGCAGCCTGCCAGAGAGCTTCCAACTCGTCGATGGTCATCTCGGACAGCTGCCGGTTCTGGGCGCGCGCCCCGGCCTCGACGTGGGCAAAGCGCTGGCGGAAGCGCTGGCTGGCAGCCCGCAGGGCCGATTCGGCGTCGATCTTCTTCCAGCGCGCCAGGTTGACCAGGGCGAAGAACAGGTCGCCCAGTTCAGCAGCCAATTCCTGCTCATCGGCCGCGGCCTGGACCTCACCGATCTCCTCGGCGATCTTGTCAAGCACGCCCTCAACCTCGGGCCAGTCGAACCCGACCCGGGCAGCCCGCTCCTGGATCTGCTGGGCCTGGATCAAGGCTGGCAGCGCCAGCGGGACACCCTCCAGCAGGCTCCTGGCACCTTCCCCATGGGACGAGCGCTCGTCGGCCTTGATCTTCTCCCAGTTCTGCAGCACGCCCCCCACCCCGTCCAGCTCGATGTCGCCGAAGACGTGCGGATGGCGGCGGATGATCTTGTCGTGGATCCCCTTGAGCACCTCCGCCATGCCAAATTCCCCCTCCTCACTGGCGATCTGGGCGTGCAGGACGATCTGCAGCAGCAGGTCGCCAAACTCCTCGGCCATCTTGGCCGGGTCCTTCCCATCCAGGGCGGCCAGCGTCTCGTAAGCCTCCTCCAGCAAATGCGGGCGCAATGACAGGTGGGTCTGCTCGCGATCCCAGGGACAACCGTCGGGCGCGCGCAGGGCGGCGATCACGTCCTGGAAGGCCTCGAAGGAGGTCCCCGCGCCGAGCGGCGGGACGTACAGCGCCGTCAGCAGACCGATGTGCGGGCTGCGGTCGACAGCATGCAGCGGCAGGTCCTCGACGACCTCCTGTGGCGTCCCGGCGGCGTGCACCAGCCGGACCGGGTGTTCGTCAGCATAGACGGCGCCAAGGGTCAGCTTGACCTCGGCTGCCACCAACGGCGAGTAGATCTGGGCTACCAGGGCGCCCATATCGGGCGGGAAGGCCGGAACGTGGGCCTGGCTGAGTTCGAGCCCATCCACCAGGGTCAGGCGCGGGTAGGGGTCCAGGCCAAGGGCGGCGAAGGCCGGCTCGAGAAAGGACAGCCCGCTGACGATGGTCAGGGGCAGGCCAGTGGCCCGGCAGCGGCGGGCGATCTCGGGGCCGGTGGCCTCGGCCACGAACGGGTCGCCCGGCACGGCATAGACCACCCCCCCGGGACGCTGGCCCAATGCGATCACCTTCTCAACGATGGCTGCATAGACGGCCTCGAACGACTGGCCCTCTTCGTAGAGCTGGTCAAAGGAGTGGACCTTGAGCGCCGCCGGAAAGCCTTTGACGCTGGGGTGCTGGGCGGTGCGCAGCCAGATCTCGTCGATGCTGGCAAGCACCTCCCAGGCCTGGCGGGTCAGTTGCGCCGGGTCGCCGGGACCCAGGCCGAGGAGGGTGATTCCAGGCATCTCTGCCTCCAGATCATCACACGAGGGACACGAAACGGATCCGTGGTTAACGGAAAACGCAATGCACTGAAGATATCCAAGGAAACCTCAGGCATTACGTTTCGTTTTCTGGTTTTGATGCGGTTAGCGCTTGGTGTAGGTCGGCGCCTTGCGAGCGCCTTTGAGTCCAGGCTTCTTGCGTTCCTTGACGCGCGGGTCACGCGTCAGGAAGCCGCCCTTGCGCATCAGCGGACCCCATTCGGCATTCATCTTCACCAGGGCGCGCGCCAGACCCATCTTGACCGCGTCGGTCTGGCCGGTCACACCGCCGCCCTTGACGAGCACGCTGACATCATAAGCCTTGGCGTCCTCACCGGTTGCCTTGAGCGGGCCCATGATCTCGTCCATGTCGCCCAGGCGGGTAAAGAAAGCCTCGGCATCCTTTTCATTGACAAGAAACCTGCCCGAACCGCTCATCACGCGCACGCGAGCGATGCTTGCCTTGCGGCGTCCAACACCTTCAAAATACTGCACAGACATATTCCTTGCTCCTTTAGACGACCTTCTGCGGATTCTGGGCGGTATGCGGATGTTCCTCACCGGCATAGATTTTCAGCCGCTTGAGGACATGCCGGCCCATCTTGTTGTGCGGGAGCATGCCCCACACTGCCGCGCGGATGACACGCTCGGGACGAGACTGCAGCAGGTCGCGCAGGCTGATCGATTTGACGCCACTCTGATAACCGGAATGGCGGTGGTACATCTTCTCGGTCAGCTTGGTCTTGGTCCTGGTGCCGGTGACAGTGATCTTCTCGGCATTGATGACCACCACGTTATCACCGATCATCACGCCGGGCGTGAAGGTCGGCTTGTGCTTGCCCAGCAGGAGAGCCGCGATCCTGGTCGCCAGGCGGCCGAGGTTCTGACCGGCAGCGTCCACCAGCAGCCACTCGGGCTGGATGTCAGCGGCCTTGGGATAGTAGGATTTGTACACTTTCATCATCTCCATTGCACTTGGAATGCGGAAGCAGGCTTCCGCCCATTGCGACGGCCGGCCGTCGCACTCCAAAAATCGTTCAGCCCAGATTATCGTATTCAACCTCGACCAGGGTCAGGCCGCAGGCCGGGGCCAGGCCGGTCAACGGGACCGGGGTCCGGTCCGCCAGCGAGCGGGCGATCATTTCGGCCGGGAAGCGTCCCTGCCCAACCGCCACCTGGAGGAAGACCAGCCGCCGTACCATCCGATACAGGAAGGCATCGGCCCGGATCGTGAAGATCCACTCGTCGTCCTGGCGCTGCCAGCTGGCCACCTGGACGGTCCGTACGCTGCTGCCTCCAGCCCGGGGTGGGCTGCCGAAAGCGGCGAAGTCATGGCGGCCGCTCCACAGGTCTGCCAGGGGTGTCAGGTCCGCCACCGGGGGCCAGACCCGCCAGGCGTAGCGTTCCCGCAGGGGTTCGCGGCCTTCGGCGCAGAACAGTCGATACCGGTAACAGCGCCAACGGGCATCGAAGCGCGGATGGAAATCATCCGCCGTGCGGGTCAGGCTGCGGACAGCCAGGTCCGGCGGCAGGTTGGCGTTGAGGGCCTTGTGAAGATCCTCAAGCCCGTGGTCCCAGTCGAGATCGAAGGCGGCCACCTGCCCGCTGGCGTGCGTCCCGGTGTCGGTGCGCCCGGCCAGCAGGACGGACTTGCCCGGCCAGCCGATCCTGCCCAGGGCCCGTTCGAGCTCGCCCTGGACCGTCCGGCCCATCCCCTGTCGCTGGCTGCCGACGAAGTCGGTGCCGTCGTAGGTCAGGATAATCTGGTAACGTGCCATTACGAAATGCAGAATGCGGAATGGAGAATACTGCGTTCAGCATTCTGCCGTCTGCATCCAGACTCACTCTTCGACGAGTTCGAGCAGGACCATCTCGGCCCTGTCGCCAAAACGCGGACCGAGTTTGAGCACGCGGGTGTAACCGCCGTTGCGCTCGGCAAAGCGAGGGGCGATCTCGTCGAACAATTTCTTGACCACGTCGTTGCTGTTATTGCCCAGCTTGGACACGACCAGACGACGGGCAGCGACCTTCTCGGAATCACCGGCCTCCGCCACGTTGCGGGCGATGGTGATCATCTTCTCGGCCTCGCCGCGGATCGCGGCGGCCTTGGCCTGCGTGGTGCGGATGCGCTCGTGGGTGAAGAACTGCTTGATCAGGTTCCTGCGCAGCGCGATACGGGCGCCCTTGGTACGATTGAGTTTATAACCAGCTACTTGGTGTCGCATTGCTAAATTACTCCGACTCTTTCTTGGGTTCGTCCTTCAAATAACCCTTTTCCAGCATCTTGATGCGCAGTTCGTCGAGGCTCTTCTCTCCAAAGTTGCGAATCGACATCACAGCCTGCTCGCCCTTCTCAAGCAGTTCGAGCACGTCACCGACGGTGGTGATGCCGGTGCGCTTGAGCGAGTTGAAGACCCGCACCGACAGGTCGAGCGACTCGACCGGGGTCTCGGCCACCTCACTGGTGAGCCGCGAACCGGATATTTCCTTCTCCATCGTGATCGTCAGGCTCTCCTCGCTGACACCCGCAATGAAGCGCAGGTGCTCGATGAGGATCTGGGCCGAGGTGCTCAGGGCATTTTCGGGCGAGAGGGATCCATCCGTCCAGATCTCCAGCACCAGTTTATCGTAGTTGGTGCTCTGACCAACGCGCGCCGATTGGACCTCAAAGTTGACACGCTTGACCGGGCTGAAGATCGCGTCGACCGGCAGTTCGCCGATCGGCATGCGGCCACGTTCATTGGCCGGTGAGTAACCGCGCCCGCGTTCGATCATGAACTCGATATCCAGGTGGGTCTTGGCGTTGTCGGCGGTGAAGAGATACAGGTCCGGATTGATCAACTGGATCTCCGGCGGGGTGACGATGTCAGCCGCTGTGACCACGCCTTCGCCGCGCACCTCGAGCTGCATGCGGGTCGCGTCGACATCATTCAGCACCAGACGCACCTGCTTGATCTGCAGCATCACCTGGAGCACGTCTTCGCGGACACCCGAGATGTCGCTGAACTCATGCAGCACGTCAGCGACCCGGATGGATGTGACAGCCGCGCCCTCGAGCGAGGAGAGCAGCACCCGGCGCAGGGCATTGCCCAGGGTGACGCCGTAGCCTCGCTCGAGCGGGCTGATGATGAACTTGCCATAATTCCGAGCTTCGGCCTCGCGCTCGATCTTCGGCATGACCATGTTTGTAATCGGCACGATTCACCTTCTCCGGCGTACTGAACAGTACGCCATGTCTATAAGAGCGATTTGCCTCGGCCTACCGCGAGTAGTATTCAACAATGAGCTGCTCGTTCAAACTGCCGTCGATCTCGGCCCGTTCAGGCATGCGCAGGATGCTGCCGGTGAGCTGCTTGACGTCGCGCTCCAGCCAGGCCGGAATATTGCGGGCTTCGGCCAGGTCGGGCAGTTCCTTGAAGAAAGGCCTGTCGTTCGAGCCGGAACGCACTGCCACCACGTCGCCCACTCTCAGCGTCATGGACGGGACGTCGGTGCGGCGCCCGTTGACGGTGAAGTGGCCGTGGGTAACCATCAGGCGCGCCTGGGCGCGGCTGGCGGCATAGCCCAACCGGTAGACGATGTTATCCAGGCGGGACTCGAGGATCTGCAGCAGCATCAGGCCGGTCACGCCGCGTGCCTTGATGGCCTTGCTGTAGTAGCGCCGGAACTGGCGCTCGAAGACACCATAGACGCGGCGGGCGCGCTGCTTGGCGCGCAGCTGCTTGCCGTAGTCTGATTCACGACCCGTGCCACGCCCACCCCGCCTGCCAGAGCGTCCGTGCTGGCCGGGGGCATACTCGCGTCGTTCGAATGCGCACTTCGGGGAGAAGCAACGCTCTCCCTTGAGGAACAGTTTTTCACCTTCACGCCGGCACAGTTTGCAGGCCGGACCAGTATATTTCGCCATACGTACTTACCTCTCCAGAACGAAATTACACGCGGCGCCTTTTCGGAGGCCGACAGCCATTGTGCGGAACCGGCGTGATATCCGAAATCGACTTGACTTTCAAGCCCATGGCCTGGACGGCGCGGATCGCATTCTCGCGCCCGGGACCCGGACCCTTGACGATCACATCCACTTCCTGGATGCCCATCCCCTGGGCAGCCTTGATCGCCTGCTCAGCGGCCAGGCGCGCCGCGAAGGGCGTGCTCTTGCGCGAGCCTTTGAAACCGACCGAACCGGCGCTGCCCCAGCACAGGGTATTGCCATCGGTGTCGGTGACAGTCACAATCGTATTGTTGAAGGAGGCGTAGATATGCACCTTCCCTGCGGACAGGGTGCGCTTGACCTTCTTCGGGGCGCCACGACGCGTGGAACGTACAGTTTGAGCCATAATGCCTCTCTAACTCCAGGGTTGCGAACTTACTTCTTGCCGCCCTTGCGGCGGCCGCGCCCGGCAACGGTCTTCTTGGGACCCTTGCGAGTACGGGCATTGGTGCGGGTGCGCTGTCCATGCACCGGCAGACTGCGGCGGTGGCGCAGGCCACGATAGCAGCCGATCTCAACCAGCCGCTTGATGTTCATCTGTTCCTGGCGGCGCAGATCACCCTCGACCTTCCAATTCTTGGAAATATACTCGCGGATCGACGAGACTTCCGTCTCGGTCAGGTCCTTGATGCGCGTATCCGGGCTCACCTTGGTGGCAGCCAGGATCTTCCTCGAACGGGTCGGGCCAATGCCAAAGATGTAGGTCAGGCCTACTTCGACGCGCTTGTTGCGCGGCAGGTCAACACCTTCAATGCGTGCCATAATCACCTATCCTTGTCGCTGTTTGTGTTTCGGATTCTCGCAGATGACGTACAGGACGCCCTTGCGCTTGACGATCTGGCACTTCGCACAGCGTTTACGAATGGATGGACTGACTTTCATGCTTTCATTCTCCTTACCTGTTGGCGGTGAGCCAAAGTCGTAATTATACTGGTTGTGTTTGGTTCCGTCCAGTTTGATCGGGTCCCATCGGCTGTCATAGGACAGTCAGGACAAGAGGGTCGCCTTCGGTGACGGCCACTGAATGTTCGAAGTGGGCCGTCAATGACTTGTCGATGGAGATCACCGTCCACTGGTCGGACAGGACACGGGTCCGGTGCGTACCAACGAGCACCATCGGCTCGAGGGCGATCGTCATTCCAGGGCGCAGCGGGCTTCCGGTCCCCGGGTTGCCATAGTTCGGTACCTGCGGTCCTTCGTGCATGCTGCGGCCGACACCGTGTCCGGTGTATTCACGGGTGACGTGGAACCCATTGGCCTCCACGAACTGCTGGATAGCCGCCGAAATATCACCCGTCCTATTCCCGACGCGCATCATGGCGATGCCTATGCTCAGCGCCTGCTCGGTCACGTCGAGCAACTTGCGGGCCAGGGGCGAAATCTCCCCGACCCCGGCCGTCCAGGCCGAGTCACCCACATATCCTTCGAGCACCGTCCCACAATCGACCGAGACGATGTCGCCCTCCTGGAGTTTGCGCTTGCCGGGAATGCCATGCACCAACTCTTCGTTGAGGCTGACGCAAATCGAGGCCGGGTACGGCGGGTGGCCGTAGTTCTTGAAAGGCGAATAGGCGCCGTGCTTCCGCAGGACTTCCTCAGCAGCCGCGTTGAGGTCTGCGGTGGTCACGCCGGGTTGTAAAAGTTCTCGAACGGCCTGGTGAGCCAGGTAATTGACCCGGCCGGCTTCGCGCATCAGGGCGATTTCCGCCGGGGTCTTGAGGAGTACTTCGCGGTCCCAGTTCATCTTATTTTCGAAGCACTGCCAGCAGGTCCGCGGTGACTTGCTCGATCGCCCGGGCGCCGTCGATTTCCGTCAGCAGGCCGCGTTCCCGGTAGAAGGCGATCAGCGGCGCGGTCTGGGTGAAGTAGACCTGGATGCGACGCGAGACCGTCTCAGCCTTGTCATCGTCACGTTGATAAAGTTCCGAACCATCAAAATCGCACCGGCCGGCCTTCTGCGGCGGGTTGTGCTGGGCGTGGAAGACGTGGCCCTCGGCCCTGCAGGTCCAGCGCCCGCTCAGGCGCTCGACCAGGGCGGCTTGCGCGGCGGCGATGAAGGGAACAGCGTCCACCTTGCCACCGAATTCGGCCAGCAACTTCTCCAGGGCCTGCGCCTGCACGGTCGTGCGCGGGAAGCCGTCGAGCAAGGCTCCTCCGGAGCAATCCGGACGGGAAAGCCGGTCGCGGATCATGGCGATGGTGACGTCGTCGGGCACCAGTTCGCCTTTGTTCATGTACGACTGGGCCAGTTTCCCCAGCCCGGTCGCGTTCTTGATGTTCTCCCGGAACAGGTCTCCGGAGGAGACGTGCGGCAGGCCGGTCCGTTCGGCGACGATCTTCGCCTGGGTCCCTTTGCCCACGCCCGGAGGTCCAAGGAGAACGATGAAAACAGGCATGCCTACTTCACCAGATGGGCATCATCGTACCCGTGCAGTTTCAGCTCGGCATCGATGTTCAGGAAGGTGTCCCGTACCACGCCGACGACGATCAGCAGACCGGCGGACGAGACCAGGAACAGGGTCGAGGTTCCGGCGCTGGTGCCGATGCCGAACAACAACAGGATGACGCTGACCAGGTAGGGCAGGATGGCGACGAGACCCAGGAAAAACGCTCCCGGGAAGGTGATCCGGCGCTGGACGCGGCTCAGGTATTTCTGGGTCGGAGCCCCGCGGTTGACGCCCGGGATCTGCGCCCCGACCTTCTTCAGGTTCTCACCGTAGTTCTGCTGGGTGAAGATCACATCGGTGTAGAAGAAGGTGAAGCCGACCACCATCAGGAAATACAGCACCCAGTAGAGCCAGGAGCTCGTCCCGGTGCCGCTGAACAGGTTCTGCAGGCTGACCGCAAAGTTGCGCACGCCTTCGCTGTCGCTGCGCGAAAACCAGGAAGCCACGATGACCGGGAACTGCAGCAGCGCGCCAGCGAAGATCAGCGGGATCATGCCTGCCATGTTGACCATCAGCGGCAAAGAACCCTTGACCGGCATCGACATGCGGTTGCCGACCCGCCGTCCCGGATACATGACCGGAACGTTGCGGCGGCCCTGCTGGAAGAAGACGATCACATAGATCGTCGAGACGATGATCAAGAGCATGATGAACAACATCAGCCAGCGGGTGGATTCATCGGACCAGATGCTGATCAGGCTGGCCGGCATGCGCGAAACGATGCCGGCGAAGATGATCAACGAAAGGCCCTGCTGCCGAATGCCGTATTCCGAGATCAATTCACCCAGCCAGATGGCGAACATCGTCCCACCGACCATGGAGGCCAGGATCGTCAGGGAGGGCAACAGGAGACTGCCCGTGAGACCGAAATCCACGATCCTGACACCGAGGCTGGAGCCGTAGTTGTTGAAGATATTGATCTGGCCCCAGGCCGAGAGCAGAGCCATCGGGACAGCCAGGTAATAGGTCCATTTCTCCTGCAGCTTGCGGCCCTCGCGCGGATCAGCCTCCATGCGCCGCTGCAAGGCCGGGATCAGCGGCACGATCAGCTGGATGATGATCTGAGCCGTGATGTACGGGTAGACACCCATCGCCAGCACCGAGAAGTTCGAGATCGTCCCTCCGGAAAGCAGGTCGAGGAATGCCAGGAAGGTCCCGGTTTCATTCGAACTCTGCATCAGGGTCGCCATGGCTTCCCGGTTGATGCCGGGAACCGGAACATTGGCGGCCAGGCGGTAGATGACCAGAAGCAACAGGGTCACCAGCAGCTTGCGACGGATGTCCTGTGACTTCCAGAGATAACGCCATCCCGAAAACATGGATTTCATGGTAGGTCTCCTCGTCCGGCCAGATTACTGGATCAAATCGACAGTCCCACCAGCCGCCTCGATCTTGGCCTGGGCACTCTTGGTGATGCGGTGGACGCGCACCTTGAGGGCCGCCTTGATCTCGCCGCGGCCAAGGATGGCCACCGGGTTGCGCGGGTCGCGCAGCAGGCGGGCCTGGTCGAGGGTCTCGGGCGTGACTTCGGCATTGGCCTTGAAGGCAGATAACTGGTCCAGATTGACCTCGTTGAATTCGACCGACGTGAACGGGGTGAAGCCATACCCGCGTACGAACGGGAGGCGGCGGTAGAACGGCAGGTTACCGCCCTGCCGGTACAGGCGACCGCCCTCGCCGGAGCGCGACTTCTGGCCCTTGGTTCCCCGGCCGGCGGTCTTGCCCTGCCCGGCCGAGATGCCACGGCCCACGCGCTTGCGGTCCTTCTTGGACCCCGGATTGGGTTTCAGATCATGCAGTTTCATCTTCGTCCTTATTCCTCGATACGAATCAGGTGGTCAACTTTGGCCAGCATCCCGCGCACTGCCGGGGTGTCGGCGTGTTCAACCGTCTGGTGCATGCGGCGCAAACCGAGGGCCCGCACGGTCGCCTTCTGCGGCTGCGGGCAGCCGATCGGGCTGCGGACCAGGGTGACCTTGAGAGTCCTGCCGGTCTTGGTCTTAGCCATTCTTCTTTCTCCTTTCCCAGAACGGCATCAGTTCTTCGACCGACTTGCCGCGCCGGGCGGCCTCTTCCTGGGGCGACTTGAGCTGCGCCAGGGCAGCGAACGTGGCCTGGACCGAGTTCAAGACATTCGAAGAGCCCATCGACTTGGTCAGGATATCACGCACCCCGGCAGCTTCGAGCACGGCCCGGACCCCGCCCGCGGCGATGACGCCGGTACCCGGGGAAGCCGGTTTGAGCAGGATGATCGAACCGCCGACCTTGCCGGTCACCTGGTGTGGGATGGTCGTCCCCGACAGGTGGAACGGATGCATATCCTTGCGGGCGCGTTCGGTTGCCTTGCGCATGGCATCGGGAACGGCGTTGGCCTTGCCGACTCCCATGCCGACCTTGCCATGATTGTCACCCATGACGACCGTCACGCGAAACTGGAAGCGGCGGCCACCTTTGACCACTTTGGCGACCCGGGCGATCTCGATGACGCGCTCGTCGAGTTGTTCAGCTTGTTGTTCGAGTTCCGTACCCTGGTAATTCATCATCACAATGTTCTCCAATCAGGCCTTAGAATTCCAGGCCGCCTTCGCGGGCACCATCAGCCAGGGCTTTGACCCGGCCGCTGTACTTGAAGCCGCCGCGATCGAAGACAACACTCTTCACGCCCTTGCTCATGGCGCGTTCGGCCACGGTCTTGCCGACCAGCTGCGCCTGCGCGATCTTCTTCAGACCCTTCATTTTGGGGCGCAGGTCGTGGTCAAGCGAGGAGGCCGACACGATGGTATGCCCGGCGGCATCATCGATCACCTGGGCATAGATCTGCGACAGGCTGCGGAAAACGCTCAGGCGCGGCCGTTGCGGCGTGCCAGCCAGATGCTTGCGTACACGCAGGTGGCGCCGAATGCGAGCAGCAGAACGATTCTTCTCAGCCATACTCTTACTTTGCCTTTCCAGATTTACCAGCCTTGCGGCGGATTCTCTCACCAAGATAGTGCAGGCCCTTACCGTGGTACGGCTCCGGCGGGCGGATCTTACGAATGTCCGAGGCGACCTGCCCGACAACCTCTTTGTCATGGCCACGGACGAAGATCTGCCTGAGCTTGAGATCCACATCCATCGTGATCCCGTCCGGGGGTTCAACCCTGACCGGATGGGAGAAACCCAGGTGCAGGACCAGGGTCGGTCCGTCCATCTCGGCCCGGTAGCCAACGCCTTCCCATTCCAGGATGCGTTCGAACCCGCTGCTCACACCGTGGACCATGTTCGCCAGGACGGCGCGCGTGGTTCCGTGCAGGGCCCGCTCGGCGGGCGCATCAGTGTTGCGGGTAATGATCAATTCATTGTTCTCCAGCGCAATACCGATCAACGCGGAGAATGTACGCTGCATTTCGCCTTTGGGCCCCTTGACGTGCACGTGGGCACCGTCGAGCTCAACCTGCACTCCACTCGGGACCGGGATAGGCATGCGTCCAATACGAGACACAGTAACTCCTCCTCTCCTACCAGACCTTGCAGAGAATCTCACCGCCGACACCCAACTGGCGGGCGCGCTGGCCGGTCATGATCCCCTTGGGGGTCGACAGGATGGCAATCCCAATCCCCGAAAGCACCCAGGGAATATCCTGCTTCTTGGTATACACACGGCGCCCCGGCCGGCTGATGCGCTCCAAACCAGTGATCACCGAGCGGCGCTGGCGGCGCTCGCCGATGTACTTGATCTTGAGGCGCAAAAACTTCTGGGCAGGGCGATCGCCATCGGCTACTTCAAACCCTTCGATGTAGCCTTCCTCTTTCAGAATTTTGGCGATCTCGGCCTTGACCTTCGAAAAAGGCACTGCCGTCAACGTCTGACCGGCCATCACCGCGTTGCGGATGCGGGTCAGCATATCAGCGATCGGATCAGAAAGATTCATATCCTACCTCCACCCGGCTACCAGGATGACTTCATGACGCCGGGGATTTTTCCTTCCAACGCCAGTTCTCGGAAGCAGATCCGGCACAATCCAAAGCGGCGGATATAACCGCGCGGGCGACCGCAGCGCGTGCAGCGGTTGCGCACCTGGGTAGGATACTTGCGACGGGCTTCGCGATATTTCATACACTTACTAGCCATAGTTATGCTTCCTTCCTGAACGGCATTCCCAGCAGTTGCAGCAGCAACCGCGCATGGTCGTCGGACTTGGCCGTGGTCACAATGGTGACCTCCATGCCTCTGATCTTGTCAATCTTGTCGTACTCGATCTCCGGGAAGATCAACTGGTCGCGCAGGCCGAGCGTGTAGTTGCCGCGACCGTCGAAGGCTTCCGGAGAAACACCGCGGAAGTCACGCACGCGCGGCAGGGCAACATTCAACAGGCGATCAATGAAGTGCCACATCTTCTCGCCGCGCAGGGTCACCTTGGTGCCAATGATCCGCCCTTCGCGCAGTTTGAAGTTGGCGATGCTCTTACGGGCCTTGGTCATGACCGGTTTCTGTCCGGCGATCTGGGCCAGGTCACCCATCGCCGCCTCGAGCGCCTTGGGATTGTCCATCGCCTCACCAAGGCCGATGTTCAACACGACCTTCTCGATGCGCGGCACTTCCATGATGTTCTTGTACTGGAAGGCCTTGCGCAGTGCGGGAACGGCCTCTTTCTGATATCGTGCTTGCATTCTAGTCATAAGTCAATGCTCCAACCCGCGAGCTAATCGATCACCGCATCGCAATGCTTGCAAACACGATGGGTACCATTCTCATCACGCTGGGCACCGACGCGACTCGGTTCGTTGCACTTCGGGCAGACCAGCATGACATTCGAAATATGGATCGGGCCCTCGAACTTGATCCGGCCAGGGTTGATCGTCCGTCCCTGAGTCTGGACCTGGCGTTGGTGCTTGGTGCGAATGTTGACACCCTGCACAACCACCCGGCCCTCATCCGGCAGGACCCGGATCACCTCACCGCGTTTGCCCTTATCTTCGAGCTTCCCGCTGATGATTTCTACCGTATCACCTTTACGAATCTTAACCTTCATCAGTCTTGCTCCTCACCGGCCTAGAGTACTTCCGGGGCCAGGGATACGATCTTCATGAAACCCTTCTCACGCAACTCGCGCGCCACGGGTCCGAAGATGCGGCTGCCTCTCGGATTCTGGCCATCACTGTCCAGGATCACGCCGGCATTGTCGTCGAAGCGGATGTGCGATCCATCATCACGCTTCCATTCTTTGGCGCACCGCACGATCACGGCCCGAACCAGGTCAGACTTCTTGACCGAGCCCTGCGGCGTGGCCGAGCGGACCGTGCCGACCACGATGTCGCCGATGTGACCATAACGCCGCCTCGAGCCGCCCAGGATGTGGATGACTTTCAGCTCGCGCGCCCCGGTATTGTCGGCGATCTTGAGAACCGTCTCTTTCTGGATCATGGCTATACCTCGACACCGGTATCGGCCGTGCGGACCTCGCGCCGGACGATCGCCTCGACCACCCAACGCTTGTCGCGGGAGATCGGCTGACTCTCGACGATCTGGACCTGGTCGCCGACCTGGCAGCCCAGTTCATCGTGCGCCTTGACGCGTTTGTTGAGATGGACGACCTTCCGATACAACGGATGGCGGACCGTCCGCCCGATTTCCACCACAACCGTCTTGGTCATTTTGTTGCTGGTCACGACGCCAGTAATGCGACGACGCTTGTTCATGCTTCACCTTCTTCTTCCGCTTCGGCCATTGGTTCAGCCTTCGATTTCGGCGCGGCCTTCGTCTTGGGCTCCGCCTTCGCTTTCGGCGCGGCCTTCGGCTTGGGCTCCGCCTTGGCCTTCGGTTCTGCTTCTTCCTTGACCTTGGACCGCACCCTGGCCTTGGGCTTCTTTTCTTCCGTTTCTTCCCTGACCTCCACCGGCGCAATCAAGAGTTCCCTGGCAATCGTCTCCATGCGGGCGATGTCACGGCGCAGGCGGCGCAGGCGGCTGGTGTCGGTCAGCTGACCGGTCACCTGCTGGAAGCGGAGCTTCATCAACTCTTCCCGTGAGTCGTCCAGCTTGACCTGGATCTCCTCCACGGACAGCTTGCGAATCTCTTGCGCTTTCATGCCTGCTCTCCTACTGCCAGGTCATGACGGGTGATGACCTTGGTCTTGATCGAGAATTTGTAACGGGCATGATTGAGAGCCTCTTTGGCGATCTCCTCGGGCAAACCAGCGACCTCGAACATCACCCGACCAGGCTTGACAACCGCCACCCAGTATTCCACCCCGCCCTTGCCCTTCCCCATGCGGGTCTCGGCCGGCTTCTGGGTATAGGGTTTATCAGGGAAGATGCGGATCCAGACCTTGCCGCGGCGCTTCATGGCGCGCACGATGGCGCGGCGGGCGGCTTCGATCTGCCGGGCAGTCACCCAGCCAGGCTCGAGGGCCTGCAACCCGTATTCACCGAAGGAAATCTCGGTCCCACGCGATTCCTTGCCCTTCATGCGACCGCGCATTTGCTTGCGGTACTTAACACGTTTTGGCATCAACATAACAAATACCTCACTCCAGAGACTACCGTTTACTCGCTAACGTAGACGCCTTCGGTCATCTCGGCTTTTTCGTCGACTTCCGTCTTCATCTCGCCATGATAGACCCACACCTTGACGCCGATCCGGCCATAGGTGGTCAGGGCTTCGGAACGGGCAAAGTCGAGGTCGGCGCGCAGGGTCTGCAGCGGAACACGGCCCTCGCGCAACCACACATTGCGAGCCATCTCTGCACCCGCCAGGCGGCCACCGACCTCGATCTTGATGCCCTGCGCACCCTGGCGCATGGCCTGCTGGATGGCCCGCTTCATGGCCCGGCGATAACTGATGCGCCGCTCGAGCTGGTCAGCGATATTGCGCGCCACCAGATAGGCATCACAGTCGGGAGCCTGGATTTCCTTGATATCCAGGTCGATCTTCTTTCCGGCCAGACCTTCCAGGGCAACGCGGATCTTCTTGATCCCCTCGCCCTTGCGGCCGATCAAGATGCCCGGCTTGGCCGTGTAGACTGTGATCTTCACCTTGCCCGGGAAGCGCTCCACTTCGATCCGGGAGACGCCCGCCCGGCCCGCTTCCTGACGGATCAGGTCACGGATGGCGAAATCTTGTTCCAGTTGATCACGATACTGCGCACCTTCGGCGAACCAGCGTCCCTGCCAGCCCCGGGTGACATTCAGACGGAAACCAATCGGATGAACTTTGCGACCCATAAGATCTCCTTAATTCCTTTCCTTGCCTAGTCGGCCGCGCGCTCGCGCAGGATCACGGTCACGTGAGAAGTACGGCGCAAAATCGGCTTGAAACGGCCCCGGGCACCAAAGCGGCGCCACTTGCGGGTCGGAGCCTCATCGGCAAAGATCTTGGCAACGTACAGGTCATCGCGGCTGATCCCGTAATTCTCTTCGGCATTGGCCACGGCAGAAGCAAGCAGCTTCTCCACCGGCAGGGCGGCACCCTGAGGCATGAACCGCAAGGTTTCGAGCGCCGGCACGGCATCCTTGCCGCGCACGACATCGATCACCAGGCGGACTTTCTGGGCTGAGATGGGCAGAAAACGCAGTTGAGCGCGAATATCATGAGCCATCTTGCCCTCCTACCCGGCCCTCGACGACTTCTCAGACGTCACATGACCACGGAAGGTACGCGTCGGGGCAAACTCGCCCAGGCGATGTCCGACCATGTTCTCGGTGATGTAGATCGGCACGTGGCGACGGCCGTCGTGGACCGCAATCGTGTGCCCGACCATCTGCGGGAAGATGACACTGGCGCGACTCCAGGTGCGGATGACCTTTTTCTCGCCCTTCTGGTTCATCGCCTCGATCTTCGTCATCAGCTTCGGTTCAATATAAGGACCTTTTTTCAACGAACGAGACATATCTGCTACCTCACTCACCGCGCCTAGCGCTTGGACTTGCTGCGGCGGCGCACAATATACTTGTCGGTGTGTTTGTTGTTGCGGGTCTTGTACCCACGCGCCGGCCGGCCCCAGGGAGTCTTCGGCCCCGGCATGCCGGTAGGCTGACGGCCCTCACCGCCTCCGTGCGGGTGATCGCGCGGGCTCATGGCGGTGCCGCGCACGGTCGGGCGGATGCCCAGGTGGCGCTTGCGGCCGGCCTTGCCGAGTTTGATATTGCCGTGCTCCACGTTGCCGACCTGGCCGATCGTGGCATAGCATTCCTGGCGGACCAGGCGTACTTCGCCCGAAGGCAGGCGGATCTGGGCATACTCGCCTTCCTTGGCCAGCAACTGGGCCGACCCACCCGCCGAGCGCACCATCTGGCCACCCCGGCCCGCTTGCATTTCGATATTGTGCACCATCGTACCGACCGGGATGCTCGAGAGCGGCAGGCTGTTTCCAGGGCGAATTTCGGCCTGCGGCCCAGCCAGCACTGTATCCCCGACCTTAAGCCCCACCGGAGCGACGATGTAACGCTTCTCGCCGTCGGCATAGTGAAGCAAGGCCAGGCGGGCAGTGCGGTTGGGATCGTATTCGACCGCCGCGACCTTGGCCGGGATCGCACGCTTATCACGCTTGAAATCGACGAGCCGGATGTAGCCGCGATTGCCGCCTCCGCGATGCCGGATCGTGACACGACCATGGAAATCACGGCCGGCTTTCCGACGACGGGCAACGATCAGGCTGCGCTCGGGTTTGGTCTTGGTGATTTCTTCAAAGGTCGAGCCAGTCATCCCGCGCTGACCTGGGGTCACCGGTTTATATTTCTTGACAGCCATTACTTCACCCCTTCAAAGATCTCGAGGGTATTGCCCTCGGCCAGGGTCACGATCGCCTTTTTGTAACCAGGGGTGCGCACCAGCAGGCGGCGGTTGCGCCTGCGGCTGCGCTTGGCGGGCGTATTCATGATGTTGACGCGTTCGACTTTGACGTCGAACAGTTGCTCGATGGCATCCTTGACCAGCGTCCGGGTGGCGTGGGAGGCCACTTCGAAGGTGTACTGGCGAAGTTTCCCGGACTGGTAATTGGACTTCTCCGTGATCAACGGGCGGCGGAGAACTTCATAAATAGTCGTCATGCTGCTCTCCTATACCAGATGAGACTTCAAAACGTCCAATGCCTTCAGCGGCATGACGAGTTTGTCGTAACCAAGGATGTCCCGGATGTTCAGGTAGTTTGCCATCAGAAGCTTGGCGTCCGGGAGGTTGCGGGTCGAGCGAGCCACCACATCGTAGTTGGCATCCTTCTCCACGACCAGCACCAGGGCGGTCGCTTCCCCAACCAGCAGATTCAGGGCCTCCGCCATCAGGCGGGTCTTGGGCTCCTGGAGGGTGATCTCGTCCACGATCACGACGCCCGCATCGGCAGCCTTGACCGACAGCGCCGAGCGCAGAGCCGCCCGCCGCATCTGCTTGGGCATGTGCTGGGTGTACTTGCGCGGACGCGGCGCATGGATCCTGCCACCGCCGACCCACTGGGCAGCGCGCGTGGACCCCTGGCGGGCGCGCCCGGTGCCCTTCTGGCGCCACGGCTTGCGACCGCCGCCGGCCACTTCCCCACGGACCTTGGTCTTGTGCGTGCCCAGACGGGCATTCGCCATCTGCTGGAGATACGCCTGGTGCATCAAATCCACATTGACCGGGGCTTCGAAGATCTCGGCCGGCAGTTCAACCGTCTTGACCTTCTCGCCTTTCATGTTGAAGACATCGACTTTCATAATACCTGTGCTCCCATGATGCTGCGCCTATTGCTTGCGCGCATCCTTGATCAAGACCAGGCCACCCTTCGGACCAGGGACAGCCCCGTGGACACCGAGCAGGTTGCGCTCAGGGTCCACCAGGATGACCTTCAGGCCCTGGGCGGTAACGCGCTCATGACCCATGTGACCAGGACGACGAGACCCCTTGTAAACCCGTCCAGGGGTGGTAGTGGCCGAGTTCGCACCGGGCGCGCGCACGCGATCAGAAGCACCGTGGGTCTTGATGCCGCCGGCGAAATGATAGCGCTTGACCACGCCGGCAAATCCCTTACCCTTGCTGGTGCCAACCACATCCACCCGTTCGCCCAGGTCGAAGATATCGACGGTGACCTTGTCACCGACCTGGTATTCGGCATTCTTGAGGCGGAACTCGCGCAAAAAACGCAGTGGAGGCAGCTCGTTCTTCTTGAGGTGACCGAGTTCGCCGGAAGTCAGGCGCTTCGGATTGGCCTCGACGAATCCCAACTGCACCGCTGCGTAGCCTTCGATTTGCGGAAGACGCACCTGCGTAACATAGCAAGGCCCAGCTTCGATCAACGTGACGGGCAGAGCCGCACCACTTTCATCGAAGATCTGGGTCATACCGATCTTCTTGCCAATCAGCCCTTTTAACATGCTCTATTTTCTCCTTCATGTCAGTATTGGGGCAGGGGTCACCCGCCCGGAGACTGTCAACCTGGGCTTAGGCTGCATCATCTCCGTACAGCACAGTCAACTGGCTTGCCGCGGCGCACAGGAGTTTTGAGGCCTACGGACAAGGCGGTTCTTGCGCTGCCTTTCCAATCTAACTGGCCTGACCATCGTGCTGCCAGACCAGTTAGGGTATGGACCAAATCCTAGATTTTGATCTCGATATCCACACCCGCCGGCAGGTTCAGCCGCATCAGCATGTCGATCGTCTTCGAATCAGGGTCGAGGACATCGATCAGCCGATTGTGGGTCCGGATTTCGAAGTGCTCGTGCGAATCCTTGTCGATGAACGCAGAGCGCCGTATTGTAAACCGTTCTAGCTTGGTTGGCAAGGGTACCGGACCAACTACGCGGGCGCCGGAGCGCTCAGCCGTTTCGACAATCCGCTTGGCAGACTGGTCGAGAACGCGATGATCGTAAGCCTTAAGGCGGATACGGATCTTTTGCTTCGTCATAGGTGTCCCTTAATTATTCGATGATCTTGGTGATGACGCCAGCGCCGACGGTCAGGCCGCCTTCACGGATGGCGAACTTGGAACCCTGCTCGAGGGCCAC
>JAFGSI010000087.1 GCA_016934715.1 Anaerolineales bacterium
ACGCCGCGATCCATATTTTGGGATTGGGGCACCAATCCCTGGGCTACGCCCAAGAAGCTCCCGCCTTTCGGCGTGGGGAGTAGTCACACACAACACTCCCTATCCGACCAAAGCCAATCTCATCTTGTCGAGCGCTTCTACCAGAGTCATGCGCGGACAGCCGAAATTCAAACGCACGAAGCCCTGCCCGCCCGGGCCGAACTCGGCCCCCTCATTGAGGGCGACCCTGGCGTTCTGGAGGAAGTACTTATGCGCAGATCCCACAATGCGGCCAGACTCGATCAGAGAATTGCAGTCCAGCCAGGCCAGGTAAGTCGCCGGAGGAACCGTGGTGCGGATCCCGGTCAACTGGTCCTGAAGAAACCCGACCGCGAAATCGCGGTTGGAGGTCAGGTAGGCCAGCAGGGCGGCCAGCCAGTCATCGCAAGCACCGGAGAAGGCCGACTCGGCAGCGACCAACCCCAGGCTGTTGACGTGCAGGGTCATCCTTTCGAGGGCTCGCTTGTAACGCGCGCACAGATCCGGGTCAGGGATGATGGCGAAACCACAAAACAGCCCGGCGACATTGAAGGTCTTGCTGGGAGCGATCAGGGTGATCGTACGGGCGGCAATCTCAGGGTCCAGGGAGGCCAGCGGGATATGCCGTGTGCCTCCCAGCAGAAGTTCAGAGTGGATCTCATCCGAGCAGATGACCGTCCCGTTGCGCAGGCAGATCTCGGCCATGCGCACCAGCTCCTCCCGGCAGAAAGCATTCCCGGTCGGGTTGTGCGGGTTGCAGAGCAGGAACATGTCGCTATGGGCGCCGCCCGAGTTCAAGGCCGATTCGAAAACCTCCCAATCGATCTGGTAATCGATCACTTTCTGGCTGCGCGTAAAGCACTGAAGCGGTGCATCCTGGCGGACCAGGGCAGCCGTCTCGTGGACATGCAGGAAAGGCGGGTAGACCGGCGGCTGGATCAGCACCCCCTGACCCGCAGCACAGACGGTCCGGGCGGCGGCAGCAAAGCCGGACACCACACCCGGAGTGGCGACGACCGCTTCAGGCGAGATCTCCCAGCCGTACAGGGCCTCCATCCGGTCGGCGACGGTCTGGCGCAGTTCTTTCGAAGGGATCTCGTAGCCGAGCACGCCGTGGGTCACAGCCCTCTGCAGGGCAAACAGGATCGGCTCTGGAGCCGGGAAGTCCATGTCGGCCACCCACAGCGGGAGCACGTCGGGTCCGTAGAGCTGCCACTTGATACTGTTCGTGCCGCGGCGGTCGACGCGGCGATCGAAATCGAGGATCATTTCCGGGCCTTTTTCGAATCAAAGAGCGAACAGGTCTGTCCGCCCAGTGGAGATCTATTTTTCAGGCGCCTGGCGCACGATGTACAACGGCCGGCCTTTGGCCTCATCATACAACCGCCCGATGTATTCACCCAGCACGCCGAGCGAAATGAGCTGGACCCCGCCCAGGAAGAGCACTGCAATCAGGGTGGTGGCCTGCCCGCCGAAGAATTGCGAACCGACCAGGCGCAGGACCGCCACCACCGGGATGGCAACGATCGCCAGGCCGGCGGAGACAAAACCGAAGTACGTGGCAACCTGGAGTGGAAAATACGAGAATCCGGTGATGGCATTGAGAGCCAGTTTGAGCATCTTCTTGAGCGGGTACTTGGTCGTGCCGGCGTAGCGCGCTGCCCGCTTGTAGGGTACCCCCGCCTGGCGGAATCCTACCCAGGCCGACATGCCGCGCGGAAAACGATGGCGCTCTCGCATGGTCTTGAGGACGTCCACCACCTTGCGATCCATCAGGCGAAAATCACCCGTATCGACCGGGATCTTGACGTCGGTGATGCGGAAGATAACCCGATAGAAGAGCGAGGCCGTGATCTTCTTGAACCAGGATTCGCCTTCCCGTTCGGCCCGCACGGCATAGACCACTTCATAGCCTTCCTGCCACTTGGCGATCAGGTCAGGGATGACCTCCGGAGGATCCTGCAGGTCGGCATCAATGATGATCACCGCATCGCCGCGGGCGTAGTCCCAGCCGGCCGTGACAGCGATCTGGTGGCCGAAATTGCGAGCCAAGATGACCGGGCGGACATGCTTGTCCTCCCTGGCCAGTTCACAGATCCGCTCGCTCGAGCCATCGCTCGAACCATCGTCGACCAGGACCAGTTCCCAGGTTCCATCCAGGCCGTCCATGACCTCCTTGACCCGGCGGTGGAGTTCAGGCAGGCTTTCGATCTCGTTGAAGATCGGGGCGATCACGGAGTATCGAATATTCATTCCAGTTCCTCCCCCTCACAATCGTTCTTCACCGAATCGTCCGGTTCCAGATCGGTCTTCGGCAGAGAGCCAACCTTGATGACGCGTTCCTCCATAGGCGGGAAGGGCGCCAGCCCGAGGATGCGCCGCCGCAGGTAGCTGAAGACCACCCCGGCCGAGGCCAGTGCCGGGACGATGACAAATGCGCCCAGAACACCGGTAAAGACCACGGCGGCGATGATGATCACGAACACCAATCCCTCGTGCATATGGACGCTGTGCCCGTAGATGCGCGGCCGGAGCCAGATATTCTTCAGGTTGATCAACACCACGTAGGAGCCGAAGACCAGCAGGGCGAACCAGAAGTTGTCCCACGGGATCCAGGTGGAACCCTCCAGCAGGGCAACGATCGTCGCCAGGAAGGCCGCCGCAAAGGGACCCACGTCCGGGACCAGGCTGAAAATCCCGCCCAGCAGGCCCAGCAGCAGGGCCCCCGGCAGGCCGATGATCGACCAGATCAGCGAAAAGACGACGGCCACAATGCTCATCAGGGTCAACTGGCCGCGCAGGAAGCCCATCCAGACTTCCTTGATCTCCAGGTACAGGCGACGCATGTCGAGGCGATGGTCTTCCGGGGCAAGGTTGATGATCCAGTCACGGATGCGGCCCCAGTCGGTGATGAAGTAATAGGCGCTGACGACGATCACCAGGACCCACAAGGCCCCCTTGGAGGTGCTCTCGATCAATCGCCAGGCGTCTTCCGGCAGGGGGGTCATGAATCCAGAGAGCGACTCCCTCAGGTTGGGGACGATCCCCTCCAGGTGAATGATAAATTGCCCCAGTTCGATCGGGCTGCTGAGCAACGTTTCGGCGTGGTCCAGGGTCGTCATCAGGTCCCGGGCGACCGTCTGCACCTCGCGTGACAGCACCGGCAGGAGGGTCCCGGGTACGGCAAAGAAAAGCGCCAGGCTGACGAAGTAGACCAGCCGCGAGGCAACCTTGTGATTCATGTGCAGGCGCACATGCAGGAATTCGACGACCGGATAGAGAAGATAAGCCACCAACCCGGCGATGATCATCGGGGCAAACATCTCGCGGATCGCGACCCCGACCGCAACCAGCACGACAATGATCAGCCCAAGGGCAATGTAGCGGGCTGCAGGGCTCCAGGGTTTGCTCATAGGATTTTCTTGACCGCCTCCAGGGTAGGCTCGATGACCGGGGCCTCGGGCACAGCCTGCATGGCCGCCTTGACGTCCTTCAGGCCGGAACCGGTGTTGAGCACCAGGACCGGGTCCCCGGGAGCAACCAGGCGCTGTTCGACCGCCTGGACCAGCCCGGCATATGCGGCCGCTCCGGCCGGCTCGGCAAAGATGCCAGCCCGGCCCAGTTCGGCGATCGCCGCCAGGATGTCCGTGTCGCTCACCTTGATATACGTGCCGCCGGTCTCGCGGGACGCGCGCACCGCCCGAACCCCATCGCGCGGCAGGTCGACCGAGATGCTGTCAGCGATGGTGGCAGCCGAAACAGGAACGATCTGCTCGTTTCCGGCCTGGAAGGCATTGGCAATCGCCGCTGACCCCTCGGCCTGGACCCCGATCAGGCGCGGCATCTGTTCCTGCCAGCCAAGGGTCTGCAGGTCCTTAAAACCCTTGTGAATACCGGAGATGATATTGCCGTCCCCGACCGGGACGAAGACCGTCAGGCGCGCCCGGTGCAGGTTCTCGTCGGACTGGCTGGCCCTGGCCCACCAGCCCCAGATCTCGAAGGCGGCAGTTTTTTTGCCTTCCGCCGTAAACGGGTTGTAACCGGTGTTACGGCAGTACCAGCCAAATTCGTCAGCCGCCCGGACAGTCAAATCGAAGGCATCATCGTAGGTGCCATCGACCAGGATGACCTTGGCTCCGAAGACCAGTAATTGGGCGACCTTGGCCGGGGGAGCCAAGCGCGGGGCGAAAATGACCGCTCGCTGGCCAACCGCCGCCGCCATGCCTGCCAGGGCCGCTCCGGCGTTCCCGGTCGAAGCGGTAACGATCACCTGGGCACCGACTTCGCCCGCCCGGGCGACGACCACCGCACTGGCCCGGTCTTTGAATGAGGCGGTCGGATTGCGGCTCTCGTCCTTGAGCCACAGGTGGCCCAGCCCAAGCGGCTCGGCCAGGTGCGGCAGGCCGAAGACCGGGGTCCCGCCGACAACTCGCAGGGGGGTGCCCTCGCCGCCAGGGTCGCCTACCGGTAGGAGCGGCAGGTAACGCCAGAGGGAACTATCGTGGCGGGAGGACAGGTCCTCGGGTTGGTATTTCTGGCGCAGGGTTTCGTAATCGAGCACCACGTCCAGATTGCCGCCGTCCTGCGGGCAGGTGTAGGTCACCTGTCGGGGAAGGTACTCGGCATTGCAGATAGAACAGCGATAGCCAATGAACTTATCCATGCTATTCCCCATTATAACGCAGGGCGGACTGGCGTCCGCCCTGCGTCCTCACTCGGATTCGAACGGCACTCCCAGCGCGGCCGGTGGGGAGGCCCTCAGGGCGCGCAACAGGCGGGTCACCACCCGGCGTGGTCCTGCAGGCAGGGCCGCCAGGGTCCGGGCGACCCATTCGGCGTTGCCAATGTTGACCAGCAGCAGGGTCAGGATCATCAGCGGGAAGGGAGCCACCTGCAGTACCTGGGAGGGAACATTGGGCAGGCTTGACTGGAGCACCAACCCGAGCCACTGCAGCAGGGCAAACAGGTAGGCGCCGAAGGCCGCCCGCAGCGGATTCCAGCCGCCGAAGATGGTGATCGCCAGAGCGATCCAGCCAATGCCGTCCAGGCCGGAGATGGTCCCCATCCAGCCGGCCTTGACACTCAGCGAATAGGACGGCCCGGCCAGGCCGATGATCGCCCCACCGAGGATCGTATACAGGTAACGCATCGCGTTCACATTGGTGCCGCGCACGAATGCCGCCGCCGGGCGTTCGCCGATCCCCTGCAGCATCAGGCCCGGACGGGTCTTGTAGATCCACAGCCAGGCCAGCAGGATGACGCCAAAACTGAGGTAGGTCACCAGGGTCTGGTTGAAGAGCAGCGTGCCCAGGTAGGGGACCGCAGCCAGCCCGGGGACCGGGGCAGTGTTCAGGCGCGGGCCGCTCTGGGCCACGTAGGGGTTGCCAAGAAAATAGGCCAGGTCGCGGCAGATGATCGCCAGCACAAAGCCGACCGCCACCTGCGACTGGTGCAGGGTGATGCTGCTGAAGGCCACCACCAGTGCCACCAGGGCTCCGATGACCATCCCGCCCAGGAAACCGAGGAGCAGGCTGTCGCTGGTCATGGCGACGGCGAATCCGCCCATCGCCGAGAGCAGGATCGTCCCGTTCATCGACAGGTTGATCACCCCGGCCCGCTCGGAGATCGTCTCGCCGATGACAGCAAACATCACCGGGGCCGCCGCTGCCAGCACGGATGCCAGCCCGACCAGGATCTGTTCAGTGGTCATGACTGTACCTCCTCGCCGGAGGCGGGTTCCGCCGGGATGATCTTGCGGCTCATCAATCGCTGGCGAGCGCCCTCGACCATCAGGACCAGCAGGACCAGCAAGCCCTGCAGGACTCCGGAGAGTGATGAGTCCAGTTTCAGGACGATCGGCAGATGGACACTGCCGATGTTCAGCGCAGCGAAGAACAGCGCCACCGGCACGGCCCACAGGGCATGGAAGTTGACCAGCATGGCCACCAGTAATCCGGTAAAGCCATAATTACTGGAGATGGATGGGATCAGGCGGTGGTAGACTGCCGTCACCTGCAGGGCTCCGGCCAGGCCAGCGAAGACTCCACACAAGAGGAAGGAAGCCAGCATGTGCTGCCAGGTCGGCACGCCGAGCAGGTAGGCAGCGCGCATGTTCTTGCCAACCGCCTTCAGGCGCAGGCCGAAGTGGGTCCCCCGCAGCAGGAAGTAGACCACCACCACGGCGATGAAACTGAGCACCAGCGCCCAGGGACTCAGGCGGAAGCCCGGGATGGCTGGCAGCCAGAGCTCCTCCGGGAAAGGCAGGGTGCCAGACATCGAACCGGTACCGGGCCGCTTCCAGGGGCCGAAAATCAGCCACAGGGTCAATGCGGTGGCGACGAAGTTCAAGCCCAGCCCGCCAAAGATCTCGTTGACGCCGCCGAAGGTCTTGAGCACTCCGGCCAGCGAAGCCCACAGGGCCCCACCGACAATGCCCGCCAGGATGCCCAGGACGATGATCAACCAGGGCGGCAGGCCGCTCTCCTGCAGCAGGCGCAGGATCCAGGTGGTGAAGATCGCCCCTAGAGTCACCTGGCCTTCGATGCCGATATTCCACAGCCCGGCCGAGAAGGTGATCAGGACGCCCATCGTGGTCAGCAGCAACGGCGCCCAGGCGATCAGGGTGTCAAAGATGTCGCCCACCGACCCGAAAGCCCCGACCAGGATGCTGCGATAGGCCTGGAATGGCGGTGCCCCAACAGCCAACAGCATGACCGTGGTCAGGAGCAGAGCCAGGACGAAGGCGGCTGATTGGAAGCTGACATTGATCCAGATCGTTTTTCGCCGGCGGGAGGCCGCGGTGTTCTTAGCCATCGGCAGTCATCTCCTCGACCCATTCCTCTTCGGGCCAGCCCTTCCCTCCGATCAACTCTCCCAGGCGGTCGGTGTTCATTTCGGCAGCCTCCAGCGGCGGGCTGACCCGGCCGTTGAAAAAGACCAGCACCCGGTCGCTGTATTGCAGGATCTCTTCCAGATCCGATGAAACGAACAGGATTGACGTCCCCTGCCCGCAGCGTTCCTTGAGCTTCGACCAGATGTAGATCGTCGATTCGATGTCCAGGCCGCGGGTGGGATGCTCGAGCAGCAGCAGGCGCAGCGAAACCCTGAGCAAGGCCAGCAAGGCCCGCTGCTGGTTGCCCCCCGAAAGCGCCTCGACATGGCTGGCCGGCGTGCCGCGGATGTTGAACTCGGCGATGCGTTCTTCGGCCAGCGCCCGGCCGCCCTCCCAGTCGATGAAGAAGCCGCCCTTTTTCTCGGCCAGGACGAAGTGCTCGGTCAGGTCCAGGCCGGGGACCAGCCCTTCCTCCAGGCGGGAGGCCGGCAGGAAGGCAACCCCGTGGCGCTTGGATACCAGGTGCGACCGGCCGGTCAGGTTACGGCCATCCAGCGAAATCCGCCCGCCGGTGGTGCGCAGCAGGCCAGCGACAGCGCGCATGAACAGACCCTGGCCGCTGCCCTCCATCCCGGCCAGTCCGATGACCTCCCCCGCCCGGACAGCAAGGTTTACGCCGCGGACCTTGAGCCGGTAATCCTCCACCGACAGGTTCCTCAGGCGCAGGCTGGTCTCGCCAACCGCACAGGGAACGCGTTTCCCGATCGAGATGGCCTTGCCGAACATCATCTCGACCAGCTGGCGGGTCGTATAGGGCGGCCGGGCTTCCCCGACCAGGTACCCCTGGCGCAGGACGACAACCCGATCACACAGGCCTTCCACATCCTCGAGCTTGTGCGAGACGAACAGGACCGTCTTGTCCTGGTCGGCCAGCAGGCGCAGGGCGGCAAAGAGCCTCTCCTTCTGGGCAGCGCTGATACCGGTGGTCGGCTCGTCGAAGATCAGGACACGCGCCCCGAGCCACAGCAGGCGGACGATCTCAAGCTGTTGGCGCTCACCGACGGTCAGCGAGTCGACATAGGCATCCGGGTCGAGGGCAAAACCGAACTGGGCGGCTAATTTCTTGAGGTCGCGTCGCGCCGCCGCCCTTCCGGGGAACAGGCTCCCACCGCGGGCCATGACGAAGTTGTCGATCACCCGCATCGGCGGGAAGTCGAGCGGGTCCTGGTGCAGCATGCCGATCCCGGCCCGAATGGCATCGGCCGGGGAATGGATGACAACCGGACGCCCGTCGAGCAGGATCGCACCCTGGTCGGCGTGGATGAAGCCGGAAAGGACTTTCATCAGGGTGCTCTTTCCGGCCCCGTTCTCCCCCAGGATGCCCTGGATCGTCCCGGCCGGGACGTGCAGGCGGATGCCGACATTGGCACGCACCTTGCCAAAGGTCTTATGGATGTCACGCAGTTCAACGTCCATGCGGCTCCCGGGCCCTCCCTGTAATCGTTATGCGGCAGGCGCAATCATGAAAAATAATTGCAAAATGGTCCGATTTCGAAAAGGGGGGAAGGCCCATGCCTTCCCCCCGCTTTGTACCAATATCACTCAGAAACGCTCTGGCCTTCCATGCCCTCCAGCAACTGGGGCAGGTACCAGACCTGGAGATCGGTGGCCACTTCGCCATCCGCCAGGTAAGGCGCGCCGTCCTGCAGGTTGATCGGACCGGTCCACAGGTTTAACCCACCGGCCAGTTCAGCGATGAACTGGTCGAGCAGGCCGGCAGCCTCACCGCCCAACGCCGGACCCGAAAGGAAGCCGACTGCACTGGTATCGGGATTGTTGATGTCAGCCCAGTCGGGAGCGTTCCACTGGAAGTTGGAGGCATAGGTGCCATCCCGGGCAGCCATGATCGTCTCCAGGTAGGCCGGGCCCCAGTTGAAGTACGGGACTCCCAGGCAAACGGAATCCGCACCTTCGCAGGCACCCTCATAGTCGTAGGGGATCGCCCAGACTTCTTGGCCAGCGTCGCGCAGGCGCACCGCTTCCGTCAGCGCCTCGGTCGTGTCGATGCCCGAGATGACCACATCAAAGCCAGTGTTGAAGAAGTCGTCCGCGACCTGGGTCGGGTCGGCGGTCACGCCGGGGATGTTGAACCAGAAGCCGATCCAGGTGACCTTGAACACCAGATCAGCCGGGTCATTGCCCAGGTACTCGGTCCAGCAGTATTCAGCCCCCAGATAGGCCGAGGCGGCCAGGCGACGGGTCTCATCGTTGATCAGCGGACCCAGGTAGCCGATCTGACCCGTCTGGGTCGTCAAGGCCGCCGCGCAGCCGGCGATCATCTTGCCGTATTCCATCCGGCCCATGATGTTGACCATGTTGTCCATCGGGATGTAGGCATTGCCATCCGCCCAGACCTGATCGCCGGAGGCCATGATGACGTAAACGTCAGGATTGGCCTGGGCAAACTCGGTGGCCGAATCCTTCATGTCGTCGGAGTTGAAGATGACCAGTTGGGCACCCTGGGCTACCAGGTCCTCGGCCAGCTGGGCCGGGGTCGTACCAGGCCGGTCAGCCGGATTGACCTTGTCAACGTAGATCATGCGAGCGCCGGGGAGGTTCTCCTCCACGTACAGGCCGGCATCGTAGTGAGCCTGGCTCCAGCCGTGGTCATTGTACGGCCCCACCATCAGCATGCCGAAGACGAATTCCTCAGCCTCGGGGGGTTCGGTGGCCTCAGGCTCGACGACCTCCGGCTCGGTGGTCTCGGGTTCGACCACCGCTTCCGTGGGTACAGCCGTGGCCTGGCCACAGGCCGTCAGGAGCATGACGCTCACCAGCGCCAGCAAAGCGAAGCGAAAAAGGGTATTTCTCATTGGTTCACTCCTCCTAGAGTAATGTGATTTTGAAGAACAGAGTTGCGAATGACCGGGTATGGGCACGTTCTCGAACCACCTCCTTTAACATCCAGGCATGCCAGTCTGTCTTGCAGTACAACCATTTTAACACATCTGTGATTCTGCCAGCCAGTTACGGCACGATCCAGGTTCCGGTCTCACCTTTCAGGGCCCGGCCGATATTCTCCGGATTGGTGATCAGCGCCTGGCCCTTGGGGTTGGCCTCCAGGAACCAGATACAGGCCTGGATCTTGGGGGCCATCGAGCCCCTGGCGAAATGGATCCCCTCGTCCAGGTACTGCCTGGCCTCGGCCAGGGTCATGCGATCGACCCACTTCTGGTCCGGCTTGCCGAAGTTGATGGCCACCTTCTCGACCGCCGTGGCGATCAGGAGCAGGTCCGCGTTGATCTCGCGCGCCAGCAGGCTGCAGGCGAAGTCCTTGTCGATGACTGCCGCAGTGCCATGGTACTCCCCTTCGCCCGTGTCGACCACCGGGATGCCACCCCCGCCGACCGTGATGGTAATGATGCCGGCATTGAGCAGCGTTTCGACGGTTTCCTGTTCGACGATCTGGACCGGCTGCGGCGAGGGGACCACCCGCCGCCAGCCACGCCCGGCATCCTCCACCACCGCCCAGCCCATCCCGTCACGGCGGCGCAGCGCCTCAGCCTCGTCCATGAAGCTGCCGATCGGCTTGGAGGGGTTCTGAAAAGCAGGGTCCTTCTGGTCGACCAGCACCTGGGTGATGACAGTCGCGACCATCTTCTTGATCCCGCGCCGGTAAAGGTCGTTCTGCAGGGCTTGCTGGAGTTCGTAGCCAATGGCGCCCTGTGAATCGGCGCCACAGACGTCCAGTGGGACCTCGTGCATGCCTTCGTATTTGGCGGCGATCTCGGAACGCCGCAGGATAAAACCAACCTGGGGCCCATTGCCATGCCCGATGGCGATATCCCAGCCCAACTCGACCATGTCGGCCAGATGCAGCGCGGTCTCGCGCAGGGCATCTTGCTGATCTTCCACGGTAACGTGCTTGGGGTCGCGGATCAGCGAATTTCCGCCGATGGCGACGACAGCGATCTTCTTGCTCATAGTTGTAAGGTTCCTTCTCCTAACGCATGGTCAGGGCCATGACAGCCTTCTGCGCATGCATGCGGTTTTCAGCCTGATCAAAGACGACCGAGTTCGGCCCATCCATGACCGCACTGGTCACCTCGACGTCGCGGTCAGCAGGCAACGGGTGCATGTAGATGGCGTCCGGCTTGGCCAGTTTCATCTTGGCTTCGTCAGTGATCCAGTGCTCGTACTGGTTGATGATCCGGGCGCCTTCCTCGGCATTCTCGGTATGAATAAGGGCGCCCCACGACTTGGCATAGACGACATCGGCGTCCTTGAAGGCCTTCTGCATGCCGTCCTTATCAGAAATGACCTCAAATCCCACTCCAAATTTGCGGGCCTGCTCGCGAGCCTGATCCATGATCCCGGGCATTAACCCAAACTCGGGCGGGTGTGCCAGAACAACATCCATGCCGAAGCGCGGCATTTGCAGGACCAGCGACTGGGGCACTGAGATCGGCTTCTGGTACGAGGCGGCGTAGGCCCATGAGACGACCATCTTCTTGCGACGCAGGTCACGGCCTTTCTTCTCGATAATCGTCATGATGTCAGCCAGGCACTGGAAGGGATGGTAGATGTCGCACTGCATGTTAAGCACCGGCACGCGGCTGGCCTCGGCAACGGCGTTGATGTAGCCGTTGCCGATCTTCCAGTCCACGTGGCGGATGGCAATCCCGTCGTAGTAGCGGCCGAAGATCTCGCCGATCTCCTTGGGTGTGTCCCCGTGGGATATCTGGGTCGTCTTGCTTTCAATGAAAGCGGCGTGCCCGCCCAACTGGGCCATGCCGGCCTCGAATGAGCCGCGCGTCCGGGTGGACGAGAAGAAGAACAGCATCGCCAGGACCTTGTCACGCAGGTAAGGGTGCAGCTCGCCCAGGGCGCGCTTGCGCTTAAGGTCAAAGGCCACGTCGAGAACGGTCTCGACCTCCTCCTTGGAAAAATCGAGATCGCCGATCAGGTCACGATTGCGTAAATCAGTATGCATCTTTCAACTCCCGAAAGGGTGATCACAAAGGGCACAAAGGTTCCCAAACAAGCCTGCGCGGGTACTGGGTTCCCCTTGTGAGAAAATCATTCCATCGCTCCCAATACCAGGGCCAGCAGCGCCATGCGCATGACCACGCCGTTGAAGGCCTCCTGCCAGTAGCGCGACCAGCGCGTAATGTCCACATCGGGCGGGATCTCGTCCATGCGCGGCAGCGAATGCAGCAGGATCGCGTCGGGTTTGGCCTTGCTGGCCAGCAGCTCGCGGGTGATCTTGTAGTTGGCCGGGGTCTGGCCGACTTCGGCCCCACGCTCATCGCGGCTCTTGGTGTAATCCGGCTGGACGACCGGCTCGACCAGGATCACGTCGGCCTCGGCAATGGCCTGTTCGACATGTTCGGCCTCGCGGAAGTCCAGGCTGTACTGCTTGAGATCGGCCCTGAATTCGTCGGTCAGCGACATCTCGGGTGGTGAGACAAAGGTGATCGGGCAGTCAAACTGGGTCAGAGCGTAACCGAGCGAATGCATGGTGCGCATGCGCATGTCGCCCACGGCCAGCCAGCGCAGACCATCGAGGGTGCCCTTTTCCTTGAGCACGGTGTACAGGTCGGTCAAGATCTGGGTCGGGTGTTCACCCCAGCCGTCGCCGCCGTTGATGATCGGAACCGAGGCCCACCTGGCTGCCTCGTGCGGGGCACCCTGCTGGAAATGGCGCATGACGATCACATCGCCGTAGAATTCCAGCATCTTGACCGTGTCCTTGATCGACTCCTGATAGAAGTCGCCGGCGCGCGTCATCTTGGCGTCGGAGAAACCGGTCACATGCCCACCCAGGCGGTGCATGGCTGCTTCGTGGGCCAGGCGGGTGCGGGTTGAGGGCTGGTAGAAGGCCGTCACCAGGGTCTTCTCAGCGAGCAGGTTGCTGTTGCGGCGCTGGATAGCGATCGGCTCCAGTTCCTCCGCCACGTCGAAGACGTGGAAGAATTCATTCCTTTCAAAATCTTTCAGGGACAAGATGTCCCGGCCAGCAAAACTACGCATGCTTATACCTCCAAAAGGGTCTATGGATTTTTCAGAACACAGTCGCCGGCCCTGTTTCGGCTGGCGGCTGATATCGAACGCTCAGCCCACCTTCCGCACCACGTGGAAGCGGAAGTAACCGGGCAGGAAATAGCTGTACGAGAAATCCACCACCTTGCCGGTTTTGGCGTACAGCTTGGCGGCGAAGTGCAGCAGCACATCGTCGCGCTGGATCTGCAGGGCGCGCGCCACCTCCGAGGTTGCCCCAATGGCCCGAATCTCGGTCCTTGACTGGACCAGCTCCGAGCCGCCGCGGTGCATCAAGAGGTCCAGCACCGAGCCGGTAAAACCGGCTTCCAGGTCGGCCTTCTTGAGCACCTCGACCGGCAGGGTGTCCACCAGCAGCGCGATCGGCACATTCTCAGTAAAGATGACGCGCTCGATCCGTGTCAGGGGTGTCCCCGGCGGGACGTCGAGCCCCTGGGCCGCAGCCCCATCGGCAGTGACCTCGGTCACCTGCAGGGCGCCCATGTGGACCGGCAGGCCGATCCGCTGGGCGAGGGTCTCGATGCTCTCGAGAACCTCCAGCCCGGTTTCGATGACCGGGATCTTGCCGACGACAAAAGTCCCGACCCCCTGGCGGCGGCGGATGAGCCCCTGGCCCTCGAAGGTCCGCATGGCTTCCCGCAGCGTGGCCCGCGAGACCCCCAGCTGGCGCGCCAGTTCCGGTTCTGACGGCAGACGGCTGTCGGGTGGCATCGACTCGATCAGCTTGGCCAGTTCGGCCTGCAGACGACGAAATGGGTATTGTCCCATGTTCTCCTCCAGATTACGCCGGCCCTTCAATGACCGGCAGAAAGGCGAAGCGGGTCACATCGACCAGCCCCTTGTCGGATATGCGCAATTCCGGAATGACGACCAGTGCCAGCAGGCTCAACTGCATGTTGGGATTGTTGAGCCTGCAGCCGCAGGCCTGGAAACCGGCCAGGATCGACTCGGTCTGGACGGCAACAACTTCGGCCCGCTCGGCAGACATCAGCCCGCCCAGGGGTAGTTCGACCAGCCCGATGACTTCCCCTTCCTTGACCACCACCTGCCCGCCACCGACCCCGGCCAGCGTCTCGGCCGCCACGGCCATGCTGGCCTCCTCTGTGCCGACGATGATCAACTGGTGGCTGTCGTGGGCCATGGTTGAGGCCGCCGCGCAGGCAACCTTGAAGCCAAAACCGCTGACCAGGCCGACCTGGACCGTCCCGCTGCCGTGATGGCGGTCGACCAGGGCCACCTTGGCCAGGTCGCGGGCGAGGTCGGGATGGACTTCGGCATCGTTGACATTCGCAGTCACCTGCAGGTGCCTGGTCGGGGCCTGGTTCTCGATGACTCCGATCACGTTGCAGATCACCTGGGCGGCATGGCTGTGCTCTCCGGCGCGCAAACGGAAGTCCTCAGCTGCCAGCGGCCGCGGCAGGTGAACGCTGTGGGTCGCCCAGGCGGGGTACTCCACTTCCGGCATCTCGACCCGCAGCTGGCCGTCCTCGGCAGCCACCCGGCCCCGGGCCAACACCAATCCGGCCCGGAAATCCTGCAGGTCGTCGACCAGCAGAATGTCGGCGCAGCGCCCCGGGGCAATCTGGCCGATCTCGCGACCCAGGCCAAAGTGCTCAGCCGTGTTCATGGTCGCCATCTGGATGGCGACCAACGGGTCCAGCCCTTCGGCGATGGCATGCCGCAGGACGCGGTCCATGTGACCATCCTGGACCAGGGTGGCGGCGTGTGAGTCATCGGTGCACAGGATGAAGTGGCGCGGGTCGAGACCCTTCTCGGTCACTGCCAGGACCTGGGCGGCCACGTCATGCCAGGCCGAGCCGTAGCGCATCATGACCTTCATCCCCTGGCGGATGCGGGCGATCGCGTCATCCAGAGTCGTGCCCTCGTGGTCATCCTCAGCGCCGCCAGCAATATAGCCATGGAAGGCCGGCCCCAGATCCGGGGAGGCATAGTGTCCACCGGTGACCTTGCCGAAGCGCCGGGCGGCCGCCAGTTTGGCCAGCAGATCCTCGTCCCCGGCAGCCACACCCGGAAAGTTCATCACCTCGCCCAGGCCAATGACCCCATCCCAGGAGAGGGCCTCAACGATCTCGTGCGGCCCGATCACTGCCCCGGGAGTCTCGAACCCCGGCGCGGCCGGGACACAAGACGGCACCTGGACCCAGACGTGGATCGGCTGGCGCTGCGCTTCGTCAACCATCAAGCGAATCCCCTTCAGCCCAAAGACGTTGGCGATCTCATGCGGGTCAATGAACATGCCGGTCGTGCCATGAGGGATGACGGCCCGTACGAACTCGGTCACGGTCAGCATGCCCGACTCGATGTGCATATGACCATCGAGCAGGCCGGGCACCAGGTAGCGGCCTTTCGCCTCGATCACCTGCGTCGCCTCGCCGATCAGAGGGGCGATATCCGGCCCGACGCTGGCAACCCGCCCGTCCCTGACCGCGATGGTGGTCTTGGGAACGAGCTCCCCTGACTGAACGCAGACCCAGATCCCGTCCCGGATCACCAGGTCGGCAGGTGCGCGCCCCATGGCGACATCGATCAGAGCCAAGGTGTTTTCTGAAGGCATGCAGCTCCTCTTTGGTGGGATCAACAGCCGTGTTTTTCTCGGATCGCCTGGATGTCGGCCGTGTGACCATCCAGATGGCGGAGGTGGATCAGGACCACTTCGCGGACCGTCAGGCGAGTCTCCGCCTCGGCGCCCGGCCAGCGGACGCGTCCCGAACAGTCCCAGGCCTCCGGGACGCAGCGCAGGAATTCGACCAGGCTGCGGGTATTGGCCCGCAAGAGGTCCAGGGCCGGGCCGACCGGACGCCGGTCGTAGCCCCACTTCGTCGCCCAGGCTTTCTGCTCCTGCAGAAAGTACCACTGGAAGGGTAGTTCGATCCCATCCAACCCGACCATCGCCCGCAACAGCACCTGCCACAGGTATTCGCCCTCAACCGTATGGTGGACGTAGGCCCGGATCGACCAATCCTCGTCGAGGGCCAGGTCGAACTGCTGCTCGTCCAGCCCGGCGAGGGCGGCCTCCAGCCGGTCAGGAAGCTGCAGGTAGCGCTTGAGCAGGGTTTCATGTTGATTGGTCATGATTCTCCCTGTGATACTTTCCCGGGGTGTAAGCGACCTCCGCCAACGGGACAAGGGACGGGGCCGGGCTGGTGACGAAGGCCAGCACGGCAGCGTAATTCTCATCCAGCGGCCGGACATTATCAATGAACAGGGCCGTCCCTGCCCCCCAGGGGCGGTAACCCTTGCGCTGTAGGCGGACCTGATCCCAGGAGGCGATCCCGCCGGCCGAGGCGCAGGCAGCGCGACGTTCGTTCACCCGCTGTTCCCAGACGGACTCGTCCGAAACGAAGGTGTGCACCGGCAGAAAGCAGGCTCCGCTCTCCCGGGCGATCGCCTGGGCATGGAAGCGGTCATAGTTCATGAAGATCGAGTCGGCTATCAGGTTGACACCCAGTTTCAACTGGGCTTCGGCCAACAGCAGCAAGGCAGCGATGGCTTGATCCCAAAAGGACAGGGTATCCCGATCCATTTCGGCCGGCAAACAGGCGGCGACATCGTCGATGCGCAGCAGCGGCCAGCACAGTTCACGGGCCAGGCGGTCGGCCAGGGTGCTCTTGCCCGTCCCGGGCAGCCCGGAGAAGAGGACGAAAGTCGGCTGCATGTGCTACTCGCCGGCCAGCAAGCGCTGTGCCGCCCGGTTGTGCCTGGCGACCAGGGCCCGCTCGTCGACCGTGACCAACAGTCCGTCGCGGACCACGAAATTCCCGCCGACGACGGTGTAGTTGGCCCGTGCAGGGTGGCATAAGACCGCCGCCGCCAACGGGTCGTGCAACGCCCCGGCGTAGTCCAGGCGGTTCAGGTCGATGGCGAAGAAATCGGCGCACTTGCCCGCCTCCAGCGAACCAATGTCCGCCCGGCCGAGGACCGCCGCCCCCCCGCGGGTTGCCACACGCAGCGCTTCCCGCGCCGTCATCAACTTGCGGGCAGGATCATTCGAGAGTGAGAATCCGGTGACGCCCTCTTTCAGCCGGGCCAGCAGCATCGCCTGGCGGGCTTCGGCCAGCAAGTGCGAACTGTCATTGGAGGCCGAGCCGTCCACGCCCAGGCCAACCTTGACACCGGAGGCAAGATATTCCCGGATCGGGGCGATCCCCGAGGCCAGGCGCATGTTCGACGATGGGCAGTGGGCAACGCCGCAGCCATGGTCAGCGAAGATCTTGATCTCTTTTTTGTTCACGTAAACCGCGTGGGCGAACCAGACATCCTCCCCGACCCAGTCGACCACCTGCATATACCCGACCGGGCGGTGGCCAAACTTCTGCAGGCAGAACTGCTCCTCATCTTCGGTTTCGGCCAGGTGGGTGTGCAGGCGAACACCGTACTCCCGGGCCAGGGCCGCCGACTGCTTCATCAGCTCCCCGGTCACCGAGAAGGGTGAGCAGGGTGCCAGCACGATCTGGACGAAGGCGCCCGGTTCAGGATCGTGGTAGCGCTCGATCAGGCGCTGACTGTCCCGGAGAATATTCGTTTCGCTGTCAACGACCGAGTCGGGCGGAAGGCCACCCTTGCTTTCGCCCAACGACATCGAGCCGCGCGAGGCCTGGATCCGCATGCCGATCTCCCGGGCGGCAGCGATCTCGTCGTCGAGTTTCGAACCGTTTGGAAATAAATACAAGTGGTCGGAGGCGGTCGTGCAACCCGAGAGGGCCAGTTCAGCCAGGGCGGTCTGGGCCGAAATAAAAATGTCGTCGGGCGTCAGGCGGGCCCAGATCGGGTAGAGCGTCTTCAGCCAGTGGAACAGATTGGCGTCCTGGGCGGCCGGCACGGCCCGGGTCAAGGTCTGGTAGAAGTGGTGGTGGGTGTTGACCAGCCCGGGCAGGACCAGGTGCCCGCTCAGGTCCAGGACCTCGTCGGCGGACGCTGGAAGTTCGGCCGTCAGGCCGACCTGCTCGATGAAACCGTCCCGAATGAAAAGACCACCCGCGTCAATTTCGCGCTGGTGGTCGTCCATCGTGACCAGGAGGGTTGCGTTCTTGACCAGTAGGGTAGCCATAGGATCGGGTAAAGGTCTAGTTGTCTGACAACCTTTGTTATAGTTTAACAAAAAACGGGATAAATGTCAATCACCGCTCAAAGAGGGTTGGTCCAAGGTCATAGAGGCCCCTTTTACCAAAAAGCGCCGTAAAGCCCCACGCTTTAGCGATGGGGATATAAGGGGATCGTGCAACAAGTCGGGGGAAAAAAGTCAACCCCAAAAACGGAAGAAGTCAACTCAGAAATAAGCCGCCCTGGGAACAACACGGCGACACCTTCTAGCAGGATAATTAGGAAACAGCCAATTTCCGAACCCTGAAAGGAGATGTCGCCGTGGCTATTGTAACCGGTTGCCGCTCTGTAGGAGCGGGTAGTTTTGTCTGTGCCCAGGCGGGATGCCCGGAATGCCTGGA
>JAFGSI010000088.1 GCA_016934715.1 Anaerolineales bacterium
AAACCAGAATGGGGACGTTCATTGCGGTTTTCCTCCTGTCCAGAGACTGACTGATTGTACCAAATTCCTACTATTTCGATCGCACCCAGATGCATGCCCATTCGTGATATAACTGGGCGAACAACCCCGGAGGCACCATGGAGACATCCTTCCCTTTCCTGACCACCCACATCGGCAGCGTTCCCCACCCCACCCCAGCTGGCCTGACCGACAGGCTCGTGTCGCTGCTCGACATCCCCGCCTGGCCGCAGATGGTGCGCCGCAGCTTCCGCGAGAGCATGTACATCCAGTATGCCCCCCTGCTGCCAGGGATCGTAGTGAATGAAGCCAGGCAGAAAATCTCCTTCGACACCCACCAGGATCTGAGCCCAGCCCTGGAAACCTTCTACACGCATATTCTCGAAGA
Organism: Anaerolineales bacterium; assembly: GCA_016934715.1. Taxonomy (GTDB): domain Bacteria; phylum Chloroflexota; class Anaerolineae; order Anaerolineales; family Villigracilaceae; genus JAFGSI01. The sequence goes on from JAFGSI010000088.1 coordinate 407, forward strand.
CGATGTAGACGCTTTTGCCCTCCAGCCGGATTTTGCTGCCGGGTTCTTCGCAATGCTCGAAAGTTTGCACGCCTCAACCGGGAATGGGGGCAGTTGGGCCAAGGGCCAGGTGACCGGCCCAATCTCGTTCGGGCTGACCGTCACCGATCAGGACCTGCGCGCCAGCCTGTACCATGACATACTGCCCGACGCGATCGTCAAGAACATGGCCTTCAATGCCCGCTGGCAGGTCCGCCAGCTCAAGGCCGTACGACCGAACGTAATCATCTTCGCCGACGAGCCTTACATGGCCTCCTTCGGCTCGGCCTTCATCAACTTGAGCCGCGAACAAGTATTGCTGTACCTCAACGAGGTCTTTGATGCCATCCACGCGGAAGGCGCCCTGACCGGTGTGCACTGCTGCGCGAACACCGACTGGAGCGTATTGATGGCTGCCCAGGTCGACATCCTCAACCTGGACGCCTACGGCTACATCGAGAACCTGGGACTCTACCCGGAAGAGCTGCGCCTCTTCCTGGATCGCGGCGGCGTGATCGCCTGGGGCCTGGTGCCCAACAACGAGGAGATCCACACCGTCACGCCGCAAGGGTTGGCCGAGCGTATGCGCCAGGGACTGCAGATGATCTCCGCCAAAGCCCGGGCACGCGGCGTGATCCTCCACCAGGATGATTTCGCTGCCCGCAGCCTGCTCTCCCCAGCCTGCGGCCTGGGTCCAACCAGCATCGAGGTCGCCGACAAGGTCTTCGAGACCCTGGCAGAGACAGGTCGAATTCTTCAGAGCGGTTAGTGGTGTCTTCGAGGCCGGGGATAGCAAATGGCTATGCGCTATCCGCGAGAAAGCAAAGCCGGAGCAGAGAGAGGTCTGTTCCAGTTGCAGATTCTCAGAGGATCTGCTTCAACAGCGCGGAGACGGCCTGATAAACCGGCGAGTCATCCCCCAGTTCGACCAAAGGCCGGCCGGAGAACTCGAAGGCCGCCAGGTCTTCATCGGCCGGGATGACCCCCAGCAACGGCAGGTCCAACTTCTCAATGAAGGCCTGCAGTTCCGGGTGGAGTTCACTGTCTGCGGCGCGGTTGACGATCAGATGGGCATTTTCGATGCGGATGTCCAGTTCATTGCGCATCGCGGCGATCCGCTGAGCAGCGACCAGACCACGCCGGGTTGGGTCGCTGACCACCAACAAGTGCTGCACATCGCGGGTCGTGCGCCGGCTGAGATGCTCCATGCCAGCCTCGTTGTCGATTACCACATAAGCATAATGCCTGCTCAGCCCATCGATGACCTCTCGCAAGTTGTGATTGACGGCGCAGTAGCACCCCTGCCCCTCCCCACGTCCCATGGCGATCAGGTCGAAGCGAGTCCCCTCGGCCATTGACGAGCGGATCTCATATTCAAGGTATTCCCGTTTCGAAATGCCGCCCGGTAAGGCCCCCATCGCCGCCCCGCTGGCAACCAGTGAACTCTGGACCTTGTCGAGCAGGCCCTCACGGATCTCGCCGATGGTCCACTCCAGGTCGAGGCCCAGGACCATATTCAGGTTGCTGGACGGGTCGGCGTCGATGGCCAGGATACTGCCCGTCTGGTTCTGGGACAGGTACTTGATAGCCATCCCGGCAACGGTCGTCTTCCCAACGCCACCCTTGCCAGCCAGAGCAATTGTGGTTGACATGATCTCTCCTCGCTACGTATAAGAATCCAATTTTTCCAGGATGGCCCGAGCGGCAGACTGCAGTTCCGGGACGTGATCGTAGACCGGGATCCCCAGCCGGTCCGCTTCCTGGACCTTGAAATCGGCCGGTAAAAATCCGAGCACGGGCACCCCCGGAGCCTCCGCCTGCAGAAAGCTGGCCTCGTCCTCATCCTGAACCTTGTTGCCGACCAGGTAGATGCGGGTCAGTCCAATATCGGTGGCCAGCTTCTTGATCTGGGCAGCAGTCCCCAGCGAACGGCGAGTAGGCTCGACCACGACCAGCATGGCATCGACGAAGTCAGCCGTCGCCCGGCCGAGGTGTTCGACCCCGGCATACATATCGAGCAGGAGCACGTCGTCCTTGCGAAAGAGCAGGTGCGTGAAGAGGGTCTTGAGCATGGCTGCTTCCGGGCAGATGCAGCCGGAACCGCCCACGTCGACCGATCCCATCTCGAGCAGGCGCACACCCCGATGGACAACACTGAAGCGTTCGGGAATATCGTCCACGCGCGGGTTGAGGGTGAAGAAACCGCCGACCGTCCCGGGCTTGGCCCCGGTGCGCTCCTCGATCAGGTCGGACATCTCGGAAATCGGGCTCAGCCGGGCACGCAGCGCTTCCGGGAAACCCAGGGCCCCGGCCAGGCAGGGGCTCGGATCGCCGTCGACCGCCAGCACATCCCGGCCGCAATCGGCGTAGACCTGGGCCAGCAGGGCGGTCAAGGTGGTCTTGCCCACCCCACCTTTTCCACTGAGCGCGATCTTCATCAGCGGCCTCCTGTCGACTGGCCGACTCGTTCTTCCACCTGGTAGGTATACCCGTCGGCCAGGGATACCCCGCTCTCGATGGCATTCAACACATACTGGCCGCAGTTGCTACCAATCTGATTCTCCTCCGCCTCACCGATGCTGACGATGACCTGGTACCCGGCCTCGGCCAGTCCGCGAGCGACTTCATTCTGCGATGTGGGCAGGTCGGGATCGATGTAGGAGGTCAGTCCATTGCGCACCGCCTGGCAGGTCGGGTTGACCGGTGTGATCTTGACCAGGTAGTCGGCCGGGTCGAAGTATTCGAGCAGGACAGCCGGATTGGCAGGGGCGCCGGCGGCGAGGGCGAAGTTGAGGGTGATCTTGCGATCACCGGGTTTGCGGAAATGCCGGCCGTACTCCGCCATGCGGGCAAAGTCCCACTTGCGAACCGGGATCAGGCGGTCGCGCAAGGTCGGGTCCGTGGTGTGCAGAGAGAACTGGAACTGGAATCGACCCCTCGCGTACAGACGCTCCTTGATCTCGACCAGGCGCTCAAAGAAACGCTCACTGCCGAGCGGGGCGATGGTCGAGATCGACGGCATCAAACCAGGGGCCGGGTAGCATTGCGGGAGTGCCTCGAGCACATCCAGGACCGCTGGATTGAGGGCGGGTTCGCCCATCCGGGCAAACTGGATCTTGAATTTGGCCGCCGGCACATGCCCATCCGGATACCAACGCCGGACCATGTAATCGATCTGGGCCAGGATCTGCTCGGCGGTCGGTTTGCCCTGGTACTGCCCGCCGGCATCGCAAATCTGGCATTTGACCGGGCAGCCAAAAAGGGTCGACACCATTAATATCCAGCGTTGGTCGCGGGAGTACGGTGGTTGAAGGGACTCAACGAATTCCAGCAGGCGGCCGTCACCCATGTCGGCCATGTAGACCATGGCCAGGTCTTCTGTACCGGTAACAGCAAAGACTCTCATTTGATATCCTCCAACCTGGCGACGATCCGCATTGCGGCCAGGAGCCCGTCGCCGACGGCAATCGCCGCCTGGCGGTAACGGCCTCGGACGACATCCCCGGCAAACAGCAACCTGCCAGTCCCCGTCAGGGTCTTCTGATTAGCCCGTATTCTATCAGAAATAAAATCGTTTTGGGGCTCGCGTCCGATGGCAAAGAGCAGCGCATCAGCTTCGAGGTAATCCCTTTCGCCCTCCCGGACGCACTCGAACTGCAGTCTTCCAGCCGCCGACAGGGCTGGTGTGATCTTGGCGAGGCTGCAATTGGGAACATAACGGATCGCTCTTATACCCGCCGCCCTGGTCCGCAAGAGTGGCAGGCAACTGCTATCGGCGTTGCGATTCAGGATCGAGACCCGATTGTTCCGGGAAAGATTCAGGGCGTAATCGAAGGCCGCGTCCCCGCCGCCGACAAGAGCAATGTGTTTGCCACGCAGGTCCAGCAGGGGGAAAATCTCGTCGAAGACCAGGCCGCGAGCCGCCTGTGGAACGGGGATCGGGAACGGCTTCGCCCGGGTCCCGGAGGCCACCAGCACCAGGTCCGCCCGGTAACGCGCACGCGCGGTTTCGACCAGGAAATCGCGCCCCTCCTGATCGAGAAGCAGGGCCTCGTCAGAAATGATCTCTCCCCCAACCCTTGCCAACTGCATCGCGCACCGCCTGACAAGGTCGGGACCGGGGATGCCGTCCGGGAAACCCGGGTAGTTCTCCACCAGGTTGGCGTTCCACAACAGGCCGCCTGGCCGCTCCTTCTCCAGAAGGAGCGGCGGACAATCACAACGACATAGCTGGATCGCGGCCGCGATCCCGGCCGGTCCGGCGCCGATGATGATGACCCGGGATTTCTGCGATTCAGACACGCTCAGCACCTGGCCAACCCAGAATCTCAGCCACTGTCACAGGAACGGCGAAACCATGTGCAAGATTCAAGACCGTGGCCCGGTGGAAGGCTTTGGTATAGGTTGCCGTACCATCAACGACAAAGAAAACTTGGTAGCCGCGCGTGAAGGCAGAGCGGGCGCTCGTCTCGCAGCACAGGTGGGTCAGCACTCCGGAGACCACCAGCTGGGAGACACCGGCCGCGCGCAGCAGCGCGTCCAGATTAGTATCCAGGAAGGCGTCGTAGCTGCGTTTTGTCAGGACAGTGCCCCTTTGCGGATCGACCCAGGGGACGATCTCGCTCTCCGGGGTCCCCGGGCGGATCAGATCCCTCCACCAGGAGGCCATCATCCCGGCATCCTCATCGGTGTTCACATGACGGGTCAGGTAGACCGGTCGTGATTGGGCAGAAAAGGTCCTCACCAGTTCCCGGATCCCAGGGAGGACCGCCGGCGCGGAGGGGATATAGGCGTGCGAATCCTCTTGCAGAAAGTAGGCTTGCATATCGAGTACCAGCAGGGCAGATACCGCCGGCACAAATCGGATCTGGGAATGGCTGCGCCGGAATTGGCGCACCTCGGCAAGCATCTCCGCAGACTTGCCTGCCAGGGTCTCAGGGGTGAAGTAGGTTTCCTTGCGCACAGAAGGTCCTGGTCAGGCCTTAAGCAATTTCCGGGTCAACTGACTGCCCAGGATGGCGCAGACGTCGACCGGGAGGTAATCTGTGGCGGTGGGATCGAACAGCACCTGGCAGGAGGAAGGAAACTCATCATCTCCCGACCAGAGCACGGCCAGCAGGGCGATGCGCGGCAGCGCCTGGAAGGCGAAGGCCGCATCCCCGATGTCGAACGGCTCGCCACCCGCCGACCGGCAGGCCCGGCAGAACCCGGTCAGGTCCGCGCCAAAGCGGCGGGCGAGTTCGTTCCCGGTATACCCCTGGTACGCCCGGGAGTACATGCGGCCGCCAGGCAGGTCGGCGAAGGAGACCCAGCGACCGGCAGGGGGAATCCCGGCAGCAGTGACAAAGTAATAGAGCAACAAGGCCTGCAGGAAGGTCGGGAGACTTGCTCCACTGGCAGCATCGACCGCCTCCAGGGTTGGAAAGGGGATGTACACAGCTTGGCGAAACAGGGACAACTGAAAGACCTTCTCGAAGAAGGTCGCACCGGTCAGGGCGGCGAGTTGCTGCGGGTCGCGGCCGCACAGGCCTGCCCGCAGGGAATCCACCCGGCAGGCCAGGACTCGCAGCTGTTCGTTCTGTTCAGTCTGATCCATCAGGCCTCACTGGTCCTGATTATATCCAAAGTCATCCATGCAAATGGGACATTCTTCCCCTTTATTCCTGACATAACTCACAACTTGATTGTGCCAGCCGGGATTATAAGTAGAATATATTAATACATCATCATCGCCAAAGTGATGCACACATCAACCAAGGAGGTGTCTCGATGCAAATTGCCGCCTATGAGGCTCCGGTTCTCTATGGAGACCACCATGTTCTCGAGGTGCGCCGCATCCTATCCGAACTGCCAGGTGTCCAGAATGTGTATGCCAGCAGTGCGTTCCAGGTCATCGAGGTTCAGTTCGACGAAAAAGTGACCAATGACCTGGAGATCGCCAAGATCCTGGATGAGGCCGGCTACCTGGGAGAATGGACGCTGCCGATCGAGGTCGGCGCCAGGCAACAGGGGGAAGAAGAAGAGAAACCCTTCTTCCGTCACACGCAAACCTATGAATCCACCAAACATGTGGTCAGCTTTGGCCAAACGGTTTCTGCCGGGTCACGACCGCTGTGGCCCTGTCCAGGCATGGGACCGATTCGGAAAATGGTAGACGACGAATAGAGGTATCGAATGGCAAAGAAACGTGAAATCCACGAATACAGCAGCGACCCGGCAGCCCAGCAGATGCTGGCCCGGGCAGAGGAGCTGGGAATCCAAACCGCCTTCACCCGGGCCGACGACATGGCCCCCTGCAACATCGGCGGCGCAGGAATGTGCTGCAAACAATGTGGCATGGGCCCCTGCCGGTTGACCAAGGACGGTCAGGTGGGCATCTGTGGGGCCACGATCGACACGATCCAGGCCCGCAATCTGGCCCGCGCCATCGCCGCCGGCGCCGCCGCCCACTCCGACCACGGTCGCGACATGGCCTTCCTGCTCAAGGCAACAGCCAATAATGAAGCGGAAGGCTATTTTATTCGCGATATCGCCAAATTGCGGATTGTGGCTGGTTACTATGACATTCCCACCGAAGGCCGGTCTCCCGAAGAGATCGCCAATGACCTGGCCGACCTGTACATCGCCCAGTACGGGCAGCAGCGGGGTGAAGCCGCTCCCATCCGCCGGGCGCCCAAGAAGCGCCAGGAACTTTGGCGCGCGCAGGGTGTCGTCCCACGCGGAGTCGACCGAGAGATCGTGGAAACCCTGCACCGGACTCATATCGGGGACGACCAGGATCTCGAGCACATCCTCGAACACGCCATCCGCACGGCCCTGGCCGACGGCTGGGGCGGCTCGATGATGGCGACAGACATCTCCGACATCCTGTTCGGCACGCCGGCCCCGATCCTGGGCCAGGCCAACCTGGGCGTGATCAAAGAGAACATGGTCAACGTGGTCGTCCACGGGCACGAGCCCAGCCTGAGCGAGATGATCGTCGCCGCCTCCCAGGACCCTGAGATCATCGAATATGCCAAGGCCGCCGGCGCCCAGGGTATCAACCTGTCGGGGATCTGCTGCACGGCCAACGAGATCCTGATGCGCCAGGGGATTCCCGCTGCAGGTAATTTCCTGCACCAGGAGCTGGCCATCATGACCGGGGCGGTCGAGGCAATGATCGTCGACGTCCAGTGCATTATGCAAGCCCTGGTCAGCCTGGCCACGAACTTCCACACCAAGATCATCACAACCTCGCCCAAGGTCCGTCTCAAGGGTGCCACCCACATCGAATTCGACGAACATAAGGCCCTGACGATCGCCAAGCAGATCCTGAAGGTCGCCATCGATAATTTCAAGGAGCGCGATCGCTCGAAAACCCAGATCCCGCAGATCAAGGAAGACCTGATCCCCGGTTTCTCGAACGAGTATATCAACTACATGCTGGGCGGTTCGTATCGGGGCTCCTTCCGCCCGCTCAACGATGCGATCATGTCCGGCCGCATTCGCGGGGTGGCCGCCGTCGTCGGCTGCAACAACCCGCGCTCCAGCCAGGATTACCTGCACAACAAGGTAACGAAGGACCTGCTCAAACAGGATGTGTTGATCGTGCAGACCGGCTGCGGTGCCATCGCCGCCGCCAAATTAGGACTGATGCTTGGCGAAGCCGGGCTGAGCGAGGTCGGCCCCGGGCTGCGTGAGATCTGCGAGACGGTCGGCATTCCACCGGTCCTGCACATGGGTTCGTGCGTGGACAACACCCGCATCCTGACCGTGCTGACCCAGATGGTGGCGGAAGGCGGGTTGGGCGATGACATCGACCAGATCCCGGCCGTCGGACTGGCACCCGAATGGATGAGCGAAAAAGCCCTGGTCATCGGCGCCTACTGCGTGGCCTCCGGCGCCTATGTCATTTTCGGCGGCGCCTCACCGGTCAGCGGTATGCCCGACCGGGTGGCCGACAGCGACCTGGTCCAAAAGTACATCAGCCAGGGCTGGGAGGAACGCTACGGCGGCAAATTGGACTTCATCCTGGACCCTGATGAAATGGTCAAGGTCGCCCTGGAGCACATCGATAAGAAACGCGCCGCCCTCGGCCTGCCGGAATACAACCCTGAGGCCTTTGGCCGTTCAGGCGATGCCCGCATGCGCAACCTGGAAGCCCTGCCGCTCGAAGAGCGCCGCAAGGCCATTTACGGTACTGCAGCGGACTAGAGAGGAGAGAGATCATGTCACGTTACATCGCGACCCGCGCTCTGCGCGGAGCCAACTCCCTGGTCAGCGAAGCAGAAGTCATGCTGCAGAAAGCCCTGCAGGAGAAGGGGCCCGAAACGCCGGTCTCCTTCCCCAATACGGCTTACTACCTGCCCACCATCTCCGGGATGACCGGGATCAACGTTGAAACCCTGGGACAGCTGAAAGAGGTCCTCGGTCAGGCTCGCACCCTGCTCCACCCGCTCCCCTCCGAGAATCACTGGACCCCTTACCTGGGCGAAACCCTCGACTCGGGGATGGCGACCCTCCTGGCCGCCGAGACGATCGAAGCGGTGCGCTTCGTCTACGGGCTGCAACCCGAGGCCTGCCCCGGCTTCCTGTTGGCCGGCGGGACGTCCTACGGTCCGGAGGATGGCAAAGACCACCTGAACGGTCCGATTGACGATATCCAGCTGCGCTCATGGGGGATCCAACTGGTGGACGGCCGCATGCCCGGCTTCGCCGCCATTGTTGGCTGCGCCAAATCCAATGCGGTGGCCGTCAAGCTCGTCCGTGAACTGCAGCGCCGCAACATTCTGACCTTCCTGTCCGGCAATGTCAACGGCCGCAGCATCATCCACCAGCTGCAGGAAGAGGGCGTGGAACTGGGCTATGACACGTACACCGTGCCCTTCGGAACCGACACGCTGAGCGCCATCTACGCCCTGGGCTTCGCCACCCGCTCGGCCCTGACCTTCGGCGGTCTTAAACCCGGCATGGCGCACGAGATCCTGCTCTACAACAAGGAGCGCGTCTTCGCCTTCGTCCTGGCCCTCGGCGAGGTCGACGATCTGAAGTACGCCGCTGCCGCCGGGGCGATCAACTACGGCTTCCCGGTCATCGCCGACACCGTCATTCCCGAGATCCTGCCCACTGGCGTGACCACCTACGAGCATGTTGTCTCGATGCCCTTCGACGAGATCGCAGGCAAAGACGACCTGGATAAGGCCGAGCAGCTCATCCAGAAGTGCATCGAGGTGCGCGGCGTCAAGGTCAAGGTCTCGAACGTTGACGTCCCGGTGCCCTATGGCTCGGCCTTCGAGGGCGAGGTCGTTCGCAAGGCCGACCTGCGGGTCGAATTCGGTGGCAAGCACTCCCGTTGCTTCGAATTCCTGCACATGGCCAAGCTGGACGAAGTCACCGACGGCAAGGTCGAGATCGTTGGCCCAAATTTCTCCGGGGTCGCTGCCCAGGGATCGATGGATCTGGGCATCGTCGCCAAGGTCGCCGGCCGCCAGATGCAGGCGGATTTCGAGCCGGTTCTCGAGCGCCAGATCCATTACTTCGTCAACGGCGCCTCGGGGATCCAGCACATCGGGCAGCGCGACATCACCTGGATCCGCGTCTCCAACGTCGCAGCGGAAAAGGGCTTTGACCTGGAACACTTCGGCAAGATCCTGCACGCCCGCTTCCACGAGGACTTCGGCGCCATCGTCGACAAGGTCGAGGTGATGATCGTCACCGACCCGAAAGGGCACACCGAATGGCTGGAGAAGGCCCGGGCAGCCTATGACTTCCGCAACAAGCGCCTGGCCGATCTGACCGACGACAAGGTCGACGAGTTCTACTCCTGCACCCTGTGCCAGTCCTTTGCCCCCAACCACGTCTGCGTGGTCAGCCCCGAGCGGCTCGGCCTGTGCGGTGCCTACAACTGGCTGGACTGTAAGGCCTCCTACAGCATCAACCCCACCGGCCCGAACCAACCGATCAAACTGGGTAAGCTGCAAGACTTCGTCAAGGGATACTGGGAAGGCACCAACGAGTATGCCCGAATCGGCTCTCACGGCGCTGTCCAGGAAGTCTCGATGTATTCCATCATGGAGAATCCGATGACCGCCTGCGGCTGCTTCGAGTGCATCGTCATGCTGATCCCGGAGGCCAACGGCGTGATGGTCGTCAGCCGCGAGGACACTGCCATGACCCCGGCCGGGATGACCTTCTCGACCCTGGCCGGTATCGCCGGCGGCGGCCTGCAGACCCCCGGCGTGATGGGGGTGGGCAAGTTCTACCTGATCAGCCCCAAGTTCATCTCAGCCGATGGCGGCTTCAAGCGTGTCATCTGGATGTCCTCGGTCCTCAAGGAAAGCATGGCCGACGAATTCAAGGCGGTCTGCGAACGCGAGGGCGACCCCGACCTGCTCGACAAGATCGCTGACGAGCGCAATGTCACCGAGGTCGAAGACCTGCTCGCCTGGCTGGAGGCGCACAACCATCCCGCCCTGGTCATGGACCCCATGTTCTAGATCAACAGTCCAGAGGCGGCGCTTCACGGACCGCAACTGGCCAAATCCTGGAATCCATGGAAGAAAAGAAGCTGCGCTATGTTCGCGACCTGATGACCGTTGGCGTGCCGACCTGCAAACACGATTCGCTCATCGTCGACATCGCCCGCCTCCTGGTCGAGAAGAATTTCGAGGGGCTGTGCGTCCTGGACGAGGAGGGCAATGGCATCGGCCTGGTCAGCAATGACGAACTGCTGCTCGCCTACGGACGCGAGAACGCCCACGAGTTGACCGCCGAGGAGGTCATGCGGGAGGGGATGCCCACCCTGCAACCGGACCTGCCGCTGGAGGTCGCGGCGCAGATGATGCGCGACCTGCAGACCCGCATCGCCTATCTGCCCCATAATGCTGCCGGGATCATCTATCCGGCCGCCTACATCACCTCTCGACATTTCATCCGCCACCTTGCCGCACAGGACCCGCAAGAACTGCGCGACATAGGTATCGAAGCCGAGAGAAAATCACCGCTTGAGCAGTTCGTCGAGAAGCGGGATGCGGCCCGCCGCCGCGCCCAGGATTCGAAGAAGCGTTTTTGACCTGGTCTTGCCTGAACATCCCCGGGCAGACAATGTACATCCAAGCCAAACGGAGGAGCACATGCCAGTAGAAATTCCCAAAGACAAATGGCCCGGCTCGATTCGCACCGTCACGCTGGGCGCAACCGCAGCCGACGGCGGCACGCGGGGCCTGACCGTTACGGTCGGGGGCCAGACCGCCCTGCCCTACATGCACTTCGAGGCCCAATCACCCAACCCACCGGTGGTCGCCATCGAGATCAAAAGCGAGCGCCCGGAAGACTGGTCGTCAATTCTGACCGAGGCCTGGGGGGAGGCGTTGGATGACCCCGCCAGGTGGGCTGCTCGGGCACAGGACGCCGGGGCGCAGGTCCTCGTCCTGGCCCTGTCGGCAAACGACACACCCGAGAGCGCGGTCAAGGCGGTCAAGGCCGTCCTGGGTGCCAGCGGGCTCCCGCTGATCGTCCTTGGCCCCGGACAACCCGAGAAGGATAACGACCTGCTCGTCCCGGTCGCCGAGGCGACCAAGGGCGAACGCCTGGCACTTGGTCTCTGCGAGGACAAGAACTATCGCACCCTCGTGGCGGCGGCCATGGCGAATGGCCACCTGGTCATCGCCCGGGCCCCGATGGACGTCAACCTGTCCAAGCAGCTAAACATCCTGATCACCGACATGGGCCTGCCGGCCGACCGGATCCTGATGGACCCGACCACCGGCGCCCTGGGCTATGGTATCGAATACGGCTACTCGGTCATGGAACGTCTGCGCCTGGCCGCCCTGCAGGGCGATAGCATGACCCAGCTGCCAATGATCGTCACGGTCGGATTCGAGACCTGGAAGGCCAAGGAGGCCAAGGTGGGTGAAGGCGTTCCCGAAGCTTGGGGCGACTGGAGGGAGCGCGGCCTCCACTGGGAGTCCCTGACCGCCGCCGCCCTGCTGGAGGCGGGTGCCGACATCATCGTCCTGCGCCACCCGGAAAGCGTTAGGCGCATCAAAATCGCCATCGACGAACTGATGGTCACGGCATAGGAGGACACAATGGCACTCTCAGGAATCCAGATCTACAAGCTCCTGCCACAGACTAACTGCAAGGAATGTGGCTTTCCGACCTGCTTGGCCTTTGCCATGAAACTGGCCGCCAAACAGGTGGAACTCTCGTCCTGTCCTTATGTGAGCGAGGATTCGCAGCAGCAGCTGGCTGAATCGGCTGCACCGCCGATCCGTCTGGTGGCCCTCAAGGCCGGCGGGTACGAGGTCAAGGCCGGCAACGAGACCGTTCTGTTCCGCCACGATAAGACCTTCTACAATAAGCCCGGTCTTTTCATCCAGGTCAATGCCGCGGACGGCGACATCGCCAAGAAAGTCGCCGCGGCCGATGCGTATTCGGTCACCTATGTCGGCCTGGAATTCACCGTCGACGGCTTTGCCATCCTGGCGGACGGGGACCTGGGCGCTGCCGTCAAGGCAGTCCGCTCGGCGAGCAAGCGTCCGCTGATCCTGATCGGAGATCCCGCTGCCCTCGAGCCCGGCCTGCAGGCCTGTCAGGGCGAAACCCCGTTGCTCCACGCGGCCGATCCCTCCAACTGGGAGACCATGGCCGACCTGGCCAAGAAATACCAGGCCGCCCTGGTGGTTAAGGCCGATACGCTTGACGAACTGGCCGACCTGACCCAGAAAATCCAGGCCCGGGGCGTGGAAGACATGGTTCTCGATCCTGTACCAGCCGCAAGCCCGTTGAGCCAATCGCTGGCTGCCTACGTCCAGCTGCGCCGGATGGCCTTAAAAGCGAACTTCCGCCCGCTGGGATATCCGATCATCAGCTTCCCGGCCGCGACCGGCGACCCGGTGCGCGAGTCGCTCTTCGCCGCCCAGGCCATCGCCAAGTACGGCGGCTTCGTGGTGCTCTCAGAATTCAAGCCCGAACTGCTCTACGCCCTGCTGGTGCTGCGCGAAAACATCTACACCGATCCGCAAAAGCCGATCCAGGTCCAGCCGGGTGTCTACGAGATCAACAACCCGACTCCCGAAAGCCCGGTCCTGGTCACCACCAACTTCTCGATCACATACTTCGCCGTGGCCAACGAAATTGAAGGCTCTGGCCTGCCCGCCTGGCTGGTCGTGGCCGACGCCGAGGGCATGTCCGTGCTGACCGCCTGGGCTGCCGGCAAGTTCGATGCAGAACGGATCGCCAAATCGATCAAAGAATTTGATGTCGCCAGCAAGGTCTCCAGGAAGCGTGTGGTCCTGCCCGGGCATGTTGCTGTGCTGTCCGGCGAACTGGAAGAGGAACTACCCGACTGGGAGATCAAGGTCGGCCCACGTGAGGCGGTCGACATCCCGGCCTTCTACAAGCAGGTGCTCACCTGATTCATGGGGTGGGACATCCAATCCGATGTTCCACCCCAACCGATCTCCATGGCCACCCACACAATCATCTTTATTTCTGCCGAGGCAAAACCGAAGAGCGTCCAGGTACCCACCGGTACATTGCTGGCCGACGCGGCACGCCAGGCAGGCGTGGAGATCGGCCAGCCCTGCGGTGGACAGGGCCGCTGCGGCCGCTGCGCGGTCCAGGTCACGCAGGGGAATGTCAGGCTGCGCAGCACCCTGCGGCTCTCGAACGAGGCCCTGGAACAGGGCTACGCGTTGGCCTGCCAGACCATCATCGAGGGCGACACGACGGTCCTGGTTCCCGAACAAGAAAAGATCGAGCGCCGCCTGACCACCGACCGGGTTGCAGCGGAGGTCCGGCCGCCGGTCGGCTACGACTATCCCCACAGTCAATCCGTGCGGCGAATCCACCTGAGCCTCGATCCTCCCAGCATGGATGACCAGACAGACGACTGGAGCCGCCTGCAGACTGCCCTGCGCGCCCAGGTCGGATTCGAAACGTCCGAGATCTCGCTGCCTCTGCTGCAGAGCCTCCCCGCCACCTTGCGGGCCGGGGAGTGGCGCGTCACGGCCATCCTGGCCATCCACCCCGAGAGGCCCACTGCAAGCTCCGCCCGGATCATCACCCTGCAGCCTGGGCACATCGACGAATACTCCCCACTGTGGGGCATCGCCATCGACATCGGCACGACCACGGTCTCGCTCTGGCTGGTCGACCTGATCTCCGGCAAGGTCCACGCCCAGGTGGCCGAATACAACGGCCAGATCGCTCGCGGCGAGGACGTCATCTCGCGGATCATGTTCAGCAGCAAAGCGAATGGTGCTGAGGAAATGCGCACCCGCGTCCTGGAGACGATCAACGGCCTGCTCGACACCGCCTGCAAACGGGTCCAGATCGATGCCGGGGAGATCATCAAAGCAACCGTCGTCGGCAACAGCACCATGATCCACCTGCTGCTCGGCATCCCGGCCGAGAATATCCGCCTCACGCCTTTCATCACCACCATCAATCAGCCTCCCCTGCTGCCCGCCAGGGAAGTTGGGCTCGCCATCGCTCCCGACGCCTGCGTCGACTGCCTGCCCGGTGTCGCCAGCTACGTCGGCGCCGACATCACTGCCGGCGTGCTGGCCAGCGGTCAGAACAGGCTTGAAGAAGTGGCCCTGTTCCTCGACGTGGGCACCAATGGCGAGATCGTCCTGGGCAGTCGCGACTGGCTGGTCACCTGCGCCTGTTCCGCCGGCCCGGCCTTCGAGGGTGCTGGCGTTCGCAACGGCATGCGCGCGACCACGGGTGCCATTGAAGACGTATGGATCAACAGCGAAACCTACGAACCGGTCTTCCGGGTGATCGGAGGCGGAAAGCCCAAAGGCATCTGCGGCTCCGGGCTGATCGCCCTGCTGGCCGAGATGTTCGTGGCCGGAATTCTCGACAAAGCCGGGAGCGTCAAACGCGACCTGCCCACCAGACGGATTCGGGAGGGAAACCACGGCGGCGAATACGTCATCGCCTGGGCGGACGAAACCGAGACAGGCGAGGATATCGTCCTCTCGCGCGTTGACGTCGATAACCTGATGCGCGCCAAGGCCGCCATCTACGCCGGCTTCTCGGTCCTGGCCGAGCAAGTCGGCTTCATCCTGGAAGACGTCCACAAAGTCCTGATCGGCGGCTCGTTCGGCAAGTACATCAATGTTGAAAAAGCCGTCCAGATCGGCCTGCTGCCGGATATTCCCTGGGAACGCTTCGATTTCCTGGGCAACACGGCTGTGCGGGGTGCCTATCAGGCCCTGCTCGACTGGCGTGAGCGCGAACGCGTCAAGCAGATCGCCAGTCAGATGACCTATATCGAATTGTCGGCAGACAATACGTTTTATGAAGCCTTTATGTCGGCCATGTTCCTTCCGCACACCGATCTGGGGCGCTTCCCATCGGTATCTGCGGTACTGAATAAATCAACCTAAGATCCTGTTCAGGAGAAAGGACACCAGCATGTATATCATCGGCGAAAATATTCACATCATTTCGGAAAAAGTAAAAGAGGCTCTCACCAACCGCGACCGGGAGTTTTTCATGGACCTGGCGGTCAAGCAAGTGGAGGCAGGAGCCCAGGCCGTCGACATCAATCTGGGGCCCCGCAAGAAAGACTGGGAGGAGGTCTTCCCCTGGATCATCGAGGCCATCGAGACGGTCGTCGACGTGCCGCTTTCGATCGACACGACCAACGTCGACGGCATGGAAGCGGCTCTTAAGACCATCAAGAAGGCTCAGCCGATCCTGAACTCGACCTCAGCCGAGCCGGAACGCCTGGAAAAGATACCGGTACTGGCCAAGAAATACGGCGCCAAAGTCATCGCCCTGACCATGGGGACCGCTGGCATCCCGGTCGAGGCGGACGCCCGGGTCAGCATTGCTGTCGAGACCCTGATCCCGCGTATGCTCGAGATCGACTTCCCGATCAAAGACCTGATCATCGACCCGCTGGTCCTGACCGTCTCCGGCTGCCAGCAGTACTGCCCACACCTGCTCGAGACGGTCCGCATGCTCCAGTACGCCTGGGACCCGGCCCCCACCATCTCGGTCGGCCTGTCCAACGTGTCCAATGCAGTTCCCAACGAGAACCGGGCGCTGATCAATCGCGTCTACCTGGCCATGCTGATGGGCGTCGGCCTGCAGATGATGATCGCCAACCCGTTCGATGAACCCCAAAACGAGGTGATCCATTGGATTGAGACCAAAGACCAATCAACTCCGCTCGGACGTGTCTATAATAAGATCGCCGAAAGAATCGCCGAAGGTGATGAGCCCCAGATGGAGGATTTCGATCTGTCAGATGCGGACCAGGCTGCGATCTGGAAGACAACCCAGATCCTGCTCAACAAGGTCATCTACGCAGACAGCTACCTCAATCAATAGAGAAAGGAATACAAATGAATGTCGACGAACTGCTGAAAAAAGCAACCAAACCGTCGGCAGACGCCATGAAACTGCATCCGTTCTACCGGGGCAAAGTCGAGACCGCCCTGAAGTGTACGGTGCGCAGTTTCAATGACTTTGCCATCTGGTACACACCGGGCGTTGCCGCCCCCTGCAAAGCCATCGCCGCGGACCCCGAGCTGGTCTACGAGTACACCAACAAGTGGAACACGGTCATCGTGGTCAGCGACGGGACGCGCGTGCTTGGACTGGGTGATATCGGACCCAAGGCCGGTCTGCCCGTCATGGAAGGAAAAGTCCTGCTCTACAAGTACCTGGGCGGGGTGGACGGCGTGGCGATCATGCTCGACACCAAGGATCCCGATGCGATCATCAATACGGTCCTGATGCTCCAACCTGGCTTTGGCGGCGTGAACCTGGAGGATATCTCCAATCCCAAATGCTTCTACATTCTTGACACACTCCGCGAGAAGGCCGAGATCCCGGTCTGGCACGACGACCAGCAGGGCACCGCGACCGTCACCCTGGCCGGCCTGATCAACGCTCTCAAGGTGGTCGGCAAAAAGATGTCCGAAGTCAAGATCACCTTCATCGGTACAGGGGCTTCAAATGTCGCCTGCTCTCGGCTGATCTTCGGCTGGGGCGCTGACCCGGCCAAATGCACCATGGTCGACAGTAAGGGAATCCTGGGGAAACACCGCAAGGACATCGAGATGCGCAAGGCCGAGTATGTCGACAAGTGGAAACTGTGCAACATCACCAACGCAGCCGGGCGCACAGGCGACATGCCCGAGGCCATCAAAGGTGCGGATGTGGTCATCGCCCTTTCCAAGTCCGGTCCAGGCACCATCCTGCCCGAATGGATCAAGACCATGAACAAGGATTCGATCCTGTTTGCCTGCGCCAACCCGGTTCCTGAGATCTGGCCCTGGGAGGCCAAGGAGGCCGGGGCAGCAGTCGTGGCCACCGGGCGCTCCGACTTCCCCAACCAGGTCAACAACTCGCTCGGTTTCCCGGGCATCTTTCGCGGCACCCTGGATGTGCGTGCCCGCACCATCACCGACGAGATGTGCTTTGCCGCCGCCCAGGCCATGGCCGAACACGTCGGCGACCGGCTCGACGACGAACACATCCTGCCTGATATGGACGACTGGGAAGTCTTCCCACGCGAGGCAGCAGCCGTGGCAATGAAGGCCCAGGAACAGGGTCTCGCCCGGATCCCCACAACCTATGAGGAAGAGTTCTCAACCGCCAAACGGATCATCGACCGGTCGCGCCAATTGACCCAATTAATGATGGACAACGGCTTCATCCCCGAACCGCCGCCCGACTCCGACGATGATCCCCAGGTGGATATTGACACCATCAAGTCGGCCTATTAGGAGAGGAGGATCCCATGTATGATCTGATCGTCATTGGCGGTGGTCCGGCTGGTCTGACAGCCACTGTGTACGCGATTCGGAAACGCCTGAATGTGCTCCTGGTCAGCAAGGACCTCGGCGGCAAGACCAATTTCCACCTGGCCCTGCCGTGGATTGATACTTACCAGGTCATCCGCGGCCTGGAAATCGTCAACAAATTCCGCAGCGAACTGGAATACCTGGATTTTGCCCGCCAGATGGATGCCGCCGAAAAAGTAACCAGGGAGGGTGACCACTTTGTGGTAACAACCAAGGACGGAGGCCGGTTGGAGACAAAAGCTGTCATCCTGGCCACCGGCGCCCGCCAGGTGCGCATGGATGTGCCTGGCGAAAAAGAATTCATGATGAAAGGGTTGTGCTATTCGGCCCTGTCCTATGCACCGCTCTTTATCGATAAGGATGTGGTCGTGGTAGGTGGAGGGGAACTCGGCCTGCGTTCGGCTGGTGAAC
The DNA here is from genome assembly GCA_016934715.1 of Anaerolineales bacterium. Lineage (GTDB taxonomy): Bacteria > Chloroflexota > Anaerolineae > Anaerolineales > Villigracilaceae > JAFGSI01. The sequence continues at coordinate 18,649 of JAFGSI010000088.1, forward strand.
TGGCCACGGTCGCCGCGCACGTCAACCTGGTCTGTCAAGACGAGGCCGCCCTGAAGACGCCGTTGGGCAGGAAACTGGTCGCGGCCGGGAACGTCACCCTCCTCAAGGCCCACGAGGTGGTCGCAGTGAAAGGCGACGAATTCGCCCGCAGCCTGGTGCTCAAAGATGCGGCCGGCAAAACAGTCGAACTCGCCGCGGATGCCATCTTCGTCGAGCAGGCCCTGACCCCGATGTCCGCGATGGTGGCTGGCCTGGCTGCACTGGACGATCGCCAGCGCGTCATTGTCGACTGCGCTTGCAAGACCAACATCCCTGGCCTGTTTGCTGCGGGTGATGTGACCAACGGTTACGCCGAACAGGTCCTGATCGCCGTTGGCGAAGGTGCCAAGGCCGCCTTGAGCGCTTACGAATATCTCTTACCGACCCTATAATGCTTCACGCGCCCGGGATGCCTGTCGATCGGGCGTCCCGGGCAGGAATAAGCATCACGAATTCAGGAGGAGCGCATGCCCATATTCACTCCAGGTCGCCGCTGGCAACCTCCCTTCATGGCCTTCAAACGGGAACAATTCGGCCGCCGGCTGCTGGCCTCCGTGGAGAAGGTCGTTAAAGGCCCGCTATTCGGCTGCCGGATGTGCGGGAACTGCCTGCTGCAGGAGACTGCCTTCATCTGCCCAATGGAATGCCCGAAAGGCGTCCGCAACGGTCCCTGCGGCGGATCGACCCCGGAACACTGCTACGTCGACAAGACCCGCCCCTGTATGTGGTACCAGATCTATGACCGGGCCTTTAAAATGGGCCGAGAGGAAATGCTTCTGGAGGTTCTGCCACCGCTCGACTGGGACAAGGTCGGAACCGAGACATGGGGGGATGTCATTGTTCAGGTCAGGAAGATCGGTACCGGCAAGACCCTCAGCGGGCTGGTCAATCGGGACCCCGTGACACGCACCACCACCTGGGACATGATCTTCCGCCCGGTCCGCCAGCCAGACTGGTGGGGGGGCGACTCTGAGTACCACCCACCACAGTACGACGGACCCGCGTCGAATCTAGAAGAGCAGCTCAAAGCCGGTGAATTCGTGGTCACAGCCGAGGTCGCCCCTCCGATGACCGTTTCCACCAATAAGCTCTGCAAGAATGTCGAGCTGGTCAAGCCTTATGTGACCGCGATCAATTTCACCGACAGCCCGTCAGCCTCGCCGCGCATGTCGTCATGGGCCTGTTCAACCATGGCGATCCAGAACGGGGCCGAGCCGGTGATGCAGATCGCCGCGCGCGACCGGACCAGGATCGGCCTGCAGTCCGAAGCGCTGGGCGCCAACGCCCTGGGTATTCGCAACATCCTGTGCCTTTCCGGCGACAGCATGAGCCTGGCGCCCGATCCGCGCGGCCGCATGGACATCGTCGACCTGGATTCCGTTCAGATGCTGTGGATCCTGCGCCGGATGCGCGACGAGGGCAAGTACCTGGATGGCCGAAATATCAAGTTCCCACCCAGATACTTCCTGGGGGCCGCGGCGGCACCGTTCGCCTCCGAGCCGCGCTTCCAGGCGATCCGCGAGCACAAGAAAGTCAACGCCGGGGCCCAATTCTTCCAGACCAACCTGGTCTATGACCCGGAGGGAATGGAGGTCTGGTTGAACGAACTCGCCAAACGCGACATCCTGGACAAAGTCTACATCCTGGTCGGCATCACCCCTATCAAGAGCTACAAGATCGCCCGCTACATGCACGATGAGGTTCCCGGGGTATGCGTTCCAGATGCGCTCATGAAGCGCCTCGAGAATGCCGAAAAAGCCGGCAATGCCGAGGAAGAGGGCGTCCAGATCGCGCTTGAGATCATCGAGAAGATCAAGGCCAAGCGAGGCCAGGGTGTCCACGGGATCCACATCATGGCCGTCGGCTGGGAAGAGATCGTGCCCCGTATCGTGCGGGAGGCTGGTTTGCTCCCCCATGATTTCGTCGAGCCCGCCGAGGCCGGAAAAGTTCCCGCAGCGTAGACATCCATCAACCGCCGCGCTGCAACAAAAAGGAAAGCGGAGGGTACCATGTTGCCTGAACAACTCAAAAACCACCGTGAGGTCGTCACGCTCAAGGATGGGACATATGTATTGATCCGCCCGATGACAACCGATGATTATGAACGTTTGATGGAGATGTATTCAGCCATCAGCGACGAAGACCTCCATTCTTTTCGTCACAACGTTAAAGATCCGGAAACCGTCCGGGCGTGGTGTGCCAGTCTGGACTACAACAAGGTCCTTCCCGTCCTGGCCCTGGTCAAAGAAAGGGTGATCGGAAGCGCCACCCTGCATTTTGATGAAGGCCCTAAGCGTCACGTTGGGGAAGTACGCATCTACCTGGCCAAAGAATTCCGCAAACGCGGCCTGGGCATGAAAATGATCCGCGCCCTCATCGAGTTGGCGCGTCGCCAGGGACTGTATGTGTTGATTGCCGAGGTCATCGCAGACCATACCAAAGTCATCAAGGCCTTCGAGCAGCTCGGTTTTGTCGCCCACTGCTCCCTCGAAGACTTTTTCATGTTCCCCGATGGGGATTTGACCGATGTCGTCCTCATGACGATGAATCTGCATCCCAAGCTGGACGAGTTCTGATTCCCGTGACCCCGGCCGCAACTCTCGAGCGGCAGGAACGGTACCCCCGCAATCGAAGGGAAACAGGCAGCCGGACATGCTGCAGCTTGTCCAGTTGCCTGTTCCTTCTCCACAGGCACTCCTTTTTATCCCCCGCCCCTATCCGCCTGCCTGGCCTCAGTCGACCGCCAGGCAGGTTAACGTCTCGATCACACCCGGGATCGGTTGCATCTCGGTCACCAACACCCGCCCAAGTTCGCTTAAATCCTTTGCTTCGATGACTGCGATCGCATCATACGGCCCGAAGGTCATACTCGCGTCCAAGACTGCCTGGATTTTCTTTAACTGGCGCACGACCTCGTGGACCTCCCCTGTGCGCACGCTAATCAGCACATATGCTTTCATAGTTTAAAATCCTTTCATGAATTGGTTTTTCGGCGCAGGAACACAGCCCAATAAACCGCAGCCACCAGGACGGCCCCTCCGATGATGTTCCCGATCGTAACCGGCAAAAGGTTCGCCAAGAAAAAGGCCGGCCAGGTCAGGCTGTCCAGGTTCGCCACCCGCTCCCCCACACTGCCGATAAAGCCAGGGTCGAAGGTTTTGATCAACAATGCATAGGGCACAAAATACATGTTGGCAATACTGTGCTCAAAGCCCGCCGCGACGAAGGCCGTGATCGGGAAGATGATGGCGACGATCTTGTCCAGGGTGCTGCGGGCACTGAACGTCAACCAGACAGCCAGGCAGACCAGGGCATTGCACAGGATTCCCAGGGCAAGCGCCTGAACGAAAGTGAGGTTGACCTTCCCAATTGCAATATTCATTGCGGTCACCCCGACTGCCTGGCCGCCGAACGTATGCTGGCGGGTCAAAATCATCAGAGCGGCGGTCCCGAATGAGCCTACGAAGTTCCCGATATAGACGATCACCCAATTCCGCAACAGGGCCCATGTGCTCACCTTGCGGCTCGCCCAGGCCATGACGATCAGGTTGTTGCCGGTGAATAATTCGGCCCCGCCGACCACGACCAGGACCAGCCCCAGACAAAAGACCAGCCCGGACAGCAGCCGGGTGACGCCGTAGGGAAGGGTAATGCTGAATGCGCCGCCGCCCTCCGCCGTCGTCACCGCCATGCTGCCGGCGCTGACCGTCGTGGCAAAAATGGCGCCCAGCGCGATGAAAGCACCCGCCAGGACGGCCAGCGTAAACGTCTGAATGACCGGGGCCTGTGCCTTGCGTTCGCCGGTGTATTCTGCCCGAACGGCCATTTCCGCAGGTAACAGGGCATCAATTCGAATTTCCTGAGACATGATTTTTATCGCACCTCCGAATGGTTGAAATCTTTCGATCTCGGTCGCATGCCTATGCCAGAAACTGGAACGCATGACCAACCTCGTCTTAATTGTACCCTCGCGCGGCAGATCTGCCTTGTGACAAACATCACGAAGCGACAGGATTAAGGTCCACCTGTTTGGCACACTGTTTGCATTAGTCCCGGGCCACCGTTATAATATCCCCATGCGTAAACTCTCCCTGGCAACGTTCGTGATTGGAGCGGCCCTCGCTGTTGCCCTGTTCCTGGCCCCTTTGCAGGTGCAGGCCGCACCCGGCGCAAGGAACGCGGTGCAGATCGCCGATCCGTATGAACTGATCGCCGCGGTCAACAACCTGCGGACAGCGAACGGCCTGCCCACCTACAACCCACATCCGATCCTGATGCAGATCGCCCAGGCCCATTCGGAATACCAGGCCGCCATCGGGACCTGGACGCACATCGGCCCGGATGGTTCGCGTCCCTACCAGCGCGCCCTGGCGGCCGGGTACGCAGTCGCCGGGGACCTGACCCTGGGCGGATTCTTCTCCGAAAATGTCATCAACGGCATCAACATGAGCGCCGAGGAGGCCGTTCAGGCCTGGTTGGGCGACGCGCCGCACACCAACACCATGCTCTCTGCCAACCTGCAGGACATCGGCGCAGGTGTGGCCACCGATGGGAATCGGGTCTACTACACCATCGATGTCGGCCGCTCGACTGGCGGTCAACCTGCCGCAACGCCACCGTCCTCCGGCACCACCGGAGCCGGGACACAGGCCGCAACGGCATTTACCACCGTTACAGTCTACCCGGTTACACCCAACGCCGAAGGCGCCATCATCCATGTCGTCCAGCCCGGCGAGACCGTCTGGGCGATTGCCCTGGCATACGGGGTCAGCGAACAGGAGATCATCGCCAACAACCCCCTGATGGGCAGTTTCATCTATCCAGGCGACCGGCTTGTGATCATCTCCGGCTTCACCCCAACCCCCACTGCCCCGACCAGCACCCCGACCCTGCGCGCGACCCCCACACTGTGGCCGACCACAACATCTGCGCCCCTCGAGCCCCCTTTCCCAACGGGAACCTCGGAAGCCGCCATTCCGCGTTCCACGGGAGCCGGGATTGCAGGAGCGATCGTTGCCCTGGCCATCCTGCTCCCCGCCGCAATCGTGCTCCTCAGCGCGCGCAATCGGAAATCATAAACGCACAACCCAGATTCTCTCCAGCCCAGCACATCCATCAAGAGAGAGCCGCCTCCCGGTGAGATGGTTGTTCGCCTTGTCAACGATCACGGGGCCAGCAACCATGCTGGCCCCGTGATTTATTTCGCCTTCCCCTGGGCAGCGACTGCTTCGGCCGCCTTGCGGATCGTTTCCTCGTCGCCAAGGTAGTAGTGGGTGATCGGCTTGAGGTCGGCATCGAGCTCGTAGACCAATGGGATCCCGGTCGGGATATTCAGTTCGGGAATTTCGGCGTCGGAAATCTCATCCAGGTACTTGACCATCGCCCGCAGGCTGTTGCCGTGGGCAACCACGAGCAGCCGTTTTCCCGATTGGATCATCGGAGCAAGCGTGCTGTGCCAGTAGGGCATGACGCGTTCGAGCGTGATTTTCAGCGATTCGGTCGCCGGGAGCTGCTCGGGGTTCAGGTCGCCATAGCGCGGGTCAAAGCGTGGATGACGCTCATCATCCAGTCCAAGGACCGGCGGCGGGACATCGTAGCTCCGTCTCCAGATCTTCACCTGGTCCTCTCCAAATTTGGCCGCCGTCTCAGCCTTGTTCAATCCCTGCAACGACCCATAATGGCGTTCGTTCAACTGCCAGGCGCGAATGACCGGCATCCATTCCAAACCCATCTCCTCCAGGACGATCCAGAGCGTCTTGATCGCCCTTCTGAGCACCGAGGTGTAGGCAAGGTCGAAGGCATATCCTTTTTCTCGCAGGACCTTGCCCGCCGCAAGAGCCTCCTGCACGCCCTGCTCGGTCAGGCCGACATCGGTCCATCCGGTAAAACGATTCTCCAGGTTCCAGGTGCTCTGCCCGTGACGGACGAGAACTAACATATATTTGGATTTCATGTTTTTTCCTCGCAGACATGGGAAACCGCCAGGGATATGGGTCCCTGGCGGTTCGGGGATTACAGGCTCTGTCAGCGGATCGCCAGTTCGCTGTCGGGATCGAAGACGTGCATTTTGTCCATGTTGAAGGACACCTGCACCTGATCGCCGATGCGGAAGTCGGTGCGCGGGTCAACGCGGGCGATGATGGTGTTGGGACCGGTGGTCACGTACAGGAAGATCTCGTTCCCCATCAGTTCGGTGACGTCAACCTTGGTGGCCACTTTGGCCTCATTGATGCCGGGCGGGACGAAGGCCGGGTTGAAGATATCTTCCGGGCGAATCCCCAAAGCAACCGGCTTGTCGATATAGGTCTGGAGCGACTTGGCTCGATCCGACGGAACCGGTACCGAGAAGGAGCCGCAGTCCACAAACAACTTGCCGCCTTCCTTGCGCACATGGCCCTTGAAGAAGTTCATTGCCGGGGCGCCAATGAAGCCTGCCACGAACATGTTGACCGGGGTGTCATAGAGCACCTGGGGGGTGTCCAGTTGCTGGAGCATGCCCTTGTTGATGACAGCGATGCGGGTCGCCATGGTCATGGCCTCCATCTGATCGTGAGTCACATAGATGAAGGTCGTCTGCAGGCGGTGGTGGAGTTTGCTGATCTCGGTGCGCATGGCGATGCGCAGCTTGGCGTCCAGGTTGGAGAGCGGCTCATCGAAGAGGAAGACCTTCGGTTCACGCACGATGGCGCGGCCGACCGCTACACGCTGGCGCTGACCGCCGGAGAGCTGACGGGGCTTGCGGCCCAACAGGTCCTGGATCCCCAGGATCTCGGCGGCTTCCTGAACACGACGCTTGATTTCTTCCTTGGGGGTCTTGCGCAATTTGAGGCCAAAGGCCAGGTTGTCGTACACCGTCATGTGCGGGTACAGCGCGTAAGACTGGAAGACCATCGCAATATCGCGGTCCTTAGGGGGAATGTCATTGACGACCCGGTCGCCGATCTTGATGATGCCCTTGGTTACTTCCTCGAGCCCGGCCAGCACGCGGAGGGCGGTCGTCTTCCCGCAACCAGACGGGCCGACGAAGACCAGGAATTCCTTGTCCGCGATCTCAAGGTTTAGGTCGTTGACCGCAATGACGTTACCGAATTCCTTTGTGACGTGCTCGTACAAAACACTAGCCATTTGAAACCTCCATTCGGAAGAGTATAGTGGTTCTATTATAGTACAAATTCAAACAAAGATGTCAATGGGTTTCAGCGCATATTGGATCCCTACCCTTGCCCATTTGGGCCGCTAATCATACAATGGGAGCATGCCCGACGATGTGACCCCCATTCGCAGACAATATCTCGAGATCAAACGCCAGTACCCAGGCACCATCCTGCTCTTCCGCCTGGGTGACTTCTACGAGACCTTCGACCAGGATGCCGAGATCGCCGCCCGCGAACTCGACATCGTCCTGACCTCCCGTCCGATCGGCAAAGGCGTACGCGCCCCCCTGGCCGGCATCCCCTATCATGCCCTGGACAACTACCTGGCCCGTCTCATCGAAAAGGGCTACCACGTGGCCATCTGCGAGCAGGTCGGCGACCAGCCGGTCAAGGGCATTTTCCCACGCAAGGTGGTGCGGGTGGTCACCCCGGGGACGATCGTCGAGCCGGGATTGCTGCCGGGGGACGGCAACAATTACCTGGCCGCGGTCGTGCTGGATGCCGGCGGCGCTGGCGCTGGAGCACGGGCCGGGATCGCTTATGCCGACATCACCACCGGCGAGTTCGCCGTCACCGAGATCGAGGCTGCTGACCTGTCACCCGTACGCGCCGAACTGACCCGCCTGCGCCCGGCCGAGATCATCCATCCCGACAACCAGCCCCTCACCAATGGGCTGGTGGGGCATATCACCCCCTGGGCAGCCTGGCGCTTCGAGCCGGGGAAGAGCCTGGAGGTCCTGCTGGCCCACTTCGGGGCATCCACCCTGGAGGGATTTGGGCTGAAGGGGAAGCCGCTCGCAACTCGCGCCGCCGGGAGCCTCCTGCAGTACCTGAAAGAGACCGAGCCAGCCGCCCTTGCCCTGATGACCGGGCTGCGCGTCTACAGCCTGAACGAGTTCATGACCCTCGACGCCGCCACCCGCCGCAACCTGGAACTGACCGAGACCCTGGGCGGCGAAACGAAAGGCTCCCTGCTCGGCGTACTCGACCAGAGCGTCACCCCGATGGGCAAGCGCCTGCTGCGCCAGTGGGTCAGCCAGCCGCTGCTCGACGTGTCCCGCATCCAGGCCCGCCAGGATGGGGTGGAATACTTCTTCTCCCGCCCGATGCTGCGGGCTGAACTGCGTGCCGCGCTGAAACCGCTGGCTGACCTGGAGCGCCTGACCAATCGCCTGCTCTCCGGGCATGCCCAGCCGCGTGACCTGGTCGCCCTGCAGGAAACGCTGGTTCGGCTGCCGACCGCGGCACACGCAACCAATGACACCGGGCAAAAGACAAGGGACAGATCATCCCTCCTGTCACCCGTCACCCGTCCTCTGAGCCTCTGCGAGGAGGAACTATTCCTGCTTCAATCCGCCATCGCTGACGACCCGCCCGCCACGCTGCAGAATACAGGCCTCATCCGCCCCGGCTACTCCGCCGAGCTGGACGGGGTGATCGAAGCCTCGCGGCATGCCAGAGAATGGATCAACAACCTGGAGCCGGCCGAACGCGAACGGACTGGAATCAAGTCGCTCCGGGTCGGCTACAACAAGGTCTTCGGCTATTACATCGAAGTCTCGCAGGGCCAGACCGGCAACGTCCCATCCGATTACATCCGCAAGCAGACCCTGGTCAACGCCGAGCGCTACATCACCCCGGAGATGAAGGAGTACGAGACGCTCGTCCTGAACGCCGAGGAGCGCATCCACGAGATCGAACTGCGCCTGTTCCGCGAGGTTTGCGCGACACTGGGGAAGTCCGCGGTACGCCTGCTGGAAACCGCCCGCACCCTGGCCGAACTGGATGTCCTCGCGGCCCTGGCCGAGACGGCCGCCCTGGGCGGGTACGTCCGGCCGGAGGTGCGCGATGACGATGGGCTCGACATCCGCGACGGCCGCCACCCGGTGGTCGAGCAGAGCCTGGACGGCGAACGCTACGTCCCCAACGACGTGACCTTCGAGAAGGGCGAGGTGGTGCGGGTCATCACCGGGCCGAACATGAGCGGCAAATGCATCACGGGGGATACCCTGGTCCCCAGTGAACGAGGCCTGCTGCCCATCACGGCTTTCATGCCAGAAAACGCGGCTCCTGGGCAATTCACTCCCCTGCGCCTGACCATCCAGGGAGAAAAAGGTCCAGCACTGGCCACCCATTTTTATCATGGTGACCGACAGCGCACCATTCGGGTAAAGACCAGGCTCGGCTTTGAGATCGAAGGAACGCCCGAACATCGTATCTGGGTCCGCCGGCCGGATGGAACAGAAGGCTGGCAACCGCTCGGGCAGATCGCCCGAGAGGATACTGTTGTTATCGCGCCGGGAGCAAATTTATGGGGGACCCAAACGAAGATCGATTTCGTAATGCCAGGACATCACGGCAGTCAAAGACCGTATCGCCTGCCAGCCGAGCTCAACCCCGATCTCGCCTACCTCATCGGCCTGCTGGTCGGCGACGGGACACGGATCGACAAGACCGCCATCCATCTCTCTACCGCTGATGAATTCATCGCCAATGAGTTCAAAAGGGTAATCACAGAGCAATTTGGATATCCTGTCCAACCAAAACCGAATGAAAAAGATTTCACGATCAGCAGCAAGGAGATCCGTGAGTTCCTTGCCCATCTCGGGCTGGGGTTTGTTGAAGCAGCAGAGAAGCGCGTGCCAACAAGCGTCATGCGCGCACCGAAAGCGATCGTCGCTGCTTTTCTTCAGGGTCTTTTTGACAGCGCCGGAGATGTTGATGCAAAGCATGGAAACGTAACCTTCTCAACCGCCTCCGGTCAAATGGCACGCCAGGTTCACCTGCTCCTGCTCAACCTGGGCATCCTCGGTTCCCTGCATCTCAAAAAGACCACGTCGCCTCCCGGCTACTCCGTGGCTCTTTCTGGTGAAAACGCCATTCGATTTCACGTGGAAGTTGGCTTCCGCCTCCCGTGGAAACGAGAGCGTTCCAGACTTGCTTCCCATCTGCGCATGCCCAATCTCGGCGGAATCCCTTATCTGACTGCTACGCTCAAGACGGTCCAGGCTCGCATTGACCAAACAGGGGGAAACCCTGTTGCGTTAAAGTACAACAAGCGCGTCAACCGCATCGTCAACCCGTACCTGCCTACCAACCGGCGCTTGTCCTATGCACAGCTCGCCGAGCTGGTGGCCTACTGCGGGCAAAGCGGTGCGCCTGCCCCCGAGCTCAAGGCCATCCTGGAAAACCGTTTTTTCTACGACAAGATCACGGATATCGAGCAGGGCGAGGCGAATGTCTACGATCTCTGTGTGCCCGAGGGCCACGCCTTCCTCGCCAACGGCTTTATCAGCCATAATTCCACTTACCTGCGCCAGGCGGCGCTGATCGCCCTGATGGCGCAGATGGGGGCCTTCGTTCCGGCTGCAACGGCCAGGATCGGGCTGGTCGACCGCATCTTCACCCGCATCGGCGCCCAGGACGAGATTCACGCCGGGCAGTCCACGTTCATGGTCGAAATGATCGAGGCGGCCAATATCCTCCACCATGCCACCGCCCGCTCCCTGCTGATCCTGGACGAGATCGGACGCGGCACCAGCACCTATGACGGGGTTTCGATCGCCTGGGCGGTGGTCGAGCACATCCACAACCATCCACAGTTGCGCGCCAAGACCCTCTTTGCCACTCATTATCACGAGTTGACCCAGCTGGCCGAATTATTGCCCGGTGTGCGCAATTACAACGTAGCGGTAAGCGAGGCCGACAACCGGGTCATCTTTCTGCACAAGATCATCCCCGGTGGTGCCGACCGTTCCTACGGCATCCACGTGGCCCAGTTGGCCGGCCTCCCCCGTCCGGTCGTCCAGCGCGCAAGCGAGATCATGGCCGAACTGGAAAAGTCATCCGGCCAGGCCGTGCAGACCAACCCGCACGCCGCGCAACAGGCCGCCCTGTTCCCCGAGACCAGCCCCCTGCTGGAGGAATTGAAGGCCCTGGATATGAACAGCCTCTCGCCGATCGAGGCGCTCAACAAATTGTACGAGTGGCAGAAGAAATATTCCGGGCATTGAGCGAACAAGAGCTCATTCCCATCCCGCATACACCACGAACGATTTCACCAACCCCAATCTCTTCTCTTCAAAGAGGAGACTGTCCGGGACCAGGGAGCACAGTTCCTTTCGGGTCAGCAAGCGGATCTGGCTGACGTTTTCCCTGGCTCGATCTCGAACGGGAGTCTGGTGGATCCATCCAGGCCGGAAACGCTGCCCCAGCCAGATTCGCAATTCCATTGGCGAATATTGAATGGAAGGTGACCTCAAAGGGCCCCTCGGGGAACTCCAAGCGCCGGGCATTGCCAACCCTCCAGCTGACTCCTGGAACCGAGATGGACTCCCATCCAGACTCGACCCGCAGCAAGGTGGCCGGCCCATCCGTGGGCATTTCCACGGTCTGCCAGAATTCCTGCGTTCCACCAACATCCCGTGCGCCGGAAAGGCGCTGACTGGGGGCCTGGTTTCGATTGCCTGCAATCTTCGTGAATATTGTCAATGCCCTGTTGTCACTGCCGGAGGCTGGATTCCATCCGTGACCGCAAACCAGATCGCGACCATGACCAGCCAGACAAAGGCGTCCAGCTCGAGGAACAGGCTGAAACTGATGTTCGCCACCAGTGCATAGGTCATCACAAGCAAGGGGAGGAAGGCCGGCAGGGAGAGCTGCCGGATGGCAAAACGGATGCTTCTGAGCCACATGCTCGCGAAGGTCGCCAGAAAGACAAGCAAGCCGATCCCGCCAAGATGAAGAAGGATGTCCAGGAATCCGTTGTCGGCGATGACCACCTGGTAGCCCCATCCAACTGCCTGCTGGACCTGCAAGCGGAAGGCTTCGAGGGTCCACAGCGCTCCAAATCCATATCCCAACCAGGGTCGTTCAGCGATGATCTCCTGCAGCAGATACGACCACATTGGCACCCGCCCGGTAAGAGAGGCACTGCGACCGAACAACCCGAACAAGAAATCCAGATTTGTGAAGGCCAGCACGGCGGTCACGAGCATGGTCCCAAGCAGGATAGAGTAGTGCATCCGGCGAAAACGGGAGCGGACCCGCAGCCAGATCGCGCCCAGAACGATCAGGCCATCCAGCAGCAGGACCAGGATGGCCCCAGTAGCGGAACGGCTCAAGACGACCAGTGCCAGGGAGAGCAGGAAGAAAATTCCATCCAGGATGGCAATGCTGTCCCTTTTTTGAACGCCCGAGATCAAGCGCAGGAAATAAACAGCATTGAAAAACGCCAGAATGCTACCCAGATGATTCCGGTGCCAGAAAGCCCCGCGCCAGGCCCCATTGTAAGGCGCCTGTAGCATCAGGCCAACATCTGGCGCGACCACCGTCACGGCGTAACACAGGATCACGGTCAGGGCTCCAAACCAGAACAGGACCTCGAGGACCTCCCGGATGGAATAGCGGGTCCCAATATAGGCTCCCAGGGCTGTTGAGCACAACAGTACCAGGGCGCGATAGAGACTGGTCGTAGCTGCAACAGACCAGGCCGTGGAGGCGAATGCCAGGACAATGAACACAAGAACGATCCAGTTCTCCTTCCAGGTGTGCCAGTAGCTGGACAGAAGGTCCGCCTGGCGTAAGGCCAGGATCGCCAGCCCCACCGCCAGGAACCAGAACAGCACCTCCAGCTGTCCGGCCCCCAGCCAGATCGAAAAATCCGGATAGGGGTTGTTAAACAGGCTGATCGGTCGCAGGTTGGACAGCGTCAACGCCAGAAAGAGGACCAGCAGGTCACGCAGGCGATTCGGCCAATGGATTTTCATGGAACAACTCCGATCAATAAGAACCTCGCCCGATCAACACAACCCAGGCAGTGCGGATCAGGATCAGGATATCCAGCCAGAAAGAGTAATTCTGGATGTAATAGAGATCGTCCTCCGTATGCAGGTGCATGGCCCTTTCGCTTCGTCCATTGACCTGCCACCAGCCGGTCAATCCTGGTGGAACGACAAAGCGTTTGCGCTGCCAGGGCTGGTATTGTTCCACCAGGTAGGGTAACTCCGGTCGCGGGCCAACCAGGCTCATCGTTCCCAGCAGAACATTGATCAGTTGCGGCAATTCGTCGAGGCTGTAACGCCGCAGGAAACGCCCCACGCGCGTAACGCGCGGATCGTCCTTCGTTTTGTGGATCAGGTTCCCGGCTTCATCCCTGTGCTCAACCAGATGGCGCATCTGCTCGGCATCCTTGACCATCGTGCGGAACTTGAACATGGTGAACGTTCGTCCATTCTCACCCGCCCGTTGTTGACGGAACAGAACCGGGCGGCCATCTTCGAGCAGAATGGCAAGCGCCGATAACGTTATCAGGGGCAGTGCCAACAGGAGCGCCAGACCACCTATCAGAATATCGAAAGCCCGTTTGATCAAGCGCTGCACATCGCTCAAGGCCAGCGCCCGCAAGTCAAGCATGGGGATCCCGGCGAAATCCTCCAAGGCGGTCTGATAGAGAGCCAGATCGAAGAAACCCAGGGCCACCCAGACATGTACGGGCAGATCCTCCAACCCTCCAACGATCGCCCGCAGGCAGTCATACCGCGAATGCGGAAGCGCAATGATCACATCGGTGGCCATAGAATCCACGACCAACCGCTCGATGGAGTCCACATTGATCTCGCCCCCCCCCGACTCATCGCTGATCACACCAACCAGCTTCAGGTTCTCGCTCTGCATGCCTTCGATGCGTTCCTGGACCTTCTCTCTCAGCGGTCCCTTCCCGACGATCACGGCCAGGCGGGTCTCATCCGGCCAATCCTTGTGATTCCGGAAGATCAAACGCGCAATGCCACGCCAGAGGAAAAGACTGGCAAAGCTGAAAAGCAGGAACACAAGAAACAATGCCCGGGATACATCCCTGAAAGAAAGGTAGAGGACGCCGGCTACTGAAATGGACGCGACCACAATGGCCAGCGAGAGGGCAGCGAACTCATCCACGATCCGTAAAAACTTACGTCCATCGTAAATCGCGAAACCGGATAGCACGACGAGAAAGACAAGCGGGAAAACTACATACAAGGTCAATGGCAAGCGCACCGGGGTTGACATGACTTCGATATACGGCCAGGTGTTCAAAGCCGGGCGGACGACCGCCGCCAGCCAGAGACTGCACCCGACCACCAGCATGTCGGCCAGCATGGAGAAGACTGCAAAGTTGATGGAAAATCTTCTTAGCATCTGTCGCCTTTCAGGGCTTGCGACGCAGGGCCAGCAGTTCGGCTATGCTCAGCAGGATAAAGCGGGGAGTGATATAAAAATAACGTCTCCACAAGCGACCCGGTTCCTGGAACAGCCGGAACAGCCACTCCAACCCCATGCCCTGCATCCAGGCCGGGGCCTGGCGCTTGGTACCCGCATGAAAGTCGAAGGCAGCACCAACCGCAACCATCGCAGCCGAAATTGTTCCCCTGTGGGCATTGATCCAGCGTTCCTGTTTGGGACACCCCAGCCCAATGAACAATATTCTCAAGCCCGTAGAATTGATCGCTTCCACGATCGCGGCATCCTCCTGGGCAGACAAATCGCGAAAGGGAGGACTGCAGCGATAGGCGATCTCCAGGCCCGGGAATCGGTCCCGCATCCGAGCGCTCAGCGCATCCAAAACCTCAGGCCGGCTGCCGAAAAAGCCGACGGGGAGGCCCGCCTGCGCAGCCGCGGCGAGCAGGTGGAGAGTCAGGGTCGGCCCGTAGACCCGTTCCTGCTCCCGGTAGCCCTTCAAGCGCAAGACCCAGACCAGCGGCATGCCATCCGGAGTGATCATGTCGGCTTGCTGCAGGACCTCAGCGAAGTCGGCATGATCCATGGCCTCGATCAATCCGTGAACACTGGTTGCATAGATACAGCGACTTTGACCTTCTCGCGCCCAGGTCACGACCTGAGCAACGGCCTGTGTATAATTCCAGGCATGGATCTCAATCCCGAAAATCGAGCGGCTATCGTTCGATGGTTTCATGCGCTTTGTGACTTCCATTCATCACAAGGGCGACCGCATAGAGAATGAAAATCGAAATTTCGGAAAAATCCATCGAGAACAGTGCCTCCAGGCTTCCCGCACAGAGTATATAGATCAACCCCAGCGCCGTACTCTTGTGCACTGGAATGCCGCCGCCCTGCCATCCATCCGTGAAATTACGCAGCAGCACGACCATCAGCCCCAAAGTCACGATCATTCCGATGTATCCCACATCCATCGCCGACTGCAGCCAGAGATTGTGGGCGGTAGCCAATTCGGGAAAATGGTAGCTCGCGAACAAGCATCGGTACAGGTCGGATACCCCGGAGACCATCTGACCGCGATAACCATATCCGACCAGGTGTATCCAGCGCGGGGCCGCAAGATCGTCCAGCACGACCCGCCAGATCAAGGGACGGTTGCTCAGGGAGCCGGACGCATTCTCCAGGGAGGTCGCACACTCAGAAAGGGTATCACCCACCCTGGCCGGGTCGTGCCATTGAGTCTCCCCGCGCGACAGCCATGTGATCTCATTCGAGTAGAGTCCCGGTGCGACCACGAGGATCATAACCGGAAGGAGAGAAATCAGGAACGGCAACCACTGCAGGCGCTTGAACCAATGCGGAGGCAGAAGGGCGAGGACGATCGTAAGGCCGGCAAAAACCACAGCCCCGCGTGTATCTGCCAGCAACAGCACACTCACAGCCCCAAGGAGGAAAAGGACCACCACCGCGATATCACGCGGCCTGTGCTGCGAGAGCAATTGTGGAAACAAGACAACCAGGACCAGGCCGGAGAATATCCCGAAATTGTTGATGCCATCGGCCATCGGGAACAGGACCCGATCCGTAGAGATCCCCAGCCAGGAAAGCATTTGCGCCGGATAATTGGCCAGATAGATCCCAGCGCCTGGATGTACCCCTATCGAATAAAGCAGTACATTTACCAGGAGGTACAACCCCAGTCCGTACAGGAAAGCCCGCGCCAGCTGCTCCAGCCGTCCTAGAAGAAATGCGTTCGCGAACGCCAGATACAGGAAAATCCCAACGACCAGCAGGCGGGTCAATTTAATGAGAACAAAAAGGGTTTGATATCCACTCAAAGCGATCGCAGAGCGACCAAACGCAATCGCCCACAACCCACCCCAAAGCGCAATCACAATGAGATCTGTGCGTTTCCCTGCCGGACGCGGTACCTTTTTTCCGAAGAGAATCAGCTTATAGATGATGAGCAGGATGAAAGGGACAAGTTCGTCCAAACGAGAAACGAGATCGTATCGATGGCCGAAGGCAATTGGCAAGCGTAACAGCAGCAGGCTGAAGATGATTAACCAATAATCAACATAATACAGACCCCGCAGGATTTTCTCTTGGATCGGATTCATCTTGGATTACATCGATACCCCTTTCCGAGGCAGATCTCGCTAGAATTCAGGGTATTTTACCCTCAAACAGGTCGTGATAATCCTTCTTTTCGAAAACAGGGCAGGCGCCATTGATCGTCGCATCCAGGATTCGCCGTCCACTGTCCGAATAAGCCCGCTCGGCCAGGCGATAGGCAATCTCGGATCGGCGCAAGTCGGGCAATTGCCATTGGCTGCCAGCGGGGAAATAACCGGGATGAAAGTGATCTTCATCCCGCTCGGAAGTGCGCCGAACAGTTCGATTGGGAATACCGCTCTGGAAAAATCGGTGGTCAACGCCAACCAGGACCACGGTTTCGAAGCCCATGAAAAAAGCCAGTTGCAATGCGGCGAAAGTCACGGTTCCTCCACCATACAGCGGCCTGGTCGCGTCCGTCTGCATGCGATCCACCACACTCAGCCGCATCCTGAGAAAATTGATCGTGGGGTCCGATTGGCCGAACAGATTCCGGCTATTCCAGTTCAGAAACTTGGGCATCTCCAGCGCCCGGATCTCCTCTCCGAATTGGCGCAGCACCAATTCGTTCGTGCACACGTAATAGGATGGTACGAAATTGATCTGCTCAAACAACAAATAGATCCGGTTAAGCCCAAAGGTGACCTCCTCCCGTAGAAGAGAGAGATCCATTTTTGCAAGACTCGGCCCATTCCCCATGACAAAGCAACGTTCGCCGGCGTGCATATTCTCGAAACCCCGCAGGCGTCCCCGATTCGCCCGACCACCGTCAGACCACCAGGCGATCGCGTCTGGCACATCTGCGATCCTGCGCCAGATGGCGCTTGTCAAGCGCAGGAGCGAGAGTTCTCTCGGGTCGATTCGTTCCATCGCTTTACTCCATCTTTCTGAGGCCATGCCGGGGCGTGAGCCGGGCCAACAAGGTTCGAATCAGCGTCCGATCCTCTGCGTCCAGGCCGAGAAGAACAAGGACCGCCGCGAAGGTGCTTGTCAGGACAGCAAAGATGAGAAGGATCTCGAAGATCTCCGGAAGGAGCAGAAACCGCTTGAGCAGGATTGCCACACAGGACGCAACCAGGATTGCCAGGAACCCCTTTAAATAGCGGCGGTCATATGGCCAAACCTTCATCTTCACTTTAATTATAAAAAGGGCGGTGATATTCAGGAGCGCCACGGAAATAGAGTTCGCGACGGCCGCGCCGGCGATTCCGAATTCAGGCACCAGGATCCAGCACATCAACACATTTCCGATCAAAACCCCGCCAGACAAGTAGAAGGCGATGCGCTGAAAGCCCCCAACAAGCAACAAGGGCCCAATGGAGCCTGTTGCCAGGTTGACCAACTGCCCGGCCAACAAGAGCACCAAGGCGCTGCCAGCAGAAGAATAGGCCTGCCCATACAACAATACAAGCACATCCCGCGAGCTCAGCAGCAACAAGAGGATAATCGGTGCGCTGACATAGATTGACCACTTGGTCCCAACCCGGTACATCTCTTCCAATTGCTCGATCCTGTTTGCGTGATGCAGGGTGGAAAAGACCGGCATCAGGATCCGATTAAAGCCGCTCACTACAACCGCGAAAACGACTGAGATCTGGGCTGCCGACTGATAATAGCCAACTTCGCTGGAGGTCAGAAGCGTGCCTACAAAAAGACGGTCGACCCAGAAAACGAAGGTTCCCATCAGGGCAGATAGCGCCGCGTAGATCGAGAAAGAGTAGAATGCCTTCCCGGGGGGTTCGGAAATTACCCGCCGTTTGAAAACTGCGGGGAACAGATTCCACAAGATAAAGAATGCCAATGCAGTGACCAAGACGTAAGACAATAAATCGGCGACCACCACCCGTCTCAACGTCAGTCCTAACCAACAGAATATTCCCAGGATCGCCAGGCCAAGGAATGGCTGCCCGAGGTCCTGGACCACGATCGAATAGACCATGTTATGGGTCAGGCGACTCGCGGCCGCCATCACTCCCACCAAGCCGGAGAAAGGAACTGCCAATGCAAAAAGCCGGAGCACGATCTCGATGTCTGGCTTTAAAAATAAATGACTGGCCAACCAGGGGGCCAGAAGATAAATGCATATCCCCAGACCCACAGAAAAAAGAAGGGACAGCCCAAGAGAATAGACAATGAACCCTTTGAGCGCCTGTTGATCCCGACCGAGAACGCCCGATCCATATTTGATGACCCCCGCATCGAAACCCAGGGGCGTGATCAGCTCGAGCAGGCGGAACATTGTCCAGCCAAGTGCATATACGCCAAAAATGGCTGGCCCCAGCACCCGAGCGGCGATGATCCCGGCCAACACGCTGATGAATCGCCCCCCAAAGCGCCCGATAAGGCCAATCCCTGCGCCAACAGCAAAATCGTCCAGATCGGGAGCATGATTACTCATGAGACCTCTTGGTTCAGGAATGAGTTCTGAACCATTTTACCATCCCTGACACCCGGCGAGAAAAACGGCGCCTCCCATGAACAAGCGGGAGGCGCCGAAGACCTGGAACGTCACGCCTAGACTTTCAGTTCCGGCGCCTTTCCTTTCGAACGGAAAATAGCCCAACCGACAATGGCCATCATCACGATCGCAATTCCCCAGACAATCCACTGGGCTGCCCCTTCCCCGCTGGTGTATTTCACGATTACCGGGGCCGCGAGCAGCGAGACCGTGTTGACGACCTTGATCATCGGATTGAGTGCAGGACCGGCAGTATCTTTGAGCGGATCTCCAACCGTGTCACCAACCACGCCGGCCTTGTGCCGCTCGGAGCCTTTGCCTGTGTTCGCGGCCAGATCGCGCGGCTCGTCCTCGATGGCCTTCTTGGCATTGTCCCAGGCACCACCGGCGTTCGACATGAAGACCGCCAACAACTGCCCGCTCAGGATGATGCCGGCCAGGAAACCGCCCAGGGCCTCGACGCCAAGCATCAGGCCTATTGCCAGCGGTGTCAGGACGGAGATGAGCGCCAGCGGGATGAGCTCCTTTTGGGCCGCGGCCGTGGAGATTCCGACCACCTGGGCATAGTCCGGTTTGACCTTGCCTTCCATCAGGCCGGGGATCTTGAACTGCCGGCGAACTTCCAGAACGATCAGTCCGGCCGCGCGAGTGACGGCCTTGATGGACAGCGAACTGAAGAGCCAGGGCAGGGCCCCACCCAGCAACAGGCCGACGAAGACCGCGGTATCGGACACGCGGATCGATTCCATGATCGGAATGTTCAATTGTCCCTGGACCCGGCCGACATCCGTGATGTACGAAGCAAACAGGCTGACCGCCGCGATCACAGCCGAGGCTATCGCGATGCCCTTGGTGATCGCCTTGGTCGTATTGCCGACTGCATCCAGGTCCGCCATGATCTGGCGGGCCTTCCTGGTCTCCTCATCGTCCTGATCATGCCAGGCCATCTCGCCGATCCCATTGGCGTTATCCGAGATCGGGCCATAGGAATCCATGGCAACATTGTTCCCCGTGTGGCTCAACATACCAATGCCGATCATCGCCACGGCATAGAGCACATAGATCGCGCCCTCTCCGCTGTAAAGAAGCAACGCGATCACAAAGCTGATGGCGATCACGATCAATGCCCAGACGCTGGACTCCATGCCAACCGCCAGGCCGGAGAGGATGGTCGTGGCCGGGCCTGTGTTGGTCGAGGCGACGATCTCCTTGACCGGCGGGCGCTTGGTGGCAGTGAAATAGGAGGTCAAAGGATTGAAAACCACAGCCAGGCCTACGCCAACAGTGGTCAGGGCGGCCAGCTTCCAATCGTTCGCGTACCAGAGTGCCAGCGCAAAAGCCCAGATGATCGTATTGACACTCGAGACTTCATAAGAGCGGAACATCGCTTCTTCTGCGTCGTGGGCATGCAGGAAGCCGAAGATGCCCTTCTTCGGCATCTTCTCCCAGATGGGAACCGTGAAGGTCCCGAGAATAGAAGAAATGACGCCGATGGCACGGATGATCAGCGGGTAGACGATCCATTTCAAATCCCCGGTTGCTGCGACAAGGGCCAGGCCGAGAATCAGAGCGGAAACGATCGTGACCTCATAGGATTCGAAAATATCCGCCGCCATACCGGCACAGTCCCCCACATTATCACCCACCAGGTCGGCGACCACGGCCGCGTTGCGCGGGTCATCTTCGGGGATATCCTTCTCCACTTTACCGACCAGGTCAGCTCCGACATCGGCAGCCTTCGTGTAGATCCCGCCGCCGACGCGCATGAAAAGGGCCAGCAGCGTGCCGCCAAAGCCAAAGCCCAGCAAGGCATCGGGGGCAGCCGTGCCGAAAATAATGAAGATCAATGTTCCGCCGAACAGCCCCAGGCCATCGGTGAGCATTCCTGTGATCGTGCCCGCATAATAGGCGATCGTCAATGATTCGTTCAGGCTGCGCCGGGCGGCCGAGGCAGCCCGGACATTGGCCTGGATCGCCATGCGCATCCCGAGCTGGCCAACGAGCAGCGAGAAGGAGGCTCCCATGATGAAGGCCACCGTCCGGCCAATCGAGACGATGATTTGAGCGCTGGCACCAAATTCGTCGGTAGCTTCAGCCGAAGGCGGCACGACATACACGCTCAGGAAAAGAACAACCGTCAGGACCGCGATCAACGGAAGGATCGTTTTCAGCTGACGGTCGAGGTACGAATCGGCACCAATACGAATGGCGTCCCAGACTTCCTGCATCTTCTTGGTGCCTTTGTCCTTTTTAAGGACGTTGCCCCGCAGCAGCCAGGCGTACAACAGGCTGATGAATGCTGTGATGACCACACCGACGATCGCAATCTGCTCGAAATCGCTCAGCCCATGACGGCTGCCGAGCCAAAGTAGGTCCATGCTTTCCTCCGGAACATAAAAAAGATACGCCGCCAGACCTGCGGACGTTCGCCCGCAATTTTACACGAAATCACTTATTATGAAAAGTCCATTGCCTGCTCAAGATTCTCGGTTTGCCTTTTCCCAGGCATCGAAGATTAGTGTTTGATTAGAAACAAATTACCCACTTGACTTCGCTGCTCTTTTTATTGTATAGTGTTAGTCGGCTGAATGAGTTTCTTCACCGGCACCGCGTCGTGATGTCGCTGTGCCGTTTATTACGTCAGGCAACGACCCGACCAAGGAGAACGTATGATCCGTGCCACAGGCTTGACCAAAGATTACGGCTCTCGAAGGGCGATCGAGAATCTTTCCTTCGAGGCCAATCAGGGCGAGATCGTCGGTTTTCTCGGCCCGAACGGGGCCGGGAAAACAACGACGATGCGCATCCTGACCGGCTATATGCCCCCCACCTACGGAACTGCGCAGGTCGCCGGCTTTGATGTCATCGAAGAGTCGATGGAGGTCCGGCGTCGTGTCGGCTACCTTCCCGAGACAGCTCCGCTCTACAATGACATGACCGTCTACGGCTACCTGAAGTTCATGGCTGACCTGCGCCACCTGCCCAACGCCGAAGACATGGCCGACGAGGCCCTCGATATGGTAGGGATGTCCGAACGAGCAGATGGCTACATCGCCAACCTTTCCAAGGGCATGCGCCAGCGGATTGGACTGGCCCAGGCATTGCTGCACAAGCCCGAGGTCCTGATCCTGGACGAACCGACGATCGGCCTTGATCCGGCCCAAGTGGTCGAAGTTCGCAAGATCATCCGCGAGATCGGCATTCAACGGACCGTCCTGCTGTCGACCCACGTCCTATCCGAAGCGCAGCAATTGTGCGATCGAGTCCTGATCATCAACCGCGGTCGGATTGTTGCCGAGGATTCCCCAAGCAACCTCCAGGCCCGCCTGGTCGGCGCCGAGCGCGCCACCCTGCGCGTCAAAGGGGATGCCGATGGCCTGCTCCGCAGCATCACCAAGATCAAGGGCATCCAGACCGCAGTAGTCAGGCCTGATGGAGTGATCGAATTCCAGTTCGCCCCGGGCATGGACCTCCGGCCGGAGGTCGCCCGGACGGCCGTTAAGGCCGGCTTCGATTTGCTCGAACTCGGTGCCGTGGGCATGAGCCTGGAGGAGATCTTCCTCGAGCTCACCCGCGATAGCAAGGTCGGAAAATAAGAGGTGCCGCTATGCGTAATGCTTGGATAATTGCAACCCGTGAATACCGCCAGTATTTTCTCAGCCCGGTCGCTTATATCGTTGCCTTCCTCATTTTACTGTTTGCAGGCGTCCTGTTTGTCCTGGATATGTACATCGTCCAGCAACAAACATTAGCTGCCTATTATGCTGTTACTCCCCCGGGTGTAGCAGACATTGTGATCTTCCCAACCGCCTTCCTCTTGCTCTTTGCCGCACCCGCGCTAACAATGCGGCTCCTGTCGGAAGAACACCGCGCTGGGACCCTGGAACTGCTCCTCACCTCCCCTCTGAAGGATTGGGAGTTGATCTTTGGAAAATGGCTGGGCTCCTTCCTGTACCTGCTGACCGTCTACGCGGTCACCCTGATCTTGCCGATCGTGCTCAATAATTTCGTCTCCCCCGGCATCGATCTGGGAGTTATGGCTGCAGGGTACCTCGGTTTGATCCTTCTGACGGCTGCCTACCTTGCGATCGGTACAGCAATTTCCTCTTTCTTCAACAACCAGTTCGCTTCCTTTTTTGCCACCCTGGTGGTCCTGCTTGTGCTGTGGTGGGTCATCAGCTGGCCGGCCGGCATCTTGCCGTACAATGCGGCTGAATTTCTCCGTTCCCTGGATACGAGCACTCATATCGATTCGATGATGGGCGGGGTCATCACCCTCGACGGGCTCGTCTACTATCTCAGCCTGACCAGCCTTGGACTATTCCTTGGCACCATCGCAATTGAAATTCGAAGGTGGCGATAATGACTAAGAAACGATCCCAAAAGAAAACACCCTCGGCCAAGCAGTTAGCGCCCATCGGATTGTGGGTCTCCGGTGTCTCCATTCTGGTGACGATCTTCCTGCTGCTGGTCAAGCTGGTCATCTTTCTCGACCTCCTGTTGCTCCCCAACCAAGATCTCCTGAACCGGGCCACCTGGATCTTTTCTGGGTTGATCCCGATCGGCATCGCTGCATACGCCCTGATGAATCCGGACGGCATTTCCAGGTTCTTTGCTGGACGGCAGGCACGTCACGGAAGCAATGCTGTGATCGTTACCATTGCCTTCTTGGCCATCATCGTGGTAATCGGCGCTCTGTCGCGGATTGCCAACCAACGCTGGGACTGGACCGCCGACAAGCAGCACACCCTGGCGCCCGAAACGCTCACCGTTCTGAATGCCCTGCCCCAGCCGGTGCATGCGATCGCATTCTACACTAGCCCCACCCAGGAAGTTACCGACCTGCTGGACGATATCGTCCGGGGCAGTGATGAAATCTTCGATTACGAGGTCGTCAACCCGGATACGAATCCCGGGCTGGCGCTCCAATACGAGGTCACGCGCGATGGAACGATCGTTCTGGTGATGGGGGAACAGCGCGAGCTGGTCGCATATCCCACCGAACAGGAGATCACCAACGCCCTCATCCGCCTGATCAACCCAGAGCAGCGTACGGTCTACTTTCTGATTGGGCATGGCGAATACGACATCAACCAGTCCGGGGAACAGGGCTATGCCAGTTTCCGCCAGGCGCTCGAGGCCAAAAATTACACCGTCCTGACCCTCAACCTGCGGGCCCTCAACCAGATCCCGGCGGATGCAAAATTGATCGTCATTGCCGGAGCCGCGCAACCGATCTCTTCTGATGAGTTGACGCTGATTGCCAGCTACCTGGCCGGGGGCGGATCCCTGGTCGTGCTCTCTGAGCCCCCCTACTTCACCCAGACCGCCGGACTGCCCGATCCGCTGGCAGACTACCTGGCCACGGCCTGGAATATCCGCCTCAACAACGACGTGATCATCGATCCAAGTTCGAACCAACCCATCATCGCCATCTCGAATTCATACGCAACCCACGCGATCACCGAGAATCTGCAAACCACCATGACCTATTACCCCACGGCCCGCAGCATTACGGTCACAAACGACGTGCTGGAGGTCTATGCCAGCTCGCTCGTGCAGACGATCGATCGCTCCTGGGGCGAGACCGACATGAACTCCCTCAATTCTGGCAGCGTTGAGTTCAATGCCAACCAGGATAACCCTGGCCCGACGACAGTTGTCGTCGTCGCAGAGAACTCGGTCAGCGGCGCACGCGTGATCGTCTTTGGCGACTCTGACTTTGCCAGCGATCTGGCCTTCAGCGACTATGGGAACCGTGACATCGCCCTCAACTCCGTCGATTGGGCCGCCCAGCAGGAGAACATCATCAGCCTGACCTCCGCTGAGCCCATCGAACGCAGCCTGTTACCCATCAGCCGGAATTCCCTCCTGTTGCTCGGAGTAGCCTTCATTTGCGTAGTCCCGCTGCTGATCATCGTTGGCGGTGTCGCCTCCTGGCTGATCCGGCGCTCACAGGGGTAGGCCATGATCAAACGCTCTACGATTATCGTGCTGATCGTGCTGGCGATCTTGATCAGCGCCTACTTCATTGTCAAGAACCGGCCGGTCGAGCTGGAAGAACTGGAACCCTCGCCAACCGCCCTGGGCGTCAACTTCCTTGTTTCCGCCCAGGACGGGCGCCTGATCAGTATCCGCATCGAAGATACCCGATCGAACATCGTCCTGTTGCGCCGCGCTACAACCGGGTTGTGGACCCTCGTCCTGCCATCCACCTCGGCAGTTGACCAGGCTCTCGCCGGAGCCGCCGAGACCCAGATTCTGTCCCTGGCGATCGTCTCGCCGCTGGACACGATCCCCGATCTCGATGTCGTCGGCCTGACCACCCCGACCTATGTCATCGAACTCGAGTTCGACAGCGGGGTGACCCATCTCATCCAGGTGGGCCAACCCTCGGCGACGGGCAGCGGGTATTATGTGAAACTGGACAACGATGCGGTTTACGTGGTCAGAAAAGCGGGCATCGAGGCCCTCGCCAATTTGCTTGTTGCCCCGCCCTATCCCGCGACGGCAACTCCTGCCCCGCCGACAAGTACCCCTGCCGAAGAACCTGCGACGGCTACCGTAGAATCAATGCCTGAAGGTGCCCCAGAAGAATCTCCGACAGCCAGTGTTGAAGCAACTCCCGCTGGCACTCTTGACACGACTCCAACAGCAATACCCTGATCGGGTCGTGCAAGGGGTTGCTTTTGCCACCAAAAAAGAGTATCCTGATTTCAGTAAATTATTTCAATTTAAGGAAAACGGATGGAAAATCCTTTATTGATTGAGGAGGAAGAGGAATATTCTGCCATCGCCCGCTTGATCGAGATGGGGCGGCAGAAGTCGTACGTCACCATTGACGATATCCTGCATTTCTTCCCTGAGGCCGAGCAGGATGTCGAACAACTGGAAGAGGCGTTTTCGGCTTTGTTGAGCGCAGGTGTCCCATTCGTGGAAGACACACCGACCGAGGAACCACCCGAAGATGAATTGGCCGCTCAGGAAGGACCCGAGGCCGAAAGCGAGACCGAACAAGAACTCAACCTCGACGATTATCTCGCCAACATCGATACCGACGATACGATCGGCCTTTATCTGAAAGAGGTCAGCCGGGTTCCGCTCCTGACTGCCGAAGAAGAAGTCGAGCTGGCCCAACGGATCGAGCGCGGCCGGATGTCTCGCGAGGAGCTCGCCCGGGGTAATGTCAGCCCACGCCGGCGCATGGAACTGCGACGCCTGATCGAAGACGGCTGGGCCGCCCGCGAACACCTGATTACAGCCAACAGCCGGCTGGTCATCAGTGTAGCCAAGAAATACATGGGCCGCGGGGTTCCCTTCCTGGACCTGATCCAGGAGGGCAACATCGGCCTGATCCGGGCTACCAAGAAGTTCGACTACCGCCGTGGCCACAAGTTCAGCACGTATGCCACCTGGTGGATCCGCCAGGCCGTGACCCGCGCCATCGCCGACCAGGGCCGAACGATCCGCGTGCCCGTCCACATGGGCGATCAGATCAACAAGCTGCTGCGTGTCCAGCACCAACTAACCCAGCGCCTGGGCCGCGAGCCCTCGGTCGAAGAACTGGCCGACGCACTCGAGGTACCGCCCAAGAAAGTCGAGAACATGATCCAGGTCGCCCGTCGGCCTCTCTCGCTCGAGACGCCGACAGATGACGAGGAAGACTCGGTCCTGGGCGACTTCATCGAAGACAACGAAGCCTCTCCACCGGACGACACGGCGACCTACAATCTGCTGCGCGAACATCTCGGCGAGGTGCTCAATGGCCTGCCGCCACGTGAGGTGCGCATCCTGCAGCTGCGCTACGGCCTGCTCGACGGTCAGGCCTACACCCTGGAGGAAGTCGGACGAAAAATGGGGGTGACCCGCGAGCGCGTCCGGCAGATCGAGGCCCAGGCCCTGAGTCGCCTGCGCCACCCGTCCATCCGTCGCAAACTGCGCGACTACCTGGGCGAGTGATTCCTACTCCCACCTGCAGGGACAGCCAACCGGCTGTCCCTTGCCTTTTTTCAAAGATCCTCCAGGGTTATCATCGCGATCAGAGGCGGAATCCGCAACCCCTCACCGGCCAGGCGATCGATGGCCGCGGCGGCATGCCGCCGCGGCCGGCTTTCATCCCGATCTCTGCAGCAAGGTGGATTTCACCGGGTTTTGGTACAATAGCCGCATGAAATTAACTGCCCGGCAACTTTTTGTGATCGTTCTGTTCCTGGGCCTCTTCACCATGGCCCTGCGTCCGGTTGCTGATCCCGACTTCTGGTGGCACCTGCGCACCGGTCAATGGATCGCCGAGAACCAATCCACTCCGCGCAGCGATCCGTTCTCATATACCAACTTCGGAAAAGAATGGGTGGCTCACGAGTGGCTGTCCGAACTGGTCATCTATGGGCTGCACCAGATGGGAGGATTCGGGCTCCTGATCGTGATCTTTGCCCTGATCATCACAGTGGCGTTCGGCCTGGTCTACCTGCGCAGCGAAGGCCAGCCGTATGTCGCCGGGTTTGCCCTGCTGCTGGGGGCCCTTGCCACTGCCCCGACCTGGGGCGTGCGCCCGCAGATATTCTCTTTCCTGCTCTCCAGCCTGTTCCTGCTGTTGCTTGACCGCTTCGATGAGACCGGGAAGCACAGTCCCCTCATCCCCCTCCCCTTCCTGATGCTCCTGTGGGTCAACCTGCACGCCGGCTTCGCCCTGGGGATCGGCCTCATCGGGGTCTACGGAGCTTCCGAATTGGTGCATCTCGTCAAAGCGCTGGTGGCCAGGTCCAGACCTGATCAGGTGCAGGCCTTCCGGCGCGGGCTGGCCCTGGGGATCGTCATCCTGCTCAGCGGCCTGGCAGTGCTGATCAACCCCAACGGGACGCGTATGTTCATTTACCCCTTCGAGACGCTCCACAGCCCATCCATGCAGCAATTCATTCAGGAATGGTTCTCTCCCGATTTTCACCTGCCCGAATGGCAACCGCTGGCCTGGCTGCTGGTAATCCTGATCGCTGCCGGGCTGCTCGGCCGCCAGCCGGTCCGGATTCCCCACCTGCTGCTGACCCTGATCTTCGCCTACGCGACCCTGCGCTCGATGCGCCACGTGCCCCTCTTCGCACTGGCAGCGATCCCGCTCCTCGCCGGACAGGCGGCCGGGGTCCTGCGCCCAGGGCCCCGGGTCAGGAAGGCAGCGTTGTTGCCCGGTTGGGCAGGTCCTCTCCTGCTGGCTTTTCTCCTTCTGGCAGTTGGCTTCCAGGCAACCGCAGTCCTCCAGGAACAACCTACCAGTGAAAGCGAAGCCTACCCGGTCGCGGCCGTTGACTGGATCATCACCCACCAGCCCGAAGGAAATATCTACAATACCTACGGGTGGGGCGGCTACCTGATCTGGCGGTTGTATCCAGACTACCTGGTCTACATTGACGGGCGTGCCGACCTGTACGGGGACGAGTTCATCTACGACTACCTGGAGATCTACCGTGCCGAACCCGGCTGGCAGGCGCGCCTGGAGGCCAGCGGCGTGACCCTGGCCCTGCTCGAACCCACCAGTCCGCTGGCCAATGCCATGCTGGCCTCCAGCGAATGGCAGGTCGTCTATGCAAATGACGATTCCGTCCTGCTGCAAGAAAGATGATCTCCATGACGCAGAGGCTGAACCCGGCGATGCTTTTCCTGTTCCTGGCGATCGTGCTTGGAGGCTTTGTCCGCCTGCTACCGGCGTTGCTGGCCACCCACCCGATCAACGACGGTGGGTTGTTTTACACGATGACCCGCGACCTGGCTGCCAACGGCTACCGCCTGCCCGAGACGACCTCCTACAACCAGCTCGATCTTCCCTTTGCCTATCCGCCCCTGGGGTTCTTTTTTTCCGGCCTGCTTGCCGACCTGACTGGCTGGGAACTGCTGGACATCTTCCGCATCCTGCCGGCCGTGTTCAGCCTGTTGGCCATTCCGGCCTTCTACCTGCTGGGGGAGAGCCTGCTCGATAAGAATTGGGCCGGGATAGCGGCGCTGGTATTTGCGCTGCTGCCCCCCACCTTCGATTGGCTGATCATGGGCGGCGGGATCACCCGGGCCCTGGCCTTCCTCTTCTACCTGCTGGCCTTGCACAGGATCTATCACCTGTACACCCGCCAGGTCCAGCGGGACATCCTGTGGACCGCAGCCTTCTCGGCGCTGACGGTCCTCAGTCATCCAGAGGCCGGGCTGCACCTGGCGGCCGGCGGAGTGACCTTCTTTCTGCTCCTGGAACGAAATCGATCTGGTGTTCGCAAGTCCCTGCTGGTTGCCGCGCTCGTACTGCTGCTGAGCGCTGCCTGGTGGCTTCCGGTCCTGGCCCGCCACGGCCTGGCACCTTTCCTGGCCGCCGGCCGGACCAGCGGGCATCAGCTCGACTCGTTCATCCAGCTGCTCACGTTCGATTTCACGAACGAAGAAGGTCCGGCCACCATCGGCACCCTGGCGCTGCTGGGGATCTTCTGGTGCCTGGCCAAGAAACAATACCTGCTTCCCATCTGGGTAGGCATTACCTTTCTCATCGAGCCACGCAGCGCCCCGCTTTATCTGGCCCCTGGTATTACCGTTCTGGCAGTCATGGCCCTCAAAGAGCTTCTTACAGCCCTCGACAGAAGAGAACAGCAGCCCGCCGAGACAGCGCAGACCCCGTTCCAAGGCCGCGCCGCCCAGATCGGTTTTGCGATCCTCATGGCCCAGTGGCTTTTCTCGGCCACAACACTGGCCCTCACGGTGAGCCAGCTGACCGTCCGTTCCGTTGACCTGGCCGCCTTCGACTGGGTCGAGGCCAATACGCCTGAAGGGAGCCGTTTCCTGGTCCTGACCGGGAACGAGCCGATGACTGACCCGGTCTCGGAGTGGTTCCCGGCCCTGACCGGCCGGACCAGCCTTGCCACGTTGCAGGGCAACGAGTGGAACGCGGCGATCGATTTCAGCCAGGTATTTGAAGCCGATCGTCTCCTCCAGGCTTGCCTGTTCCAGAGCCCAGACTGCCTGGAGACTTGGCAGACGGCAAACGCTGCGTCCCCGGACTATATTTACATGCATTCCCTCAATCAGGGACAGGCGCCTCCTTTGCAGGACATGTTGCTCGCCTGCGGGCGATACGAACCCGTCTATGCGACGGATGGTGTCATCATCCTGCTGGTCAAGTGACTTGATGTGGAAATCAAATAGCGCGTGTTTCAGACACGCGCCTCGATTGGATCCTGACCAATCTACAGGGTTTGCAGAGCCGCCAGGACCTGGGTGCTGTGTTCGGCTGGTTTGACGTTCTCGAACACCCGCGCAATCCGCCCCTGGGCATCGATCAAGAAGGTCGTCCGCAGAACCCCCTCGTACTCGCGACCCATGAATTTCTTCGGCCCCCAGACGCCATATGCATCGGCCACTTTGTGATCGGCGTCTGACAGCAGCAGAAAGGGCAGGCCGTGCTTTTCCTTGAACTGGGCATGTGATTTGACCGAATCGGGACTGATGCCCAGAATGATTACATCAGCATTCACGTAGGCACTGTAATCGTCCCGGAAGTTACACGCCTCGGTTGTACAGCCGGGTGTGTCATCTTTGGGATAAAAATACAGGATCACCGGCCGGCCGCGAAAATCCGCCAGGCGGCGATCCGTACCAGATTCGTCCGGGAGGGTGAAAGCGGGGGCGGAAACACCGGCTGGGATGGACATGCTCGCTCCTAATGAATCGGATAATCTCTGGCCGAATTATATATTAGGATGACCATCCTGACCACCCTGAAAAAAGTGACGGTTTGAACCGTCACTTTTTTCAAAAGAGATCAGATCACACCGATCCGTTGGAGGGCTGTCTCAAGCGTATCGGGCATCACCGGTTTGATGACCAGGGCGTTCGCACCGCCATCCTGAACCCGCTTGGCAGTCTCGGGTTGGTCATCAGAAGTGACGATCACGACCGGCACATTCATCAGACGCGGTTCACGCCGCAGATAGGAAAGGACTTCAAAACCATCCACCCCGGGCATGTTGATATCCAGAAAAACCAGGTCAGGAACACCGGATTGCAAGATCGACATGGCGGCACCAGGACCCAGGGCGATCCGGGCATCGATGTCCCATAATTGCAGGATCTGGGCTAAAGCCTCGGCCGTCTGGCGATTGTCGTCGATGACGAGCGCAAAAGTCATTTCACTCCTCCATAATGATTTTACCCATTCGAGCGACTTCGTAACCCGGCATCCCTAGGACGGCCTTACGAAAGCTCTGACCGCGAATGACCTCGAACAGAGGCCCGAGCAGCGCACTTTCAGCGTAGACCAGCGGGATGACCAGATCGTAGCGTTCCTTGAAAAGTGGCACGAAATCCAGGTCCAGCGCCCGGGCAGCGGCTGCGATCCCCAGACCACAGTCTGCTCTTCCCGAGGCGACCGCGGCGGCAACACCCAGATGGGTATATTCTTCCTGATTGTACCCTTGAATGGCCTCCCCAGGAATACCCCTTAAGGTCAGGTGGTAATCGAACAGGACCCGGGTTCCCGCCCCGCGCTGCCGGTTGACATACCGAACTCCGGGCCGACCGAGGTCCTCCAGGCCGCACAACCTCAGCGGATTGCCCTTGCGCACCAGCAGTCCTTGCTGGCGGTCGACCAGGGTCACCAGCCTGACCGGAATTCCAGGGAGGTAGCGATTGAGATACGGCAGGTTGTACTCACCGGTCTCGGGGTCAAGCAGGTGTGACCCTGCCAGATGAGCCTCACCACGCTGCAAAGCGATTAAGCCAGCCTGTGAACCGACATTGGCCGAAACCAGCCGCCGGTCGCGTTCGGCCAGGAATTGGGCCAGCAGGTCGAGGGTCATATCGTGCGAACCGATGCAGAAGATCGTCCGGATCAGGTCGGCGCGGGGGATATACAGGTGTACGTCAACCTCCGCCCCAGCCGCCGCGCCCTGGATCCCGCGCGGCAGGACCACCAGCCCGTCGGCCCGCACCAGCGACGAAATGATTCCCGCCCCGCGCGCCAACGGGGCGGCCAGGATCTTTTCGCCCACCTGCCCCACCGCCACCCGGATATAATCGTCGTCCCCGCCTGGGGAGGTGATCTTGCGCGTCAGGCAGGCCGGTTCAACGGGGAGTTCTCTTGGACGGCGCCCCTGCCAACAGGCCAGCAGCGGCTCGACGAACAATTCAGCGGTAAGAGCTGATGAGACCGGGTAGCCGGGAACCCCGACGATCGGGACAGAGGCGCTGCGAGGCGGTCGTTTCGTCGCCGTTCGTTGACTCCGCTCCGGACGGCTCCTCGCAATGACACCCAGGATCACCGGATGGCCTGGGCGGACAGCCACACCGTGCACAAGCAGGGTGCCCAGTTGCTCGACCACCCGGGCCGAGAAGTCCTCCGCCCCTGCCGAGGATCCCGCTCCCAGCAGGACCAGGTCGTGGTCGCGGGTGGCCTCCTCGACCCGCATGCAGATCGCATCGAAATCATCCGGGGTGACCGGAAAACGGGTCGCTTCAGCCCCCCAGGCCGTTACTTGTGCCGCCAGGACCATGGAGTTGAATTCGAGGATGTCGCCCGGACGCGGGTCGCTGCCAATCGGGACCAGTTCCGAGCCGGTCGGCAGGATCGCCACGCGCGGCCTGCGGGCAACGTTGATTGCAGCATGGCCAGCAGCAGCGATCGCCCCCAGATCTACCGGGCGCAGGACATGGCCGGCCGGCAGGACCAGCTGGGTTGCGACCATGTCCTCGCCCAGCGGCCGGACGTGGCTCCAGGGCGTCACCGCGGCCCGGATGCGAATCAAGGCCGGCGAACGTATGTCACCACTGTGCTGCCCCGTCGCGTCGAGCGCCTCCGTGTTCTCGATCATGATCACGGCATCAAAGCCCTCCGGGAGCGGATCGCCAGTATCCACATAGGTGAAATGCTCGAGCACCAGGGGGGCGCCGGGCTCGGCCCCAACCGTGTCCGCCGCCCGGACAGCGAAACCGTCCATGGCGGAGGCGTGGTAATTCGGCGAGGAGACTTTCGCCCAGACCGGTTCAGCCAGAACACGGTTGAGGGCGGTCTCGCTGAGCGGGATCGTCTCGCTACCCAGTCGCCCCCACAACCCGGCTTGTTCCAGGGCAGACTGCAGGCGAGCGTGGGCTTCGGGGAGCGGAATGTCACGCAGATATACCGACATGATCCTGATTATACCGGACGTGATAGAATTCGAGACATCAAACGACCTGCCAGGATGTTCCCTGCCACCCCGCCGAAAGGATTCGTTCCTGCGCTGCATTCTGGCTCCGCTCCCCCAGACAGTCTCTCCTGCCCGGCCCGATCAGGATCGAGTCGGCAGGATGCGGCGGGCCTTCCTCCCGGCATGCTGGACGTATACAGTCGGCGTGCCCCGAAATTCTGGTCGCCCTGGCGTATCCGGAAGTCGGGGGTTCCGGCAAGGTGGCCCCCGCCCCAGCGATTGTCCTGGTCTGGGCCCCGGCCCTGTCTGTCCTGCCTAAGGCCAACCCGGTGATCCTGCGGGGGTGGTCTAGTATTACAGCGCAAGGTTGACGGAAAGTGATTGAAATAGTCTGAAACGTGAAGGCATGGTATCTTTACTCCAATCACTGCCC
>JAFGSI010000016.1 GCA_016934715.1 Anaerolineales bacterium
AGCGGTGGGCACCCCAGTGGATCATGTCGGGACTCTGGCTGAGGTAGATATCCCCGAAGGGGGTGTGACCGTTGTCGCTTGGGCGGCTGAGCATCATATACTTGCCGTTGATGCGCCGGGGGAAGGGTACACCGTTGCGATTGAAGGGCAGCAGGGCGTTCTCGAGAAAATGGAACTTCTCGAAGTCGTAGGTGTAGCCCAGGCCGATGGTCGGGCCGTGAAAGCCATTGCACCAGGCAACGTAGTAGCGGTCCTCGATCCAGACCACGCGCGGGTCATACTTGTAGGCAGAATAGGCCGATTCAGGGTCGTCAGTGATCCACTCGATCGGTGCCGGGCTCAGCGTCCAGGCGTAGCCGTCGTCGCTGCGTCCGGAGTGGAGGGTCATCTCGCGCTTGCGGTTGTCGACCCGGAATACACCGGCGAACCTGCCCTGGTAGGGCACGGCGGCGCTATTGAAGATGCTGTTCGAGATCGGCAGCAGGTCGCGCGGGATGATCGGGTTCTTGCTGTAGCGCCAGACGACCTCGCTCGACCCCGCCGGACGCTCTTCCCAGGGGATGTTGGGCACTTTATAGAGAGGGTAATCGCTCATCCTATTTTTCCTTTTCGACAGGGTTCTGTTTTCTTTCTCTTGCGTAAGTGCCAGACAGTGACCGTGCACAAGGGTGGAAAGGATTTGGCGGTCTTTGCCCAGCTCAGGTCAGGCGGGAAGTCGAACCACGCTCGACCAGGGTCGGGTGGATGACGACCGTCGTCCGGGCGGCGCCGGGTTGCTCCATGCGCATCGAAACCAGGTGGGCAGCGGCGCGGCCCATGGCCAGCGTGTCGACATGCATGCTGGTCAGGGGTGGATTGGCGTTGTTTGCCAGGTAGGTATTGTCGTAGCCGATCACCGACAGGTTCTGCGGGATGCGCCGGCCCAGGCTCTGGGCGGCCCGCATGGCTCCCAGGGCGACATTATCGTTGACGCAGAACAGGGCCGTGATCTGCGGGTTCTCCTGTAGCATGCACCTGGTCTCGGCCTCGCCCTGCGAGCGGTTGACGTTGAAGTCAGCCAGGTAGGGCCTGAGAGCACCGTTCTCTTTCAGGGCCCGTTGGTAGCCGTGACGCCGTTCGAGCAGGCTGGGGTAGCAATCCGGCTCACTGCCCACCAGCCCGATCTGGCGATGGCCCAGGCCAAGCAGGTGTTCGATGGCTTGGTAGGCGGCCCGGAAGTTGTCGGAGACGACCATGTCATAACGTTCGGTGTCGGAGTAGCCGTCGACCAGGACGATCGGTGGGGGATGCTCGCCGAGCAGGGTGACAATGGTCTGGTCGACGAAGGCCCCAACCATCAGCAGCCCGACCACCATGGTGTTCTCAAGCAGGGGCGGGACCTTGACCGGGTGATTGTTCTCATCCACAGGCAGCAGCGAGAAAAGGAAACTGATCCCCAGGTCGGTGCAGGCCTGGTCGACCCCGGCGACGATCTGCGAGTAGAACGGGTTGGCCGGAGTGGCCAGTTCGGGCTCGGTCTTGACCAGCATCCCGAGCGTTTTCTGGAGCATGGTCTTTCCAGGTGGCACCTTGGGCGCCGGGGTGTAGCCCAGCCGGCGGGCGGTCTCCAGTACCCGGGTACGGGTCCTGGTCGATACCCCTGGCTTGTTGTTCAGCACCAGCGAAACCGTGGTCAGGGAGACATCGCACTCTTTGGCAACCATTTCGATCGTGATCTTTTCGGCCATGATCCACCCGCCTGCTGTAATTTTAGTAAATTTTAGTGTATTTTGTGGGATTCGAGAAGAGGATTTAAGCGGCAATCGATAGACCGCTCTCTTTCACACAGCCGACGAACCAGATCTTTCCCGTCCCCGGTCTCGTTGGCGCCCTCCCAGCATGAACCAGGCATGGGTGCATGCTGCCCTTTCTCCTGAACACGGCGCAGCCGTGCGGTTCAATCGCCGCGCTGATCTCGGTGGATGAAGCCCCGGCATCTTCCTGTTTGCATATATCCCGAATGCGGGAACCGCCCTCGATCTCCAGTTCCGACCTTTGGCCCCACAACCAGGGGCAGTGATGGCCCCATTCGCAGATCGAGAAGATGATCGCGCTCCCGGTGGCCTGCAGGGTGGCGGCCATTTTGGCGTAACGCTATTCCGCGTTGGCATGCCTATCTACGGCATGACACCCATCGGAAACCCGCCGGCATGGAGGTGATCGGCCAGAGCCTTCATGTCGCCGGGGGATTGTTGTCGGTCGGGAAATAACCGGCCATTCGCAGCGTACCCGCCATGCCAGTGGTCGTCGATGACGATGATTTCACGGCCGGCGTCTTTCAGCCCGCGTTCGACGAAGGCTTCGGCGGTTTGTTCGATCACCTTAGCCTTGACGGTGGCACCCTGCATGGTCCAGCTATTCCCGCCCATGGAGAAGGGTGGCAGCAAGCATGGGATCTCCTCAAAAGGTCTGCTTCAGGGTTGCCGGACGATCTCTATCAGGGCGGGGTCAACGACCTCGCCGGCGGCGTTGACCAGGCCGAAGTCCATCAGCTTGTAGGACCAGACGGCCCGGCCGATCCCGTGCTGGCGCAGGATGTCGAGCAGGTCGGCGTGCCAGCGCAGGCGGCTTGCGGGTGGGGCGCTTTCAATGACCCCAAACTCGCCGCAGTACAGATTGCGCCTGGTCTGGCGGGCGAAATCGAGGGCAGGCTGCAGGAATTCGAGCAGCAGGGCCCGGTCAAGGGGCCAGCCCACCTGCCAAGCAAAGAGGTCCCGGTGCTGGGGGGCACGCTCCAGGAAGTCCGCCAGGCCGACATAGGCGCCGGGGTATTCGAGGGTCTGGTCGTAATCGACGGCGGCCTGCACCCAGTGCGCTTTCTGGTGGGTGAAGAGCTGAGGTTCGTAGAAGTGGAAGGTGTAGCCGACGTTGGGATCGTCGAGCAGGGCGATGTTCTTGAGTTCGGCAGCGGCGTTATAGTTGTTGCCGCCGATCATGATCTGACCCTGCGGGTCGATGGCGCGGATGGCGGCGACAGTCTGGTGGGCCAGGGCATTCCAGGGGGCGCTGTCGGGCAGGACGACCTCGTTGAGCAGTTCGTAGACCAGCGGTAGATCGGCACCCCGGTAGCGCCGGACAATCGCCTGCCACAGGGCGACAAAACGCGCCCGGGCGGCCGGCTGGTCGAACAGGACGTTCAGGTGGCGGGTCTCGGGATACAGGGTGTTGTTGAAGCTGTACCCGGGGGCCTGGTGCAGGTCAAGCACCAGGCCAATCCGGTTGGACCGGCACCACTCCAGGCAGGCGTCGAGATAGGCGAATCCTTCCTCGCGATAGACACCGTGGTCCTCGTCCGACTCCAGCACGGGATAGTCCACTGGCAGGCGGACGTGGTCCATGCCCCAGGATGCGATCTGTTCGATATCACTGCGGGTGATGAAGGTGCGGAAATGTTCGTGGTCGTATTCCTGGTACTGGGACAACCACCCGCCCAGGTTGACGCCGTTGAGAAAATGTTGCATTTCAGGATCTCCTATGCGTAACCACGCTGCCTGGCTTCTTCGAGCATGATGTCGGTGGCAGTTGCCCCGCAGCGGGTAGCGCCGAGTTGGCGGACTTTGAGCAACTGGTCGAGTGTTCGTACGCCGCCGGCGGCTTTAACCTGCACTTCGGGGGCGCTATGCTGGCGCATGAGGCTGAGAACGTGCTCCGTCGCACCCTGGTAGTTGTAGCCGCCGCTGGCCTGTTTGACAAAGCCGTAGCCGCTGGAGGTCTTGACGAAGGCCACTTTCAGGTCCGAGCAGATCTGGCACAGGATGATGATCGGGTCATCCTGAAGATAATCGGTTTCGAAAATAACCTTGAGCAGGGCACCTTTTTTTCCACAGGCCTGGTGGACCGCGGCGATATCTGTTTTCACGTAGTCCCAGTCCCCGCCCAGGGCCTTGCCGATGTTGATGACCATGTCGATCTCGGTCGCCCCGTCATGGATAGCCTGTTCGGTCTCGGCCACTTTGATGGTGGTGGTGGTGTTGCCGTGCGGAAAGCCAATGACAGAGCAGACTTCCACGTCCGAATCCGCCAGGATCTCCTTACACATCGCCACGGCGTAGGATTTGACGCACACGGTGGCGACGGCGTGGCGCCGGGCAATCTCACAGCCCTGGCGTATTTCGGCATCGGTCATGGTGGGATGCAGCAGGGAATGGTCGATCATTTTGGCGAGCTGCCTGAGAGAGATGTTCGTGTCCATGGGGAATCCTTCGTTTCACACCTCAAAATAGACTGCTTCCTTTTCCGTAATGGGGGCGAAACCCTCGCCTTTCGGTGAGCCGCTTTCAGCCCAGCGGCAAGCGGCCGGCTTTCAGTCGGCAGTCGTTGACTGGTGCCCATATAGATTGTACCCCTCTCTGCGGGCTGGAGGAATTGCGATTCTACCCGCTCGTCGGGCCTCCAGTCCCTCCCAGAATCCCCAATTTTAGGGATGCCTTTGCCCGGCAGGACATGTAAGATAAGAGCGGAATGATTGTCCCTGGAGGTAACCGATGAATGGTCAAACTTCGATCAAGAAACCGCTGCGCCTGCTCATCTTTGGGGCTGCCATCTGCCTGGCGGTTGGCATACTGTTCGATGCCACCGGCATCCTCGGTCTGGTCAGCCTGGGCGTGGCCTTGCTCTTCCTGATCGGCATGGCGATCCGCTGGTGATCGCAGCGCATGCTCTTGCTCATCCCGGACAGGCCCTGGCAATCGCCAGGGCCTGTCCGGTTAGGGGGTGTTTATTATATAATCAGACGGTATTCATTCTCGAGAATAACCCATGCTGCCGCTCCTGTTGGCCACCAAGTTTCACATCCCGCCGCTGCGCCCGGACCTGATCCACCGGCCGCGTCTGGTGACACAACTCCAGAATGGGCAGAAGCGTAAAGTGACCCTGGTCTCGGCCCCAGCCGGATTTGGCAAGACGACGGCCATCGTAGAGTGGATCGCCACCGGCGGGTCCGGGCCGGTGGCCTGGCTCTCGCTCGACCGGGGCGACAACGACCCACCGCGTTTCTGGACCTACTTCATCGCCGCGCTGCAGATCGTCCGACCGGGATTGGGCCAGGTGACGGTCGAGATGCTCGCCTCTCTGCAGCCAACCCCGCTTGAGGCGGGCCTGACGGCGCTCATCAATGACGTGGCCGCCCTCCCTGAGCCGCTTGCCCTGGTGCTGGACGATTACCACCTGGTCGAAACGCAAACGATCCATGAAAGCCTGGCCTTCCTGGTGGAGCACCAGCCGGCGCAGTTGCACCTGGTCGTCGCCGGCCGGGCTGATCCGCCCTGGCCGCTGGCCCGTATGCGCAGCCGTGGAGAGGTGCTTGAACTGCGCGAGCGTGATCTGCGCTTCACACCACAGGAAGCAGCCGATTTCCTCACCTGTTCGATGAAGTTGGGGCTGGAGGCGGCCGACATGGCTGCCCTGAAAGAACACACGGAGGGCTGGGTTGCCGGACTGCAGATGGCCGCCATCTCTCTCCAGGACCGTCAAGACACCCACCATTTCGTCGCCGATTTTACCGCCAGCAACCGTTACATCTTCGACTACTTGATCGAGGAGGTCCTGCGCAAACAGGCACCCGAAATGCAGGACTTCCTGCTGGCGACCTCGATCCTCGAGCGGCTGTCGGCACCGTTGTGTGACGCCGTCATGAAGCGCAGCGACAGCCAGGCGGTTCTGGATTATCTCGAACGCGGCAACCTGTTTCTCATCCCGCTTGATGACAAGCGCCACTGGTATCGCTATCATCACCTCTTTGCTGACCTGCTGCGCCTCCGTCTCCAGCAGGTCTGGCCGGAACACGCTGACCTGCACCAGCGCGCTGCTGAATGGCTGGAGGCCAACGGCCTCATTGCCGATGCCATCGGCCATAGCCTGGGGGCAGAGGACTATGCCCGCGCCGCTCGGATCGCCGAACGCAATGTCCTGGCTCTGGTTGGGCAGGGGCACCTGGGCACGCTGGCCTCCTGGTTGGAATCGCTGCCGGATGAACTGACCC
This sequence comes from Anaerolineales bacterium, assembly GCA_016934715.1. GTDB lineage: Bacteria > Chloroflexota > Anaerolineae > Anaerolineales > Villigracilaceae > JAFGSI01. The sequence continues at coordinate 6,020 of JAFGSI010000016.1, forward strand.
GGTCCAGCCCCTGGCTGGGCATTGCCCAGGGGTACATCAACGTTTACGCCGGCAACCTGGAGGCCGTGGATCGCTGGCTAGTCCGGGCAGAGGCGGCGGCCGGGTCCGGGGGCTTGACGGTGGCCGAAGCGCAGCGAATCGCCGGCCATGTGGCCGCCATCCGCAGCTTCGGGGGCGGGCTGCGGGCCCAGGAGGAAACCGCCTTGGTTGAGGCCCGCCGGGCGATCGACCTGCTGCCCGAAGATGACTGGATGGCGCGGTGCCTGGCCCTGACCATGCTGGCGATCGAAACCCGTCGCGAGGGTCGGCTGGCCGAGGCGGCGGAGTCCTTTGCCCGGGCTGTTGCCATTGGCGAGACTGCCGGGAACAACCACGTTGCCATGCTGGCCCGCAGCAACCTGACCAGCCTGATGATGCAAATGGGACGCCTGTCGGAGGCAGAAGCGGTCTACCAGGACATGGTCCGGACCGAGAGCAGTGCTGGACGGAGAGCCGGGATGGCCGGCATGGCCTGGATTGCACTGGCCCGCATTGCCCGCGAGCGCAACGATCTGGAGGCGGCCCTGGAATATGCCCGCCAGGGGCTGGAGATCTCCCGCCAGTGGGGCCAGAAGGAATTTGAGCTGACCGGCTACATCGACATCGCTGACGTCCTGGTGGCCCGGGGCGAGTTCGCTGCCGCCCGGGAGCAGATGGCCCTGGCCAAGCGTTCGCGCGGCGAACTGTCCTGGCCGCCCTGGCTGACTGCTCTGGAGGCCGAGATGGCCCTGCAGGCAGGTGACCTTGAAATGGCCCTGGGCTGGGCCGAAGAGGCCGGGCTGAGCATCGAGGATGAGATCCGTTTCCGGCAGCTTGACGTCTACCTGACCCTGGCCCGTCTGCTGCTGGCCCAGGAACGTTGGTCGGAGGCGCAACTACTCCTGCAGCGTCTGCATGATCTCGTCGCCGGGAGCGGTGCTGTGACCCGCATGATTGTGATCGAATCGCTGCGGGCGGTCGCCCTGTACCAGGACGGCCAGGTCGCTCCGGCCCTCGAGGCTTTCCAGGAGGCCCTGTCCCTGGGTGAGGCCGAGGGTTTCACCCGTTCCATCCTCGAGGCTGGCCCGGCGGTCGCCGACCTGCTGCGCCGGGCGCTGGGACGCGGGATCGCCCGCGACTACGCTGCCCGTCTGCTTGCTGCTCTCCACTCGGAATCTCAACCCGCTGTCCAGGATGGGGGTGCAGGCCTGGTCGAGCCGCTGAGCGGGCGCGAGCTGGAGGTCCTGCGCATGCTCGAGTCCAGCCTGGATATGAACGAAATCGCTCGCCAACTTTACATTGCCGTCAGTACGGTGCGGACGCACGCCAAGAAGATCTATGCCAAATTGGGGGTCAACCGGCGCATGGAGGCCATCCATCGTGCCCGGGAACTGGGCCTTCTATAGCCCGGGCCCCGGCCTGAAATCCCCAATTTTGATGATGCTTCCCGCCCTGTTTGCGCGTATGATGTGCGCAGATCGATTCATGGGAGCAGGCATGGAAATGCCGATTTCACCTGGTATACTGCGCTATACCATTCGGGTCAGTGGGCATCTGGACTCGGCCTGGAGCGACTGGTTCGACGGATTCGAGATCAAACGGACCGACCTCGATACGTTGCTGGTCGGACCGGTGCTCGACCAGGCCGGCCTGCACGGCCTGCTGGCCAAGATCCGCGACCTGGGCCTGGTCCTGCTTTCGGTGGAAGTGGAAGACGGGAATGAATTGTCGGGCGGCGCTCCGCCGGTCAACGACAGGGTCTTCAGGCAACCTCTCTGAGCATGTTCCCTCAGGCGCGCAGGGAAGACCCGGCCGGGGTCTGGACCAGCCAGACCTCGACGTCGGAGGCCTCCTGCTTGCGCGGCACGGACCAGACGATCTGGCTGCCTGGCAGAGCTTGCTGGAACAGGGCCTCGATGTCGCTGCTTTCGTAGTAGATCATCTTCTGGTTGTGAAAGGCGACCAGCATGCCGGGCATCAGGTCGATCTGGCACGGCATGGCGTTGATCAGGAAACTGAACTCGACCCCGGCCGGCCGCTCGAGGCGGCACAGCCATTCCAGGTTCTCTTCCCTCGTCATGGCATAGAAGACGCCGTAGGCCTGGATGACGATGTGCTCGACGCCCTGCCCGGCTATGAAGCGGATGTTCTTGTTCAATGAGTCGCTATCCTGCGGCAGCAGGATGTTGTAGGCAACCTTGTGATTATCAGCCCGCTTGCGAAGTTCCTCGAACCTGTCTTGGGCGGTCTGGATGACCTTCGGATTGGCGTCGGTCCAGATGTGCCAGTCGGTGGGTTTGCATTCGGCGATCAGGGGATGCGCGTAGGTGAACACGCCTCCACCGATCCAGATCACGCCCAGGCGCTGTTTGCCCCAGCGGCGCAGGATCTCTCGTTGCCCGGCGTGGTTCAGGGCCCGGTATTCCACCAGCGGATCGGACGGCGGGGCCTGGGGGGAGGTCAGCATCTGGACAAAGAAACGTTCGGTCTTCGAGAGCGGAAAATTGACCTCCTGCCCCTTTTTCTGGGCCAGGATGGTTTCGATGACCACCGAGATCGAGTTCTCGCCGCCTAACGGCCCAAGGTTGACGGCCGACAGTCCCTTGAGCGGCAGGGCCAACAAGTGGTGGTACCAACGAATGACGTCTTTTCCGGAAATACAATGCATGGCCATCTCTCCCCCTTAAGGGTGGTGGTTGGTCATATTTATTATAACTCAAATCTCGGTGCAGGCCCCAAATCATCCACTTGGCGGATCAAGGACCCCCAGGCCGGGTGCCATCCTGTGCTGAAACCCTACCGGAGGGAGTGCCCTGTTTCCTTCTGCATGGTCGTGCGATTCGGCATGAATCTTGTTTTCAAGGTCCAAAATATGGAGAGGATCAGATGCAACCAACAGCTGTTGACCAGATCGTTTTCACCACCGCCCTCCGGTCCTCCTACGGAGCTTCCTGTGCCCGGCTGCTAATCGACAGCCTGCGCTCCTTTGGCGGGGAGATCGGGCGCGCCCCGTTCTGGGTCTTCGCGGCAGGCTCCTGGTCGGAGGCCGCTGTTCTGGCCGGGGAGGGGGTGCGCGTCTTCCCGCTCGAGATCCCCGATCCGATCGAAAACTATATCTTTTCCGAGAAGGTGGTGGCCTGTGCCCGGGCCGAGGAAATGGCCGCCGGGCAGATCCGCTCGCTGATCTGGATCGATCCGAACTGCCTGGTGGTCAATCCGCCGGTCTTGTATGCTCTTGGAGAGAAGTACGACGCTGCCCTGCGGCCGGTACACATCCGCAACGTCGGCCTGCCGGCCGGGGGCCCACTGGATGCCTACTGGAAGGGTATCTATGCGGCCCTGGGGGTGGATGACGTCGCGATGACGGTCCGCACCTTTGTCGACGGGCAAACCTTGCGGGCCTATTTCAACTCCCATGCCTTTGCCATCAACCCGGACCTGGGCCTTCTTCAGCACTGGTCCGAGCTGTTCGCGGCCCTGGTTCTGGATCGTGACTACCAGCAGGCTGCCTGCCAGGACCAGCGCCACCAGGTCTTTCTATTCCAGGCCTTGCTGAGCGGCCTGCTGGCCACTGCGCTTGACCCGGAGCGGATGCGCAACCTGCCACCAACCTACAACTATCCCTACAACCTGCAGGGAGCGGTCCGAAGCGAGGCGCGGGCCCGGGCCTTGAACGACCTGGTCAGTTTCTCCTATGAAGAACGCTCCCTGAACCCGGATGAGATCACCGATATCGAGGTCCAACAGCCGTTGCGGACATGGCTGATGAAGAGAGTAGGCCAAGCATCATGAAAGTATCGACCCTATCTACGGAAAGAAAAACGCACCCGGCTGGCTTCTTCGTTCTTTGCCTGACCTGCGGCCTGAAAGCACTGTCCTCCGTATCGCCCGACTGGCCCGCGAAAAATACATCCTTGCGAAAAAGGGAACGCTTCTTCCGCAAGGATGCGGACGACAACCCGTTCCAGATTGACAAGTTGGTTTTGCCATGCCACAAAAGACGATTTTTAAAAACAGACCTCCCTTTCCTTGCGGATTGGGAGGTCTTACGTTAAAAGAAAAAGTCTCTTGGCAATGACTGTTCAGAATCTCCCGTAAACCTACTTCCATAAGTCAGCCAAATTCTTACGCCCGGCATCCATCGCCTGGCGCTCCAAGAATTTTTTCATCTTCGCCCATGGTGTTTTATCCAACATACGCGGCATAGGCAGCGCCTCAGCATCGGCAAAATAGGCCAACGCCCGCATCGCGCTGACCGGAAAACTGCGCACGCGGGCATATTTCACGGCAGCCACTTCAAAGATGGTCTCCAAAGAAACTACCTGGAGCAGGTAGTATAAATCCACCATATCCTTGCGCGTGCCGCGGTCGATAATGGCCGCGAGCTTCATGGCGCCAATCTCAAGAACCGTTGCCAAGGGAACACCTTCCAGGAGCACCGGCTGCTGCACCAACGGGTAAAGCGGCAAACGGAAAAAGCTGACCCCAACTCCCTGCCAGGTGGCGACAAATGTGCCGGCTTTATCGTAAGTGATGGCCAGGGATGGATCATTCAATAATAGGCGCAAGGCATCACGTTGGTCAGGGCCAACAGCAGCTTCATCAGAAGAGAAGAAATCGAGGTCAACTGAAAACCGGTGTCCCAGATGGAGGGCCAATCCGGTGCCTCCAGCCAAGTAGAAGCCTGTGATAAAGGGCAGGCGCGCAACCTGATGAAAAGCCTGGAGCGTCGCAGGCGTCAACGTTTCCCAATGCGGATGGCTCATGGATTCCATAACTCACCTTTGCCAAATGGTGCAGGCTGCCAATGACGAATGCGCAGCAATTTTCGCCAGTAATTGAATGTCACCGGTTTCAGCCAGCGCTCGCCATGTTCGCGCAGAAAACG